>NZ_CAMYMD010000101.1 GCF_947259555.1 uncultured Roseovarius sp.
CTCGCGCTCGCTGCCGAAGGGGCTGCGCGCATGGGCGCCAGCGCGCGGTTCGAGGCCCGTCGCGGCGATGCGTTCGACGTGATGGAGGGGCTTGCCGCCGAGGGCGCGCGTTTTGATCTGGTCATCTGCGATCCGCCCGCCTTTGCTCCCTCCAAGCAAGCTATGGAAAAGGGCCTTCGCGCGTATGAGCGTGTGGCGCGGCTCGCGGCACCGCTGGTGGAGACGGGCGGCTACCTCGGTTTGTGTTCGTGCTCGCACGCGGTCGATCTGGGCAAGTTCCGCGCGGCCTGCACGCGTGGGATCGGACGGGCCGGACGGGCAGGCGCGCTGATCCACACCGGGTTTGCCGGGCCGGATCACCCGTTGCATCCCAGTCTGGCCGAATCCGGCTATCTCAAGGCGCTGTTCTACCGCCTATGAAGGTGCTTCTGGATGCCTGCGTCATCTATCCGACGGTGATGCGCGAAATGATCCTTGGCGTGGCCGAGAAAGGCGTGTTCGTCCCTATGTGGTCGGAGCGGATCATTGCCGAATGGCTGCACGCGGCAGCAAGGTTGGGCCCGGATGCACAGGCCCAGGCGGCAGGCGAGGCGGCGCTTATGGCGTCAAAATGGCCCGAGGCGACCGTGATCTATCCGCCCTCGCTCGAGGCCCGGCTCTGGTTGCCCGATCCGACCGATACCCATGTTTTGGCCGCAGCGATCGCCGGGTCCACCGACGGAATACTGACGTTTAACGCCCGTGATTTCCCGCGCAACATTCTCGCCGAAGAAGGTGTCTGGCGCGCGGATCCGGACGGGTTCCTGCATGGTATCTGGCAGGCACAGCCTGACCTGGTCGAAGAGGTGGGGCGCCAAGTCCTCGACAAGGCGCGGCGGCTCTCGACCGGCACGTGGGAGATGCGCGCCCTTCTGAAAAAGGCACGCCTGCCGCGTCTGGCCAAGGCGCTCTCTCAGGTCTGACAGCCTGACGCGGCCGTCAAAGAAATCCTCAGCGCACCAGATCGCGCATCCCGCGGTCCAGCCCCGCGAGGGTCATTGGCACCATGCGTCCCTCAAATATCTCGTGGATCATCCCGATGGATTGGGTATAGCGCCACTCGGCTTCGGGGACCGGATTGATCCAAAGATGATCGGGCCATTGGGCGCGGGCACGCTCTAGCCAGACATCGCCGGCCTCGGCGTTCCAATGCTCGTTGGCGCCGCCCGGATAGACGATTTCGTAGGGGGACATGCTGGCATCCCCAACGAAAATACATTTGTAATCAGAGCCATAGGTGCGCAGTACCTCGGAGGTGGGGGTCTGCGCGTTCCAACGCCGGGCGTTGTCGCGCCAGACCCCTTCGTAGAGGCAGTTGTGAAAATAGTAGTATTCGAGATGTTTGAATTCGGCGCGTGCCGCTGAAAACAGCTCTTCCACAACCTTGATATGCGGGTCCATCGAGCCGCCGACATCGAGAAAAAGCAGCACCTTGATCGCATTTCGGCGCTCTGGCCGGGTCTTGACGTCGAGATAGCCATGCTCTGCCGTTGCGCGGATCGTGCCATCAAGATCAAGCTCTTCGGCCGCGCCGTCACGCGCCCATTTGCGAAGCCGTTTCAGCGCCACCTTGATGTTGCGCGTGCCCAGTTCGACACTGTCGTCGAGATTGCGGAACTCGCGCTTGTCCCATACCTTGACCGCGCGGCGGTGCCGGCTTTCTTTTTGTCCAATGCGCACACCCTCGGGATTGTAGCCATAGGCGCCAAACGGTGAGGTCCCTGCAGTGCCGATCCACTTGGAGCCGCCCTGATGCCGCCCCTGCTGCTCCTTGAGCCGGTCGCGCAGTGTTTCCATCAGCTTGTCGAACCCGCCAAGCGCCTCGATCTCGGCGCGCTCTTCCGCGGAGAGGTGCTTTTCGGCGAGCTTCTCCAACCACTCCGTCGGCAGATCGACGGCGTCGAGCACGTCCTGTGCGGTGAGCGCCTCCAGCCCGGAGAAGCTGGTCGAGAATGCCTGATCGAACCGGTCGATGTGACGCTCGTCCTTCACCATCGCCGACCGCGCGAGGTAGTAAAACCCCTCGACGTCGTAGGTCACGAGACCCGCGCTCATCGCTTCCAGAAACGTGAGATACTCGCGCAGACTGACCGGCAAGCCAGCTTTTCTAAGGTTCTCGAAAAACGGCAGGAACATCGCGGATCAGAGCGAACTGCGGTGAATGATCAAGGTCAGGAACAAGCCCGCGAGGGCAAAAATAAGCGTATAAACAAAAGCATATTGCAGAATGTCTGCCAACTTGCCTTTGCGCCGCCGCGCGATCAGCGCACCGGTCAGCGCGCCCAGTATTGCCCCGATGATGACGATCATGCCTTACCCGTTCGGTCCCTTGAGCGGGCTGAGCGCGCCCACTTCGCGCAGTTTGGCGCGGACCGCCCAATCCGCACCGTAGCCGTAACGTGCCCAGCCCAGACTGTCCAGCCTGACCATGCGCGCCTCGGAGACCCGGCCCGACAGATCGAGCGCTTCGGCGCGCAGCATGAGCAGGGTCGCGAGAAGGGCTGCGTTTTCATGCCGCTCGGCGGTGCCGAGATGGGGGCGCAGGAGCATCAGCGCGTCCTCGCCGCGCCCTTGAGAGATCGCATAGGCGGCAAGCTGCGCGGCGGCATAAGCCCGATGCAGACCTGTGCCGGGATTGCGCTCGTAGAATTGCTCGGCGGCAACAAACTGATCCTGCGCGAAGTCGGGGTCGGTGGCCTGCGATATCCGCCCGAGGGCGAAATGGCTGAACGCGCGGCGGTGATCGGTCCAGCCTACCGCCTGCGCGATGCGCAGGGCGTCGATCGCCGCTGCGCGCCGCTGCACGGGGCGTGCCCCCGGACCTAGGGCCGTCTGAATGGCCTCGATCCAGGCGCGCGGCGTCGAGCCGGAGAAGCGCGGCGCGATCTGGTCGCCTGCCGGGTTGAGGCGGGACAAGATGCCCGGAAGACGAGCCTCGACTTGACGCCGGGACATTCCCGCGCGCAATTCGGGCGCGTAATAAGCGCGCAGAACCAACATGTCGAAACCGGTCAGGACTGCGTGGACATTGTCATCGTTGAACACGCTGTCGGCCAACCGGTAAAGGTCATTGAGCGGGCCGAGCGCTTGTGCGAGTTCCTCGTGCAGGCAATCGCGTACTTCTTGCGGACTGGTATCGCTGGGCACGAAGATTGCTATCTTGTCGCGACGTCGAAGTTGGCTCCAATCGGTGGCACGAGAACTGCGCGCAGCGCGATATTGCGACAGGCGCGAGATATTGGGCACGACGAAACACGCCGCTTTGGGCAGGTTCCGCCGGATGTCTTCGCGGCTCACCGCCTCGATGGTGATATTGGCCGACCCTTCGGACACGCGCGAGATGTCGATCCCGGCTTCGGTGCGCAGCCGGTGCAAGAGGCGGGTGAGGTCCGATATAAGGGTGATCGGCGGGTTGCCTGTCACCCGAACGGTGATCGGTCCCTCGAACCGCGAAAAATATTGCAGCATGCGGCCCGATTCCAGCTGGAAGCTGAGATCGAGGAAATCGCGCTGAATATCTCGATTGGACCGTTGCGGTGGCAAAGGGCGCGGTGCCGAGAAGGCTTTCATCGGGGGCATGCCCGTTTCGGTTGGCGTAGCAGCCCGCGAGGGTGGCTCGTTATAGCTGTAATTGCCGGGCACACAGGCCCCCAACATCAAGCAGATCGGCAAGATTACACGACGCATCAGACCCCCGTATCGTTTTCCGTCACCGAGAAACCCGCCGCCAACATGGCGGTGGGCCAAACACCGACGGGGGCGGGCACACAAAGGCACGATTGTCCTGAAAGAGAACCGTGCCTCGTCCGCGCCACGGCCTTTGCCGGGTCGGGGGTAGATTTGTATTTCATCCTGTTCTGGGTAAGGAGCGTTTGGGGCAAAAGTGTGGCACGTGGTCCTGAGGCTCTCGCGGGGCAGGGCGCACTCCGGTAAACTGTTTGAAAACAATGCCCTGCTCCTCGATCTTTATCTTTGACGCCGGGCCATGAAGGCCAGTCTTTCGAAAAGGTGCACGTCTTGCTCGTTTTTGAGCAACGCACCATGCAGCTTGGGGAGTGCATCCGCCCCGTCGCGGCTAAGGTCCTCGGGAGTCAGATCCTCGGCCAGAATAAGCTTGAGCCAATCCAGCACCTCGGACGTTGAAGGTTTTTTCTTGAGGCCGGGCTGTTCTCGGATCTCGAAGAACTGCGTCAGCGCCGTGCTGAGCAGCGCATCCTTGATGCCGGGATGATGAACATCGACGATGCGGCGCATGGTGTCGGCATCCGGGAAGCGGATATAGTGAAAGAAACAGCGGCGCAAAAATGCGTCGGGCAGCTCTTTTTCATTGTTCGAGGTAATGATGATCACCGGTCGGTGGCGCGCGCGCACCGTCTCGCCGGTCTCATAGACATGAAATTCCATACGGTCGAGCTCTTGCAACAAGTCGTTGGGAAACTCGATATCGGCCTTGTCGATTTCATCGATGAGCAAAACAACTTTTTCGTCAGAGGCAAATGCCTCCCAAAGCTTGCCGCGCCTGATGTAATTGGTCACGTCATGGACCCGCGCGTCACCCAATTGACTGTCGCGCAGGCGGCTCACCGCGTCATATTCATAGAGGCCCTGTTGCGCCTTTGTGGTGGATTTGATGTTCCACTCGATAAGGCGCAGGCCGAGCGCCTCCGACACCTGTCTGGCCAGCTCTGTCTTGCCTGTGCCGGGCTCTCCCTTGACCAGCAAAGGACGTTCGAGAGTCACGGCGGCATTGACGGCCACGGTCAGATCATCAGTGGCGACATAAGCCTCGGTGCCTTGGAATTTCATCTTTTTTTCAGTCCTTTCGAGCAGGGTGCCATCGCATCGCCTTGCTAAACTAGTCCGTTCGACAATTCACATCAATGTCGTGTTATTGGCTAGTGACAATCCGTGGCGCGCCGTGTAGATCACGCCTCAAGGCGCATCTACTGTCTGAGGAGTTCATTATGCCAGACACTGGCCTTGATGAGGGGATCGAGATGAAAGCAGAAGTATTTCTGCCCGAAGATTATCAACCGGCCGAGGATGAGCCGTTCATGAACGAACGGCAACTGGAATATTTCCGGCGCAAGTTGATGAATTGGCGGCTCGAATTGCTGGAAGGCAGCCGCGAAACAATCGAAGGTTTGCAGGACGGCACGCGGGCCATCCCGGACGTGGCCGACCGGGCCAGCGAGGAAACCGACCGCGCATTGGAGCTGCGGACACGTGACAGACAACGCAAGCTTGTCGCGAAAATCGACGCGGCCCTGCGCCGGATCGATGAAGGCGAATATGGCTATTGCGAGATGACTGGCGAGCCGATCAGTCTCAAGCGTCTGGATGCACGCCCGATCGCCACGATGACGCTCGAGGCGCAAGAGCGCCACGAACGGCGCGAGAAGGTCCATCGCGACGAGTGATCAACACGGCGGGGGTCTTCATACCCGCAATGGTTGTGACTTTAGACACGCCGGGGCCATAACCCCGGCGTGTTTCGTATCAAGAGACAGCGATGAACCTCGATAAACTGAGCATAGCGGTCATTGGCGCGGGGATCGGCGGGCTGGCAGCGGCCCGCGCGCTCAGCTTGCATGGCGCCGACGTCACTGTTTTCGAGCAGGCACCTGAAATAGCCGAGGTGGGCGCAGGGCTTCAGATCAGCCCGAACGGCTTTGCGGTATTGCGGGCGCTCGGGTTGGCCGATGTCCTGCGGGCGCAAGCGGTGCGGGCGCGCGCCGTCAGCCTGCGTGATTATCGAGGTGGCGAGGTGCTGCGGCTGGATCTTGGGGTTCTCGACAGTGACGACTATTATTTCATCCACCGCGCAGATCTGATCGAGGTTCTTGCGAGCGCAGCACGCGACGCAGGCGTGCGCATCAGGCTCTTGCAGAAGACATCGGAGATCGAGTGCGGCCCGCGCCCCGTCGTGCGTATGGCCAACGGCTCCAGCCTCGATGCGGATCTGATCATTGGCGCGGACGGGCTTCACTCGGTTGCCCGCCGCACGCTCAACGGAACGGCGGCGCCATTCTTCACCCGTCAGGTTGCCTGGCGTGCGACCATTCCCAACCTTTGGAACCGAGGCCCCGAAGCGCATGTGCATATGGGGCCGATGCGCCACGTCGTCAGCTATCCGTTGCGCGGGGGCAGCCTGATCAACCTTGTGGCCGTTCAAGAGCGTGCGGCCTGGACCGAAGAAAGCTGGAGCCAGCGCGATGATCCGATGGCGTTGCGTGCCGCGTTCGCTGATTTCGGCTCAGAGGTGGGGCGCATGCTTGAGGCCATAGAGGAGGTGCATCTCTGGGGGCTCTTTCGACATCCGGTTTCGCCCGTTTGGCAACGTGACGGGCTGGCAATACTGGGTGATGCGGCGCACCCGACGCTGCCCTTTATGGCGCAAGGGGCATCCATGGCGCTGGAGGATGGTTGGGTTCTCGCGGACGCGCTGAGCGGGGCAGGGACACTTGATGAGGGCCTTGCGCAGTATCAGGCGCGGCGCGAGGGGCGTGTGCGCCGGGTGGTCGAGGCGGCAAGCCGCAACGCGTGGAAATACCACCTCAGCTTTCCGCCGCTCCGATGGGCCGCGCACACGGCGTTGCGCGCTGGTGGGGTGGTCGCACCAACGCGTATGATGCGTCAGTTCGATTGGCTATACGCGCATGACGTCACTGCGGCGGCTGGCTGACCGAGCCATTGTGCGCAGGCCGCTACCTGCGGCGACTGGTGCTCATGCGTCCAGTTCGACCCAGAGAGGCACGTGATCGGATGGCTTGTCGCGGCCGCGAATTTCCTTGTCGATGCCGCAATCGGTCAGCAGATCGGAGGCTTGCGGGCTCAGCAGCACATGGTCAATGCGGATGCCGTTGTTTTTGTTCCATGCCCCGGCCTGATAGTCCCAAAAGGTGTAATGGCCCGGTCCCTGAACGCGGGCTCGAAGCGCCTCAGTGTATCCCAGATTCAGGATACGGCGAAAAGCGGCTCGACTATCGGGCAGCGCAAGCGCGTCCTCGCGCCACGCGTCGGGGCGCGCCGCGTCTTCGTCCTGCGGGATGATGTTGTAATCTCCGCCCATGACAACGGGTTCCTCGGTGGCGAGCAACTCTTCTGCGCGGGCGCGCAATCGCGCCATCCATGCGAGCTTGTAGTCGTATTTCGGTCCCGGCGCGGGGTTTCCATTCGGCAGGTAGAGGCCGCATAGCCGCACCGCCTGCCTGTCACCCACGACCGTGGCTTCGATCCAGCGGGCGTGTTCATCCGCGTCATCGCCGGGCAGGCCACGCGTGACATCTTCCAGCGGACGCTTGGACAGGATCGCCACGCCGTTGAAACTCTTTTGACCGTGTGTCTCGACGTTATAGCCGCGATCTTCAAAGATCTCTGCGGGGAAATTCGCATCGACCGACTTGATTTCCTGCAACAGAACGACATCAGGTTCAGCCTCGTCGAGCCATGCCGACAGAGCCTCGATCCGGGCCTTGATGCCGTTGATGTTGAATGTGGCGATCTTCATCACGCGCCCCCTTTATCCGTGGTGGACCCCTCTATCGCGCAGGGGGGCGGGGCTGGCAAGCGCTCACATCGCAAAGGACGTGCCACAGCCGCAAGAGCTGCTGGCATTGGGGTTTTCGATCACGAAACGCGCGCCGATGAGCTCTTCACTGAAATCGATCGTGGCACCTTCGAGAAAGGGCAGCGAGACACTGTCAACCACGACTCTTTGTCCCTCGCCTTCAAGGATCAGATCATCCTGCGCGGGCTGATCCAGACGGATATCGTATTGAAACCCCGAGCAGCCGCCGCCCTCGACGGCTACGCGCAGGGCCTGACCCTGATCGCCGGCCCCGATTTCGGCCAGACGGGCAAAGGCACGGGGGGTCACTTTGGGCGGCAATTGCATGGAAGAGCTCCGGACTGTTTTACGTTCCTGTTCAACTGCAATATATGGTCTAAGACCATCGGCGACAAGGATATCCAGCGATGACGGCCCCGTATGCCTCTGATCCCGCGGATGTGCGGGGCCGGCTTGTCTCGGAAGAGGAAAGCGCGTTTCGCTCACCTTTTCAGCGGGACCGTGACCGGATCATCCATTCCAGCGCCTTTCGCAGGCTCAAGCACAAGACGCAAGTCTTCGTGGCCCATGAGGGCGACTACTTTCGCACGCGCCTGACACATTCCATCGAAGTGGCGCAGGTGGCGCGAACGATCGCAGGTGCACTTGGGCTCAACGCCGAACTGACCGAGGCCGTGGCCCTCGCGCATGATCTGGGGCACACGCCCTTTGGCCATGCGGGTGAGGACACGCTCGACGCGCTTATGAAGCCTTATGGCGGGTTCGATCACAATGCGCAGGCCGTACGGATCGTGACCACGCTGGAACGGCATTATGCCGAGTTCGATGGTCTGAATCTAACGTGGGAGACCCTCGAAGGGCTTGCCAAGCACAATGGCCCGGTGACCGGGGCGTTGCCTTACGCGCTCGCCGAATACAATTCGCGTCACGATCTCGAATTGCACACGCATGCAAGCGCCGAGGCGCAGGTGGCGGCCCTCTCGGACGATATTGCTTACAATAACCACGATCTGCATGACGGATTGCGCGCGCGCCTTTTTACGGATGCAGAGATCGCGGAGCTTCCGATCGTGGGTGCATGTTATGCCGAGGTTGACGCGCGCTATCCGGGCCTTGACCGCAAGCGACGGCGGCATGAGGCGCTCCGCCGGGTATTCGGCGTTATGGTGAGCGACGTGATCGAGGGCTCGAACCTTGTATTGCAAGAGGCGTGCCCGGCCTCTGCGGCGGAAGTGCGCCATCTCGGTCGCCCGGTGGTCCGCTTTTCACCGGCACTGTGGTCTGAACTCAGGGAAATCCGCGCATTTCTCTATACCCGGATGTACCGCGCTCCGCAGGTTAACGAAATGCGCGCTCGCGTGCATCGCGTGGTCAGCGACCTTTTTCCCTACTATCTGAATGCGCCGCATCACCTGCCGGATGAATGGCGCAAGGATGTGGCGCAGGCCGGCGACGAGACGGCGCTGGCGCGGCTGGTTGCCGACTACATTGCGGGAATGACTGACCGTTTCGCGCTTCAGAGCCATGCGCGGCTGATGGGTGAATTGGCACAGACCGGGATGAACGAGGGGTTTTAGGATGGCGCTGGAATCTGAGGCGGGCGGGTTGGCGCCGGTGATGGTCTTTGCACTGGTCGGCGCGCTTGGCGTCGGTGCGCAATGGCTCGCGTGGCGGCTGCGCATGCCCGCAATCGTGCTGATGTTGCTGGCCGGTCTGGCCGTCGGGCCGGGCCTCGGAGTGTTCGATCCGGAGCGCGATATCGGGCCGTTGATGGGCCCCATGGTGGCCATCGCCGTGGCGATCATCCTGTTCGAGGGGGGCTTGACCCTCAATCTCGACAGCCTGCGCGGGGCGGCGACAGGGGTCTGGCGGCTGGTGCTCATCGGCGCGCCGGTGGGCTGGCTGGGCTCGACCTTGGCCCTGCATTACGCGGCGGGATTGGAATGGGCGGTGGCCGCAGTTTTCGGCGGCATCATGATCGTGACCGGCCCGACCGTCATCGCGCCACTCCTGCGGCAGGCACGTCTGGCTCGGCGACCGGCGCAGTTGCTTCAATGGGAGGCGATCGTTAACGATCCGGTGGGCGCTCTGGCCGCCGTTCTGGCTTTCGAGGTCGTGCTGGTGATGGCTGCCTCCGAGACGGCGGGCGGGGCCGCGCTCTCGATGGCGTGGGGCGTCGCGGTGGCGATAGTCCTCGGTTTCGGGGCGGGCTGGGGCCTCGTTCGGGCCTTCCGTGATGGGCATGTGCCCGAATTCATGAAAGTGCCTGTGCTTTTCGCAGTGCTGCTCGGGGTATTCGCCCTGTCCGATACGGTGTTGCATGAAAGCGGGTTGCTGACCGTGACCGTGATGGGCGTTTACATGGCCAATGCCCATCTGCCGAGCTATGCCGAACTACGCCGGTTCAAGGAACATGCGACTGTCTTGCTGGTCTCTGGTGTGTTCATTCTGCTGGCGGCGTCGATGGATCTCGACACCTTGGCGCTTCTGGATGCGCGCGCGGCATTGTTTGTGGCGGTGACGGTGCTGCTCGTGCGCCCTCTGACCGTGCTGCTGTCGCTTGTCGGCACGGGGCTGCCGATGCGCGAACGTCTGCTGGTCGCGCTGACCGGGCCGCGCGGTGTAGTGCTCGTGGCGGTGGCGGGCCTCTTTGGGGAGCGGCTTGTCGCGCTTGGCTTCGAAGATGCGGCACGCTTGACGCCTCTGGCCTTTGCGCTTGTGGCGGCAACCGTGGTTCTGCACGGGTTTTCGCTAAGGCCGCTTGGCCGGCTTTTGGGGCTCGCAGGGCAGGGGGCACCGGGCGTGATCATCGTTGGCGGCTCTCAATTTGCGGCGTCTCTCGGTAAGGCGCTGCAGAAGTATGATGTTCAAGTGCTGATCAGTGACCCGAACCGCAGCCGGTTGCGCGCCGCGCGCGAGGCCGGGCTGCCGGTCTTTTACGGAGATATTCTGTCGGAGGCTGCCGAACACGGCGTAGAGATCGTGAATTTCGGACTCGTTTTGGCCTTAAGCGACAACGACGCCTATAACACGCTAGTGGCCACAGACCTCGCTCCGGAATTCGGGCGCGAGAATGTCTATCAGCTGCGTCGCGCCAAGGAAGAGCATGCGCGCCATGCCTTGCCCGCCACACTGGGCGGTCGGCGCATCGCCGGGGATCACGGCTATCATCAGATTTCCAGCAAGATGGTCAAGGGATGGAGCGTGCGCAGCACGGGGTTAACCGAGAGCTATGGGCTAGAGGCGTGGCGCAAGGACAATTCCGAGGCCATTGTTCTGGCGGAGTTGACCGAGAGCGGCGCGCTTGCGTTCATTTCCGATCAGGCCGAGCCGAAGGGCGGAGCCGGGGCGCGGATCGTGGCACTCGCGCCGCCGCGCGAGGAAAATGGCAACTGAGCAAAACGCCGCGTTGAATGCGGAACGGTCCGGTGCTAACGGTTTTCCGCTTGGGGGACGCGTTTTATGTGTGGGGCTGCGGGTGACGTTGCCGGTAAGACTATAGTTGCCGCCGCTGCGGGATGTTCGGCTGGTCTTGTGCTTGCCGATGGTCTGGCGGGGGCGGGTGGCCGGATCGTGGCGCTTGATCGCGATGCAGGCCGCTGCCATGCGCTTGCCCGTCTCTCGCCCGAACGGATAGAGACACTGGCGGTCGATCCAATGCAGCCCGCAGGGTGCGCGCGTCTCGGACAGCTTTGGGGCAATACGCCGATTGACTTGCTGATCCACTTGCAGCCGCTTCGGGCACCTGATCGCCTCGGTGCGGTGACATCGGCCATACCGGCCCTGACGTGGGCGCTGTTGCCGGGTTTGCGGGCCGGAAGCGGGCGCGTGCTGATCGTCAACGCCGTGCCCGGCTCCGGGGCTGGCGCCGCAGAGCGCGCATGCCGTCTTGGGATCGATCATCTGGCCGAGTTCATGCAACATGAGACCGAGGGCAGGATCGCGACCAACACTCTGCGGATTGTTTCTGGAGGCGAGCCAGAACCCGACGCGCGACGCGTGCAATCTGCAATCGTGTCGGCAGCGCTATTTCTTGGGTTCGCGGCGCCCGGTTCGCGAGGCGTGCAGGGATCGACGCTGACGGTTTGCGCCGCTTGTGATTGACGCCCCGCTTGTCAGTGGTAAACCGGCCCGCAACGCAGCAAGGAAAGCTCTGATGAACCTCTTTACCGATATCCGCGATCTCGTGCTGGAAACTCTGGCGGCGATGCAGGCCGGGGACCATCTGCCCGAGGGGCTCGACATGGGCAACGTCACGGTCGAGCCGCCGCGCGATCCTGCGCATGGCGACATGGCGACCAATGCGGCCATGGTGCTGGCTAAACCCGCGGGTCTCAAACCACGCGACATTGCTGAGGATCTGGCCAAACGGCTGGCTGCTGATCCGCGTGTCGCAACCGCTGACGTGGCTGGTCCCGGCTTTATCAACCTGCGCCTCGCGCCCGGTCTGTGGCATGACATTGCACGTGCCGCGCTCACGCAGGGGGCGGATTTTGGCCGCTCCGACATGGGGCAAGGCAAACGCGTCAATGTCGAATATGTCTCGGCCAACCCGACCGGGCCTTTGCATGTGGGCCATACGCGGGGTGCGGTCTTTGGCGATGCTTTGGCAAGCCTGCTGGATTTCAACGGCTACGAGGTGACGCGCGAATATTACATCAACGATGGCGGCGCGCAGGTCGATGTGCTTGCGCGCTCGGTCTACCTGCGCTATCTGGAGGCGCACGGGCAGGAGGTGGCCTTTGCCGATGGCACCTATCCGGGCGATTACCTGATCGATGTGGGGCAGGCGCTAAAGGACGAGGTCGGCGACGCCTATGTCGGGCAGCCTGAGGAGGTCTGGCTGGAGCCGGTGCGCGACTTCTCTACCGAGGCGATGATGGACCTCATCCGGGCCGATCTCAAGTCGCTCGGGGTCGAGATGAACGTGTTCTTTTCCGAGAAATCGCTCTACGGCACCGGGCTGATCGAGGCGGCGATCGAGGATCTGCGGGGCAAGAACCTGATCTATCGCGGCGTGCTGGAGCCGCCCAAGGGCAAGATGCCCGAGGATTGGGAGCCGCGCGAGCAGACGCTGTTCAAATCGACCGAGCATGGTGACGATGTCGACCGCCCGATCATGAAATCCGACGGCGGCTGGACCTATTTCGCGCCCGACATCGCCTATCACTATGACAAGATCAGCCGGGGGTTCGATCTGCTGATCGACGTCTTCGGCGCGGATCATGGCGGCTATGTCAAGCGGATGAAAGCCGCCGTTTCGGCGCTGTCGGAGGGCCGGGTGCCGGTCGATATCAAGCTGTGTCAGCTGGTCAAGCTCTACAAGAACGGCGAGCCGTTCAAGATGTCGAAGCGCGCGGGCACGTTTGTCACCCTGCGCGACGTGGTCGATCAGGTGGGCGCCGATGTGACCCGCTTTGTCATGCTCACGCGCAAGAACGATGCGCCGCTCGATTTCGATTTCGACAAGGTGATGGAGCAATCGAAGGACAATCCGGTGTTTTACGTGCAATACGCCAATGCCCGGGTGAATTCTGTCTTGCGCAAGGCAACTGAGGCAGGGATCGCGGTGGATGATGCCACGCTGGCCGGGGTCGATCTGTCCGGGCTGACCCATGAGGCGGAACTGTCCGTCGCCAAAAAGGTCGCCGAGTGGCCCCGCCTGGTCGAGATCGCGGGCCGCACGAATGAACCGCACCGGGTGGCGTTTTACCTCTACGATCTGGCGTCTGAGTTGCATGCCTTGTGGAACCGGGGCAATGACGATCCGTCCCTGCGCTTCCTTCAGGATGGCGACCCGGACACGTCCCAGGCGAAAATTGCCCTCGCGCGGGCCGTAACCGTTGTTATTTCCGCAGGTCTTGGTATTCTTGGCGTAACTCCGGCCGAAGAGATGCGTTAAAGCACCGAATGCGCCGGGGATGAGGCAGTTTATCAAATCCCCGGCGGCCATGTATCGCCGGAGAGCAAGAGGCGGATCATGGCAGATATGCAGTATGCACAGCCCGAGGCTGGGCGTGAACGAGCGAATGTCGTCGCAAAAATCACGAATATCACCGGGGCGGCCCTGTCTCTCGCGTTGATCGCGGGTGTTGGCATTTGGGGCTACAAGATGGTCATGCGCGACGTATCCGGTGTGCCGGTGGTGCGCGCGGCCGAGGGGCCGATGCGCATTGCCCCCAGTGATCCTGGCGGACGTGCGGCGGAGCATCAGGGGCTTGCGGTCAATGCCGTGGCCGCAGATGGCACGGCATCGCCACCGGCGGATCGGCTCGTGCTTGCGCCGCCGCCTCTCGATCTCACCCTTGATGACGTGCCCGATGCCAGCCAGGCTGCAGATGCGAGGGCGCACCAACTCGAAGCCACGCCAATGGCCGAGGCCGAGGAACGCGATCCGACGGCTCAGCCCGAAGAGATACGCAAAGCGTCGGTTCTGGCACTGGCCGACCAGATCGCGGCTGGCGCGCCGGTGCTCAGCGCGCTCGACGAAGAAGACACTGTTACTGACGATGCGTCGGGCGGGGAGGCCGCGGAGGCGGCGGTCAAGGTGGTCGAAGGCGGTATTGGACGGTCCCTGCGCCCACGGCCAAGGCCGGCATCGCTGTCAAGCATGCCAGAGGCCGTGGCCACTGCCGTGGCAGCGGCGCGTTCGGTTCCCGCAGAGGAAGTGGATGCCGCATCGATCCCCCTTGGAACGCGGCTGGCACAATTGGGCGCATTTGACTCGGCCCAAGTCGCGCGGTCGGAATGGGATGAGATGTTGAACCGCTTTGGTGATTTCATCGAAGGAAAGCAACGTGTCATTCAACGCGCCGAGAGTGGGGGGCGAACCTTTTATCGCCTGCGCGCCATGGGGTTTGATGACCTTGGCGATGCGCGGCGTTTCTGCTCTGCTCTCGTTGCCGAGGGCGCGGACTGCATCCCGGTGGTCACCCGGTGACGGGCTATGGTGCGACGATCCTGGACGCTGAAGGGTTGCGACTGACGCGAGAAGAGAAAGCGTTCTTTCGAGATGCGCGTCCCTTTGGTTTCATCCTGTTCGCACGCAACATCGATGCGCCCGACCAGGTACGCGCGCTTTGCGCCGAGATGCGCGAGGCTGCGGGTCATAATGCGATGATCACCATAGATCAGGAGGGCGGTCGCGTGCAGCGCCTGCGCGCGCCGCAATGGCGCGATTGGCCCGCACCGCTGGATCAGGCGGGGCAGGCGGGCGCACGGGCGACAGACGCCATGTATCTACGCTACCGGATCATCGCATCCGAACTGCACGCGCTTGGCATTGACAGCAATTGCGCGCCGCTCGTCGATGTGGCGGGGCCGGAAACTCATGCCTTTCTGCGGAATCGCTGCTTTGGAGATGAGCCACAGACCGTTGCGCGGTTAGGCCGTGCAGTCGCGGATGGTCTTTTGGACGGGGGCGTGCTCCCGGTGATAAAGCACATTCCTGGACATGGCCGGGCAAAGGCAGACAGTCATCACGATCTGCCAGTCGTCACCGCATCGCGTGAGATGCTGAACGACGCCGATTTCGTGCCATTCAAAGAGCTCAACGATCTGCCAATGGCGATGACGGCGCATCTGGTCTATTCGACGATTGATCCCGAACCGGCCACGCTGTCGCCACCTATTTTAGAGGTTATCCGAGGCGATATTGGTTTTGATGGGCTGATCATGACGGATGACATCTCGATGAAGGCATTGCAGGGGGGGCTGGCAGATCTGTCGCGCCGCGCGCTCGACGCGGGCTGCGATGTGATCCTGCATTGCAACGGGGCGCTGTCCGAACGGCAGTCCGTGGCTGAGGCGGCAGGCGAAATGACGGAGGCGGCCCAGATTCGTGCGGAGCGGGTGCTGACATGGCGCAAACCGCCTGCGCCGGTTGACATTCCGGCCCTCTCAGCGCAGCTTGATGCGCTGATGGGCGGGCACGGGAATGGCTGAGGACGACTTCGAGGATACAGGACAGCCGATGCAGGTCGCCGAACGGATGGCTGCCGAGGCGCTGATTGTCGATGTCGACGGGTTCGAGGGGCCGCTCGATCTCTTGCTGACCCTGAGCCGCACGCAAAAGGTCGATCTGCGAAAGATTTCAGTCCTGCAACTGGCGCGGCAATATCTGGCATTTGTCGAACGTGCCAAGACGCTGCGGCTGGAATTGGCCGCCGATTACCTTGTCATGGCCGCGTGGCTCGCCTTTCTGAAATCCCGCCTGCTGTTGCCGCCCGATCCGGCAGAGGAGGGCCCCTCGGGCGAGGAGATGGCAGCGCATCTGGCGTTTCAGCTGGAGCGGCTGCAGGCCATGCGCGACTGCGCGGCACGGCTGATGGGGCGCGACCGGCTTGGACGTGATTTTTTTGCGCGGGGCATCCCGGAGGACGTGATGCGCTTGCGCAAGGTGCAGTATACGGCATCTCTTCTCGATCTCATGCAGGGTTATGCCCGGCTGCGCACACGCGATGAATTTCGCCCTTTCGTCATGGATCGCGATGCAATTTTTACGATGGAAGAGGCGCTTGAGCGACTGAGGGGGTTGATTGGCTTTGCCGGGACTTGGACGGATATATCGAGCTATTTGCCCGATGGATTTACGAGCGATCCCGCCCGGCGCAGATCGGCCACGGCATCCACATTCGCGGCCTCGCTGGAGCTGGTGAAGGAGGGCCGGGTCGAGATCCGTCAATCCGAGACATTTGCGCCGATAGAGCTGCGCAGAAAGGATGAATAGAGTGTCGGAACAGCCTGACTCTAAAGAAGAAAGTCTGTTCGAAGCGCCGCCTATCGCGGAGCAGGAACGCATGCTCGAAGCAATGCTGTTCGCCAGTGTCGAACCTCTGACGACACGCGACATGGCCGAGCGTATGCCGCATGGTTGCGACCCGGCCGAAGCCCTGGTGCACCTGCGCAAGAGATATGAGGGCCGCGGCGTCAGGCTGGTGCACGTTGGCGACGCCTGGGCGATGCGTACCGCGCCGGATCTGGGCTATCTGATGAGCCGTGAGACAGTGGAGACCCGCAAACTGAGCCGCGCCGCGATCGAGACGCTCGCTATCATTGCCTATCATCAACCTGTCACTCGTGCCGAGATCGAGGAGATCAGGGGTGTGTCGGTGAGCCGGGGCACGGTGGATCAGCTTCTTGAAATGGAATGGATCCGTTTTGGCCGACGCAAGATGACCCCGGGCCGTCCAGTGACATTTGTCGTGACACAGGAATTCCTCGATCACTTCGGACTTGAGAGCGCGCGCGATCTCCCGGGGCTCAAGGAACTGCGCGCGGCGGGCTTGCTTGAAAATCGCCCCCCTCCCGGCACGATGCCGAAAATCGGCGAGAGTGATGCGGACGAGGGCGAGGAAGCGCCAGGCCAGAACGAGCTTTTCGAGGATTGACCCCGGACCGCGTACGGACGCGCCAGACATCGGACGCCTCCGGCGGGAGTATTTTGGGAACGGTGAGCATGAAACTGCGAGAAATTCATCACTCTGCCCTGAAATCCGCATGTTTTGATGTTATCTAATGTGCACAGGCAGCGAAGGGAGAGGCGCAATGAACGCCAACCAAGTCATAAACATGGTCGTCCGAATGGTCATGCAGCGCATGTTGCGCGGCGGGATCAACGCCGGCATGGATGCTATGGGTAAGCGCAAGGGGCGCGATACCGAGAACGCCCCCGATGGCGACAAGACCGCGCAACGCACGCGGCAGTCGATGCGTGCCGGGCGCAAGATCGGCAAGTTCTGAGCAGCCCGTCAGGTCTTGAAATGCTTTGAGAGCTTCAGGCCCTGACCTTGATAGTTCGAGGCGATGTCCGCGCCATATATTTGGTCGGGCACCTGATCCATGCACTCATAGACCAGCCGACCGACAATCTGGCCGTGCTCCAGCACGAACGGAGCTTCGTGGCAGCGCACTTCCAGCACCCCGCGCGATCCGGCACCACCCGCCGCTGCGTGCCCGAAGCCGGGATCGAAGAAGCCGGCATAGTGCACCCGGAATTCCCCGACCATTGCGACATAGGGGGCCATCTCGGCTGCATATCGCGGGGGAATGTGCACCGCTTCGCGGCTGACGAGGATGTAGAACGCGCCGGGATCCAGGATGATATGCCCGTCGTCAGCGTGCACGTTTTCCCAATAGTGCTGCGGCGCGTAGTGACCGGTGCGATCAAGGTCGATGATGCCCGTATGAGGCTTGGCCCGGTATCCCACCAGCGTGCCACTTGAGGGGCGCAGATCGACGGAGAAGCCTAGACCTTCGTCAATCACTGCATGGTCACCGTCAACAAGAGGCGTCTCGGCGTGAAGCGCGCGCAGTGCTGCGTCGCTGAGCACCGCCTGCCCGACACGAAAACGGATCTGGTTGAGACGCATGCCGGGACGAACGAGCACGGAAAAGGAGCGCGGGCAGACTTCCGCGTAGAGCGGGCCATGATAACCCGGTGCCACGCGGTCGAATTCGACACCACCATCCGTGATGACCCGCGTCAGCAAGTCGAGCCGCCCTGTCGAAGACTTGGCATTTGCCACGGCCTGCACCTCGTCTGGCAGGGCGAGCGATTCCATCAACGGCACGACGTAGACACAGCCTTTTTCCAGAACCGCGCCTGGTTCAAGGTCGATCCGGTGCATTTCAAATTCCGCGAGCCGCTCGGCTACGCTGCGCCCGGAGCCTGTCAGAAAGGAGGCGCGGACGCGATAGGCCACTTGCCCAAGTCTGAGATCAAGGCTGGCTGGCTGCACCTGTTCGCTGGTTACAGGGGCACAGGCCGTGATCTCTTGCTCCGCAATCATTCTGCGGATTTGCTGGCTGGATAGAACGCCTGTCATCTTTGCCCCCTTAGTGCCGCGCGCCCGGTATCCGGGTTGCGGCGCCCGAGGGGCCGGGGCGGGCGTGATCGTCGCATTGTTTTGGTCGGGCTAGCAGGACTCGAACCTGCGACCTTCCGTCCCCCAGACGGACGCGCTACCAGGCTGCGCCATAGCCCGACGATGCGCCGTTCATACCGGTTTTGAGCGCAGGGGCAAGTGGTAATTCCCAATTATTCACACCGCAATCAAACGCTGTCGGGTTTGCTCGCTCGCGTCTCCTTGAGGCGTGAAAGCAGCGGTTCAAGATGTGACACCAGATCGGATGTCAGGGGGCGGGGAAGGGCGGCAATTGCCGCAAGCGCACCTGGAGTGGCAGTTATGGTATCGGGTGGATCCTCCGGCAGATCCGGTTGTGCAAGGGGCGCAGGAGGCGTCGGCTCAGAGGCTGTATCGGCCTCCGGTCCAGTCTCTGTGTCGAGTTGGTCCTGTTGATCCGGGTCGGCCTCTGCCTCTGGCGTTGGGGTTGCAGGGGGGGCTGTGGCATCGTCAGGCATGACAGAGGCTGACGCGGGCGTGTCTGCCTCGGATGTGTCGGGTGGTGGTGTCGCCCCCTGATCCGGCTCTGATGCCTTCTGCATTGAGATATTCGTCTCATCCACTATCGGTGCAGGGTTGTGGTTTTCCTCTGAGGGCTCTGTGTCGGCCTCATTCTCAGCCCCAGCCGATGGAGTGTCAGGTGTAGGTATGTCGGTAGCTGTGTCCGGTTCGGACGTTGCGTGTGTTGCCGTTTCTGTATCCGCTTTGGCTGTCGAAGGCCCTTGGGACGCGTCGCCACCTGAAAAATGCAAAACATCCGCCCCGCGCGCCGGCGCCGTGTCCACGTCGAGCGCGATGTCGCTCAGCTTGCCATCGCTCATCTCTTCGAGTGGTTGCGAGAGTTGCGCGACGCTCTGAATGCCATTTTCGCGCAAATACTTTTGTGCGCCCTTGATGGTCATGCCCTGATCGTGCAGCAACACTTTGATACCGCCAAGCAGCAGCATATCGCTTGGACGGTAATATCGCCGCCCGCCGGCGCGCTTGACCGGTTTGATCTGTGTGAATTTGCTTTCCCAGAACCGCAGCACATGGGCCGGGATCTCAAGCCATTCCGCGACTTCGCTTATGGTTCGAAAGGCATCCGCGGCTTTGGCCATGTCAGGCGGTATCCTCAGCTCTTGTTACCGTCGGCGACACGGTCTTTCATCAGATGCGAGGGCCGAAAGGTCAGCACCCGTCGCGGGTTGATCGGCACTTCTTCGCCGGTCTTCGGATTGCGCCCGATGCGAGCGGACTTGTTTCGCACCGAGAAGGTGCCGAAAGAGGATATCTTGACCTGCTCACCGCGCACGAGTGCGTTTGACATGTGGTCGAGCACGCTCTCGACCAGCTGCGCCGCGTCATTGCGGGAAAGTCCCACTTCGCGGAACACAGCCTCGCTCAGATCCATTCTTGTCAGAGTTTTGTCGGTCATCACATCCCCGCTTTTTTTGCCGTACTGTGCGGCGAAGAGATTTCCGAGTCAATGTCAACCACTTAGCGGCTGGCTCTGACCCGCGCGTTTTTGCGCAATTCCTGAGATTTTACCACCGCAGGACGACCGAACCCCAAGCCAGACCTCCGCCAATCGCTTCGGTCACGAGCAGGTCGCCCGGCTTGATCTTGCCCTGTTCAACGCCGACCGAGAGCGCCAGAGGGATAGAGGCCGCCGAGGTGTTGCCGTGATCCTGGACGGTGACGATCACGCGGTCCATGGGCAGGCCCATCTTCTTGGCGGTCCCCTGAATGATACGGATATTGGCCTGATGGGGTACGATCCAGTCGACATCCGGCCCTGACAGACCGATCTTTTCTAGCGCCGTTTCAGCCGTCGATGTCAGTTTTTCCACCGCCTGACGGAACAGCGGATTGCCCTGCATACGCAACTTGCCTGCGTTCCCTGTGGTCGATACGCCGCCATCGACATAGAGCATCTCGCGATATCGCCCGTCGGAGTTCAAATCGCTCGAGAGAATGCCCCGGTCGCTGGTTTCTCCGGTGCCGTCCTGCGCCCCGAGGATCATAGCACCCGCGCCATCCCCGAACAGAACGCAAGTCGAGCGGTCCGTCCAGTCCATGATCCGACTGAATGTCTCGGCCCCTATGATCAGCAGGCGGCGTGCCTGACCTGTGAGAATGAGAGCGTTGGCCGTGGTCATCGCGTATATGAACCCGGCGCAAACCGCCTGAACGTCAAACCCGAAGCCGTGGGCCATGCCGAGCTCTTTTTGCACCATGGTCGCCACTGACGGGAATGTGAGATCCGGCGTCGATGTGGCCACGACAATGCCGTCTATGTCCTGCGGCGACAGTCCGGCATGCGCGAGCGCGGCGCGGGCGGCGTTGACCGCCAGGTCCGAGGTGCTCTGGCCCTCTGCCGCAAAGCGTCTCCGCTCGATACCGGATCGGGTGCGTATCCACTCGTCCGATGTATCCAGCGTTTTTTCAAACTCAGCGTTGGGGACGATGCGTTCTGGCAGATAGTGGCCGATTCCCTCGACAACAGCACGTAGGGTCATTCAGCTTCACCCTCGGTTTGAGCCTCGGTCGGGCTATCCTGATCGACCATCGAAGCAGAGGCAACCCGCGCGGCTAATTTATCTGAGAACCCCGATTGCGCCAGTTCGAAGGCAAGTTTGATCGCCGAGGAAACACCGGTTGCATCGGCAGAGCCATGCGATTTGACGACAGTCCCGTTTAACCCGAGGAAAACGCCGCCGTTGGCGCGTCGGGGATCGACACGTTTCTTGAGGCGTTGCAAAGATGTGTAGGCGAGCACGGAGGCCAGCCGCGACAGCGGTGAATAGGCAAAAGCCTCTTTCAGGAGGTCGCCCACAAGTTTGGCCGTGCCCTCGCCGGTCTTGAGAGCAACATTGCCCGTGAAACCGTCGGTCACGATCACGTCGCAGGTGGTGCCGGGCAGGTCGCGACCCTCGACAAAGCCTACGAATTCGAAATCCGACTGCTTGGCATTCGCCGCGATCAGGTCGTACGCTTCCTTGAGTTCGGCCCGGCCCTTGTGTTCTTCGGTGCCCACGTTGAGCAGTCCGATGCGCGGACAAGCAAGACCAAAGCCATTGCGTGCGTAGGACGCGCCCATGAGTGCATATTGCATCAGGTCCTTGGCGTCCGCGCGGATATCGGCGCCGCCATCAAGCATTATGTTATGTTTTTGTGGGTTCTGCGAGGGCCACATCACCGCTATCGCGGGGCGATAGATACCCGGCAGCTTCCGCAACCGGATCACGGACATCAGCATCAGCGCGCCGGTATTGCCACACGAGACGCAGACGGTCGCCTGTCCGTTGCGCACGGATTCGAGCGCTGACCACATCGAGGTCTGCTTGCCGTGGCGCACCACTTGGCTCGGCTTGTCCTCCATGGTCACGACTTCGGGCGCGTGGCGCAGTTCGCACCGCTCGGCCAGTCCGCGCTTCTTGTCGATCAGGCGCTGCAATTCCTCGCCGGGGCCATGCACGATGAACCCGATATCGGGATTCTTGGCGGCAGAATGCGCAATGCCGGCGACAACAGCCGCCGGACCCTGATCGCCGCCCATCGCGTCAACCGAGATAATGGTGCGCCCTGCACCCGCCTGTGGTTGGTCCGTGAGAGCGGTCATGCAGCAATTCGCCTATTGTGCGTTCAGGCCGCGTCGTCTTCCAGATCGATCTCTTCCACCAGCGCGACGACTTCACGGTCCGCGTAGTGCCCGCAGGCCGCACAGACATGGTGGGGGCGCTTGAGCTCACCGCAATTGGGGCATTCATTCGGATTGCCCGCGACCAGCGAGTCATGCGCACGGCGGTTGTTGCGGCGCGATTTCGATACTTTGTTCTGTTGGACGGCCATGTCGCAACCTCAATTCCTATGGGCCATCAGGCCCTGTTTCACGGGTGTTCGCGGCTCTTAATCCGTTACGAGCCGCCGGTTCAACCCCAAATTCCGGTGAGAGCGCGAAAATACAGAGATTTGAAGCCGGGGCAAGCGATTCTTGAGGCGCGCTCAGTCGTCCTTTTTCAGCTTGTCGCGAAGACCGGCCAATGCGGCAAAGGGCTTGACCTCTTCGTCGCGTATCGGTTCGGCACCGCTCTCTGTCACACTCATCTCGCCCAATTCCGCGCCCTCGCTGCGTGGCCAGTCCGGAAGCGCCAGCGCCAATGCCTCGATCATGACGCGGCGCAGGTCAATTTCCCTGGGCAAAGGCTCTTGCGTGTCGTCTTCGGGCATCTCGATTTCGCCGCCCGCATCCTCGATCATGGTTTCGTGCTCGGGCGTGAAGCGGCGCGTCACCGCCGTGTCGATGCGTGTGCTCACCGGGTCCAGCGTCACGACGCAAGGCTGGGTGACTGTTGCCCCCAGATCCGCCTGCAAGAGCCAGTCTTTGCGACCTTCCGCCCGTATCTCTCCGCGAAACCGGAGTTTTCGCAGTCCGAGCAGGTCCAGACCGTCGGCGATACGCTCCATTTCCTCTGCATTCGGAGCCAGATCGAACACCGAGGGCCGCTTTGGCGAGAGGTCGGCCACGCGTATAATCTCGGGCTTTTGCGGGTGCTGTGCCATCTTTCGCCTCGCTTCCTTTCTTGAACATTCGCATCACCTTGTTGTAAGCGGGATAAAAGCCGCGCGCGGCCAAGACAAGAGGGCAGAGATGACAGCGATCCGAAACCGATTGGTCAGCGCCATGGCGCTTTGCTGTCTGATCCTTGTCACCGGCTGCTCCGCCACCTATCGCAATCATGGTTACGTGCCACTCGAAGAGGATCTGCAAAACCTCATCGTCGGCGTAGATACGCGGGCGACTGTGGATGATGTCGTCGGTCCGCCATCGCTCTCGGGGGTGCAGGCGGATGGTAATTACTACTATGTGCGCAGCCGCATCCGGGAATTTGGCATGTTCCAGCCAAAAGTCGTGGAGCGGCAGGTTCTTGCGATCTCATTCAACGACGATGACACGATCGCGAATATCGAGAGCTTTGGGCTTGAGGCCGGTCGCATCGTGCCGCTGGCGCGCCGCGTCACTGATTCCTCGGTGGTCGACAACGGCTTCCTGCGTCAGATCCTGAGCAATATCGGCGCCATCAATCCGATTGATGCCTTCGAAGGGTAGACCGATCACGCAGTCGTCACATCTTGCATGCAAAAGCCTCCGCGACTAAGCTCGAGCGGCGCAATTGGGATTGCAGCATGCCAGGCTTTCACGAAACGCGGTACCGGGCTCGAATTGCCGTCACGCCCGAGGATCTGCAGTCGGCACAACGGTTGCGGGCGCTGTGTTTCCTCGGGGATGTAACACAGCTCGATCATGACCATTTTGACGACCTTTGCACGCATGTAATGATCGAGAAGACCGCAACCGGCGAGCTTGTGTGCTGTTTCCGAATTCTCATGCTGACCGGAGGCTGCGAAATCGCTCAGAGCTATTCGGCACAGTTTTACGAACTCTCGGCACTTGGGGATTTTCAGGGCAAGATGGCCGAACTGGGTCGCTTCTGCATCGCTCCGGGCTTGACCGATCCGGATATCCTGCGCGTGGCGTGGGGCGCGATGACCCGCTTTGTCGAAGAGAACCATGTTGAGATGCTGTTTGGCTGTTCGTCTTTCAAAGGGGTGGAGACCGACGCGTATCTTGATGCGTTCGCGGTCTTGCGTGCCCGCCACCTCGCTCCGCGTCGTTGGTGGCCTCGCGTCAAGTCGCCGAGTGTCTTTCGCTTTGCGCGTGCCCTCGAACGGCACAAGCCCGACCTCAAAGTCGCCATGCGCCGCATGCCGCCCCTGTTGCGCACCTATCTCATGATGGGAGGCTGGGTCAGCGATCATGCCGTGATAGACCGTCAGCTCGACACCCTGCATGTCTTTACCGGTGTCGAAATAAGAGCGATTCCCGATGCGCGCAAACGCGTATTGAGAGGCCTCGCGATCTGACGTCTCTTGACGGTGCCGGGACAGCGGGATAGCCCGCCCACATGGCACGCGCACCCCTTCTCCAACTCAACGACATCTCTCTCACCTTTGGGGGAGAGCCGGTCTTTCATGATCTGTCTCTCGTGGTTCAGCCCGGTGACAGGGTTGCCCTCGTCGGGCGCAACGGCTCGGGAAAATCCACCTTGATGAAGGTGATGGCGGGGCTGGTCGAGCCGGATCGTGGGGCGCGCATAGCGACGCCGGGCACAAGCGTCGGCTACATGGAGCAAGAGCCAGAGATGGATGGGTTCGCGACGCTGGGAGACTTCGCATCGAGCGAGCTCGACGCGGGTGAGCTGTACCGCGTGGAAATGGCGGGAGAGGGTCTCAAGTTTGATCCGGCGCGCCCTGTCGCGACGGCCTCGGGCGGAGAGCGACGGCGTGCGGCACTGGCCAAGCTGATGGCGGAGGCGCCTGATCTCATGCTGCTCGATGAGCCAACGAACCACCTCGACATCGAGGCAATAGCGTGGCTCGAAACCCAGCTGCGCGAGACTCGCAAAGGCTTTGTTCTGATCAGTCACGATCGCGCATTTCTGCGTGAGCTTAGCCGCGCAACCCTCTGGATTGACAGGGGTATGGCTCGTCGGCAGGAAAAGGGCTTCGAACATTTTGAGGCATGGCGTGACAAGGTTTGGGAGGAAGAGGATCAACAGCGTCACAAACTGGACCGCAAGATCAAGTCCGAGGCCCGTTGGGCCGTGGAGGGCATCAGCGCTCGTCGCAAGCGAAATCAGGGGCGAGTGCGCGCGTTGCAACAGTTGCGCGCTGAGCGAAGTGGCCAGATCCGGCGTCAGGGCACCGCAGCCATGGCGCTCGATTCCGGCCCGTCATCGGGCCGCAAGGTGATCGAAGCGGACGGAATTTCAAAGCGTTATGACGATAAGATTATCTTGCGGGAATTCAGCATCAAGATCCTGCGGGGCGACCGGGTGGCGTTTGTCGGGCCCAACGGAGTTGGCAAGACAACGCTCTTGAAGATGCTGCTCAAAGAGATCGAGACAGACACTGGAACGGTCACCCACGGCACGAATCTCGTGCCGGCTGTATTCGATCAGGCGCGCGCGCAGCTCGCTCCCGAGATGAGCCTTTGGGAAAGCCTGACAGGCGATATCGACATGCGGGTATCAGGGCAGGCGGATCAGGTTTTGGTGCGCGGACAGCCGCGCCACGTTGTCGGCTATCTCAAAGACTTCCTCTTCGACGAGCGGCAAGTCAGGGCGCCGGTCAAGTCCTTGTCTGGCGGTGAAAAAGCCCGATTGCTTCTGGCCAAGCTGATGGCGCGAGAGAGCAACCTTTTAGTGCTCGACGAGCCGACCAACGATCTTGACATCGAGACGCTGGATCTCTTGCAGGAGCTGCTGGACGATTATGATGGCACGGTTCTTCTCGTCAGCCATGATCGTGATTTTCTCGATCGGGTTGCGACCACCACCATCGCGATGGAGGGCGACGGACGTGCCACTGCCTATGCCGGGGGCTGGACGGATTACCGCGCACAGCGCGGCCGTGATGAGCCAGAAGATGTGTCTAAAAAGCAAAACAAAACAGAGGCTAAAGCGGCAGACTTAAAGAAAAAGCAGCATGTGCAGCGCCTCAGTTTCACCGAAAATCACAGATTGGAGGAGTTGCCGACAGTGTTGGAGCGGCTTCAAGCTGAGATGAAAAAGCTGGAAGATTTGCTTGCTGATCCCGAGCTATTCACCCGCGAACCGGTGAAGTTCAGGAAGGCGACAGAGGCACTCGCCGCGCGCCAAAAGGCGCTTGCTGAGGCTGAAGAAGAATGGCTGGCTCTCGCGGAGAAGTCCGAGGGCTGATTTCCCCTGTAGTTGCTGCGTTTGCACGGCTATGCTCACATGCATGAGCACATCCGACCGCAGTATTCGAGACCGTATCCGGCTCCTCTATGAAGGGCGTAGCAAACGCGCGACGCGGTTTCGCTATGCGTTGCTTGTCTTCGATGCAGTCACGATCATCTTCTTTCTCGCCACGGCGACACTGGCTCTGAGCCCCGCGTTGATTGCGTCGGATGCCTGTATCGCGATCTTGATCCTTTTGGACTTCGCGTGCCGCCTTTGGATCGCTGATAACAAGCTCAAGCATTTGCGCCAGCTCTATGTCCTTGTCGATCTTGTGGTGATCGCCTCGCTTCTGGCCGCCCCGTTTCTGGGGCAGGGTCTGGCGGCATTGCGGTTGTTGCGGGCGCTCCGATTGGTGCATTCCTACCATTTGCTGCGCGATCTCCGGCGTGATGTCCGGGCCTTTCGGCTGCATGAGGATGCCATCATTTCCGCGGTGAATTTGCTTGTTTTCATCTTCGCAATGACTGCGCTTGTACTTTTGCTGCGCGGCGGAAAGGAACCCGGGCTCGATACCTATGTAGATGCCCTGTACTTCACTGTGACGACGCTCACGACAACGGGCTTTGGCGATATCGCCATGACCACCGGAACAGGACGGCTCTTGGCCGTAGGGATCATGGTCGTTGGTGTCGGTCTCTTTTTGCGGCTGGCGCGGGCAATTTTTCTACCCGCCAAAGTCCGCCACAAATGTGATGGCTGTGGCCTGCTGAAACACGATCCGGATGCGATCCATTGCAAACATTGTGGCCGTGAGCTGAAAATCGAGACAGAAGGCGCAGATTGAGCCCGAGTGCGGCAATACACGCTGCGTTTCGGTCAGGGTTATTATAAAGTAAAGTGCTGTGACATTAATCACTGCATCCTGAGCGCCCCGTCGAGGCGGATCACTTCGCCGTTGAGATAGCCGCATTCGACGATGAACCGCGCCAGCCGCGCGTATTCCGCCGGGTCGCCCAACCGCTTGGGAAAGGTCACCTCGGCGGCGAGGCTGTCCTGCACGTCCTGCGGCAGCCCGCGCATCATCGGGGTGGCGAAGATTCCGGGGGCGATGGCCATGACGCGAATCCCCTCGCGCGACAGATCCCGCGCCATCGGCAGCGACAGCCCGACAATTCCGCCCTTGGAGGCCGCATAGGCCGCCTGTCCCTTTTGCCCGTCAAAGGCGGCGATAGAGGCGGTGTTGACGATCACGCCGCGCGCGCCGTCGGCATCGGGGGCATTTTCGGCCATCGCGGCGGCGGCCAACCGGGCGGTATTGAACGTGCCCACGAGGTTGATGTCGATGGTGCGGCGGAAGGCGTCGAGCGGGTGCGGCCCGTCGCGGCCCAGCACCTTGGCCCCGGTGGCGATGCCGGCGCAGTTCACCGCGGTCGTGATCCTGCCCATGTTGGCCTTGGCTGTGGCGATGGCGTCACTGACCGACGCCTCGTCGGTCACGTCGGTCTCGGCGAACCCGGCGCCGATCTCCTCGGCCAGTGCGCGCCCGCGCTCGGCGTCCCGGTCGAGCAGGGTGACCTGCGCACCCGCCGCGCGGAACTGCCGCGCCGTCGCCTCGCCCAGCCCCGAGGCCCCGCCCGTGATGATCGCCGCCGTGTCCTCGATGCGCATGCCGCTCTCCCGCGATTAAATGAACATGTGTTCAGATACCGTCTGCGTGCCGGACTGTCAAAGCCTCGGTTTCTTCTTGGCAAAAATTCCCATGATCCGCCGCTTACCCAATGCGCTGCCGCAACCGGGTGATCACCCCGAGGGCCACGACCGTCAGCAAGATGCGGTAGATGTGGTGAAGGGTGACGAAGGCCGGGTTGGCCTGCAGGCTGAGCGCCACCAGCGCCATTTCGGTGACACCCCCGGGGGCGAGGCTGATCACCAGCACGTCCACCGGCTCGTTCGTCATGCCATGCAGCAGCGCGGCCAGCCCGACGCCAATCGTCAGCATGCCGCCCACCGACACCAGCGCCAGCCCGGCGCCGCGCAGCAACAGCCCCCGGCTCAGCCCGGTGAAGCGCATGCCGAGGGCCGTGCCCAGCACAATCTGCGCCAGGTTCACCAGCCATTGCGGGATGTCGAAACTGAGCCAGCCGGTCAGCGACAGCAGCGCCGCGACCGCCATCGGCCCGGTCATCTGCCCGGCTGGCAGGCGCAGGGCTTGGCCCAGCCCCAGCCCGGCCAGTCCCGCCAGCGCCACCAGCGGCAGGTCCGACCATGGCACATCGCCGCGCGCCAGGCTTTGGCCCGCCGCACTGCCCACAGGCTCCCCCAGCCAGAGCGACAGGCCCAAGGGCAGCAGCGTCACCACCACGATGATTCGCAGGAATTGCTGCATCATCAGCCGGGTCATGTCGGCGCCTGCCGCCTCGCCCATCTCGATGCTCTCGTATAGCCCGCCGGGGGTGCTGGCGTAAAAGGCGGTGGTGCTGTCATAGCCGCCCAGGGCGCGAAACACCGCATAGCCCAGTCCATGTGCCAGCCCGACGAAGAGCGTGACCGCGCCAAGCGTCAGCGCGTAGTGATGCGCCTCGGTAAAGAGCGCGGGCGAGACCTGCGATCCGATCATCAGCCCGATGATCGCGATGAACACCAGCCGCATCCAGGTCGGAAAGCGGTAGCCCTGCGGCAGGTGCCGGGGCAGCGCGGTCGCGATCAGCGCGGAACAGGCGAGTGGCCCCAGCATGAAGGGCAGCGGGGTGCCAACGGCCTGCGCGGCAAACCCGGCAAGGCCCGAGAGCGCGAGCAGCGCGAGAGTGGTCAGGATATGCGGCATACCTGTCTTGAACCACCCCGCGCGGGCGGGGGCAAGGGCCTCAGGCGAAGGTCACGTGCTTGTCGAAGGGCATCTCGCGCAGCCGCGTGCCGGTGGCGGCGAAGATCGCGTTGGCCAGTGCGGCGGGGGCCGGGGGCACGGGTGGCTCGCCGATGCCGCGGATCTTGTCGCCGGTCTCCAGCCCGCGCACCGCGATCTCGGGGCACTGGTAGAGCCGCATGGCCTGATACTGGTCGTAATTACGCTGCTCTGCCGCGCCGTCTGCATAGGTGATCTGGCAGTTCATCGCGTGACTCAAACCGAAGAGCACGCCTCCCTTGACCAGCCCGTCGAAATTCACCGGGTCGAGGATGCGGCCGACATCGGCGGCGACGTAAACGCGAGTGAGACGAATGCCGTCCTCGGTGTCGCTGACCTCCACCACCTGCGCGCAGGGCACCCCGAACGAAAGGCAATAGGCAACGCCGCGCCCCGCGCCGGGGTCCATTGCGCTGCCCCAGTTCGACATTTCGCCCACCGCTTCCAGCACCGCGCGCGAGGGGGCGTGGGTGCATAGGCGCAGGCGTTCCTCGAGCGGGTCGGCCCCGGCGGCGTGAATGAGCTCATCGAGCAGGCAGTCGTGGAAAAACCCGTTGGAGGAGGCGCCGACCGAGCGCCAGCTTGAGATCGGCGCGAGTTCCGGCGCGCGGTAGCCGGTGACGCGGTAATCGGGGATGGCAAAGGGCTGATCCCATGCGCCTGCCACGATTTGCAGGTCGGGCCCCGGCGCTGGGATGTTCTGACGGCCCATCTGCGACGACAGAACCGAGGGCATGGCGATGCCCAGATCATAGGCGGTGACGCGGCCGTTTTCGACCCGCCCGCGCCCGCGCGCCATAGCGATCTGGCGGGGGAAGTCATGCGCCATGTCCTCTTCGCGCGAATAGGTGAGTTTCACCGGACGGCCCGGCATGGCCATGGCGATATGGGTGGCATGGCGGACCACGTCATCCTCCAGCCGGTGGCCGAAGCTGCCGCCGATCATCTCTGCGTGGACGTGGATGCGGTCACGGTCAATTCCGGTGATCCGGGCGACATTGGTCTCGATGAAACGCGGCACCTGCGTGCCGGTCCAGATGTCGATGCGCTCGGGCGTGTAGCGCACCGTGGCGTTGAGCGGCTCCAGCGGGGCATGGGCGAGATAGGGCGCGCGGTACTCGACCTCGATATCTGTGCCGCCCTGTAGCGCCGCCTCGACATCGCCCTCGTCGCGGAATTGGCTGTCCTGTGCGTCGCTTGTGAAGCTGTCCGCGAGCGCCTGCCAGTGGTCGGCCATCGCAGCGGGGTAGGGCGCGGCGGCCCAGTCGCAGGTGATGGCCTCGGCGGCGCGGATCGCGCGCCAGGTGTTGTCGGCGATCACCGCGATACCGCCGGGGATCTCGACGATCTTTTCGACGCCGCGCATGGTCTCGGCCTCTGACGCGTCATAGCCGGTGAGGGCCGCGCCCTGACCGGGGTTCAGGCGGATCGCGGCATGCAGCAGGTCGGGCAGGTCGATGTCGATGCCATAACCCTGCGTGCCGGTGGATTTCGGCACGATGTCGATGCGCTGCATCGGCTTGCCGAGCAGTCGCCACTCTGAGGGATCGCGCAGGGTGACACCGGTGACCGGGTCGGTCCGTGCGGCCTCTGACGCAAGGCTCTGGTAGCTGAGCCGTGTGCCGTCGGGTAGGATCACCGCGCCTGTCTCGGTGCTGAGCGCGGACCGTTCCACCCCATGAAGCCGCTCCGCCGTGGCCTTGAGCGTCTCGCGCGCCACCGCCCCGGCATGGCGCAGCTTCTCGAAGCCATCAGGCACCGTGGTCGAGCCGCCGGTGATCTGCATGCCGAGGAATTTCATCGGCGCATCGGCGAGGTCGCGCACGGATTCGGCCATCCAGCTGTCATCGGTGGCGCGGAAGGGCACCGCGTCGCCCGCGAGCGCGGTGTTGTAATAGGCGGGGCTGGGCGGGCCGAAATCGGTCTCGACCTGATCGAGCGACACGTCGAGTTCCTCGGCAATCAGCGCCGCCTGCACCGAGACTGCGCCCTGACCCTTGTCGGCACGGGGGGTGATCAGGGTGATCGAATGGGCCGTGATCCGCACATAAGGGGTGAGCGCCGCCGCGTTCTCGGGCAGATCGGTAAGCAGGGGATTGGCATAGGGTGTCTTGTACCGCCAGACCCCAAAGGCAACGCCGCCCGCGATGGCCGCCGAGCCGGTCAGGAACGTGCGGCGAGCGATGGTTTTCACGCGTCCCATATCAGGCCCCCTCGCTCATGGACTTGGCGGCGGCCTTGATCGCGGCGCGGATGCGCGGATAGGTGCCGCAGCGACACAGATTGCCGGACATGGCGTCGTCGATGTCCTCATCTGTGGGGTTCGGCGTCTCTGCCAGCAGGCTCGCGGCTTGCATGATCTGTCCCGACTGGCAATAGCCGCATTGCGCCACCTGCGCGTCGATCCACGCTGCCTGCACCGGGTGCGGGGCGTCGGGCGTGCCGAGCCCCTCGATCGTGGTCACGGGACCCCAGACATCGCCGACGGCCACCTGGCAGGAGCGCACGGCCTGGCCGTCGATATGCACCGTGCAGGCGCCGCATTGCGCGATGCCGCAGCCGTATTTCGGCCCCTTGATGCCGAGCACGTCGCGCAGGACCCAGAGCAGCGGCATGTCGGGTTCGATATCTTCCAGACGATGATCAACACCATTGATGGAAAGTGGCACGGCGCATCCCTTTCACGACCTTTGCCTGCGAACATAAACTGATCGGTTCAGTTGTCCAGAACGCAAGGCGTTTACGGTTTCGCTCGGATGAAAACAGCTTATAGTGTTGGCGCAGGTCAAGGAAAGCCGGGAAACGGATGCAGGTCGTTATTCACGCAGGAGCCCACCATACCGATGAGGATAGGCTCATCGGGTGTCTGTCCGCCAATCGTACCATGCTAGCAGAGTACGGCACCAATGTGCCCGATCCGTCCCGCTATCGGCGGTTGTTGCGTGATATCCTGCATCAAGCGCAACAGACCGGTCTTGGTGCCGATGCGCGCGATATTCTGGTTGACGCGATCAGCGAGGAAGGCGCGGTAGACCGGCTTGTGCTGTCCAATCCAGGTTTTTTCGGTACGCCCAAAATGTCGGTCGGCAGTGGTCGGTTTTATGGGGCGGCCGAGCTGCGCCTTGGTCTTTTTCGACAGCTTTTTCCCGACGACCAGCTTGAGCTTTTCCTGGGGCTCGCGAACCCTGCGACCTTCCTGCCCGCCCTCATGGCCGGGACCGAGTTTGACACGATGGAGGGGCTTTTGCGGGGCTGCGAGGCGACTGATTTGCGCTGGTCAGAGATGATTGCGCGGGTGCGCAAGGCGCATCCTGACATACCGGTCACGGTCTGGTGCAACGAGGACACGCCGTTGATATGGGCCCAAGTGGTTCGCGAAATGGCCGCTATCGATCCGACTGTTTCGTTCAAGGGTGAGTTTAGCCTGATTGAAGAAATCATGACAGGGCCCGGTCTGGAACGGTTTCACGCGTACATGGCGGCGCATCCCGGAATGAGCGAGGTGCAAAAGCGCAGGGTGATCGCCGCGTTTCTTGATAAGTTCGCTGATGAGGGCGCCATAGAGCAAGAGCTTGATGTGCCTGGTTGGACGGATGAATTGGTCAGTTCGCTGACCGAAATTTATGACGAGGATATCTTCGAGATCGAGAGAATACAGGGTGTCCAGATTATCGCCCCGTAAGTGCAAAATCATGTGCGTGAGATTTTTCCTTGCAGAGCCTGATCTCCTTGGCTAATCAGGCGCTCAAGCCCCTATAGCTCAGCTGGTAGAGCAACTGATTTGTAATCAGTAGGTCCGCGGTTCGAGTCCGTGTGGGGGCACCATTAAACCAATTTAAAATATTGTTTTTAATGATGAATTCCATTTCATGAAATTTTTTATCCCGGCAATTGTCAGCCTTGGATTGCGTCATCAGCGACGAGCTGGGCTATATCCCGTTCCCGAAATCCGGCGGCGCTCACCGGAAAACACGACTTAATCTGCAACTGTAGTACTTGGATCTCCGCTCACCATTTTTTGCCTCGCGTCCCGAGCAACTGATGCGAGGCTTCGGCCAAGAAATCCCGTTCCACGACCAACTGCCCAATCTTGGAATGTAGCTTGTCGACGTCAGCCGCGCTCACTTGTTCCGGGGCCGCACCTCGGCGTGTAAATGCTGCCGCCATGTTCGCTACCGCCGCTCGTTTTCAGGTGCCGATCTGCGTCGGATGACCGCCGTACTTCTTGGACAACTCCGCCAGCGTCATCTCTTCACGGATCGCTTCAAGCGCAACCTTGGCTTTGAACTCTGGGGAATGGTTCTTTCGTTTCTTCATTCTGGATCACGTCCGTCGTCATGCGATCCACCTTAACAACTGGTCCGAATTCTCGCGACCACCTCTCATATCGACGGCCCCCGCAGCGGCGTGCGTCCAGCTTTCTTGGATTTCCTGTCAGCTTCGGCATCGCCATGCGCCCCCGTGCCGCAGCCTTAAACTCCCGCAGCTTGTGGATAACGTCCGGCTCAGCCTTGAGAACCGCACTCCAATCTTCTAATTCTTCAAGCAACGAAGCGAGCGATGCAGGTTCTTGGTTCGTCCCATCATCTGCGCCATTCTCAAAAAATTATGCCGGGCAAGGTCCAAAATGCGCTGATCCGCCTACGACTTGGAGATTCGGTGCATCTCTTTATCGCCAAGTTCGTTTCCGTTGGGGTGACGATTGTATCTTTTGAGAAAAATTGTCTCCAAAGCGTTGCTTATGCCTCAATCCGAACACGATGATAGGGCAAACGATCGCTGCTGGATCATTGTTTCACGTATGGAAACATTGCGCCCCGCTCGAACTGTGCCGCAACGGCTTTTACATATGAAAAATTTAAGTTTTTAGCATTTTTTGTGTAATTGTTTTCTAAGATTTGGAAACAATTTTGCATGAAGGCAGTACCTTCAGGGCCTAGCTCGAGGCTGGGCCTCAATCTCGATGGCGCAATTAGGACTTTCTTTTGCCAGATTTTACTTGGGGCCAAGGACGCAAATCGCTAATGTTGGTGTAGCCCAACTGGGGGGTGAAGTCTGTAGGTCTCGGGGGCGACCGCACAAAACCAAGTAACATGCTAGGTCTGACGTGTGTTCGCAATGAGAGACGATAAAAGCTGTCTTTTGAGAGCTTTGGGCGTTTGTGCCCATCTCAAGGGTGTCGTGCTCCGGCATTTCTCCCCTTTGGTTCTGTGCTGGTCGCCGCCTGCCTCTAAACGGTCGGCTCAGGCGTTATGAGCAGGGTCACAATTATATGCCGCGTAGGCATGGGAGATAAAGATGGCTATTAATAGAGTTGAAGGCGACAACTCCGGAAATCGTATTGATCTGGATTACGCTGCCGATCCCGAAGGCGATCGCATCGATGCCAATGACGCGCCGGACGGGTCCAATGACGATGTTGTCGATGGGTTCGGCGGCGATGACACGATCCTCGCGGGCGAGGGTGACGACACGGTCTTTGCTGGATCTGGCAGCGACTCTGTCGAGGGTGGCGCGGGCAACGACATGCTGGTTGGCGACAGCGATGGATCTGGCGGCGGCGGCCGCGCTGCGTTTCAGTGGGATCTGGCCCCCGACCCTAATGACGACAATCCCATCGAGGCGCTCGATCCAATCGTATTTTTCACGCAGGATACGGGTTCTGTTAACGTGACCTTTTCGGTGCTCGCGGCAACCGGGCCGGTCGAGACCGAATTCGCGGATAACACGCAAGATGTGTCCGGCGTGGACACCGGCGGCGCCCCCGCCGATGCCAACAGTTCACTCGCGGCGGGGCTGGCCAATGCCGACACCACCGATCTCAAGCTGCAATTCTCGGAGGGCGTGACGGATGTCTCGTTCCAGATCAACGATTTGGACGGGACCGAGGATGTGCAGGTCTTTGCCTTTGACGCCGAGGACAACCTCGTTCCTGTAACTCTGACAGGCGGTAGCAATGTGTCGGTCGTCAGCGACGAACAGGCTATCGGGAGCGGGGCGGGCACCGATGACAGCCCCGAAAATTCGTTGGAGGTGAGTATCGAGGGGCCGGTCTCGCAACTGGTGATCCGCTACACCGATCCGGATGGAACGGCCGATGGCATCAACGTTACGGATGTGTATTTCAACCCGGCCACAACTGGCGTCGTCGACGACGGTGCGCCGGGCGATGATACGCTGATCGGTGACGATGGCGACGACACGCTCCTTGGCGAGGCGGGCGATGACGTTCTGACCGGTGGCGTCGGTGCAGATAGCATTGAGGGCGGCGATGATGCTGACCTGATCGTAGGCGGTAATGCTGGCGATGCCGTTGATGGCGGCAGCGGCGGTAACGACGATGACACGCTCGATCTGACTGGCGCTGGCCCGTTACGCGTGGCCGAAGAGACCGATGATCCCGATGGCAATTCGACCTCGGGACGCATCGAGTTCGTCGACGCGGATGGGGCAATCTCTGGTGAAATGACCTTTGCCGAGATCGAGAACCTGTTGCTGCCCGAGAATGGCGCACCGGTCACCAATCCTGACGCGGCCACCACGGATGAAGACACGCCGGTCGATATTCCCGTGCTCGCGAATGACAGCGATCCCGAAAGCGATCCGTTGACGGTGGGTAGCGCCACCGCAACCAATGGCTCTGTCACGGTGAATGCCGACAATACCCTGACCTATACGCCGAACCCCGATTTCAACGGCACGGACACAATCACCTATGCCGCCGAGGATGGCACCGGCAACAGCACGCCGGGCACGGTGACGGTCACGGTGACGCCGGTCAATGACGCTCCGGTGGCAGGAGAGGATACCGACACAACAGATTTCGAGACGCCTGTCGATATCCCGGTTCTGGCCAATGACACGGACGTGGACGGCGACTCGCTCAGCGTTGACAGCGCTACGGATGGGGCGAATGGCACGACCTCGGTCAATGCCGACGGCTCGATCACCTACACGCCCGATGCCGGGTTCTCGGGTAGTGATACGTTTGATTACACGGTGACAGACGGCAATGGAGGCACGGATACAGGTAGTGTGACCGTAACGGTCGGTGATGCGCCGCCTCCTACACGTGACGGCATCGTTGAAGGTACGCCCGGTCCCGATCTTATTGACACCGCCTACGATGGCGACCCGGACGGCGATTTTGTCGATGCGGGCGATGCGATCCTGCCGGGTGCTGCGCCCGATGATGATAGCATCCGCGCAGGCGAGGGAGATGACACGGTGCTGGCAGGCCTCGGCGATGACGAGGTCGATGGTGCCGGTGGCGATGATAGTATCGCAGGCGATGTCGGCAGCGACACCATCGCAGGCGGGGCTGGCAATGACACGATCGACTCCGGCTCTCCGACCTCTACGGCGCCGTTACCCGATCTGGGCTTTGGCACCACGGTTCCGGCGGATGCCGATCCTGACGACGACCGTGATCTTGTCGATGGCGGCGATGGCGATGATGTGATCTCGACAGGCGACGATGCAGACACAATCTTTGGTGGAGCGGGTAACGATTCGATCGACGGCGGCATCGACGCGGACGAGATTGATGGCGGCGATGGAGCCGACACGATCATCGGTAGCGAGGGCTCTGACACGATAAGCGCCGGTGCTGGTGATGACGTTGTGTTTGGCGGGCTCGATCCGTCTTTCCCCGACGAGCTCAACATTCCTGACGCCACCGATCCAGAACTGGACAATGGACGTGACGTTATTGATGGCGGCGATGGCAATGACACCATCTTTGGTCAGGATGACGATGACACGATCACAGGTGGTGCCGGCGATGATGTCATCGACGGTGGTATCGACAATGACAATATTGACGGTGGTGCCGGTGATGACGACCTGACCGGTGGGCAGGGCGATGATACCGTGCTCGGCGGCATCGGTAACGATTCGATCAGCGGCGGCGAAGGGTCTGACAGCCTTGGCGGTGGCGATGATCGGGACGTGTTCCTTGATGTCGGCGCGGGCGATACCATTGACGGTGGCACTGGTGACAGCACGGCGGACGGTGTCGAAGACGATTTCGACACGCTTGACCTGCGCGGTCTGGGCCGGTTCGAGATCGTCGGTGAAACGACGGATCCGGACGGCGACTCGACCTCTGGCACGGTGAATTTCCAGAATCCCGATGACACCACCCGGGGAACGCTGGAGTTCAGCGAAATCGAGAACCTGATTCCCTGTTTCACCCCCGGCACTGCGATTGCGACGCCGCGTGGCGAACGGCTGGTCGAGGAGCTTCGGGTCGGTGACAAGGTGATCACCCGTGACAACGGCTTGCAGGAAATCCGCTGGATTGGTCAGCGCGATCTCAGCGGGCAGGAACTGGTGCAATCACCCCAGCTTCGCCCGGTTCTGATCCGTGCCGGTGCATTGGGCCACGGTCTGCCTGAACGCGACATGCTGGTCAGCCCGCAGCACCGAATTCTGCTAAATTCGGAGCGGGCCGCGCTATACTTTGAGGACCGCGAAGTGCTGGCGGCAGCCAAGCACCTGACCGGTATCGAGGGCGTCGAGCAGGTCGAGACGCGTGCGGCGAGTTATGTCCACTTTATGTGTGATCAACACGAGGTCGTATTGTCCAACGGAACATGGACCGAGAGCTTCCAGCCGGGTGAGCAGGTGCTTGACGGCATGGGGACAGCGCAGCGGGACGAGATCTATCATCTCTTCCCGGAACTGCGCGAGGCTCAGGGCATCGAGGCCTATCAGGCTGCGCGCCGGTCGCTCAAGAAACACGAAGCGCGGCTCTTGGTTGAATAAGGCTTTGTCGGAGACCGGCGCGCGTCCGCGCCGGTCATTAAAATCCGTTGAAGTGATCAATTTGTGAGTTCGGAAACAATCTCGGCTTTGTGTCGGGATTGTTTCTATTTCGGCCCTTGGGCGTCAGGGTCCGTTCTTGTCATTTGCGAAAGACTGCTTCGCGCGCCATGCGGTCCACGCCTCGGGCGTGTCGAGATCGGTGGTGGCGCGGGCGCCCGGTAATCTGACGGTTTGAACGGGATTGGCGCGCAGGATGTCCTGTGCGCCCTGATCGCCTGTGAGGTGGCGCATCGCGGGCAGGAACGTGGCCGGGAAGAGCACGGGATGCCCTGGGGTTCCGTCCTGGGCTGTGGCGCGAATTATTTTACTCTCATCATAGGTTTGCAGAACGGTGTTAATGTCCTCTGCGGTCAGGTCCGGCAGATCGGGCAGGAGCACCAAGAGTGCGGTATGGCCGTGGCGCAGCGCCCAATCGGCCCCGGTGCGCAATGAGGCCGAAAGGCCGGTGGCGGCATCCTCGACACTCACGGTGGAAAGCTGCGGCTGTGCGAGATCGCGCAGCGCCTCGGCGCGCAGGGGCCGGTCGGGTGGCAGGGTGACGAGGACGGGCTGCCCGAGGCTGAGCGCCATGTTGACCCGATCGCGCAGCAGCGGCGCACCGCGCACGTCCTCCATCAGCTTGTCGCGCCCGCGCATCCGCGACGAGGCCCCGGCGGCGGGAATGAGAATCAGCACGTCCGCCATAGCACCCCTTCATTTTTGATGCCGCATGTTCGAGGAGCACAAAACCGGTGTCCACTTTTGTGCAACATGCTTCTAACGGATCACGTTCATCCGCAGTTTCAGCCCGCGCCGTGCCTCTTGCGGCAGGTGGCGGTTGAGGTGGCGGTTGATCAGCCCGAAAATCCCGATGATCACCAGCGTGAGCAGGATGAAATACCCGGCGAGGATCGGGTAGGGCACGAAGGGGTTGAAGGTCTTGTCAGCGAAATAGTTGGCGTAATAGAGCGCGTCGCCGCGTTGCTGCCAGGCCGGAAAACCGGAGAAGAACACCAGCGTCGTGGCGTGAAAGAGAAAGATCGCCTCGTTGGTATAGGCGGGCCAGGCCAGCCGCAGCATGGTCGGCCAGATGATCCGGCGAAACCGCGCCATGCCGGTGAAACCATAGGCATCGGCGGCCTCGACATCGCCCTTGGGGATGGAGCGCAACGCGCCGTAGAAAATTTCCCCGGAATAGGCGGCGGTGTTGAGAAAGAGCACGATCAGCGCCCCGAGCCAGGCGGAGGTGAAGGCGTCGAAAACCGGGCTGACGGATTTCAGCGAGAGAAACAGGAAATAGGCGAAAAAAAACTGAATGAAGAGCGGCGAGCCGCGAAAGATGAAGATGAACCATTCCGACGGCTTGCGTACCAGCGGGTTATGTGCGCCCTTGCCAAGCGCCACGAGGGTGGCGAGGAAGAACCCGGCCAGAAGGGCGACCACGCCGAAATAGACATTCCAGATCATCCCAGATCCGATCAGGGTGAAATGCTCGCACAGCGTATAACCCTCGCGCGGGAGCAGACGTTCGCCGTAGCCGAGGGAGCGGAAGGCGTAATCCTGAACGGTCTGCCAGCAACTCATGCCGCTTTCCTCTGCGCTTCGCCGCCGGTGGTGGCCTGTCCGTGGGTGAGGCGCTGCATCAGGCGTTCGAGATAGAGTTCGGAGAGGCGGGTGAGGCCGAGGTAGAACACCATCAACCCGAGGAAATACCACATCCGCCAGTCGCCATGCGGGTAGTCTGTAAAGCGGGGGTTGGCGGTGCCGCCCAACTCGCGCGCCCAATAGACGATATCCTCGACACCGAGCAGGAACAGCAGCGGCGTGGCCTTGGTCAGCACCATCCAGAGATTGCTGAGGCCGGGTAGCGCATAGACCCACATCTGCGGCACGAGGATGCGCCAGAAGGTCTGACGCCGCGAGAAGCCATAGGCGGCGGCGGTCTCAAGCTGCGCATGCGGGACGGCGCGCATCGCGCCAAAGAGGACATTGGCGGCAAACGCCCCGAACACGATGGCGAAGGTCAGGACGGCGAGGAAAAACCCGTAGGTTTCGTGCATCCATTGCGGGGCATTGCCCAAGGGTAGCTTGGCCGCCTGACAGACGACGAAATCATTGCCCTGCCAGATCGCCTGATCCCAGTCCGGGCATTTGACCTTGTGGCGGATCGCCTCGAAGAGCTGATCGAGGGCGATGACGAAGAACAGAAAGAACGCGATATCGGGCACGCCGCGCACGATGGCGATATAGCCCTTGCCGAACCAGCTGAGCGGCGCAAAGCGCGAGCGCGCGGCCATCGCCCCGCCAAAGCCAAAGGCGAGTGCTGTGGGGGCGGTGATTGCCAGCAAGAGCAGCACGGTGCCGGTGGCGACATAGAGATTGGCGTGCTTGCCCGTGGTGAGGTAGCACGACAGCCATTTCAGGCCCTCAAGAGTCGATGGATCGGCGCAGAAGGAAAAAATGGCGGCCTCCCTCGGGTGGAGAGGCCCCCGCGCAGGGCGCGCGGGGGCGGGATTGGATCACTCGAAGGTCGAGGAGACTTCCCATTTCTTGATCATTTCGTTGAGCGAGCCATCATCCTTCATCGACTGGATTGCGGCATCAAAAGTTTCGCGCAACTCGCCATCGGATTCGCGCACGCCCATGCCGACGCCACCGCCAAGTGGCACGTCTTCGCCGACGAACATCAGGTCGGCATCCTCCTCCGCCACAGGCGCGAGGTAGGATTTATCGGCCAGCACCGCATCCGCCTCGCCGTTGCGGACGGCGGCGATGGTTTCCTCAGGCGTGGCGAATTCGACCAGTGTGGCCCCGGATTCGGCGACATAGCCCGCCTGAATGGTGCCGGTCTGTGCGGCGATCACGCCGCCGGTCACGTCCACGCCCTCGGACATGCCGAGATAGGCCGACGGATCGGGGGGCGTGTAGTTCTGGGTGAAGTCGATGACCTGATCGCGCTCGTCGGTGATCGACATGCCGGCGATGATGGCGTCGTAGTTGCCCGAGACGAGGTTGGGGATGATGCTGTCCCAATCGTTCGTCACCCACTCGCAGTTGAGTTCGGCGCGGGTGCACAGCTCGTCGCCAAGCTCGCGCTCGAAGCCGTCGACCTCGCCCGCGTCGTTGATGAAGTTCCACGGAGGGTAGGCGCCCTCAGTCCCGAGGCGGACGACGTCCTGTGCCATGGCCATGCCCGCCATCATGGCGAAGGCGGCGGTGGAAAGCATGAGTTTTTTCATGAGTGGTTTTCTCCCTTTGGTTGGTTGGTCTCAGGCGGCCATGGTGGAGCTGAGAAAGCCCTGTAGCCGCTCGGATTTCGGTGCGCCGAAGAGCGCGTCGGGCGCGCCTTCTTCCTCGATCAGGCCCTGATGCAGAAAGACTACGTGGTCGCTGACATCGCGGGCCATGCTCATGTCATGGGTGACGATCATCATGGTGCGGCCCTCGTTGGCCAAGTCTTTGATAACACGGATTACTTCTTGTTCAAGCTCAGGATCGAGGGCGGAGGTCGGCTCGTCGAAGAGCAGCGCCTCGGGCTCCATGCAGAGCGCGCGGGCGATGGCGGCGCGCTGTTGCTGGCCGCCCGACAGTTGCGCCGGGTAGACGTCGCATTTGTCGCCGATGCCGACCTTGTCGAGATAGCCGCGCGCGGCGTGCTCGGCCTCGGTGCGGTCGCGGCCCAGAACGGTGACCGGGGCCTCCATCACGTTTTGCAGGATCGTCATATGCGCCCAGAGATTGAACTGCTGGAACACCATGGACAGGTTGGTGCGGATGCGCAGGACCTGGGCCGCGTCCGCCGGGTGGCGGTTCAGCCCCTCGCCGCGCCATTTGACCGGCTCGCCCTTGAACAGGATATCGCCTTGCTGGCTGTCCTCGAGCAGGTTGGCGCAGCGCAGGATTGTGGATTTGCCCGAGCCGGACGAGCCGATGAGCGAGATCACATGTCCCTTGGGCGCGGTGATATCGACGCCCTTGATCACCTCGAGCGCGCCGTAGGCCTTGTGCAGATTACGGATTTCGAGGACCGGAGTCGTGGTCAAGCGGGTCACCCTGTTGGCTGGTCGTTTATCGTTTTCATGACAATAGGGCTGAAAAAATGGTGCAATGCAACTTGCAATGCGGGCGAATGGCGGGGCTGGCGTCCGAATTGACGTATCGTCAGCTCAATTCGGAGGCGGTGGCGGGGGATTGGGCACGGCGAGATAATCCGTTGCGGGCAGGCGGATGACGCCGGTGATGCCGAGGGTTGTGCGGTCGTCCTGCGTGAGCGCGCCGATGGCCGTTTGCAGCGCGTCAAAGAGTGGGGCCGGGTCGCGGTCTCGGGCGGTGATATAGGGCAGGGCCGGGGTCGGGTCTGTGCGGGCGAGAACCCGCAAACCGTCGGTGAATCGGTCATGGGCGCGCAGGATGTCCCAAGTCAGCGCGTCTATGGCGGCGATGTCGGCACGGCCCTCGGCGACGGCCATGGCCGAGGCGCGATGCGCGCCGGTCTGCACCGGATTGGTGAAACTGAAGCCGCGCGCGGCGGCCCAGTTTTGCGGTGCGGCCCAGCCGGATTGCGAGAGCGCCTCGTTATAGGCGAAGGGGGCGGCGGCGAAGGCTTCGGGTGTGTCGCGCGGATCATCGGCGCGGATCACAATCACGCTGCAATACTGCCCCGGCGGGCAGTTAGGCAGGGCGAGAACGGGCGTGCCGACAAGCTGCACATGAGGGTGCAGGCGGGTGCGGAACGGGTAGCCGCAGGTCTGCGCCAGCAGCAGATCGGGGCTTTGCCAGATCTCCCAAAGATCGCCGTCGCGGCTGAGGCTCTCAGGTCCATATCCCAAGGCCACGCGCATGCCCTGCCAGAGCCGGTCGTTCGCGGCCGCCGTCTGGGGCCGGTCATACATCGGCAGAGCGGCGATCATCCGGTGGGCGTGACCCGTTGGCGGGCGAGCGCGCTGTCGCGGTCGGAGATGCCCAGAAAGTTCGAGACGAGCCGCAGGAGCGAATCCTCGTGGCTCTCACGCTCACCATCGGCGAGGGCCACCTGCCAAAGCGCCTCGATCACCGCGACGCGCTCCTCATATGGCACCGCATCCTTGATCGCACGGGTAAAGCGGACGGTATCGGGGGCCTCGGATTCGAGGGTTTCGGCATCCATGCGCAACGCCTCAGCCGCGTCATGCGAAAGGTTATACCGCGCCTCGACGATCCGGGTGATACGAATGATCTCGGAAGCCGCGTAGTCGCCATCGCTGCGGGCGACGCGGACAAGAAGAGCGGTGAGCGCGAGACGGGCATCGCCATCGTCAAGCGGGTCGGGTTCGGGCTGAAACAGCCGGTTTAGAAATTCTGCAAACATATTTCAGGTATAGGGGTGCACAAGCTCAAGGCCAATGGAAAATCATTGCCCCTCTGCGAGGGATCGCGCGGCATCGCTATCGGCGTGGCTCAGGCCCATCGCCTCACGGGCCGCGTCGAGCACTTGAACCTCGTCCGGGTGGCTGACCCCATCCGAAAGAACAACCTCCCAAAGGGCCTCCAGCGCGCCAAGTCTTGCCTCGAGGCTGACGGTTTCGCGGATCACATGCCCAAAACGGGCGGTATCCGGGGCGGCATGTTCGAGCCGCTCGCAAGTGGCCCGCATGCGCGCCGCGTCAAGCGGACCGAGGCTGTAGAGACGGGCCAGCAATCTGTCGATACGCTTGATCTCTGACACGTCATACTGGTGGTCTGATTTCGCAATCCGAACCATCAGCGCGCCGAGCGCAAGCTTGTCGTCCGGCTCGGGCAGCGGGGCCGGACGTGGAGCGGAAAAGGCATGTAGAATCCGATGCAGCATGACCCGAGGCTAGCCTTGAAATCGGTTGCTCCCAAGCGAATTTTTGACGTGGCCACGAAGCGGTCACATTTGCTCCGCACAAAACCCGCTTTCCAAGGTCACCTTGAAGCTCAAATCTTTCCACACGTCGACGGAGCCCTCGAATGCCTCAATTCGATTGGTTTGACTGGTCCGAGATCAGCACCGAAAACTTGCTTGAGACTATCAGATCGCTGCGGCCGGAGGCGCTGCGCGCCGCACTGTGCAGTTATGACTGGGCACATGAGCCGGAAGCGGTTCTCGGCTGGGCCATGGCACAGCGCGAAATCGATCTGGGTACTGCAGTTCATGTGTTCTTTAACGGAGATCCTGCACGGTTCAATTACATGCCGAAGCGTCATGTGCCGGCTGAGTATCGCGGAGTAGCCCGTGCTCTCGACAATATCTGTTTGCGGATCAATAGCGGGTTTTACCTCGCATACCCGGGATGCACGCCGCGATGTGAAGCGAAACTAAGCAAATGGCTGGGCTATCAGGATGTCGACCGGTCAGAGGGACGGCGCGGGCGCTGGATGCTTGACGAACGCATTCTGGCCCCGATGCAGCGCGATGAGCGAGGCCCATCCAACACGGCAGCGAGCAGGCCCGCACCTCGTCCGAGCCTGCTGCGTGATCTGCTCAGCCCGGTGCTCGGGCTCGGCATCGACCGCAACTTGTTGAAATATAACAAGCCGGGTGAGTGACGCACGGATACGAGCCTGTCAGAGCTTGCGCACCTTTAATTTCGTGACGCGGTTGTCCTTTCGGGCAACCACCTGAAAGCGGAAGCCGTGAAAAATAAACACCTGATCCACCTTGGGGATCATTTGTGCCTCATGGATGACCAGACCGGCGACGGTGTTGGCGGCTTCGTCCGGTAATGTCCAGTCTGTCGCGCGGTTGAGATCGCGGATGGTCATCGCGCCATCGACGAGAAACTGATTGTCCTCGGTCTTGCGGATAGGATGTTCGGCGTCGGGATCAAATTCATCGGTGATCTCGCCCACGATCTCTTCGAGGATGTCTTCGAGCGTGATCAGCCCCTCGAGGGTTCCGTATTCATCGACGACCATCGCGAAATGGCTGCGCATACGCAGGAACTGCCGCATCTGATCGTCGAGCGTGGTGGTTTCCGGCACGAAATACGGCTTTCGCGCTATGCTGCAAACGTCAAAATCTTTCAATGACTTGGCGCCTTCGGTTGATCCTGTAACCAGTTTGTGCATGGCGCGCAGCAAATCCTTGGCGTGAACGACGCCGATGATGTTATCCGGATCGTCGCGATAAAGCGGCAGGCGGGTGTGATTGCTCTCCAGACATTGGTGCAGAATCGCTTCCGGATCAGCCTCGGCATCGATCATCTCTATGCGCGAGCGATGAAGCATGATCTCCTCGACCGCCCGCTCACCGAGATCCAGCGCGCCCAGAATGCGGTCGCGGTCCTCTTTCTCGACGACACCTTCGGATTGACCGAGATAGAGCGCGCCTGCGATTTCATCACGGACGGCCAGAATATGGCTGTCCGGATCGGTCTGCACACCCACGCAACGCAGAATGAGACGGACAAACCAGCGAACCGCCGCAACGATTGGATTGAACACCTTGATCACGACGAGAATGACCGGCGCAGTCCGCGACGCCGCAGCCTCAGCATTGGTGATCGCGTAGGTCTTGGGCAAAACCTCGGCGAAGACAAGCACCAGAAGGGTCATGACCAGCGTGGCGAGTGCAACGCCGCTCTCTCCGAACAACCGCGTGAAAAGCGCGGTTGCCAACGACGCGGCGAGAATGTTGACCAGATTGTTGCCAAGAAGCACGGAGCCGATCAGCCGTTCGTTATCCTCGGTTATCTTGAGCGCCACACCCGCGCCCGCAGACCCCTTTTCTGCCTGCGCTCGCAATTTGCCGCGAGAGGCGGCGGTCAGCGCGGTTTCGCTGCCGGAAAAGAACCCGGACAAGACGAGAAGCCCGAGAATGGCTCCGGCGGTAATCCAGAATGTGATGTCGAGTGCGTGTGGCGCGGCTTCCATCCGGGCGCAATCCCTCTTAGTTTATGGGGTTATGGGGCCTCGTGGCACCGCGTTCAAGGGATCATCAGATATGCGCATGCTGGATTTGGGCGAGATCGACGGTCCGATGCTGATTTTTGGCGGTCCATATTCCAACCTGCACGCAACGCGCGCGCTCCTCGATCAGGGTCGGCGGCTTGGCATTGATGGCAAACATATGGTTTGTACTGGCGATGTCGTCGCCTATTGTGCGAACCCTGCCGAGACGGTGCAGGCAATCCGCGACGCGGGCTGTGCGGTGCTGGCCGGAAACTGCGAGCGTCAACTTGCATCGCATGCCCTGGATTGCGGCTGTGGATTTGCCGAGAATTCGACGTGCGATCGCTTGTCGGCGGGGTGGTTCAAGCATGCTGACCAATCTGTTGACGAGGCGGCAAGACGTTGGATGGGCACGCTGCCGGATCTTATAACCTTCACGCATTCGGGCCAACGCGCGGCGGTCCTCCACGGCGGGCTCTCGGATATCAGCCGCTTTCTCTGGCCGGTATCCGACATGTCGGAGTTTCAAGAAGAAGTATCCTTAATTCAAGAGGTTGCCGGGCGAATTGATTTGGTTTTCTCCGGCCATAGCGGGCTGACATTCTGTCGTCGCATCGGGGCTGTTGACTGGATCAATGCCGGTGCCATTGGTATGCCACCGAATGATGGCCGGCCCGAGACCCGCTTTGTCATGCTGGAGGGTGGGAGCCCGACCTTTCATCGACTGAACTACGATCATGCTGCGGCTCAAGGCGCCATGCGAGTGGCAGGTCTTGCGCAGGGCTACGACGACGCACTTGCGAGCGGCTATTGGCCCTCCGAGGAGGTATTGCCGCCGGTCTTGCGGCGGGCTGCTTGTGCCAATGGGTGATGGTCCTGAACCAAAGCCTGCAAGCGCGCCTCTAGAACATGGGTGTATATTTCGGTGGTGGCGACATCGGCATGCCCCAAGAGTGTCTGTATCACCCGAAGATCGGCGCCATTGGCGAGCAAATGTGTGGCAAAGGCATGCCGTAACGTGTGCGGCGTCACCTTTGCGGGGTCGACATTAGACTTGACTGATATATCCTTGATAATAAGGTAAAATCCATGCCGGGTAAGGTGGCCGGATGCGCTTTGTGAGGCGAATAGAAACGGCGACGGCGGTTTTCCGGCACTACGCTTTTGCGTCTCTTCCGCATCGCGCCGGGCCAGCCATGCCGCGAGGGCGTCGCGCGCGGGTGGTGAAAGCGGAACCATCCGTTCCTTATTGCCCTTGCCACGCACCAGTAACATCTGAGGATCGCCCCGTGCAGCGGCCAAGGGTAGCGAGACAAGTTCGCTGACGCGCATGCCGGTTGCGTAGAGGAGCGCCACAAGGCATGCATTGCGAGTGCGCTCATGGGGCGTGCGACCATGAGTCGGGGCCGTGTTCAAAAGTCGGTTTACTTCATCCACGCTCAGGGTCTTGGGCAATCGCTGAGGTTTGGCCGGCCCGCGGATGCGAATGGCAGGGTTGTCTGCGCGCAGACGTTCATCAAAGGCAAACCGATAGAGTTGCCGGATGGAGGACAGCCGCCGAGCCCGGGTCGTGCGAGCGAGCCCTTTTGCGTCACAGTCCACAAGATAAGATTCGACTGTCCTCTGTGTCGCGTTCGACAGTGTAAAGCCCTGACCCAAAAGCCAATCCGAGAAATCACGAAGGTCGCGCGCATAGGCCATAAGCGTGTTTTGCGCGGCGCCCAGTTCGGCCGCTTGTGCCTCGAGAAAAAGGTCGATCCAGCCAGAATCGCGGCTCACCCGTGACGCTCCAGGAGCAGAAGTTGTAGGCTGGCGCGGCGCGCTGTATCTTCGAGACCTACAGCGCGCAGAGTCGCGAGCGCACCCGTGAAATCCGGGCGCGTCGCGCCTGCTCCGAGTGTGACCCGCCGCGCCGCCGCGAGAATTGCCTCGCCCAAACGCCCGGCATCCAACAATATCTGGTATTCCATTTGCAAAGGAGTGCGGGCGAACGCAGATGCAATGGCTGCTTCCCAAGCGGATCCTGCGTTCTCTTGACCGGGGGTGCCTTGCGCAACACTTATCAGGAAATTCTGGCGCGTAGATGGCGCGGCGATCAATTCTTCCGCCCGCTCATACTGCCCCGAAAGGAGGGCAATTTCAAACGCTACGTCCCGTGCCTTGTCTGGCAAGTCCTTTGCCAAAAGGCGCTCCGCAAAGAGTTCGGCAAACACCACCTCAAGATGCATGTCGCGCGCTGCGGTCCATGCGTCTTTCAGGCTAGGCAAAAAATCATCCGAGCCCGGGTCTGCTAGTGCCCGATCGAGCGCCTGAACCGCTGCCACTCTGTCCCAGACCCCGCCGGAGGCCGCCGGTCGGCGGGCAGTGTACAAGCCGAACAGGCGCGATGCAGGCACTGCGCCAGTGCGCGCCAGTCGTTCGGCGGCCTCGATCTCGGCTTTCCAGCCAGAATTTCCCCGCAAATCGGCCATGGCGAAGGCCCGCGGCAAATTATGTGTCGGCAAGGGAGCGCCAATCGCCTCAAACAAGCGAAACTGTAACGGGGTCAGAGCCTCTGGCACCGCGGGAGGAGGCACGTCTTCGATCATTTCAGGATCAAGATAGAGCGCGAGCAGGGTAGTATCGGGTTCGGTGAGAGTACCGAGCGCTGTCGCACTGTGATATGTCAATGCCGCCGTGTTCCAGTCACCCGCGCGCGCCGCGCAGAATATCCGTGCGCCCAAATTGTCGCTGAGATACGGATTGCGCGCCAGCGTTTCGCAGGCTCGGCTCTCCTGACCGAGCAACAACGAGAGATCAAACCATTCATCGAATAACGAACCGCTGGTGGCGCCGGCGCGATCTGCCAGCGCATGCGCGGGTTCGACTGCCCCAAAACGCCGCAATGCCCCAAGGCGCGCTCTCAGAAACCGGGCATCTGTGCCCGCATCCATGGGGGTATCCGCCTCTGCAAGCAGCAACGTGTAGTACAGGGCCTGAATGGCCGGGAGCGGCTCTGGTTCCAACTCGGACAGGGTGCGTGTCAAGCTCGAGGTCCGGCTGTTCTGCCACAAAGTCGTCGGCAGTCCGGTCGTCGTTCCGGGCAAGAGCCCAACCGCATCGGCGCGCGGCGCGTCGAGCGCAGTCACAGTCACCGAAGGCACAGTCACCGACTCGGCTGATGGGGGCTCGAGTCGGGGCTCGTGCGGGGCGGCTGTTATCGCGGCGGTGGTCGCCTCATCCAACCACTCGATGGCGGAAAGAGGCTGTTGGGCAGCACCTGTTCCAGCGGTGCAGATTGTGGCCAGTGCAAAGAGGCTAATCCGTTTCAAGCAGGATGTCCTTGCGAATCTCTGTTTGAGGAGGTGAAAAATCAGCGCCGAAGAATGGACCGAGATAGGCATAGACCAGCAGGGCAACAAACCCCAAAATGGCCAAGTAGAACAGCCATTTGATCAATCGCAACATGTTATCCCCTGCCTGTGTAGCCCGTTCTTTTTACCAAGTTATAACTGGCCTTTTTCCGAAGATCACGTCATTGAGTAAAAAACTTCGAGAATTGGCAGGGGAGCGCCGAAAGTGTCGGCAGAAGGACACTGGAACCTTTTGAAAACCGTCGTTCTGGTCGGCATGATGGGCGCGGGCAAGACAGCGGTGGGCAAGGCGCTCGCAGCTAGGTTGGGCGTCCCATTTCTGGATTCTGATGCCGAAATCGAAAAAGCAGCCAACATGCCCATTGCCGAGATATTTCAACGCGATGGCGAGGCGTTCTTTCGCGCGCGTGAACGAGAGGTGATCGATCGCCTGCTGGACACGCAGCGCGGCATTCTTTCGACGGGCGGTGGGGCTTTCCTCTCCGAACGCAACCGCCGGATGATGTCCGAAAAAGGCGTCTCGGTCTGGCTGAACGCCGATTTGAGCCTGCTGTGGTCACGGGTAAAAGGCAAGAATACCAGGCCCTTGCTGCGCACAGCTCATCCATACGAGACGTTGCGCGAGATCTACGAGGCGCGTGCGCCGATCTATGCACAGGCGGATTTGAGCGTCGCGGCCGATCCGGGCTATTCGATTGACGACATGGCCGCTGAGGTCGAGGCGGCGCTGGCGACACGCAGGGATGTTCTGGAGGCGGTAAAATGAGCGAAATCGTACATGTGGGCCTCGCGGGGCGCGCCTATGACATTCACATCGGCCCCGGCCTGCTCGCACGGGCCGGGGAACGGATCGGCCCGCTGTTGCGGCGGCCGCGCGTGGCGATCATCACCGACGAGACGGTCGCGGCGCTGCACCTCAAGACGTTTCAGACCGGCCTTGAGAACAGCGGCATTTCGTCGGTCGCCCTGTGCCTTCCGCCGGGTGAAGCCACGAAATCCTGGCCGCATTTCGAGCGCACGGTGGAGTGGCTGCTGGAGCAGAAAGTCGAGCGAAATGATGTGGTTGTCGCCCTGGGCGGTGGTGTGATCGGCGATCTGGTGGGGTTTGCCGCCGCCGTGCTGCGGCGCGGGGTGCGGTTCGTGCAGGTGCCAACAAGCCTGCTCGCGCAGGTCGACAGTTCCGTGGGCGGCAAGACCGGGATCAACGCGCCGCAGGGCAAGAACCTGATCGGCGCGTTTCATCAGCCGAGCCTCGTGCTGGCCGATACCGACGTGCTGGACAGCCTGCCGGAGCGCGATTTCCTGGCTGGCTATGGCGAGGTGGTGAAATACGGATTGCTAGGAGACAGTGAATTTTTTCAATGGCTTGAGGAAAATGCTTCACGTGCGGCGGGCGGTGACATGGCGGCGCGGATTCACGTCGTGAAACGTTCAGTCGAGATGAAGGCCGAGATCGTGATGCACGACGAGACCGAGCAGGGCGACCGGGCGCTTCTCAACCTAGGGCATACCTTTTGTCATGCGCTGGAGGCGGCGACACAGTATAATGGTGCGCGGCTCTTGCATGGTGAGGGGGTGGCGGTCGGCTGCGCCCTCGCGTTTGAGCTGTCAGCGCGTCTCGGGCTATGTGCGCAGGAAGACCCAAGCCGCGTGCGTGCCCATCTTCGCGACATGAAGGTGAAGGTTGATCTCTCTGATATTCAAGGAGAGTTGCCGGATTCGGATGGCCTTATCACGCTGATGGGGCAGGACAAGAAGGTCGTCGATGGGGCGCTGCACTTTGTCCTCGCGCGCGGCATTGGTGACGCCTTCGTGACCTCTGATGTGCCCGCCGAGGTGGTGCGTGCCGTGCTCGACGACGCGCTCGCGGCGCGCGGCTGAGGCGGGCGGCACATCGAAAGGCGTTTGCAAACGCCTTTCGACGCGGTTTCGAAACCGCGTTGCAAGCCGCTTGAAAGCGGCTTGGCCAAGGGATTTACAAATCCCTTGGGCGCGGGTTCGGTCAGGTGGTAAGCTTGATCAGCGCGTGGCGCTTCTTGCCGGCCGAGAGCTTGATCGGCGAGGCGAGGGCGGCGGCGTCGATCATCAGCCCGGCCTCGGTGAGCGGTGCATCGTCGAGCCGCGCGCCGTTTTCGGCGATCAGGCGTTTCGCTTCCTTTCCGGATTTGGCGAGGCCGCTGCGCACAATCAGCTGCACGATGGAAATACCGTCGCCCAATTCCGCAGGCGTCAGGTCGACCGTGGGTAGATCGTCGCCCACGCCACCCTTTTCGAACACCTCGCGCGCGGTGGCCTCGGCCGCCTGTGCCGCCTCGGCCCCGTGCAGCAGCGTCGTCACCTCGTTTGCGAGGATGATCTTGGCCTCGTTGATCTCGGAGCCTTGCAGTGTCCCCATGCGCTCGCACTCTTCGAGCGACAGTTCGGTGTAGAGCTTGAGGAAACGCCCGGTATCGGCATCGGTCGTGTTGCGCCAGAACTGCCAGAATTCGTAAGGGCTGAGCATGTCGCCATCGAGCCACATCGCCCCACCCGCCGATTTGCCCATCTTGCGCCCGTCCGAGGTGGTCAGCAGCGGCGAGGTGAGACCGAAGACCTCGTGGTCGATCACCCGGCGGGTGAGGTCGATGCCGTTGACGATATTGCCCCACTGATCCGAGCCGCCCATCTGCAACGCGCAGCCGTAGCGCCGGTTGAGTTCAAGGAAATCATAGGCTTGCAGGATCATGTAGTTGAATTCGAGAAAGCTGAGCGATTGCTCGCGGTCGAGCCTGGATTTGACCGACTCGAAGCTTAGCATCCGGTTCACCGAGAAATGCCGCCCGATATCGCGCAGGAATTCGAGATAGTTCAGCGCGTCAAGCCATTCGGCATTGTCGAGCATCAGCGCGTCGCCCGGACCCTCGCCATAGGCGAGGTAGCGCGCGAAGACGCGTTTCATGCCGGAGATATTCTCGGCAATTTGATCCGGGCCAAGCAGCGGCCGCTCATCCGAGCGGAAGGACGGATCCCCGACCTTGGTCGTGCCGCCCCCCATCAAGGTGATCGGCCGGTGCCCGGTCTTTTGCAGCCAGCGCAGCATCATGATGTTCAGGAGATGCCCGACATGCAGCGATTTCGCCGTGGCGTCATAGCCGATATAGGCGGTGACCGTGCCGTTGGTCAGCGCCTCGTCCAGCCCCTGATAATCGGTGCAATCCGAGAGGTAGCCGCGCTCGATCATCACGCGCATGAAATCGGATTTGGGGTGGTAGGTCATAAGGCTTGTCCCGCTTGTCGTTGCGCGGCATGTATATGCAGTCATTGAGCGAAGGAAAAGGCCATGTTGAAGGCGGGGCGGCTTTGGGCTTTGGGGGCGATGTCGGGCACCTCGCTCGACGGGGTGGATACGGCCATGGTCGGGACTGATGGCGAGGTAATTTTTGGCTTTGGCCCGAGCGCCTATCGTGCCTATCTGCCGGGTGAGCAGGCGGTGCTGGCGGCCGCCCTTGGCAAGTGGCCTGGCGAAGATTTGGCCGAGGCTGAGGCGCTGGTCGAGCGCGCGCATCTGGAGGTGTTGCGCGGCTTTGACGGGGCCGCGCTGGTCGGATTTCACGGTCAGACACTGGCGCATGAGCCGCAGGGACGGGGTACGCATCAGTTGGGGGATGGCGCGCGGCTGGCCGAGGCTTTGGGCCTGCCGGTGGTCTGGGATTTCCGCAGCGCCGATATCCGACTGGGGGGCGAGGGCGCGCCGCTGGCACCGTTCTTTCATTTCGCCTGCGCCAAATGGATCGGGGCCGAGGCGCCGCTGGCGTTTCTCAACCTTGGCGGGGTGGGCAACCTGACCTGGGTCGATCCGCGCCATGCGCGGCCCGAGGACGACGGCGCGCTTCTGGCCTTTGACACCGGCCCCGCCAATGCGCCGATCAACGATCTGATGGTGGCGCGGCGCGGTGAACCTTATGATCGCGACGGCGCGCTTGCGCGGCGGGGTCAGGTGGCGCAGGGCGCGCTGGAACTGTTCCTCGACGAGCCGTATTTCCTGCGCATGCCGCCCAAATCGCTGGACCGTGACACATTTTCAGAGATGATCGGGTTGGTCTCGGAGTTGAGCGATGCCGATGCCGTCGCGACGCTGACCGGCATGGCGGCAGCGGCGGTGTTGCGCGGGATGGAGCATTGTCCGGAGCCGCCCGCGCGCCTGCTGGTGACGGGTGGCGGACGCCATAACCCGGTGATGATGCGCATGCTGGCTGCCTCGCTCGATTGTCCCGTGGAACCGGTGGAGGCGGTGGGGCTTGACGGCGACATGCTGGAAGCGCAGGCTTTCGCGCACCTGGCGGTACGGGTGGCGCGCGGATTGCCCACCTCCTGTTCCGGCACCACGGGTGTGCGCGCCGCCGTGTCGGGCGGAACGATCAGCCGACCGGAGGACGTGTGATGGACTATGATCTCGATCAGGGCGCGGGGGCCGGGCGGCGGCTTGGCCTGATCGTGCTGAGCACCGACGAGACGCTGGAATACGAGGTGCGCGGCATTCTCGCCGGGCGCGACGTGAACCTGCTGCACACCCGCATTCCGGCGCAGGCCGATGTCACGCCCGAGGATCTGCAGGCGATGGCACCGCAAATGACGCGCACCGCCGCCCTTTTGCCGCAGGGGCTGTCGGCGCTTGGCTATGGCTGCACCTCTGCCAGTGCGGTGATCGGCGCCGACGAGGTGGCACGGCGGATGCAGGTGGCGCAGCCCGGCACACCCGTCACCAACCCGTTGAGCGCGGTCATTGCCGCGCTCAAAGCGCTTGGTGTGGTGCGTGTGGCGATGGTCACGCCCTATGTACAAGAGGTAAATGGCCCGATGCGCCATGCGCTGGCCGCGCAAGGGATCACCGTAGTGAGCGAGGCGAGTTTCGAGCAGAAAGAGGATTGGACGGTGGCGCGGATCGCCGAGAGCTCTACCCGGGCCGCGATGGTGCAGGCCGGGGGTGCGACGGGTGTTCAGGCGGTCTTTACAAGCTGCACCAATCTGCGCACGTTCGGCATCATCGAGGCGGTCGAGCAAGAGCTTGGCTTGCCGGTGATCAGTTCCAACCAAGCGCTCTTGTGGGACATGTTGCGGCACGCCGGTATCGCCGCCCGTGGCTGGGGGCCGGGGCGGCTGTTTGATCTTGAAGAACGGAAAGAAGACTGAATGAACCAGAAAGACCACAAACCCGCGACCATCGCTGCTCAGGCGGCGGGCGCGGTCGAGGCGCAGACAGGCGGCCTGGTGTCGGGCATCAGCCTGGCCACGACCTATTTGCGCGATGCCGACTATGGGCTGATGCGGCCCGACAATGTCTATGGCCGCGATCAGAACGATACGGTGCGGCAGTGCGAGGAGGTCGTGCGCGCATTGGAAGGCGCGGCGGCGAGCCTGCTGTTTCCGTCTGGCATGGCCGCCATCGCGGCGGTCTTTCGGGCGCTGCCCTCGGGCGCGCGGGTGGTTATGCAGAACGGGATCTATTGGGGCACGCTGAAATGGGTGCGCGACTATTGCGTGCGCCGAGCGATCATACTTGATGAGATCGACGCGGCGGACCCGGGCGCGTTGGCCGAGGCGTGCCGGTCCTCGGCCGACATGGTCTGGATCGAAACACCGTCGAACCCGTGGCTCAAGACCGTGGATATCGCGGCGGCGGCGGGCATGGCGCATAAGGCGGGCGCGGTGCTGGTGGTCGATGGCACGGCAGCGACGCCGGTGCTGACCCGGGCGCTGGATCTGGGGGCCGATATCGTGATGCATTCGGCGACGAAAGCCTTGAACGGGCATTCGGATGTGCTGGCGGGGGTCTTGTCCTGCCGCGAGCCGGGGCAGGCGATGTGGCAGGAGATCGCCACCGACCGGCACGATGCGGGTGCCATCATCGGCCCGTTCGAGGCGTGGCTCTTGATGCGTGGGATGCGGACATTACCGCTGCGGATGGAGCGGATGTGCGAGAACGCGATGGCAGTTGCTGACTATCTGGAGGGGCGCGCCGATATCGAGGCGGTGTATTATCCGGGGCTGGCCAGCCATGCCGGGCACGCAATCGCGGCGCGGCAGATGCAGGGCGGCTATGGCTATCTGCTTTCGGCGCTGGTCAGGGGCGACAAGGCGCGGGCCTTGGAGGTGGTCGGGCGCTTGCGCCTGTTCCACCGGGCGACGTCGCTGGGGGGTGTCGAGAGCCTGGTCGAGCATCGCCACACCATCGAGCCGCATACCGGCATTCCCGAAACGCTCATTCGGCTGTCGGTGGGGATCGAGGATGCGGGCGACCTGATTGCCGATCTGGCGCAGGCGCTGGACGGCTAGGCAAGCCGCCGCATCAGTGGCTCAGATCTGCCCGATCAGCGCCAGACCGACATAGAGTGTGATCGCTCCGAGCAAAATCGCGACGATCACGTTGCGCAAAAAGTAACCTGCGGCAAGTGTCACGAGTGCCGCTGTCATGCGGGGCGCATCCAGTGCGCCATTCGTGGCGGCAGGCCATACCACCAGCGGCGCCACCAGTCCCGGCAGGACCGCGACCGCCGTATAACGCAAGTGCCTGAGCAGCCAGGGCGGCAACGGTCTGTCACCGATCAGCCCGGTAAAGACAAAGCGCAGCCCGAAGCTGCCGAGGCCCAGCAAGATGATCACGGTCCAGAGGCTTGTCTTGTCGATCATGACATCCGCGCCTCCTTGCGCCGTTCAAGAATGACCTCGAGCTGTGCACCGGTCATCATGCCGGCGACCCCGGCCAGGAGAAGCCCGAGATTATAGGGCAGGACTGCGAAGACCAGCGCAAAGATTACCGACACCAACGCGGCCGCAAGATGAGCGGGCGTGCGCAGCATCGGAGCAATCATTGCAAGAAACGTAATCGGCAGCGCAAAATCCAGCGCCAGCTCCTCGGGGATCGACGTGCCGACCAGTGCACCGACCAGAGTAAACACGTACCAAAGCGGGCAGATTGGTGTAACCACACCAAAGAAATAGGCCAGCCTCTGCGCAATGCTCCAGCTCGGGTTTTGCTCATAGGCCACGATGGCGCAGGCATAGCTCTGATCCACCGTGAAATAGGCCGCGAGCGCCCGCTGCCCGAGCGTGGCGCCTCCGATATAGGGCGTGAGCGAGGCCGAATACATCGCCATGCGAAGATTGACCGCAAGTGCCGAAATCAGTGCGATCGCCGTCGGTGCGCCATCAGAGAGCAATTGAAGCGCCGTGAACTGTGCCGCCCCGGCAATCACCAGCACTGAAAAGCTGAGTGTTTCCAATACATTCAGGCCGGCCTCCGTAGCCACAACGCCAAACAGCAGCGAGAATGGCACGATCACCAGAACAAACGGCGCGCCATCGCGCACGCCTTGCCAATAGGTCGATTTACTGGTTTGCCTCGGCACCGCTTGCCCCTAAGTTGCCCCCGTGCTTTGACACCGCCTATCCAATGCAAGGAGGAGATGCAATTGGCCACGCGTGACCACCAGTCATCCTATATTATCGCACCGGACCCGTCCGCACCCCGTCTGACTCGTGCGGTCGAAGGGACGGATCACGACGGCAATCGCGCCGATATCTCGGTTGTCGAGGAACGCCCGCTGACGATTTTTCTCAATGGGCAGGAGATCGTGACCGCAATGACCATTGGCGATTATCCAGAATATCTGGCGATCGGTTTTCTGCGCAATCAGGGCATGTTGGGCAAAGACGAGACGGTGTTGGGCGTCGATTTCGATGAGGAGTTGGAAACCGTTGTCGTGCGTACCGACGGGCAGACCAACTACGAGGAAAAGCTAAAGAAAAAGACGCGTACCTCGGGCTGTGCCGTGGGGACTGTTTTTGGTGACATGATGGAAGGGTTGGAAGGTGTGACCCTGCCGGCTGTGACGGTCAAGACCTCAGATCTTTACACGCTTGCCAACATGATCAACCGCACGCCCTCGCTTTATCTTGAAGCGGGGGCCATTCATGGCACTGTGCTTTGCAAGGGTGCGCAACCGCTGGTCTACATGGAGGACGTTGGTCGCCATAACGCGGTCGACAAGATAGCGGGCTGGATGTTCAGCGAGGGCGTGAGCGCCGACGACAAGACGCTTTATACGACCGGACGGCTCACGTCTGAGATGGTGATCAAGACCGCAATGATGGGGATTCCGGTTCTGGCGTCGCGTTCCGGATTCACCGCCTGGGGCGTTGATATCGCGCGCCAGGTGGGTCTGACACTGATTGGCCGGATGCGCGGCAAGCGCTTTGTATGTCTCGCAGGCGACGACAGGTTGATGCGTGACATGGACCCCGACAGCGTGGGAGAGGAAGACAAGAAACACCGCCGAAAAGGGGCAGGGACATGACGCTCTCCCTCGGTGTCATCCTCGCTGGTGGTCAGGCGACCCGCATGGGCGGCGGCGACAAGGGGCTGTTGATCCTGGATGATCGCCCTATCCTAGCGCATGTGATCGAGCGCTTTGCGCCGCAGGTCGGGGCGATGGCGCTAAATGCCAACGGCGATCCCGCACGATTCGACGACTTCAACCTGCCAGTTCTGGCCGATCCCATTGCTGGTTTCGCCGGGCCTTTGGTTGGGGTTCTGGCCGGCCTCGATTGGGCGGCGGAGCAGGGCGCTGAAACCGTCGTTACCGTCGCGGCCGACACTCCGTTCTTTCCGCCCGATCTGGTCGGACATCTGACCGAGGTGGCCAACGAGATGGCGCATCCTCTCGTTCTCGCGGCCACCCCACGCGGCCAAACCGAGACCCGTTCGATGAGTGGCAGCGGTCTTATCAGGCATCCCACCTTCGGCCTGTGGCCGACGGCGCTGCGGCACGACTTGCGCTCGGCCCTTTCGGATGGGCTGCGCAAGGTGGTGATCTGGACCGAAAAGCACGCCGGACGCGAGGCCGTGTTCGACGACGCCCTTGATCCCTTTTTCAACGTCAATACGCCCGAGGATCTCGCTACGGCGCGCAGGAGAGTGCAGACATGAGAATTTACGGCGTCACCGGCTGGAAGAACGCGGGCAAGACCGGTCTGATGGAGCGCCTCGTGGCTGAGATCACTGGGCGCGGATTCAGTGTTTCGACCGTAAAGCATGCCCACCATACCTTTGACGTTGATCATCCGGGCAAGGACAGCCACCGCCACCGAGTTGCCGGCGCGACCGAGGTGTTGCTGGCTTCGCGCAACCGCTTTGCGCTCATGCACGAATTGCGCGCGGGTGACGAGCCGCCGCTTGAGGACCTTCTGCAAAGGCTCTCACCGGTCGATCTTGTGCTCGTTGAAGGATACAAGCGCGACCGCCACCCCAAGATCGAAGCATTTCGCGCCGAGGCCGGGAACCCGCTGATCGCCGAGGGCGACCCCACCATTCGCGCAGTCGCGAGCGACACGCCTCTGACCATAGACCGGGTGCTCTTTGAGCTCGACGATACCGCGGCCATCGCGGAGTTCATCCTCAAAGACGTCGGGCTTTGATCGCGTTTGACAGCTTTGCCATGGTTGATTGGTCGGGTGGCAACGATACTGGCGCCCGCGAGCGGAAGGATGCCATCTGGCTTGGGCTCGTCCGCGGCGGTGTTGAAGAACCGCCGGTGTACCTGCGCAACCGGATTTGTGCAGAAGCGACGCTCGCCGCCCTGATCGAGGCCGAGCGCGCCGCTGGCCGCCGTCTGCTCATCGGCTTTGATTTTCCGTTTGGGTTTCCAAATGGGTTTGCGCAGGCGTTGACGGGCTTGGCCGACCCGTTTGCAATCTGGTCATGGCTTGCCGCGCGTATTGACGATTCCCCAGACGCCAACACGCGGTTTGAGGTCGCGGGCCGCATCAATCGGATGCTCAGCGGGGGCAAGGGCCCGTTCTGGGGAAACGCCCGGCCCAAACACGATGTGCCCGGTTTACCACGGACCAAGGCAGGCTATGCCAACCCGTTTGCGGACAAGCGTGTTGCCGAGGACCAGGCACCCGGTTCCTTTACCTGCTGGCAGCTTGCTGGTGCCGGCGCGGTCGGCTCTCAGGTGTTGATGGGCTTGCCGGTGCTGCACCGGCTGCGGGTGCGGTTCGGCTCCGATGTCGCGGTCTGGCCCTTTGAGGCGCTGACATGCCCGGTGGTATTTGCAGAGATCTGGCCGGGCCTGATCAATCCGGTGGTGAAAGAGCAAGAGGCGGCCGGCGGTATTCGCGACGCTCATCAGGTCCGACTGATGGCCCGTGCGCTTGATCGCTTGAACCCTGAAAGCCTTGCCGCCATGCTGGAAGTTGACGCGCCTGAGGAAGGCTGGATTCTCGGATTGGAACAGGAGAATGAACTGATGTGCGCCGCGCGCGACCCGCTCAAGCCACCACCATTGCGAGATGACTGTTTCGCGCTGCCAGCCGGTGTTGACTGGACACCTGTCGATGAGGCGCTTCGCCTGTTGCAAGACCGGCTCCAGCCGGTGGTCGGGCAGGCGCGCGTGCCACTTGAGCAGGCGTTGGGCCGGGTTCTGGCCGCGCCCGTCGCGGCCACGCGGGCCAATCCGCCAGAGGCGAATACGGCGGTCGATGGCTATGGTTTCGCGCATGCCAGCCTTGGCGAAGGCGACCAGATATTGCCTCTGGTTGCGGGCCGCGCGGCAGCGGGTGCGCCCTATCCCGGCCATGTTCCGGCGGGGTACGCCATCCGCGTGCTGACCGGCGCGGCCTTGCCCGAGGGTGTCGATACGGTGATCCTGCAAGAAGATGTGACGCGGGACACCAGAGGGCAAGAGGGCCGTATCGCCTTTCGCGCGGGGCTCAAGGGCGGTGCCAATACCCGTCGTGCGGGAGAGGATGTCTCGGTGGGTGCGACGGTGCTTGAGCCGGGCCGCGTCGTCACCCCTGCCGATCTGGCGCTTTGCGCCGCCGTGGGGCTGGCCGATCTGACCGTCCATGACCAGTTGCGTGTCGCCGTCATCTCAACTGGAGACGAGTTGGTCGAGGCCGGACAGCCGGCTAAGGCGGGCCAGATTTACGATGCCAATCGACCCATGCTGACAGGGTTGCTTCAGCAGATGGGATATGCCGCGCTCGATATCGGGCGAGTCGCCGATGACCGGGCCTCGCTGCGTGCCGCGCTCGACCGCGCCGCGGCGAATTCAGACGCGATCCTTACCTCTGGTGGGGCCTCTTCGGGTGACGAGGATCACGTTTCAGCCTTGCTGACCGAGGCAGGTGTCATGACCGAGTGGCGCATCGCCCTCAAGCCGGGCCGCCCACTGGCCTTGGGTCTATGGCGCGGTGTGCCGGTCTTTGGCTTGCCGGGCAACCCGGTTGCGGCACTTGTTTGCGCGCTGATTTTTGCGCGGCCCGCGTTGCGGCTCCTGTCCGGGGCCGGCTGGTCATCGCCGCAGGGCTTCGACATTCCCGCCGGTTTTGCGAAATCCAAGAAGCCCGGTCGCCGGGAGTATTTACGTGCGCGGCTGCGCGACGGGCGCGCCGAGGTGTTCGCGTCCGAGGGCTCGGGCCGGATCAGCGGTCTCAGCTGGGCCGAAGGATTGGTCGAGTTGCCTGATGGGCCTGCAACTATCCACCCTGGCGATCCGGTGCGCTACATCCCGTTCTCCAGCTTTTTAAACGGCTGATGCCCGCACTGTTGCACGGCGGTTTCACGGTTCCGAAAATACTCCTGTGGGGTCAGGGACAGCCGCCTCTCATGGCCCATTTTCCTCTGGTCAGGCTCTGGAACTCGCCGTAACGTCGCGGCCATGAATGCCGATGTCACCCTTCTCGACAGTCGCTATGCTTGGATGCGCCTGTGCGTTTCGCTCGCGATCGCGATGGTTGGCAATGTAGGGATGTGGTCGATCATTGTGGTCATGCCGGCGATACAAGCCGAATTCGCCGTCGACAGGGCGACGGCCTCCATGCCCTATACGCTCACCATGGTTGGCTTTGCGCTTGGCAATCTGGTGATCGGGCGGGTGGTGGACCGGTTCGGTGTAACTGCCGCGCTGATCGGCGCGGCCTTGCTTATCGGTATCTCGACGGCGCTTGCGTCGCTCAGCCCGTCGGTGCCTATCCTCTCCGGTATGCAATTTCTCGTGGGCTTCGGAACGGCGGCGAGCTTTGGTCCGCTCATTGCCGATGTCTCGCTCTGGTTTCTCAAACGGCGCGGCATCGCCGTGGCGATCACGGCGAGCGGCAATTATCTCTCCGGCGCGATCTGGCCCGTTATCCTTGCTGGGATACTGTCCAGCCAGGGATGGCGGGCGGTTTATCTGGTGCTGGCCATCGTTACGGTTGCGAGTGTGATTCCGCTGGCCCTCTTGCTGCGGCGGCGCTTGCCGCTCGCGGCACGCGCTCATGCCGATAGCCTGTCGCTCGCGCGTGCGGGCAGCACCGGCCTTTCACCACGGACCTTGGCGCTTTTGCTAGGGCTGGCCGGGGTTGGGTGCTGTGTGGCCATGTCGATGCCTCAGGTCCATATCGTGAGCTATTGCGTCGATCTTGGCTATGGTCCTGCTGTAGGCTCTCAGATGCTGTCTTTGATGCTCTTGGGCGGGGTTGGCTCGCGTTTGGTTTCAGGGCTGCTGGCCGACCGCTTGGGCGGTGTTCGGACGCTGCTTATTGGGTCGGCGCTGCAATGCCTTGCGCTCTTTCTCTATCTGCCGTCGGGTGGGTTGACCTCGCTTTATGTGGTCAGCCTCGTGTTCGGGCTGGCGCAGGGCGGTATCGTGCCGAGTTATGCCGTGATCGTGCGCGAGTACATGCCAAGCGCCGAGGCCGGGCGGCGCGTCGGGTTTGTCATGATGGCGACAATCGCCGGCATGGCGCTTGGCGGCTGGATGTCGGGCTGGATTTACGACCTGACGGGCAGCTATTACATGGCGTTTCTCAACGGCATCGCATGGAACTTCCTGAATATCGGGATCATGGTGCTGATCCTGATCCGCACGCGCATGCGCAATCCGCTTCCGGCTTGATTGGCTGTCAGTAGCTGAATTCGGCGTAGATGCGGCTCAGGTCGCCCTGCCAGTCGCCGTGATAGTGCTCCAGCAACTCGTCGGCGGGGGTCTTGCCCGTCTCGACGCTTTCGCGCAGCGTGTTGAGGAAATGGGTCTCGTCAGGGATCATGCCGCCGCCGCCTGCGTAGCCGCGCGCCTTGAGGCCGGATTCCGAGATGTCGAGCACCTCGCGTGCCAGAGCGTGCATGTCGACCCCGTTCACCTTTGCCTGAAGCCCGTCAACGCTGGCAGCAATGCGCAGCCCCTCGCGGGTCTCTGCGTCCCAGCCCTTGGCGATGTCCCATGCGGCGTCGAGTGCGGATTGGTCATACATCAGCCCGACCCAGAACGCGGGCAGCGCGCAGAGCCTGCGCCACGGCCCGCCATCGGCACCGCGCATCTCCATGAATTTCTTGATCCGTGCCTCGGGGAAGATGGTGGTCAGGTGATCGGCCCAATCGCTGAGCGTCGGTTTCTCGCCGGGCAGGGCGGGCAACTCGCCCTTCAGGAAATCGCGGAAGGACTGGCCCAAAGCGTCGATATACTGCCCGTCGCGATAGACGAAATACATCGGCACATCGAGCGCGTAATCGGCGTATTGCTCAAACCCGAACCCCTGCTCAAAGACAAACGGCAACATGCCGGTGCGGTCGGCATCGAGATCGCGCCAAACCCGGGCGCGCCATGACTTGTGGCCGTTGGGCTTGCCCTCCAGAAACGGCGAATTGGCGAAGAGCGCCGTGGCGACCGGTTGCAGGGCCAGTGCCACGCGCAGTTTCTGCACCATGTCCGCCTCGGTCGCGAAATCGAGATTGACCTGCACGGTGCAGGTGCGGCGCATCATGGTCTGACCCATGGTGCCGACCTTTTGCATGTAGCTGTCCATCAGCTTGTAACGGCCCTTGGGCATCATCGGCATCTGGTCATGCGTCCAGATGGGCGCGGCACCCAGCCCGATGAAGCCGACGCCGACCTTGTCGGCGATGTCCTTCACATCGGCCAGATGTTCGTTCACCTCGTCGCAGGTCTGGTGGATGTTCTCCAGTGGCGCGCCGCTGAGTTCCAGCTGTCCGCCGGGTTCCAAAGAGACGTTCGCCCCGTCCTTTTCCAACCCGATGAGCTTGCCGCCCTCCTCCAGAGGGGCCCAGCCATGGCCGTCGCGCAGCCCTTCGAGCACGGCCAGCACGCTGCGTTCGCCCTCGTAGGGGATGGGCAGGAGCGTGTCCTTGCAATAGCCGAATTTCTCGTGTTCGGTGCCAATGCGCCAATCTTGCTTGGGTTTGCAGCCAGTTGCGAGATACTCGGCCAGCTGCTCCTGGCGTTCGATCGGCCCGCCGCCGGATTGAGGGATGGACATGTTCGGGCCTCCTGATCAGGGCATTTTCACGAAGGCCACAGTTGGCGCCAATCTCGCGAAGTGTCAATGCAGCCAAAGGTGCGAGTGAGCGCTTTGCCCGGACTGCCAGATCACAGTCGGATGATCGGGCAAGCGGCGCATCTGTGCGAGCATATGTTCTGTTCGCAACCCGGGCAGGGTGGCGAAGGCATCGAACAGCGCCTCCGCGCCTTCGGCATTGAGCGGAATGTGCAGGTCTGTTGTGTCGGTCGTGCTCAGCACCCAATGCGGGGGCGAGCCGGTCGGATCGAGTGTGAGCGCGTCCAGATCACGGATCGCCACCACCCCACCTGTCAGCGGGCCGAAATAGGCGACCTGCCCCTCGTCAATGCGAACCACGCCCGGCCCGCCAGCGCCCGCGCGAAACCGCGTGCGTTGTAGCCCGATCACGACGACTGCGGCGGCAAGTCCGAGCACCCCATAGCCCAACCAGTGCAGCAGGCCCACAGCACGGATCACCCACCACAGGCCGAGCATGGCGAGCCCCGCCCCGATCAGCACTTCCCGCCAGCGCCATAGGGCGGCCCGTGCCTCGGGACGGACAAAGCTCATGCCCAGTCTCCAAGCGCCTGTTGCCAGACCGTGAGGGCGGCGACGGCGGCGGTATCGGCGCGCAGGATGCGCGGCCCGAGTGCGACCGGTTGAGCGAAGGGCAGGGCGGCGAGACGCGTGCGTTCAGCGTCGGAAAAGCCGCCCTCGGGTCCGATCAGGATCGCCCAGGCATCGCCCCCCGCCGCGCGCAGGAGGGACCCCGCACCGGCAAGCGCCTCGTCGCAGAACATCAATTGGCGGTCTTCGGGCCAGTCGGACAGCAGCGTGTCGAGTTTGTGCAGGCCGGTCACTTCGGGCACAAACGTGCCGCCGCATTGTTCCGCCGCCTCGACGGCATGGGCCTGAAGCCGGTCCTGCCGGATGCGTTCGGAATTGGTGAAATCGGTCTGCACGGGGATGATCCGTGCGGCACCCATCTCGGCGGCCTTCTCGACGATGAAATCGGTGCGCGCCTTCTTGATCGGGGCAAACAGCAGCCAGAGATCGGGCGGGTTGCGTTGCGGGGCGGTCAGTTCCTGCACGACGAGCGTGCCGCCGCGTTTGCCCGCTTCGGCCACCTCGGCGCGCCATTCGCCGTCGCGCCCGTTGAAGAGCAGCACCGCGTCGCCCGCCCCCTGGCGCATCACGCCGAAAAGATAATGCGCCTGATCGCGGGCCAGAGGAATGGTTTGCCCTTGCCCCAGGGACTGCTCTACACAAAGCCTGATCTTTGCCGTTTTCATGAGGCCAGCATATGACCGGAGACAACCAGACGCCAGAGGCCGCGGGCCGTGTGGCCGATGCCTATCGCGGAAACTGGGTGGATCGGCTGGCCCCTGCCGTGACGCGGCCCTACCTGCGGCTGTCGCGCGCGGATCGACCGATTGGCACCTGGCTGTTGCTGTTGCCCTGCTGGTGGGGGCTGACGCTGGCGATGCTGTCGGACAGCCATGCGGGCTGGCATGATCTGTGGATCTTTGCGGGCTGCGGCATCGGCGCATTCCTCATGCGCGGGGCGGGCTGCACCTGGAACGACATCACTGATCGCGATATCGACGGATCGGTCGCGCGCACCGCATCGCGGCCCATCCCGTCGGGGCAGGTGACGGTCCGGGGAGCGGTGATGTGGATGTGTGCGCAAGCGTTCATCGCCTTCGGGATTCTCCTGACGTTCAATTGGGCGGCCATCGCGCTCGGGGTGCTGTCGCTGGTGCCGGTGGCGGTCTATCCCTTTGCCAAGCGATTCACCTGGTGGCCGCAGATCTTTCTGGGTCTCGCGTTCAACTGGGGGGCGCTGCTGGCCTGGACGGCGCATAGCGGGCGGTTGGAGGCCCCGGCAGTGGTGCTCTATCTGGCCGGGATAGCCTGGACGCTCTTCTATGACACGATCTATGCCCATCAGGACGCCGAGGACGATGCGCTCATCGGTGTGAAATCCACGGCGCGGCTCTTTGGTCAGAATTCCCCGCGCTGGTTGCGTTGGTTTCTGGCGGGCAATGTTTCGCTGATGGCGGTGGCGGTGATTCTGGCTGCGCCTGATGGGTTGCCCGCGCTGCTGGTCGCGCTGTGTGGCCCATGGGCCATGGGCTGGCACATGCAATGGCAAATGCGAAAGCTGGATCTGGAGAATAACGATCGTCTCTTGATGCTGTTTCGCTCGAACCGGGATGCGGGGCTTTTGCCTGTGCCATTTTTCGCTGTCGCCTTCCTGCTGTGATTGCGCTCGGCCTGCACGGGGCCTAAAGACAACGATAGGTTCAACAACAGCGACCCATGCCAGATGCGTTTATCATCCGTCTTCACAATTGCAGGCCTGTTCGCCGGGGCTGCGGTCCTTGCGGTTGTTGCCGCGGGCTTTGCGGTCAGCGCGATCGAGGATGGCTCTCGCCACGCAGTACGGGATAGGCTGGATGCCGAGGGCATGGTGTGGGCCGAGGTCGATACAAACGGCTTGCAACTTTTCCTTGCCGGCACCGCTCCGAGCGAGGCCAGCCGGTTCAAGGCGCTGTCCGTGGCCGGAACTGTGGTCGATGCGGCACGGGTGATCGATCAGATGCTGGTCGAAGATGCGGCTGACATAGCCCCGCCCCGTTTTGCCATAGAGATCCTGCGGAACGACCATGGCATTTCACTGATCGGGCTTATACCCTCCGCCACCGACCGCGACCAATTGCTCGACGATATCGCCGAGGCAACCGATGGCGAAAAAGTCGCTGACCTGCTCGACGCCGCCGACTATCCTCATCCCGAAACATGGCCGGATGCGCTTGATTACGCGGTCCGCTCGTTGGGTAAGTTATCGCGCGCCAAAATCTCGGTCAGTGCTGATCGGGTCGAGATAACCGCGATGGTCGATAGCGCCGAGGCGCAGCGCCGGATCGAGGGCGAGCTTGCCCGCACAGCCCCGGATGACGTGCGGCTCGCCGTGGCGATCTCTGCCCCGCGCCCGGTTCTGACCCCCTTTACGTTGCGGTTCGTGATTGACGATACGGGCGCGCGGTTCGATGCGTGTTCGGCCGATACCGACGAGGCGCGTGACCGCATACTGCGCGCCGCCGGACAGGCCGGCCTGCAAGAAAGGACCGATTGCGTCGTCGGCATGGGCGTGCCGTCCCCGCATTGGGCGCGTGCCGCTGAATTGTCCATTGCCGCGCTCGCGCAGTTGGGCGGGGGCAGTGTGACATTGTCGGACGCCGATATCGCGTTGCGCGCCGCAGAAGGCACCGAACAGGGACTCTTCGACGACATAGCGGGTCAACTCGAGGCGGATCTGCCAGAGGTTTTCGCGCTTACCGCCACATTGCCCGAGCCACCCGATACCGAGCAGCCCGTCACGCCCGAGTTTATCGCCACGCTGTCGCCTGAGGGTCAAGTGCTGATCCGGGGGCGGGTGGGCAGCGAGACGGTTCGGGAAACCGTGCGCAGTTTTGCAAAGGCGCGGTTTTCGTCCGATGCCGTGCACCTTACAGCGCGGGTGGCTGATGGGTTGCCGCGGGACTGGTCTTTGCGGGTTCTGACCGGGCTCGAGGCGCTCTCGCACCTGTCGAACGGGGCCGTCACTGTCACTCCAGAGGGCCTCAGCGTCGCCGGTAATACCGGACGCAAGAGTGCCAGCACAGAGATCGCGCAGTTTCTCTCCGAAAAGCTGGGTGGCTCAGAGACATATGAGATCGACGTCACTTACAAAGAGGCGCTCGATCCGGTTGCTGCGATGCCGACGCCTGATGAGTGTGAGGCGCGCATCGCCGAGGTTCAGGCGTCGCGGAAGATCAACTTTGAGCCCGGCTCGGCCACGATTGATGGGCAGGGGGCGGCTATCATGGATGACATTGCCGAGATCCTGAAACAATGTGGTGAGATCCGCATGGAGATCGGCGGCCATACCGACAGTCAGGGACGCGAGGAAATGAACCAGCAACTGAGCCTCGAGCGCGCCCGCGCCGTCCTCAATGAGCTGCGCTTGCGACGCGTCCTGACGTCGGCGATTGATGCCGTCGGATACGGCGAAAGCCAGCCCATCGCCGACAATGGTACCGAAGAGGGGCGTGAGACAAATCGGCGTATTGAATTCCGCTTAATCCGGCCCGAACCTCTGCCTGATGAGCAGACGGCGCTTGAAAGCCTCGAAAAACCAGTGGAAGAAGTCGGTGGGACCGAACAAGAAACGCAGGATCAGGGCACCGAATGAACAGAACCGAATTCATCATCGCGACTGCCATCGTCCTTTTCGTGGCGTTTTGCATGGGATGGTTCGCCAACTGGCTGGTGCACAGGTTTATCCGTGTGCCGGGCTCGGATGTGGGTGAGCTGGAGCGCATGGCGCAGGAATTGCACGAGGCGGAAGAGACCCGTGATCAGGCGATCACCTATCTGCAACAGCGTGAAGCCGAACTGACCAACCAGATCAGCCAGACAGAAGCCGAACTCGCCGCGACGATGGATGGGCTGCGCGAGGCACGCTACGAGGCGGAGCAATTGCGCGCTCATCTCGACAAGGTTGCGGGCCGCGCCGCAAGCTGACCGCCGGTGACGTGCGTGCTGTCGACCCATACCGCCATGAGGATCAATCCTGGGCTTGGGGCTCATGCGTCAGGCTCGTAGGGGCCGGCGCCGCAAAGCCACTGATGCGGGCTCCGTTTGCAAAGCATCGAAAACTTGCTATGGCACCGTCAACGCAATTTGATCCAGGGAATCCCCGCCAATGAGCAGCATCATCGACATCCACGCCCGCGAAATTCTCGACAGCCGGGGCAACCCCACGGTCGAGGTGGATGTAACGCTCGAAGATGGCACCATGGGCCGTGCGGCGGTGCCCTCGGGGGCCTCGACCGGCGCGTATGAGGCGGTGGAGCGGCGCGACGGCGACGCCGCGCGCTATCTCGGCAAGGGCGTGCTGGAGGCCTGCGCAAGCGTCAACGGCGAGATCGCGGAGGAACTTCTCGGAATGGACGCCACCGAGCAGGTCGCCGTGGACATGACGATGATCGAACTGGACGGCACCCCCAACAAGGGGCGTCTCGGCGCGAACGCGATCCTCGGCGTCAGCCTAGCGGTGGCCAAGGCGGCGGCGGATTATTCCGGTCAGCCGCTCTATCGCTACGTCGGCGGCACCTCGGCGCGCACCCTGCCGGTGCCGATGATGAACATCATCAATGGCGGCGAGCATGCCGACAACCCGATCGACATTCAGGAATTCATGATCATGCCGGTCAGCGCATCCGACATCCGCGATGCGGTGCGCATGGGCGCCGAGGTGTTCCACACCCTGAAAAAGGAACTGTCGGCGGCGGGCCTCGCCACCGGCGTCGGCGACGAGGGCGGCTTTGCCCCGGCCTTGTCCTCGACCCGCGACGCGCTCGATTTCATCCTGAAATCCATCGAAAAGGCGGGCTACACACCGGGCGACGACATCTGCCTCGCGCTCGATTGCGCCGCCACCGAGTATTACAAGGGCGGCAAATACGAGCTGTCCGGCGAGGGGCTGAGCCTTTCGAGCGACGAGAACGTGGCCTACCTGCAAAGCCTGGTGAACGACTACCCGATCATCTCGATCGAGGACGGTTGTTCAGAGGATGACTGGGACGGCTGGGTGGCCCTCACGCAGGCCATCGGAGACCGCGTGCAACTGGTCGGCGACGATCTCTTCGTGACCAATCCGACGCGCCTGGCCATGGGGATCGAGAAGGGCGCGGCCAACTCGATGCTGGTCAAGGTGAATCAGATCGGCTCGCTCACGGAAACGCTGCAAGCGGTCGAGATGGCGCATCGCGCGCGCATGACAAATGTCATGTCGCACCGCTCGGGCGAGACCGAGGACGCGACCATCGCCGATCTGGCCGTGGCCACCAATTGCGGGCAGATCAAGACCGGCTCGCTCGCCCGCTCGGACCGGTTGGCAAAATACAATCAGTTGATCCGGATCGAGGAAATGCTCGGCGAAACCGCAGTTTACGCAGGCCGCTCGATCCTGCGCTGACCCAACGTCGCGGCAAGGAAAACGGGCCGGGCTCTCTCAAAGTCCGGCCCGTGTCTGTTATCCGTCCCGATATCAGCGGCAGGGAGCCGTGTAATAGGTGCCGTCGCCGCGCGCATAGGCACAATTGCCGTTCTGCGTGTTCTGCGCCACGACCGTCCCGGCAGCCGCCCCTCCGAGTGCCGAGATAAGCCGCCATTCGTCACTCGCATCAAAGACCTCTGCTGTCAGCAAGCCAGCCGCAGCACCACCGGCCGCCCCTGCTACCGTGCGCCCCTCGGGGGACATATTCGCGCACGCCCCGAGTGTAAGCACTGAAATGGCTGCAACGCATGTCATCCAGAACTTCATCTTGGTTCTCCTTTCCTTGGTTCGGCAGGACAGGATCTGCCCCGGTCAGGTCTGTTTCAGACCATCGTCGACACCTGCGAAACGCGACCGTCCGGTAACTTGTTCCATCGTGAAAAAGGAAAAATGATATGAGCCGCTTCATGCCTTGTCAGGGTCTTGCAATCGCGCAAGACTGAAGCCCATGAAATTGAACGCCAAGATCCTCATTGATCGACTGGGCCTTTGCCCACACCCGGAAGGGGGCTATTACCGCGAGACATGGGTGGCGCAGAATGAGGGCCGCCCAAGCGGAACAGAGATATAGCTGAAAGTTGGTGATGGCCCCTGAGGGGCGGCATATCATGGCGGTGTTCAAGACGCCGTCAATTCTCTGGAGAGAAAGGGATATGCCACATGACGAAGACTACCATTACCGGGTTGC
>NZ_CAMYMD010000102.1 GCF_947259555.1 uncultured Roseovarius sp.
CGTGCCGGTGGAGGCGCTGGAGGCGGCGCTTGGCCAGCCCATTGCCCGGCACGCGGACGGCGCGGCGCTGAGCGCGCCGGGGCAGATGCGCTCGCATTACGCGCCGGGGACAAAGGTGCGGCTGGAGGCCGAGGCACCGCGCCCGGGCGAGGTGATGCTGGGTTTTGGTCCGGTCGAGGCCGATCTCAACCTGTCGCGGGCGGGCGATCTGACCGAGGCTGCCGCCAATCTCTTTCACCACCTGCACGCGCTCGATGCCAACGGGGCCGAGGGCATCGCCGTCTCGCCCATCCCCGAGTCCGGGCTGGGCCTTGCGATCAACGACCGGCTGCGGCGCGCAGCGGCGCCGCGTTAGGCGATGTGTTCGGAGCGACCCGCTCACGGATCGGGGTGTGGCCTTGAGGGCACGAGCTATCCCGCGTCAATGGCTAATCCTGCCCTGCACCCTCTCGGCTGAGGCAGATTGCGGTGGTCCTCAAAAGCACACACACGCGGCAGTTCAGGAAATCGCGCGTTAGCTTGCCCGACGTTCCTCGAAGCTGAGCGCGATGAAACTTGGCAGATGATCGCCCATGCCAACCACCTTGGAGCTGCCGCCGTCGTCCTGTCTTCCGCGTCCGCTGCCTGATCCGCCGCGGCGCGAACGTCCCTCAGAGCGCGGCGATGTCGCAGCGCGTTCTTTCGGAGCCTCGGGAGTGCTTGTTTCGGCCTCGCTCACGGTCTCGCTGACCGCCTCGGGCTGAGGCTGTGCTGCATCCTCGGAGGTTTTACGTGACCCGCTGCGGCTAGCTGTCCGGCTACGGCGTTGCTTGGCAGGGCGTTCAGTGCCGCCTTCGGGCGCTTCGGTTTCAGTGGTTGGTGCTCCGAAATCGACCGGGCTTTCGACCCGCGGAATGTCTTTCTGAAGTAGGGCCTCCACGGCGGCGAGGTTCTTTTCATCGCGCGGGTTGCAGATCATCAGGGCCTTGCCATCGCGCCCGGCCCGCCCGGTGCGACCGATCCTGTGCACATAGTCTTCGGCATGTCCGGGGACATCGTAGTTGAACACATGGCTGACCGAAGGTACGTCAAGGCCACGCGCGGCCACATCCGAGGCGACAAGAAAGCGCAGATCACCGGCGCGGAAGCCATCCAGGGTACGGGTCCGCTGGCTCTGGTCCAGATCGCCATGGATAGGTGCGGCATCGTAGCCGTATTTCGTCAGTGACTTGGCAACGATATCGACATCAACCTTGCGATTACAAAAGATGATCGCGTTGGTGCACGCCTCGCCCTCGCGGTCGATCAGCGCGCGTAGCAGCCTGCGCTTTTCGCTGTCGGCGCGATCACGGCGCGAGGGTTTGAACATCGCAACGCCCTGCGCGATCGTCTCGGATGCGGTGGCCTGACGGGCCACTTCTATCCGCGCCGGGCCGGAGAGGAACGTGTTGGTGATGCGCTCGATCTCAGGCGCCATTGTAGCCGAGAAAAAGAGTGTCTGCCGGGTAAACGGCGTGAGGCTGAATATGCGCTCGATATCGGGGATAAAGCCCATGTCCAGCATCCGGTCGGCCTCGTCCACCACCATGATCTGCACGCCGGTGAGCAAGAGCTTGCCGCGCTCGAAATGGTCGAGCAGGCGGCCCGGAGTGGCGATCAGCACATCGACGCCCTTGTCGATGAGCTTGTCCTGTTCCTTGAAGCTGACCCCGCCGATGAGCAGCGCCTTGGTCAGTTTCAGATGCTTGGAATAGGTGTCGAAATTCTCGGCCACCTGTGCCGCCAGCTCGCGCGTCGGGCAAAGCACGAGGCTCCGCGGCATACGCGCACGGGCGCGACCGCGTGCCAGAAGCGAAAGCATCGGCAGCGTGAAGCTTGCAGTTTTGCCCGTGCCTGTCTGGGCGATACCCAGAACGTCGCGGCCTTCAAGTGCATGCGGGATGGCGCCCGCCTGAATGGGGGTCGGGGTTTCGTATCCGGCCTCTTCGATGGCCTTCATAACCTTGGGATTCAGGTTCAGATCGGAAAATTTTGTCATGTGCATCCGTAGTTTACGGACACAATCCTGGCCCGTACGTCTGTCGGCGGGTCGAGCCCCTCTTAGGCCTGTGGTTCTCCACATGGATAACCCGCTGAGGTCGATCTACCTGAGAACGCTTTAAGGGTCAATGCGCCGCAGTTTGGCGTCAACAATACCGGGGTGGGCTTGCAAGATTGTCGCGTTCGTAGAAACAATTAGCCTTGTTCAGCCTGCGCAGCAAAATGCCGGTTGCGCTTGGCATCAAGCTCGAGCGCGATCTTGTGCAGGTGTCCATGCGCGTCGAGGCGTGCACGCAGATCGGGGCTGGCGATGCAGACTTCCTCATAAAAAAGGCGCAACGCGTCCTCGCCCCCTTCGGTTTCGAGCATCCGGAACAGCGCATGCATGTTGAGGCCGCCGCCGTCCGAATGCGGTGCCGGCTTGAGCCCCTCGCGGTACGAGCCGTGCAGCAAGCGGTAGCGATATGCGGATTGCCATTGCTCCCACGAGGCCGCGTGCAGATGGCACAGCACCGTATCGCGCAGTTCGTCTGGCGTGTCGTCCATGACCTTGTCGCGAAAGGCATTGTGGATGCGCAGACTTGTCCCCGTGATGCCGGTGCGCACGAACACCTTGCCGGCCACATGGCTCAGAAAGCCACCGTTGAGATGTGGGCCATAGGTGGGATAGATCGCGTTGGTCTCTTCACGCCGTCGCATCTGAACCCGCGCACAGGATTTGAACCACTGCGTTCCCTCGTCGGGCGGATCGGCGGGGTCGGGGGCGAGTGCCTCAATGGGACGGATGCGGGCACTCAGCGTGTCCTCGGGCAGTGCGGCAAGCTGCTCGGGCAGGGGGCTGGCCGGCCAGAGATATTCGTCCACGTCTATATGGGCCAGCCAATCGACTTGCGGGCGTTTAGTGAGGCAATGTGTTGCGTTCAGGCTTTGACGTGGCTGGTGCTGGTCGGGGCGCCCCTTGCGGCGGCGGCGCTTCCAGTACCCGTCGTCGCAGAGGATGACGCGGCATTTGGGATGCGCGCGCAGTGCTGCCTCGGCCTGCGGGTTGGGCGCGTCGAGATAGACATGCACGCGGTGTGCGCCCAGATCGAGGTGATGGGCGGCGAAGTTTAAGATGTCTCGGGCGGGGGCCTTGATGGTGGCGACAAGGCCCCATGTCGGGGCAGGGGTCATAGGCGCAGAATGCGCTGCGACGTTGTGCTGCGCAAGGGCAGAGCTGTGCCGAGTGTCTGGTGCAATCTATCGGGTGGGCGATTTCAGGCGTGTCCGGGGAGCGGTGGATTGGAATCGGCGGCGTATTGGTCTTGAGCTGCCGTTGCCGTGAGCCGCGCATCGTCGTGCCGGGGGGCGGCGTCATGCCGGAGGCATGCCTCTGGCATGGCGATGCGCGGCGGGCTTCGCCCTTGATTCCGCGTCAGGGGTGCCGACCGCATGTTCGCTCAAGGCCAGTTGCACCCGTGATGCCCTGCAAAAATAATTGTGGCGCGTAGCCGCAAGGCGGCGATCAGAAGCGGCTCAGTCGAACTTGCGCGATGGCGCCAACACTGTGGCTTCGCCGATCAGGACCTTTTTGCCGTCCACCAGACAGCGGCAATCAAGTTGCACGCGGCGCTTACCGTGGTCGATGCCGACCACCTCGACCTCTGCATGCACCATGTCGCCGGGGCGCACGGGGGCGAGGAATTTCAGAGTCTGGCCCATGTAGACCGTTCCGTGACCGGGCAGCTGTTCGCCGATCACGGCTGAAATCAGCCCGGCGGTCAGCATGCCATGCGCGATGCGCCCCTCGAAAATCGTGTCCTGCGCATAGGCATCATCGAGATGCACCGGGTTGCGGTCGGTCGAGACCTCGGCGAACATCTCGATATCGCGATCTGTCACGACCTTTCGCACGTGGCGGGTCATGCCCATCTCGATATCTTCGATACAGATCGTGCCGCGCGGCATATTATCCAACATTTCCGCCCTCCGCATGGTTTGGCGTGTAATATTCAGGCGCTAATTTGCCCAATGTTGGAATTTTATTACTTCGCGGATGCAGAAAAAGCAAGCGCTTTCTGTCAGCGCAAAAAACCGATGGCATAGGTGGGTGAGGATATTTCCTTTTCCAGGTAATCGTTTAGCGCCTGCTCTTCGGGTTGGTGCGACGTTTTGGTCTCCTGTACGGCCAAACCGCCGGTTATGAAGAGAGAATCGATATCCTCTCCCATGGCGCCCTTGATATCGGTCTGCACACCGTCGCCGATGGCGAGGATGCGGTGGTTTTCCACATCTCGGCCAAGGGCTGCGAGACGCCGCCGCGCGAGATCGTAGATCGGCGGATGCGGCTTGCCGAAATATAGGCTCTCGCCCCCCATCTCGGTGTAAAGCTGCGCCAGCGCACCCGCGCACCATTCGCGGGTCTCGCCGCGATCCACCACGATATCGGGGTTGGCGCAGAGCAGTTTCAAACCCTTCTGCTTGGCGTACAGGAATTGCGGGCGCATCTCAGCGGGATCGGCATGGGGATCGAACGGGCCGACGCAAACAATACCCTCGGCCTCTTCGAGCGGCACGGCCTTGACCGAAACCGGATCTTCGATGACTTGAATGGGCTCGAAGAAACGGTGATCGAACTCCTGCCCTATGAACCAGACTTTTTCCCCGACGACGCCGCGAAACATTGCGGCGCGTGCGCTGTCGCCCGAGGTGGCGATACTGTCCCAAGCGTCATGCGCGACGCCGAACACGTCGAGCTGCTTTTCGATCCCGTTCCGCGCACGCGGAGAGTTGGTGACAAGAATGACGGTTCCGCCTGTTTCGCGATAGCGACGCAATGCAGCAACTGCGTCAGGCAGGGCGTTGACCCCGTCATGGACGCATCCCCAGAGATCGACGAAGAGCGCGTCGTACCTGTCGGCGATCTCGCTCAGGGCGGTGATGATGCGGGTCATGGGGCGTCTCCTTGGCTAAGTCGCGCGCAGATATGGCAGGGGGCGCGCGGTTTGGCCAGCCGTGCAAGACGGGTATTTTTCCAAGAAGAAACCGGCGGGTTTCAGTCCTCGTGCGGTCGCACGATGTGATAGCCGCCGCTCAGATAGGTCAGCGGGCGTTCGCCGGTGTTGGTCAGCCGCGTGACCCGTCCGATGCAGATGGCGTGGCTGCCATGGATCATGCGCTCGGTCAATGCACAGGAAAAGGCCGTGGCACGCGGCAGGATCGGGCCATGCGGCTCGGTATCGATGGCCAGATTGGCAAAACGGTCTTCGGGGTTTTCGGGCGAGGGCCCGGCAAAGGCGCGCGCCACATGGATCGCGTCCTCGGGCAGGATATTGACGCAGAACGCGCGATTTTCGGAAACGGTTTGCGCGATCCGGCTGTCGGATCTCAGGCAGACAAGGACGGATGGCGGATCCGCCGACAATGAGGTGAACGCGCTGACTGTTGCTCCCGCGCGGCCCGCCGGCCCATCGGTCGTTACCACGGTCACGGTGGCCGCGACTTGCCTCATCGCGGCAAGAAAAGCGTCACGTTCCACGCTCAGGGTCTCTTGGCTCACGTGTCTCTCCTAGCTGCGCTTGTTGGGTAACGGGGAATTATGGCGCCGTAAAGACGCCATTGCGCAGGGGTAGGTAGCGCGGGCTGCCCGGCTTTTCAAACTGCAAAATGAAAGCGCCACGCGGGGAGGAAAACCCCGCGTGGCGCCATGGGTGCGCAAGGGCGCGTCAGTTGGTTATGATCTCCGGCCCCATGAAGGTATTGGGCAGGACCGTCGACAGCCACGGGATATAGGTGACCATGATCAGGAACACGAAGAGCACCGCCAGGAAGGGCAGGGCGGCGCGCACCACGGCCATCATCGGCATGCCCGCCACACCCGAGGTGACAAAGAGATTGAGCCCCACCGGCGGCGTGATCATCCCGATTTCCATGTTGACCACCATGATGATGCCAAGGTGAATCGGGTCGATGCCCAGTTCGATGGCGATCGGAAAGACCAAAGGCGCGACGATCACCAAGAGGCCCGAGGGCTCCATGAACTGACCACCGATGAGCAGGATCACGTTGACCATTATCAGGAACATTACCGGCCCAAACCCTGCGGACAGCATCGCGTTGGCGATGCTTTGCGGGATCTGCTCGTCGGTCAGCACGTGCTTGAGGATGAGCGCGTTGGCGATGACGAAAAGCAGCGTCACCGTCAGCCTGCCCGCTTCGAACAGCGTCTTCTTGGTGTCGGGGTGGACAAAGGCGGTGATCAGCGCGTGCGGCTTGCGCAAGAGGCTCGTGTTCTTGCCCTCGCCGGTGGTGGCGAGCGGCCCCATGTCGCGGTAGATGAAGCAGGCGATGAAGAACGAATAGACCGCCGCGACCGCCGCCGCCTCGGTCGGGGTGAAGATGCCGCCATAGATGCCGCCGAGGATGATGACGATCAGAAAGAGGCCCCAGCCCGCCTCGCGCCCCGAGGCCCAGATCTCGCCCCAGCCCTGCCAGTCGCCCTTGGGCAGGTTGCGAACACGCGCGATGACATAGATCGTGGTCATCAGCATGAACCCGGCCAGCAGGCCCGGAATCACGCCGGCAAGGAACATCCGGCCCACCGACACGTCGACCGAGGCGGCATAGACCACCATCACGATGGAGGGCGGAATGAGGATGCCGAGCGTGCCGGCGTTACAGATCACACCGGCGGCAAATTCCTTGGTATAGCCGACCTGCCGCATGCCCGCGATCACGATCGTGCCGATGGCCACCACCGTGGCGGGGGACGACCCCGACAGCGCGGCGAAGAGCATGCAGGCAAAGACCCCCGCGATGGCAAGCCCGCCCGGCAGGTGCCCGACGCAGGCGATGGAAAACCGGATGATCCGCTGCGCCACGCCGCCCGTGGTCATGAAGGCCGAGGCGAGGATGAAGAACGGGATCGCCAGCAGGGTATAGTGACCCACGAAGGCCTCGAGCAGGGTGCCCGCCACCGAGGCGAGCGAGCTTTCGGAATAGATGAGCAGGAAGATGGTCGAGCTGAGCCCGAGCGAGATGGCGATCGGCACACCGATCAGCAGAAGCCCGATCACCATGGAAAAGAGAAGGACGACATCCATCAGTTCGACCCCCCGTTCGCGTCGCGCGCATGTCCGGCGCGGATCTCGTCAAGCTCGTCCTCGACCTCGTGGCTGGCGACCAGCCGGTCCACGTCGCCGCGCCAGATCGCGACGGCCACTTGCGAAAAGCGCAGCACGAGCAAGAGCGCCGAGATCGGCAGCACGATATAGGGCACGACCTTGGGCAGTTTCTCGTAGGTTTCGCCGTAGTTGATCATGTCCTCCAGAAAGCGGAAGACGCCGACCATCGGCACGTCCTGCACCTCGTAAAAGCTCTGGCTGCGGGCGCTCATGTCGAAGCCGGTCGGGACCCACCGCCCCGAGGTGGGGGGCAGATCGGCAAAGACCGCCCAGTAATCATAACAGCCCTTGAGCAAGAGCAAGGAGAACACAAGGCAGGCGGTCACGGAGATAAGCGCAAGCACGCGGCGTGCGGGTTGCGACACCATGTTCAGGATCGCGTCCACCCCCAGATGCGCGTGCTTCTTGACCGCGTAGGACGCCCCCAGAAGCACCAGCCAGCCGAACATGAACACGGTCAGTTCCAGCGCCCAGAGGATGTTTGAATTGAAAATGTACCGGGCCACCACATTGGCGAAGGTAATGAGTGTCATCAGCCCGAGCAGCACGGCGATCACCGTCTCCTCGATCTGGTCGATTAGCCCTGTCTTGTGCTGCATCGTCCCGTTTCCCTGATCTTGCAGAAGTCTGTTGCAGGTCGGGCGGGCCACGGGTGGCCCGCCCGATACTGATGCGCCTGCCCTCGAATTGGGGCAATACGCGTCTTGCTGGTTTAGGAGCTGCTGTTCGAGGCGACGGCCGCGTCGATGTTTTCTTGGCCGACATCACCCTTGAACTGCTCCCAGACGGGTTTCATCGCCTCGACCCACTTTTCGCGCTGCTCCGGTGTCAGCTGACGCACCACGCCGCCGGCGTCGATGACGGCCTGCTTGGCATCCTGGTTGACCTTGGCGGACTCGCTGTTGCGGGTGTCGGTCACCTCGGCGACGATAGTCAGGAACTGGTCGCGCACATCCGCATCGAGGCTGTCGAGCCAGTCGACGCTGGTCACCAGCAGATAGTCGATGATTCCGTGGTTGGTCTCGGTGATGCCGTCCTGCACCTCGAAGAACTTCTTGCCGTAGATGTTGGACCAGGTGTTTTCCTGCCCGTCCACGACACCCTGTTGCAGCGCGCCATAGACCTCGGAAAAGGCCATCTTCTGCGGGCTGCCGCCGATCGCTTCCATCTGCGCCACGAGCACGTCGGAAGATTGCACGCGGAATTTCAGCCCTTCGGCATCCGACGGCTCCAGCAGCGGCACATTGGCCGACATCTGCTTCATGCCATTATGCCAATAGGCCAGTCCCTGAAGACCACGGCGCTGCATGCTGTCGAGCATGGCCTGTCCGGTCTCGGAGGCCTGAAAGCTGTCAACGGCGTTGATGTCGGAAAACAGGAAGGGCAGGTCGAAGAGGCGGAACTGCTTGGTGAACTTTTCAAACTTGGACAGGCTCGGTGCGGCAAGCTGCACGTCGCCCTGAAGCATCGCTTCGAGCACCTTGTCATCGTTGTAGAGCGTAGAGTTGGGATACACCTCGATGCACATCTTGCCGTTCATCTCTTCGTTGACGCGGGTTTCCAGCATCGATGCGGCAATCCCCTTGGGGTGCTTGTCGGTGTTGGTGACGTGGCTGAACTTGACGACGATTTCGCCGTCGTCGCAGGCCGCCATGGCGGCGTTTGCGCCGGCGCTCAGGGCCAGTGCCGATACGGCAGCGGTCAGGAACTTCATTTGGGTCTCCTCCCATTTGGTCAGGTATATTTCAAACAACGCCCAAGTCGGGCGCGGTGACGCAAGGGTGAGAGAAAGCGGCATCGCGCTCAAGATTTTGATCAATCTTCGCGCATGATGCCGCTTTTTTGGAATTTATTCATAGTGTTGCAAGGCATTATTGGAGTGTCTGGGTTGCGTCTTGCGCATGGCTTGTGCGGTTTTCCGCACGCATGCTTTGTTCTGCGTGCGGATTTTCGCACAAGAACTTACAGGATCAGCGGCGATACTCATCGGGCCGAATCCCGTAACGTGAAAGCTTGTCGTAGAACGTCTTGCGCGGCAGCTTGAGCGCCTGCGCGGCCTGCGCCGCGCGCCCGTTCTGCCGACCCAAAGCTGCGATCAACAGCGATCGCTCGACCCGCGCCATTTGTTCTGCGAGGCCGAGTTCCGCAGCCCCCGTTGCACTGTCGGGCATGCCCAGAACAAAACGCATCGCCGCCGACATAAGCGAGCGGGCATTGCCGGGCCAGTCCTGCGCCATCAGGGCGGCGAGGTGATCTGGGCTGATTTCCGGCGCGGTCAGCCCGGCCTGTTCCGCCGCCTGCGCGACATAGTGGCGAAACAGCACCGGGATATCCTCGGGTCTTTCCGACAGTGACGGGATGCGCACGCGCAGCACCTCCAGCCGATAAAAGAGATCGGCGTTGAAACGTCCCTCGGCGGCGGCGTGCTCAAGATCGCTCGTGCCGCCTGCGATCAATCGCGCCTCGGTGCCACTCTCCAGACGTTCCAGCAGGGCATACTGGCTGTCGGTTGGAAGGGCGGCTATCTCGTCAAGAAAGAGATTACCCCCAACGGCTGACTGAAACGCGCCCTCAAGGGCCTGAGGGTCAAGGCGGGCAGCGGCCCGTTTTACAAAGGGCCCACCGGCGCAGGGTGACATGAGGTGAATGACCTCGGCCACCTTGGACACGCCGGCCCCGGGAGGGCCTGTTACCAGTATCTCGGTCCCGGCGCGGGCCGCTTGTCTCACCGTCTGGCGCATCTCCTCGGCAACCTGCGAAGTGCCAAATAGCATCCGCGCCGCCGGGTCGCCGGTTTCGAGCTGCGCCTTGAGGCGACGGTTTTCGAGGACCAGCGTCCGGTTCTTGAGCGCGCGTTCCAGCACCGGAATGAGCGCGTCCGGAGCACAGGGCTTTTCCAGAAAGTCGAACGCGCCTTGTCCCATGGCCTTGACCGCCATCGGAATATCGCCTTGGCCGGTGAGCAGGATCACCGGAAGTTCGTGGTCGAGCGCGCGGCTATGCGACAAAAGATGGAAGCCGTCGCGGCCCGGCATGCGGATATCCGACAGGATCACGCCTTCGAATTCGGGGGTGATATGATCCTTGGCCTCGATGAAGGACCCGGCGGTGCGCACGGTGTAGTCTGCCAATTCCAAGGTCTGGCTCAGCGCCTCGCGTACCGGCTTGTCATCGTCCACCACCAGCACAGTGCGAATCATGCCGCGCCCTCCTGTCTTGCCTCTGTCTGCTCTGTCCATGGCTCGAGCGCGACGGTAAATTCGGCCCCGCTTTGTGTGTTGCGCCCGGTGATCTGCCCGCCAAAACTCTGGACAAGCCCGTAGGAAATCGAAAGGCCGAGTCCCATTCCGTCACCGTCACCGATCAATTTGGTGGAGTAGAACGGATCGAATATCTTTTCGGGTTCCTCGATGCCGGGGCCGGTGTCGCTCAGTTGGAGCACGACGGGCGTACCGGGCGTAAGCGAGATCGTCAGGCATCGTTCCGCGCTTTGAGCCATGGCGTCCGCCGCATTGGTGATCAGGTTGAGCAGGACCTGCCCCAGCCGGACCTCGCCACCTGCCACCCAGATCGGGGCGGGCGGTGCCTGCCAGTTCACCGTGATACCGTCGTCGCGCAGCCGCGCGGCGGTCATCTCCAGCGCGGTCTCGATCACCTGCACCATGTCTACCCGCGTCACCGGCTCGTTCTCATTGCGCACAAAGGCGCGCAGGTTTCGGATGATACGGCTCATTCGATGTGCCATCTCGTCGATGCGGCTCAGGTTTTCCGCAGCCTTGTCCGGTGTGCCCCGTTGCAGGAACGCGCCGCCATTCGCGGCAAATTGCCGGATCGCCATCAATGGCTGGTTCAACTCGTGGCTGATGCCCGCGCTCATCTTGCCAAGTGCGCTTAGCTTGCCGGCTTGAACCAGTTCGTCCTGCGCGCGCTTGAGTGCGGCCTCGGCCTCTTGCCGCTCGCGGACCTCCCGGCGCAGGATCCGGTTGGTGCGGGTCAGGGTCGCGGTGCGCTCTGCGACGCGGCCTTCGAGTTGGGCGTTGGCGCGCGCCAGCGTGCGCCTGCGCTCCTGAGCGAGAAACAGCAGCGAGCCGAAGAAGAGCAGCACCACCGCCACCGCTCCGGCCTGAATGGCTGCGATCCGGCGGGCCGGTGCGACATCGACAAGTGCCGCCCCGGTCATCCCGATGCGCGGCAAGGGCTGGCTGACTTGAAGGCCGCGGCGGGGCAGGTAGGGACCGAGGTCGATGTGCCAGATCTCGTGCTCGCCGAACGTCTGACGATCAAACGGAATGACCGCGCCGGCGGGCGGCGCGAGGATCGTGTCCTCCGGCAGCTTGCGCCAGCCCAGCAGTTCCGACCGGTTGGACATGAAGACACGTCCCGTGTCATCGACCAGAAATACGGCCGTCGTCAGGCCGCGCCAGCCGAATTCGACATTCTCGGCATCAGCGATGGCAATGAGCGCGCTGCGCACCTTGCCATCCGGACCAAACGAGGGGGCTGCAAACTGAAAGATTCGCCTAGCGCCATCGGCGCTCATGCTATGGGCGGTGCCAAGTGCGCCGTCCATGGCCCGCAAGAAAGGTGCTGAGGCCCTCAGGTTATCGGGCAGCCGCAGGCTGGTCCCCGCGAGCAGATCCCCTTGCGGATCCACATAGTACAGCCCGGAGGCCCCGGTCCTGTCGGCCGAGGTCATCAAGAGCCGCTGTGCCGTGCGTTCCTCATGGCGGCCAGACGGCCTTGTGAGGGTGGTGAGTGTCGGGTGATCGGCGAGTGCCACAGCCTGATCGCGGTACCGTTGCAGGTCCGAGACCAGTCCACCCAATACCAGCGCCATGTCGGCGGTGCCCCGGCGTGATTGTTCGGCGAGCGTTTGCCGGTAGCCGTAATGCCAGACGATGCCCGTGATCACGATGACCGCAAACAGGAACGGGACGACGATCAAGGTCAGGGGAGACTTGCGGAACATGAAGGTCAATCTACCAGCGCGCGGGCCGGGTTGACCAGACGCAAAGCCCGGCTCAGGCGTGCCCTGCCTCTGACGAGAGCATGAGAGAAGACACTCCGAGCCGCGTCAGCGCGGCCTCCCATTTGTCGGCGTCCGTTGTCTCGAAAACCAGATCGGTGTCGGCGTCACAGGTGAGCCAGCCATTCTGTGCCAGTTCGGCCTCGATCTGACCCGGGCCCCAACCTGCATATCCGAGTGCAAGGATCGCCTTGCCCGGGCCTGCGCCACGCGCCATGTCCTCAAGGATATCCAGCGTGGCCGTCATCGCGAATTCGGTGTTCACGTCCAGGGTCGAGAGCGTCGAGCTGTAGGCACGGTCATGCAGAACGAAGCCACGCCCATGCTCCACGGGGCCGCCGACATGCACAGGCAGGTCTCGGGCCTGCGCCTCCGGCGTGATCGACAATTGATCGAGAAGATCGCGCATGCGCAGGTCTTCGGTTGGCTTGTTCACCATGAGGCCCATCGCGCCCTCCGCCGAATGTGCGCAGATCAGGACCACGGAATGTGCAAATCTCGGGTCGCCCATGCCGGGCATGGCGATGAGCAGTTTTCCCGTAAGGTCCATATCCTCTTCGGTTTCCATCACGAGCGGGTCCTTTTGTCTTCTGCTATGAAAATGGGGCCCGATGGCTAGGGGTGCAAGCCATCTCTTTACCGCCCGGCAAGATTTCTCTCCGGAATGTGAGTTGGCAAGTGCGATCGGATAGACCATTTAGACGCTATGATAAGACAATGCCTCTTAACAGTCGCCGCCGTGGTTTCGCTCGGTGCCTTGCCAGTGTTTGCCCAGTCGGCGAATGACATGGTGCGCGTCAGCATCCTGCCGGGTTGGCGGATGGCCGACGGCAGCCACATGGCCGCTATCAAGTTCGTGCTCACGGACGGATGGAAAACCTATTGGCGCGCCCCGGGCGAGGCGGGTATCCCGCCGCGCTTTGACTGGAGTGCCTCTGCCAATCTGGAACGGGTCGAGATCGAATGGCCGACACCGCAGCAGACCATGACGAATGGAATGCGCACCATCGGCTATGCCAATGACCTGGTGCTGCCCGTCCGATTGACCCCCGAACGCGAAGGTCGACCTATCACGCTCGGAGCGGATATGGAGATTGGCGTTTGCAGCGATATCTGCGTGCCTGTCAGCCTGTCGGTGACGCAGCAGCTGGGGGTTGAGCATCAAAAGCCCGATCCACAGATCGCAGGGGCCCTCGCGGCGCGTCCCTACAGTCAGGAAGAGGCCGGGGTCGGCCGCGTGGCGTGCGACGTTTCGCCGGTGGAGGGCGGTTTGCGCCTTGTTGCCGAGGTCGATGTGCCTGCCATGGGAACAAACGAATTCGTTGTTGTCGAAACCAATGATCCGTCCCTGTGGGTCGCGCAGGCCAAAAGCCGCCGCGACGGGCGGCGTTTACATGCCGAAACCGAGATTTTCCACGTTGAGGGTCACGGTTTCATACTCAAGCGCGACGATGTTCGGCTGACAATATTGAGCAGTGGCGACGCGGTCGATATTCAAGGATGTCCCGCGCGGTAGGCTACTCGCGGTCAGCCCGAGCGTGTGCGCAACGGTCTGGAATCGGGGAGTGAGATATTGGCCACCTGCTCTGCGATCGGGTCATTGACCAGCGGATGCGCCTGCGCACGATAGGCTTGCGGGTCGCGCATCTTTTGCCACTGGTTGCCAACATAGACCTCAAGCCCGGTGAACGCGGCCTTGTAGCCCATCTTCGGGCTGCCGGGCACCCAGTACCCTAGATAAACATAGGGCAGCCCATTTTCGCGCGCGACCTCGATATGATCAAGGATCACGTAGGTTCCGAGTGAGGCTTTGGGGCGGTCGGGCTCGTAAAAGGAATAGACCATGCTTACCCCGTCATCGACGATGTCGGTCAGGCAGACTGCGACCAGCGCGCCGGTCTCCGGCTCGGTGTATTCCACGACTCGGGTCCGGATCGGCGTCTCTTCGACCATGGCGGCAAACTCGAACGTGTCCATGTCCGCCATGCCGCCCGTGGCGTGGCGGCTTTCGAGGTAGCTGCGGAAGAGGGCGTATTGCTCTTCCGTGGCCCAGGGCGATGTCGCACGGCGTTGGAGACTTTCGTTGCGACGCAGCGTGCGCCGCTGGCTTTTGGAGGCAGTGAACTCGGCCACGTTTATGCGCGCCGAGAGGCACGCCGCACAATCGGCGCAGGACGGACGGTAGAGCACGTTTTGCGACCGGCGAAAGCCCTGTTTGGACAGTCCGTCATTCAAGCGCTGCGCGCCCTCGCCCTGAAGCGCGGTAAAAAGCTTGCGCTCCATCCGGCCTGGCAAGTATGGGCAGGGCTGCGGCGCAGTGACATAGAACTGTGGCGCAATAGGAAGCGTGTGGCGCATGAATCCGTCCATTGTCTTTCTTTGCGGGAACGATAACAACGATATCCACGCCCGCCAAGGGTCTTGTCATTGTTACGTTACATGGCGGCGCGGCGGTTGATCGCCACAGTCCCGAGCACCCTGTCTGTCAGCCCTTGTGCGCGTGATCCGGTGAGCATCAGAACGATTGAGACGACCTGTACAAGAGGCAGGGCAAACGAAACCGCCAGCCCCAAAGTGTGCAGAAACGCCAGCGATAGATCGAACCGCTTGCCCTCGGCATCGCGAAATTCGATCGCCGAGAGGCGCATCCCCCATGTGGCCGATCCGCGTGCGATCGTTACCACGCGATATGCAAAGCCAACGACCGCTGTCAGTACCGGAAAGAAGAAAAGACCTGTAAACGCCGTAAACGGAACCGCCAACAGGCTGATGCCGATGATCACCAGCGTATCCACGACAAAGGCCAGCAGGCGCTTGACCGGCACATCGGCATAGAATTCAGGCTGTGTCTCGGGATCGGGCAGGTGCCAGCTTGTCTGTGTCATGGGGCCTCGGGTTACACGATGTGGCGTCAAAGTCGGGCGCCGCGCCGCTGATTGCAAGGGGTCAGGCCGTGAATTCGGCCTCCTGCGCGCCGGAGATCCGCAGCAGTTGTGCGGGATCTATGCCAAACAGGTGTCGTGGTGTGCCCGCCGCTGCCCAAACCTGCGGGAACGTCAGCAAATGAGGATCGAAGAACGCGCGCGGGCGGGTCAAATGGCCGACCGGAGACACACCCCCTATGGCAAAACCCGTTTGCGCGCGAATGAGCCCTGCATCCGCCTTGCCAAGCGGCTCGCCAGCCACCGTCGCGGCGCGCGCGTCCGCGACCCGGTTCGCGCCCGATGTGACGAATAAAACGGCGACACCGCTTGTGTTACCCAGAAACATGATGGATTTGGCAATCTGCGCGATGTCGCAACCCACCAGATCGGCCGCCATTTGCGCGGTTGTCGCATTGCCGATCTCGACGGGCGCGACATCAATCCCCGCTGCTTGCAGCGCCTCGGTTACGCGGCGCAGGCTCTTGCTCATGAGTGTCCTCCAATTTTTTCACAGTATTCCAACTCCATGAGGCATTGACCAGCCCCGCCCGGCTTGTATCACTCGGATCATGAATTTTGCTGATCGCCTGACCCGCTTGCCGCATGCCCATGACCCCGATGATGCAGAGGAGGCCCGCGCCGCTCTGCCCGATCTGGTTGGGCCGAGCTCTGATCTTTTGGCCGGGGCAGGGGGATGCAGCCCGTTTCTGAAATCGCTGATCCTGCAAGAGGCAGACTGGCTGGGCGGGGCGTTGGACGCGCCCGAGGCGGCGCTTGAGACGCTGCATGATGCGCTTAGGGAGGTGCCCGCGGACCGGTTGCCGGTTGCGCTGCGCGAAGCCAAGCGGCGGGTCGCGTTGCTGACCGGACTGGCCGATCTGGGCGGTGTCTGGCCCTTGGAGGACGTCACGGGTCATCTGACGGATTTCGCGGATCTGGCTTGCGATCTGGCGTTGAAGGCCGCTCTCGGGGCTGAAATCCGTCGCGGCAAGCTGCCGGGCATGGATGAGGACGACATTGCCTCAGGCGCAGGAATGGTGGTGCTCGCGATGGGCAAGATGGGGGCGCATGAACTGAATTATAGCTCTGACATAGATCTCATCTGCCTTTTCGACGAGACCCGGTTCGAGCGCGACGTCTATCACGATGCCCGCGCCGCCTATGTGCGCGCAACACGCAAGATGTCGGCCATGCTCAACGACCGCACCGCCGAGGGCTACGTGTTTCGGACGGATCTGCGGCTCCGGCCCGACTCAGGCGTGACACCCGTTTGCATGGCGATGGCGGCGGCTGAAACCTATTACGAGAGCCTCGGGCGCACATGGGAGCGAGCGGCCTATATCAAGGCCCGGCCCTGCGCGGGCGACATCGAGGCCGGCAATCGGTTTCTCAGGACGCTCAAGCCGTTCGTGTGGCGCAAGCATCTCGATTTTGCGGCCATCGAAGACGCCCACAACATGCGGTTGGCGATCCGGGAGCACAAGGGACTTGGGCGCGCGCTCTGTCTTGAGGGACACGACATGAAGCTGGGGCGGGGCGGCATCCGCGAGATCGAATTTTTCACCCAGACACGCCAGTTGATCGCTGGTGGGCGTGACGCAGACCTGCGGGTAAGCGGCACGGTCCAGGGGCTGGCGCGGCTGGCGGAAAAAGGCTGGGTGCCCCGGGATGCGGCAGACGCGCTCAGCGATCACTACCGGTTTCACCGCGAGGTCGAGCACCGGGTGCAAATGCTGCGTGACACGCAAACCCATCTGTTGCCCAACTCGGCAGAGGAATTCGACCGGCTCGCCGCGTTCATGGGGCGTGAAACGGCCGATCTGCGCGCCGACCTCGAGGCGCGCCTCAGCGCAGTGCATGATCTGATAGAAGGGTTCTTTTGCCCCGATGATCAGACTGGGTCCACGTCGGCGGCCGACTTGCTGGATGGCGAGGTGATCGCGCGCTGGCCAAGTTATCCTGCGCTGCGCTCGGCGAGAGCTGTGGAAATTTTCAAACGGCTCAAACCTGATATCCTTGCCCGTCTCGCTCGCACGGCTAACCCCGACGAGGCGCTTCTGGCGTTTGACGGGTTCCTCGCGGGGTTGCCCGCCGGGGTGCAGGTGTTCGCCCTGTTCGAGGCAAATCCGCAACTCATCGATCTGTTGGTCGATATTGTCGGCACTGCGCCCGCGCTGGCCTCGCATCTATCGCGCAATGCAGGCGTATTCGACGCAGTGATCGCAGGCGACTTCTTTGCCGCCTGGCCGGGACGAACGGCACTCGAGTCGGAACTGAAGGCGCGGCTTGCGGTCGAAACCGACTACGAGCGCGCGCTCGATGCGGCCAGACGATGGTGCAAGGAGTGGCATTTCCGGGTCGGTGTCCACCATCTGCGCGGCCTGAGCGATGCCGAGACGGCAGCGGCGCAATATGCCGATCTGGCGGGCTCGATCATCGGGGGTGTCTGGCCGCTTGTGGTGGCCCAGTTTTCTGAAAAGCACGGTACGCCGCCTGGTCGCGGTGCCGTGGTTCTGGGGATGGGGTCGCTTGGCGCTGCGCGGCTCAATGCGGGCTCGGACCTCGATCTTATCGTGATCTATGACGCGGGTGATGCAGAAGGTTCTGACGGTCGCAGGCCGCTGTCTGCGCGGCCCTACTACGCGCGTTTGACCCAGGCGATGATCACCGCGCTGACCGCGCCGATGGCAGAGGGGCGGCTCTATGAGGTGGACATGCGTTTGCGTCCATCGGGCAATCAGGGGCCGGTCGCCACGAGCTGGCCGAGCTTTAAGAGCTATCAGCAAGACGAGGCTTGGACCTGGGAACATCTTGCTCTGACGCGGGCGCGTGTGATTGCCGGCGACACAGGGCTCGCGCGCGATGTCGAGGCGTTCCGGCAGTGTCTCATACAGGAGAAAGGCGCGCGCGCCACCGTTCTGGAGGCCGTCGCCGAGATGCGCGCGCGCGTGTCCAGTGCAAAACCACCCGCCGGCCCCTGGGACGCCAAGCTCGGGCCCGGACGCCTGTTGGAACTGGAGCTTATCGCGCAGGCGGGCGCCCTGATGGCTGGCCGCGCGGCGCGGGACGTGACGACGGGTCTTGAGGCCGGTGTCGCAATCGGTTGGCTTGATGACGGAGATGGCGCAGCACTGCAAGCGGCTTATGCGCTTTGCTGGAGCGTGCAGATGGTGGCGCGGCTGATCAGCGACAAGCCGCTTGATCCCGACAAGATGGGTGAGGGCGGCGCGGCCTTTCTGCTGCGCGAGACGGGGCAGGAGAATCTGGGCATGTTGCAAAAATCGCTTGAGACCAGCTGCGGCAGGGCGGCGTCCGTGATCGATGCCGCGCTCGCACACCGGCCCGAGGCGGGCTGACATGCAAAAAGACCCGATTGATCCCAAACGACTGATCCGCGAGGCGTACCGCATCGAAGGCATCACCGAGGCGGAATGCCGTTCGATCTTTCTCGACTGGGCCTTGTCTCTGCCGGAGGGCGCGGCCCCGGCGGACGCGATTGCGGAAATGATTGCGCGCTACGGATCCGATCATCCGGATCATCCCATGACACGGGTCCTCCATCAGGGGACCGGTACCGCTGAACCGGCGCGCAGGCGCGGCGGCTGGCGTGCCCGCACAAGGGGCGAGGACTGAGCACCGCGCGGGCAGGCAACACCAAGAACGATCCCGTCAAGCCTCGGTATTGACATGCTTAAACACCGAATTTGTCGCAAATGCGCCCCATTCGGACGTCATCCATGGAGTGCGAAAAGAGGCACAGCCCATGGAGGAAGACATGAGCTATATTAGAATGATCGCCGCAGTGTTGCTTGGGTTTGGCCTTTCGGCCTGTGCCAGTGTCGACACCGCAACCCGGAACGCCCCGATGGAAGGCCCGGAAATGCGCCCGGCACCGATCTCGCTGGATGTTCAGCAGGTCCGTATCTCGGTCCCGGAATCGCTCAAGGTGTCCGAGGCCAACCGCTACTATCCCGGTGGTGACATCGTGTGGCGCGAAGACCCCCCGGGCGACCGGCATGCTCAGGTCAAGGCGATCTTCGAGCAGGCGTTCTCCAAGGCGGTCGAACGCGCCGAGCCGGGTCTCGTGCCGGTCGTCCTCGATGTCGAGGTTACCCGCTTTCATGCGCTGAGCGAAAAGGCACGCTATACGATCGGCGGGGTGCATGCGATCCAGTTCAAGCTGCAACTGCGCAACCCCGAAACTGGTGAAGCTTACGGCGAGCCCAAGTTCGTCAAGGCTGATTTCAATGCCCTCGGCGGGCAGGCGGCAGTCGCGGCGGAGCAGCGTGGCGTGACCCAGAAAGTGCGGATCACCGAACATCTCGCCAACGTGATGCGGATCGAACTGGGCGACCCCGGTGGCTACCACGCTCAAAGCCTCGGTTTGATCGGCGCGCTGAACCAAATCTGATCTTTTCCAGATCATGTAAACGGCGTAAGGGGACGGTATGACACCGTCCCCTTATCCCGTTATACGCCTTCGCCCTAACGTCCAGCCGCGCGCGATCCGCCACGGCGCACCTTGGGTTTATGACAATGAGATCGTGACCGACCGACGCACGCGCGCGCTGGAGCCCGGCACGATCGCCCAGCTTGAGGATGCCGAGCGCGCACCGCTTGGCCTTGTCGCGTTCAATCCGGCCTCGCGCATCATGGCGCGGATGATGGAGCGGGACTGCGCCGCGCGGATCGACCGCGACTGGCTGCAGGGACGGATCGAGCGCGCTCATGCGATGCGCGCACGCTTTTATGACAGCCCGCATTACAGGCTCGTGCATGCCGAGGCCGATGGTCTGCCCGGTGTCGTGATCGACCGGTTTGACGATATCGCGGTGATCCAGCCCAATGCCGCGTGGGCCGAGCGGATGCTGCCAGATCTGGTCGCGGCTGTGCAGGAGATCACCGGCGTGAAGACCGTGCTCAAGAACGCCGGTGGCCGGGCGCGCAATCTGGAGGGACTGGATGACGTGAGCGCCGTTTTGGCAGGTGATGCGCCGCAGTCCGCTTTGCCGGTGCCGATGAACAATGCGATCTACATGGCCGACCTGATGGGCGGGCAAAAGACCGGGTTGTTTTACGATCAGCGCCCCAACCATGCGTTTGCGGCGCGGCTTTCTCGGGATTTGCGGGTGCTGGACGTATTCAGCCATGTCGGCGGCTTTTCACTCGCGGCGCTGGCGGCGGGGGCGGCAAGCGCGCATGCCGTGGATGGGTCCGAGCCGGCGCTCGCGCTCGCTGCCGAAGGGGCTGCGC
>NZ_CAMYMD010000103.1 GCF_947259555.1 uncultured Roseovarius sp.
ATGCCTCCGCCGCCGCAGTCGCCGGCGCCATCACCCCGGTGCCCGGCGGCGTCGGCCCGATGACCATCGCCTGCCTGCTCGCCAACACCCTCACCGCCTGCTGCCGCGCCGCAGGCCTGCCTGAACCCAAAGATCTGACCGCGTGAGTTTAATGCCCGCCGCCCAGAACTCCGATAGCTGTGAAGACGCCAAGCACGGCCATCCATTGCGTGCCGCGCAGCCGCTCGCGCAGGAAGAGAGCGGCGAAAAGCACAGTGATCACGCCAAAGGTCGACGCCCCGATGGCGGCAAACTCCGGGCGCGCGGTCCGTCCCGCGCCGATGACGCAGCCGATGGCCACGGCGTCGAGCAGGCCCATCACCGCGAGAAGCGGGACGTGCCTACGGGTCAGTGTGAGCGGCGCACGCATCGCGAGGGCCGCGATCAGTACCACGGTGAGCGCTGCCGCGCGGGTGGGGGCGAGCAGGAACAACTCGCCACCCGAGGCCGTGGCGCGGTGTCCGACTGCAAAGGTGAGGGCAAAGCCTGCTGCCGCCAGCACCGACCACAGAATCGCCGGCCACGGCCCGCGATCATCGGGATGCGCGGTATCGTCGTCGCTTTGGGCGATGTAACCCACGCCGCAAATGATGAGGCAGACCATGGTCCATTCCAAGGCGGAGGTTGGCGCCCCGCTAAGGCTGGCCCAGGCCACGGAGAGGATCGGGTAGGCGCCGATGATTGGTGCAACCAGCCGAACAGGTCCGATGGCGAAGGCCCGGTAAAGGGCGATGCCACCAAGCGCAAAACAGGCACCGGCGAGTATCGAGAGCGGCAGATCACCGCCGGGCGATGGTTGAACACCGGCCCAGACACTGATCGGCGTCACCAGGATGAGCCCGAAGGTCAGCACCCAGACCAGTGGCGCGAAGATGCCGTTGGATTGGCTCACGTAGCGCACGCAGACATCATGCGTCCCCCAGGCGAGGGCTGCGATGAGACCGAGGAACAATGCGGTCATAGGGCTGTGACTCCTGTTGCCGGGTATCAGATTTCGGGCCGATCGCCGGGTTTTGTGTTGCCGGGTCAGACCGGTTCAGATATTCTTATTGTTAAATAAATATTCCGCTTATGCAAATATCTTGCGGACCAGAGGAGGTGGAAGATGTTGGAAACGCGCTACCCCGAGATTCAGGCCGGACCACCACAGCCGAGCCGGATCGTCGAGCCGCGGGTCTTCTCGCTGCCACCCGGAACTGAACGCTATGTGGTTGAAGGCGCAGGCGCAATCCTTATTCGTGTCGAGGCCGGAGACCGCTTGAGTGTTGTCAATACTGAGGGTGGTCAGCGCTGCGAGATCGTCGCGGCCGGTCCTGATGGCGCGATTGATCCCGGTATCCTCGGCGAGACAGGCACTGGCCGGGCGTCAGGGCTCAAGGCGCTTTTGGGAGGAGGCGATGGGGCGTTGCAGGGCTTGCGCATGGGGCTTGAGGCGCGCGGGATCGATCTTGCACAGGCGCGCTCGGTCGATTTTTTCGGGGCGGCGACCCCTGCTGGCACGCAGGCCGATCTGACCATTGCAAGAGATGGTGTGGTGGTGATCGCCGCGCCGGGCGGGATCATGGATTTTGAGCACCAGGACACCGCCACGCCGCTGACCGTATTTGTGCGGCGGGCGGTTCTCAAATCCACGGCACGCTTCGAATTGCCCGATCCACTCGCGGACCCGCTGACCGATCTGAGGGTACACAGCCAGACCGCCGAGGCATATTTCGTGAAGGCGGGCGACTATATCCAGATCCTCGATGTGGACGGCCGGCAATGTACGGATTTTCAGTGTTTTGCGGCGCGCAAGCTCGATAAGGGCGTGGAGCACGCGCTGGATGTGACGACGACGCGCACCTTGATGGGTCATGCCTATCCGATGCCGGGCCTGCATGCGAAATACTACGATCAGGACATGCTGCCGCTGGTCGAAGTGGTGCAGGATACGGTCGGTCGGCACGACGCCTTTGCGTTGGCCTGTGCGGCGAAATATTATGACGACATCGGCTATCCCGGACACGTCAATTGCTCGGACAACTTCAATAAGGTGCTGGCCCCCCATGGCGTGGGGCCGCGCGCGGGCTGGATGGCGATCAACTTTTTCTTCAACACCGGCATCGACGCGCATGGCGTGATGTATACCGACGAGCCCTGGACACGACCGGGGGACTATGTGCTGTTGCGCGCGCTCACGGATCTGGTCTGTGTCAGTTCAGCCTGCCCGGATGATACCACCGCTGCCAATGGCTGGAATCCGACCGATATTCACGTGCGCACCTATGCTGGCAGAGAAAAATTCCAACGATCAGTGGCCTATCGGCCCACCCCCGATGCGGAGCCCAAGATGACAAAACAGACCGGATTTCACCCGTGTTTCGAACGGTTTACGGAGAACTTCATCGAATATAACGGCTATTGGCTGGCCAGCTCGATCTCGACCGCAGGGCCGATTGCCGAATACCATGCCTGCCGCGAAAAATCGGTGGTTCTGGATCTGAGCGCGTTGCGCAAGTTCGAGATCACGGGACCGGATAGCGAGGCGCTGTGCCAATATGTGTTCACCCGCAACATGAAGACGCTGCCGGTCGGTGGCGTCGTCTACACCGCGATGTGCTATCCGCATGGCGGAATGATCGACGATGGCACTGTGTTTCGGCTCGGGCAGGACAACTTCCGTTGGATCGGCGGTAGCGATTACGGCGGCGAGTGGTTGAGAGAAAAGGCGGAGGAACTGGGGCTCAAGGTCTTGGTGCGGTCCTCGACCGACATGCAGCATAATATCGCCGTGCAGGGGCCGGAGAGCCGCGACTTGCTCAAGAAGGTGATCTGGACCGCGCCCCATCAGCCGAAATTCGAGGATCTGGCGTGGTTCCGGTTCACGCCGGCGCGGATCGGTGATCATGACGGGGTGCCGGTTGTCGTGTCGCGCACCGGATACACGGGCGAATTGGGCTACGAGATATTCTGTCATCCCAAACATGCTGTCGAGGTGTTCGACGCGGTCTGGGCGGCGGGGCGCGAGCACGGTCTGACCCCGATGGGGCTCGAGGCGCTCGATATGGTTCGGATCGAGGCGGGGCTGATCTTTGCCGGGTATGATTTCTGCGATCAGACCGATCCGTTCGAGGCCGGGGTGGGATTTACCGTGCCGCTCAAGTCGAAGCCGGATGATTTCATTGGTCGCGAGGCGCTGATCCGGCGCAAGGAGCATCCGGCACGAGTGATGGTCGGGCTGGATATCGACGCCAATGTCGCGGTTGATCATGGTGATCCGGTTCACATTGGCCGCGCGCAAGTGGGCGAGGTGACATCTTCGATGCGATCGCCTCTGCTTGGCAAGAATATCGCTTTGGCGAGGGTTGATGTGGCGCACCGTGAGGTGGGCACGGAGGTCGAGATCGGCAAACTCGATGGTCAGCAGAAACGGCTGCCCGCGACGATCGTGCCGTTTGCGCATTACGACCCGCAAAAGACCAGGCCGCGGTCTTGATTTTTGTCAAAGACCTGGCGATGCGTGACGCGGATACTTGAGGACATGTGTATAGCGCTTGATGATATCGGCGGCGAAGAGCGGCTTCGCGATCTGGTCCGGTCATTCTATGACCGGATGGAGAGTGACCCGGACGTGTATGAGCTTCACAGGCTGCATTTTCGTGGACATGGTCTGGATCATACCCGGCAGGCGCAGTTCGAATTCCTCTCGGGGTTTCTAGGTGGGCGCGCCTATTATCGAGAGCGCTTTGGTCACATGGATCTGCGCGAGATTCATGCCCATGAGCCGATCCGATTGGCAGATGTCGAGATGTGGCTGGCGACGTTCGATGCCGCTTTGCAAGAGCAGGGCATGGCGGGACCTGTGGTCGAGCGGTTTCGCGGAACGCTTGCGCGCGCGGCGCATCGGCTGATCAACGATCTGCCGGATTGGCGCGCCGAAACCACCCCGGGCGCGTCACCTGTCTGACGCGCCCGGTGGCCAACCGTTATTCAGGAAAACGTCGTCCCAAAGGTGCTTCGGAACAGGTGCGAGAGGTCTGTGAGAGGAGCCTCTGTGTTGCCGAAGCGTACCGCGTCGCCGGTAAAGCGACCGACCGAGGTGAGGGTGACATCTGCCTGTCCGGCGGCGATCATCAGCGCCTCGGCTTGATCGAAATTGCATGCGATGAGATAGCGGGCCTGATCCTCGCCAAAGAGGGTGGGGGTGTCGTCGCTGTCAAGTTGCACGCCCACGCCCGCCGCCTCGGCCATCTCGAACGCCGCAAGCGCCAGACCGCCGTCGCTGAGATCGGTGCAGGCCTTGATCAGCGCATGATTCTCGCGGATGAATTCGCCGTGGCGTTTCTCGGCGGCCAGATCCACGTGGGGCGCATCGCCCTCGACGCGGTTGAACACCTCTGCCAAAAGGGCGGATTGACCAAGATGGCCGTGGGTGTCGCCAAGTAGAAGCGCCACGTGCCCCTCGCGCACCTCGCCGGTGATTGCCGTCTCAGGATCGCGGATCAGGCCCACAGCCCCGATGGTCGGTGTCGGCAGGATCGCCGTGCCATCGGTTTCGTTATAGAGCGAGACATTGCCTGACACGATCGGCATATCAAGCGCTGCCACCGCCTCGCCGATACCCTTGATGGCCCCGACGAACTGGCCCATGATTTCGGGCTTTTCTGGATTGCCGAAGTTCAGGTTGTCGGTGGTCGCAAGCGGCACCGCCCCGAGCGCCGAGAGGTTGCGATACGCCTCGGCCACCGCCTGTCTGCCGCCCTCGACCGGGTTGGCCTTGACATAACGCGGGGTCACGTCCGAGGTGAAGGCCAGCAGCTTTTCGGTGCCATGTACACGAATGAGCCCCGCGCCCTGACCGGGTGTGCGGGCGCTGTCGGCCATGACCATGGTGTCGTATTGCTCCCAAACCCATTGGCGCGAACAGTAGTTCGGCGAGGAGATCAGCGCGCGCAACCCGTCGATGGGATCAATGCCGGGCACCGAGCCGAGATCGAGCGGCTTGGGCAGGGTGGGCTCCTGCCAGGGCCGGTCATATTCCGGCGCGCTCCCTGACAGGGTGGCAAGCGGCAGGTCGGCCTTAACGTCATCGCCATGCAGGATCAGAAAGCGGTCGTCGGCGATGGTTTCGCCGACGATGGCAAAGTCGAGATCCCATTTCTCGAACACGGCGCGCGCTTGCGATTCTTTCTCGGGGCGCAGCACCATCAGCATGCGCTCCTGGCTCTCCGACAGCATCATCTCATAGGCCGTCATGCCGGTCTCGCGCTGCGGCACGGCGTCAAGTTGCAGCCTGACGCCAAGCCCGCCCTTGTCGCCCATCTCGACTGCGGAACAGGTGAGCCCCGCCGCGCCCATGTCCTGAATCGAAATAACCGCGCCGGTCTGCATCAGCTCCAGCGTGGCCTCCATCAGGCGCTTTTCGGTGAACGGGTCGCCGACCTGCACGGTGGGGCGCTTTTCCTCGATGGTCTCGTCGAATTCGGCGCTGGCCATGGTGGCCCCGCCCACGCCATCGCGGCCGGTCTTGGCGCCGAGATAGACCACCGGCATGCCAACGCCGCTCGCGGCGGAATAGAAAATCTTGTCGGTGTCGGCCAGACCGGCGGCAAAGGCATTCACGAGGCAGTTGCCGTTATAGGCCGCATCGAACCGCACCTCGCCGCCCACGGTGGGCACGCCAAAGCAGTTGCCATAGCCGCCAACCCCCTCGACCACACCATGCACAAGCTGGCGGGTCTTGGGGTGCGAAGGCGCGCCAAAGCTGAGCGAGTTCATCGCCGCGATCGGGCGCGCGCCCATGGTGAAGACGTCACGCAGGATGCCGCCCACGCCGGTCGCGGCCCCTTGATAGGGCTCGATATAGGAGGGGTGATTGTGGCTCTCCATCTTGAAGACCACGGCCTGCCCGTCGCCGATATCGACCACGCCCGCATTCTCGCCCGGACCGCAGATCACCTGTGGCCCGGTGGTGGGCAGGGTGCGCAGCCATTTCTTGGAGGATTTGTAGGAACAGTGCTCGTTCCACATGGCCGAGAAGATGCCAAGCTCGGTGAATGTCGGCTCGCGTCCGATGATTTCGAGGATGCGGTCGTATTCGTCGGGCTTGAGGCCATGGGCCTCGATCAGTTCGGGCGTGAGTGCCGGGTCCTGCATTTGACTGGAATCCCCCAAGGTGGTCCGATTGCGCGTCTCTTTAGGCTATTGCGCAGGCCGGGGAAAGGGGCCGCTCGCGGATGGTGTTGAGATTCGGCAGTTTCAGAACAGGAAAGGCCCGGCCAGAAGGCCGGGCCATAAAGACATCCGAATTGGCAGGATTACTGCGTCATCGTGGCGACCTTGGCGGCCACTGCGGTGCGCAATTGCTCCATCGTGTAGGCATATTCCAGCCCACCGGATTCCTCGGCGCTGAGCGTGCCGACCTCGAATGCGATCTTGTCCGCAGCAAGGTCTGCGTCATCACGTACATCGACATAGACCAGATGCTGTGCATCACGATCGCCCGCGTGCGACACGACCTCACCGATGATGGCATCGTCGACTGAGTTCAGCGTTGCGCCGTCGTCGGCTTGGGTAAGAACGTTCTCGATGGAGATCTTGTCAGAGTTGGTAAGCTCTTTGGCTTCAAGGTCGACGCTGCTCGGTGCGGTGATTTCACCGTCATCGCTTATCGTCGCCTCCGTCATCTCCATGCCAGAGCCGTTGGTGACTGTCGCTGCGGGTTCCTCGTCTTTGGCGCTCTGGTACTCGCCCTCGTCGGCATACGCAGCCATGGCTGTGATGCTGGTCAGTGCGGTTGCGAGAGCAAATTTATGGAATGTCATTACAGTCCTCCGTTTCCAGTTCTGCAGGGCGTGCCCTGCGGTTCAATTGAAAGCGCATCAAGCGCGCTTGGTATCACAACGCGAAGGGCCGCCACGTGTTCCAATTGAAGTTCCGGGAAGGTGAATTTTTCTTATTTGGCTCGAACTTGTCGAAACAATGCGGGGTCACCTTCGGCATTCACCGCCGGATGATGTAAGATACCCGGATGCCCATGTCATCGGGATCTTGCAGGGGGTGAAAAATCGGTCACTGACGCATTGCGCGTCATTGCCCCTCGGGGTGGAGCCGTGTCACACCAACAGCCGCCGCCCGCGCGAGGTCAGGGTCGAGCGACATCGGGATATACTCGCCGCGCCGCCAGAGTTGCGAGAGATCGTCGTAATGGCGGCTCAGGAAATGGCCGGATTGGCCGGTGGCGATGATGAACACGCTGCTGTCTGGATCGGCGAAGTCATAGACCCCACGGTAACCGGCCCCGTGCACGTTCTGGAACGGGTCGGGCCCCTGGCCACCGCGCGTGCGCCCGCGCAGGAGCGTGTTGTCGCCGCCCGAGGTGGATTGCCGGATGTTGACGAAATAGCGCAAGAGCGGCACCTCGCCCAGCACCTGATGATCATGCGCCGCCTGATGCGCCTCGCCCCATCGCAGGCTTTCGAGCGAGGTGCCGTAGCGTTCCTCGATCCAGATCAGCGCATCGTCGAGCGCCATGCGCGAGACGTCCGGGCAGGTTTCCTGCGCCGCTGACTGCTTGACATCGCACCAGGCCGAGGCACCGTCCACATCGCGAAAGACGCGCTCGATGAAGATCGGGTCGGGATGATCGAACTCACGCGAGAGGGGGCCTAGGTCGTCGCGGATGAGCCGGTCCATGAGCGCCCGCATCCACGCCGCATAGATAAGCGGCTCGGGCAGATGTTCGTTCATCTCGCCGTTCCAGTCCGCCAGCATCGTAAGCGCGCGCTGGCGCAGCCGTTCGGGCGTGCCCTCTGGGGCGGCCTCGCCGGTGAACCACAGATCCGCGCCGATGAGCGGCAGGATCGAGCGCGCGGTGAAGCTGACGGTATCAAGCTGCGCCTCGATAAAGCTGTCGCGGGTATGGACCTCGCGGCCCTGCATCAGTCTGCGCCAGCGATGCACCCGCTGCGTATCCCCCCACAGATAGCTCATATGCATTGGAAAGGGGCGGTCCACGACCTTGTTGTTGGTGTTGCCCAGAATGCCCCCGCGGGGCGAAATGAACTCGGGATTTGCGGCAAAGGGCAGCATGCCCTGCCAGCGGTTTTCCCGCAGCCAGCCGCGTGAGGGCATGCGGCCTTCGCTCTCGTGGCGGGCGCTGCGGCGGGGCATTGCGCCGATTGTCCGCATGGCAATTGTCGTCTCATCCACCAGAGTTAGGTTTTGCGAGGGTGCGATGTAGAGGCGGCTGAGGTCCATGGCCTCCTGAACTGATCCGGCGCGCATGAGGCCCATGGCCGAGCTCATTGTCGTGTCCTGCCCGCTCAGCGCGGTCCAGCTGACTGACGCCACATGCCCCGGCGGGGTGACGTCGGCAAGGTTGTAGTGGCTGCCGGGCAGGACCGGTCCGTTGTCCGTCCAGCGCAAGGTGAGGGTTACCGGATCGGCATCCTTGATCTCGATGATCGAGCGCGCGGTGCGAAACGGCTTCCAACCCTCAGGCGTGCGGTATTGGTTGGTGTCGTCGGGGTTGATCTCTTCGATGAACACATCCTGATCGTCCATATAGGAGGATGTGATGCCCCAACCCAGACGTGCGCTGCGGCCTGTCAGTATGACTGGAATACCGGGGATCGTGCCGCCGATCACACCGCCTGCTTCCAGCTGCATCCGGGCAAGGTACCAGATATTCGGGGCTGAAAACCCCAGATGCGGATCGTTGGCCAAAAGTGTGCCGCCTGACGCCGATCGTGCAGGTGTGGCGGCGAAGGCGTTGGACGCCCCCGCAAAGGCGCGGCGTTTGAACGGTGAAAGCGGATCACTTGAAACGTCTGACGTGCTCTGAGCGGTCTGCACGAAGCTATTTTCCGGAAACAAGCTCGCATATTCCGGGAGCGCCGCGATGCCACTGCCGGGGGCAAGCGGCATGATATCGTCTAGGCGCTCCGGATCATCCAGGGCAAGCGAGGTGCGAGCGAACAAGACCTCGTTATCAAGGTGGCCAGAAAGCTGCACCGCCATAAGTTTGATCAGGGCAATGGAATCCGCAGGCTGCCATGGTGCGATCGGCGCGTTGAAGAGGAACTGTTCCGGCGCGCCTCGCCCCAACGCTTCCCTGTTGATTTCGCTTAGCCGTGCGTTGACTCCATCGGAGTAGGCCTTGAGCGCGGCGAGGGTTGTCGCATCCTGGACCTCGACCGATTGGCGCGCGAGTGTATAGAGGTCAAAGCGGCGCAAAGTCGTGTCGATCTTGACGGTCCGGCTGCCGAAGACTTCGGACAAACGCCCTTGAACGGTTCGGCGCATCATCATCATCTGCCAGAGCCTGTCCTGCGCGTGAGCATAGCCCAGACCGAAGAAGCTGTCGGCGTCGTTCTGCCCGAAAATATGGGGTACGTTCGCGTTGTCGCGCACGATCTCGACCGGCGCGGCAAGGCCGCTCACATCGAGTTGCTTGTCATAGTCGGGAAGCGAGCGCGACAAAAGGAAATAGACTGCGAAAACGACCAGAAGAGTCAGCAAAACAACGCCGCCCGCCAGCCGCAACAACCATTTCACAACCCGTGACACGCCCCGGTACCGCCCTATTTTCCGCTTGCATCAAGCCCCGGGGATAGTCAGAAAACCGGGGTAAGACAATGGGAGAGGACAGGACAAATGGCGAAACTGGCATTTCTGGGGCTCGGGGTAATGGGCTATCCTATGGCGGGGCACTTGGCCAAGGCCGGGCACGATGTCTGCGTCTATAACCGCACCGCCGCCAAGGCCGAGGCTTGGGTGGCGGAGCACGCTGGCACTCATGCGGCAACCCCGCGCGACGCCGCAGAAGCGGCCGATGTCGTGCTTGCCTGCGTCGGCAATGACGACGATCTGCGCAGCGTATGCCTCGGTGAGGACGGGGCCTTTGCCGGGATGAAGGATGGCGCGATCTTTATCGACCATACGACGGTGTCTTCTAAAGTGACCGAAGAACTCTTTGCAGGCGCGCGCGCCGGTGGGCAGCAATTCGTCGACGCGCCCGTGTCGGGCGGTCAGGCGGGGGCCGAGAACGGCCAGCTGTCGATCATGTGTGGCGGCGATCAGGCCGCCTATGACGCCGCCGAGCCGATCATGAACACCTATGCCAAGCTCTGCCGCCGCATCGGCGAGAGCGGGGCCGGTCAGATGACCAAGATGTGCAACCAGATCGCCATCGCGGGTCTGGTGCAGGGCCTGTCCGAGGCGCTGCATTTCGCCGAGAAGGCGGGGCTTGACGGGCGCGCGGTGGTCGAGGTGATCAGCCAGGGCGCGGCCGGGTCGTGGCAGATGGCCAATCGCTACGAGACCATGCTCGACGACAAATGGGAGCACGGTTTTGCCGTCGACTGGATGCGCAAGGATCTGGGCATTTGCCTGTCGACCGCCGACGAGACCGGGGCGAGCCTGCCGGTCACGGCCCTGGTCGATCAGTTCTACAAGGACGTGCAAGCCATGGGCGGCGGACGCTGGGATACCTCCAGCCTTTTCGCGCGGCTGCGCAAACTGGGCTGAAACCCTTGGCGTCAGGCGATCTTGCGGTCGCCTGACAGCCATTTGCGGGTGTCGATCACGTCGAAGACCAACGAGATCACATCGACCGCCAGCAGGATCAGTAGATAAATCCGGTAGGCGGGGGCAATGTCCTGCGCCAGAAGCCACAGCCCCAGCCCCAGCATCGGCGTCCAGATCAGCACATGCGGCAGCGCCATCAGTTTGGAAAAGCCGCGCTCTACCAGCATGATCACGCCGTTGAGCAGCATCGCCCCCACGGCCATCGCCGCGACCCAGAGGCCAAAAGGCTCGGACAGAAAGGCCAATGAGGCGGCATTCACCGGCACAAGGATGAAAGATACCCAGGCCTGCACCCAGAGCGGCAGGCGGCGATAGCTGTGCCAGATCTCGGAAATCATGACGCGCCCCTCTGTTTCTTTATGGCAAAAATACTCAAAAAACCCGGCTGACGCCAGCGGTCACGCCGTGCGGGGGCGCATCACCAGCCAAATGAGCGCTGCGCCTGCCAGCATCAGGAAGGGCGCCATGGCGAGGTTGACGGCGGTCCAGCCCGCCTGCGCGGAACTGCCCGAGCAGTTCATCAGCCCGCCCGAGGCGAGCGAGGCGAAGGTCACCCCGCCGAAGACCAGCAGGTCGTTGAGCCCCTGCATGCGCCCGCGCTCATGCGGGGCATGCGCGCCCGCCAGCATCGTGGTGGCCCCGATGAAGCCGAAATTCCAGCCGAGCCCCAGCAGGATCAGCGCCACGAAGAAATGCTCCAGCTCCACGCCCGAGAGCGCCACCGCGCCCGCGCCGGCAAGGATGATCAGGCCGGTTGCGACGATCCTTTCCACCCCGAAGCGCACGATCAGGTGGCCGGTGAAGAACGAGGGGATATACATCGCCAGCACATGCGCGGTGACGACATCCGCCGCATTGCCCTCGTCAAAGCCGCAGCCGACCACGGCAAGCGGCGTCGAGGTCATCACCAGGTTCATCAGCGCGTAGGCGACCATCGCGCAGATCACCGCCACCGCGATGCGCGGGGTCTTCAGCAGTTCCATGCGCGAGCGCCCGCGCGGTGCGTCCTCTGACGGAACGGGCGGCTTGGGGATGTCGAGCAGCAGGAACAGCAGCGCGCCCACGAGGTTGAGCGCAATGACCGCCAGATAGGTGCCGAAAAACGGGATCACCATCGCCTGCGACGTGAGCTTGACCAGCTGCGGCCCGATGATGGCACTCAAGAGGCCCCCGGCCATGACATAGGAAATCGCCTTGGGGCGGAAGGTCTCGCTGGCGGTGTCGGCGGCGGCGAAGCGGTAGAAGCCCTGCGCCGACATATAGGTGCCGGTGATGAAACTGCCCGCCAGAAAGATCGGGAAGGACGCGACGTAGAGGCCATAGGCTCCGACAAGCCCGCCAATCGCGCCCGCCAGCGCCCCGATCATGAAGCCCGCGCGACGGCCAAAGCGCTGCATCATATGCGAGACCGGCGTGGCCGATAGCATCGAGCCCAGCACGATCAGCGAGATCGGCAATGTGGCGAAACAGACATTCGAGGCCAGCGATTGCCCGGCGAGGCCACCCACCACGAAGATCATCGGCATCTGCGCGCCAAGGATCGCCTGTGCCGCCACAAGAACGGCCACGTTGCGCTTGGCGCGACTGTCGTCGGTGAGATGTGCCGTGTCTGTCATTCATGGAGTGCTAGACCGGTCACGTGGAGGCTGCAAGTGCAATCAGGCTCGGTCAATCAGATGCGCAAAAGAGCCACTTGCGCGCTCGACGCGCTGCCCCATGGGCGGCAGTGCCGTTCCCTCGGCGTCATGAGCGGCGAACAGGGCTGGACCGTCGGCGCGCAGGGTGGTGGCGTAATGAAATTCGTGGCCTGTCCAGGTGCCGCTCAGTGGTCCCTGGGTGGCGGCCAGGCGACGGTAGCCCAAGTGCAGGTGACGGGTGGCAAAGCTGGTCTCCAGGGGCAAGAGGCCGGCCATGGTGTGGCGCGTGCCCTCTGCGTCTGTGAGCGTGTCTCCTAGCACCATGTAACCTCCACATTCTCCATAGATCTCAGTATCTTGAGACGCATTTCTGAGGCTTTGCATGAAGTTTGTGCAGTCGGCGAGGCGGCCTGCATGCAGCTCCGGATATCCGCCGGGCAGGAAGATAAAATCGGCGTCGGGAACTGGATCATCAGCCAGGGGTGAAAAGGCACGGATCTCGGCCCCGGCCGCGCGCCAATCCGATAGCATATGGGGATAGGCAAAGCCAAAGGCGCGGTCCTGCGCCACGGCGATGACTTGTGCCGGAGGCGTCAGGCTTGGGGATGAAGCCTCCGCTGGCACGGGGGCCGAAATAGACAGCAACATGTCACGGTCGAGCGTTGCCGCAAGCGCGTCAGCCGCTCTTTCGAGGAAGTTTTCGAGGTCTGGGCGTTCCTGTGCTTGCACCAGTCCCAGATGGCGGGAGGGGTGCGCGAGCGCGGCGTTGCGGCGCAGGGCTCCGAGCACGGGCAGGCCAATGGGGGCGAGCGCGCGGCGCAGCATCGCCTCGTGCCTGTCGGAACCGACGTTGTTGAGGATCACGCCAGTCACGCGCACCCGTGGGTCGTGGCCTGCGAACCCATTCACAAGGGGTGCGATGGAACCTGCCATGCGGCCTGCGTCGATGACCAACACCACGGGCAGGCGAAGGTGGCGCGCAAGATCGGCCACCGACCCGCGACCATCGGGCGGTGCGCCGTCGAAGAGGCCCATGGCCCCCTCGATTATGAGCAGCCCGTCGCCTGCGGCGAGCGCGCGCAAGCGCTCGGGAGTCATGGCCCAAGCATCGAGATTGGGACATGGTAGGCCGCAGGCTGCCTCGTGAAAGCGCGGGTCGATATAATCGGGGCCGGATTTTGCGCCTCTGACCGGCACACCTTCGCGCGATAGCAGGCGGAGCAGGGCAAGGGTGAGTGTCGTTTTTCCCGCGCCCGAGGATGGAGCGGCGAGGATCAGCCCCCGCATGACACCTCGGCGGGCAGGCCACGGCCCAGCGGATCGAGATCGCGCGGACCATTGCCTGTCAGCATGTCCTGCCAGTCGAGAACCTGTCGCATGAGCACCGAGCGCCCGATGCACAGGATTGCGGGTGGCTCCATCCCGCTTGTCTCGATATCGGCGGCGAGTTGACCGAGCGTGGTTTCGAGCACCTTTTGCTCTGGCGTAGTTGCCTGTGAGACCACTGCGCAAGGCTCATCCATAGAGCGACCTGCCTCCAGTAATGCACCGGAGATCTGGGCCGCGTGTTTCATGCCCATGTAGATCACGATGACCTGGCTGCCGCGCGCGATTGACTGCCAGTCGAGTGACGAGGGCGTCAGGCCGGATTGATCATGGCCTGTGACGAAGGTCACGGACTGGTTCACATCCCGGTGGGTGACGGGTATGCCCGCATAAGCCAGCCCACCGATTCCAGCGCTGATGCCGGGGATGATGCGGATCGGTATACCGTGCTGAACGAGCGTCTGCGCCTCTTCGCCGCCACGCCCAAACACGAAAGGGTCGCCGCCCTTGAGACGAAGCACGCGCTTGCCCTCGCGCGCCAGATCGACAAGTTGCAGAGAGATGTCGCGCTGATTGGCCGAGGGCTTGCCACCGCGCTTGCCGGCATAGACATGCCGCGCCTGCGGCGCCCAGTCGAGGATCGCCTCTTGCACGAGCGCGTCGTAGATCACCACGTCGGCCTGCCGGAGCGCGTTGACCGCGTGGAGCGTCAAGAGACCCGGATCGCCCGGTCCGGCACCGCAAAGCCAGACCCAGCCCGCTTGCAGGCAAGGCCATTCAGTGCCCGGGGGCGGTGATGGAAAGGGAGCATGTGAGTCGGTCATGGCTTTGTATGCCGCGAGTTTTATCCGGGGGAAAGGTGGCAAGCGACCAAACATCGGGGTGAGAACGACATGGCCTGGCTTCGTTTTGCCTGGAAGGGAGCGGACCCGAACCACTTTGGTGGTCCGGGGTGCCAGGTTTTACATTTTGCACTCGGCCGCGTACGCGTCGGAGTGGTTCTTGAGCGCAGTACCGATGATTTTGTTGGTATACACATCGCCCTCCTTGATTACCTCGCGCACGTAAATGTCCTGTACCGGGTGATGATTGGGGCCAAAGGCGAAATCACCCCGTGTGCTTGCGAAATCGGCGGATTTGAGGGCTGCGCGAAACGCATCAGGTTCCGACGGTTGGGCCTGATCGAGTGCGGAAATAAGCAGGTTGGCGGTGTCGAACCCCTGGCTCGCGTAGAGAGACGGCAGGCGCCCATATTTATCCTGAAAGCTGGCAACGAACGCGGTGTTGGTGGCGTTGTCGATGTCCTTGGACCATTGCGAGGTGTTCACAACGCCGAGTGCGGCATCGCCGACGGCTTGCAGGATGCCCTGATCGAAGCTGAACGCCGGGCCGATCACAGGAAGATCGACGCCGCTGTCCGCATATTGCTTGAGGAATGAAATCCCCATGCCCCCGGGCAGGAAGAAGAAAACGCTGTCGGCCTCGCTTGCGCGAATTTGCGCAATCTCGGCGGCGTAATCGGTCTGGCCCAGTTGCGTGTAGATTTCACCCGCCAATGCGCCCTCATACATGCGTTTGTAGCCTGTGAGTGCGTCCTGACCGGCCGGATAATTGGGCGCGAGAATGAAGCTGTTCTTGTAGCCCGCGTCATTGGCGTAGGCCCCCGCTGCCTCGTGCAGGTTGTCGTTCTGCCAGGCGACGTTGAAATAATTCGGATGACAGCCCTTGCCGGCCAGCGCCGACGGACCGGCATTCGGCGAGAGATAGAATTTGCCCTGCGCCACGGCGCCCGGAACGACGGCCATAGCAAGGTTGGACCAGATGATGCCCGTCATCACGTCGACCTTTTCGGACTGGATCATCTTGTCGGAGAGTTGCACGGCGATGTCCGGCTTGCGCTGATCATCTTCGATGACGACCTCGATATCGTCGCGGCCGGATTGTTCCAATGCCAGCATGAAGCCGTCTCGCACGTCAATGCCCAGCCCGGCGCCGCCGCCGGAAAGCGTTGTGATCATGCCGACCTTTACGTCGGCCTGCGCCGCGAACGCCGCAAGCGACATCGTCCCGGCGAGTGCCAGTGCCTTGAAATTCATGTGTCCATCTCCCTGATTGCGGGCGGGTTGAGGCCCCGCCCGTTTCGTTGCACGCCCGTACCGGGCACCTGTCCTTGCATCCCATAGGTTTTGCCAAAGGTCCAGATGCAAGCTCTTGTGGCTCTCGACCGGGCTTTGCTGCGGGGCTGCCTGACGGACAGGCTACAGGGCAAGAGCCTTGTCAGGACTGCGCAGGCGACTTACGATCCAAGCTTGGGGAGAGGTTGGGCGCCACAGAGGCGGAAAATTGACCATGTGCCCAGCCCAAAGCTTTGGGTCGAAATGGAATTTCTGGATTACTCGCACAATCTATGGCTGGTGGCCGCCTCATTGAGTGTGTCGCTTGTCGGAGCTTTTACAGGATTTTCTCTGACACGCGGCATTGCTTCGCAGCCGATCGCGTCGCGGAAACTCTCCGTGACCCTTGCCGCGATCGCGTTGGGTGGCGGTATATGGTCAATGCATTTCGTGGCCATGCTCGGTCTGCAACTGCCGATCCCGATCTACTATGATGCGATGATCACGCTCGGCTCGGCCCTTATTGCCATACTGATGGTGGGCGGTGCGCTCTTGTTGCTGCATTTCTATCCACGCAGCAGAGCGCGGCTGACCGCAGCAGGGGTGATCATAGGTCTTGGTATCGTGGCAATGCATTATCTTGGCATGTCCGGGCTACAACTATGCCGGGCGGTCTACACGCCGCCGGGTGTTATTTTTGCCCTCGTCGCGGCTTGTGGGCTGAGTGTTGCTGCGATTTGGGTGGCATATGGGCAGCGTCGGCCGCGCAATATCCTGTTGGGCACTATGGCCTTTGGGCTTGCTGTGTTCGTTGTTCATTTCGCAGCGATTCTCGGCACGCGCTTCGTGACTGTGCCAACGGTCCAGGAAATCGGGCCGGTCATCGGTAACGAGGTTTTGGCGCTAGGTGTGTTGATCAGCTCTTTCGTCTTGTGCGGGGCCTTTTTGCTGACTGGCGTCACCTTCCTCGCGCCGGCAGGCAGCGGTGCCCACGGCGCGGCAGTCGGACCCAGCGAGCCCTTGGCGGAGCCGATTGAGGCAGCACCTCTTTTGCATCGCATCCCTTACGAGCAAAACGGTCAGACACATTTCATCGACGCGCGGGATGTGGCGTTTCTTCGAGCGGAGGGGCATTACACACTGCTCTATGCCGGTGAGAGCAAGCATTTCTGCACTTGGTCGATCACCGAGGCGGAAAGACGTCTGAGCCCCGGGCCATTTCTGAAAGTGCATCGCAGCTATCTGGTGAACCCTGATCACGTCGCGCATTTTGAGCGGCGCAAGGATAACGGGTTGTGCCACTTTCAACTTGGCGGGCAGGATGTGACCACGCCGGTAAGCCGCTCGCGTCTTGCCGTTCTGCGCGAGGCTCTTGGGCTCTAGGCCGAGGGCCGCGCGGTCAGATTTACTTTCCTTAAGATTTTGACGGTTTGATGTCCGCAAGTCGGCAAGAGGCTTGTCGTGGGCAAGACCAAGGAGAGTGAAGCGATGATACTGGATTTCTTCCGGCAGGGTGGTGAGGCGGAGGCGCAGAGCATTCCTGAGCAGAAGGCAAGCGCCACGGGGCGGGTCGTCGCCTGGGGCGGGGCCGGTCGTGTGGCCTGGAGCCCGCGCGACGTGGTGAGCCTTGCGCGCACCGGCTTTGCGGGCAATCCGGTGGGGTTTCGCTGTGTCAAGATGATCGCCGAGGCCGCCGCCGCGCTACCGCTGGTGATGCAGGATGCCGAACAGCGCTTTGCGGTACATCCCGTGCTGGACCTCATCAAGATGCCGAACCCGGCGCAGGGCCGGGCGGAACTGTTCGAGGCGCTTTATGGTCAGTTGTTGCTGACCGGGAATGCCTATGTCGAGGCGGTCGGTTCCGGCGGTGTACCGGTCGAATTGCATTTGTTGCGTTCGGACCGGATGAGCGTGGTGCCGGGCGCGGATGGCTGGCCGGTGGGGTATGAATATGCCGTGGCGGGGCGCAAGCATCGGTTCGATGTCTCCGAAGGCGCGCCCTGCATCTGCCATATCAAGAGCTTTCACCCGCAAGACGATCATTACGGGCTGTCGCCGTTGCAGGCGGCGGCGCAGGCGGTAGATGTGCATAATGCTGCGAGCCGCTGGTCGAAGGCGCTCTTGGACAATGCTGCGCGGCCGTCGGGGGCGATCGTCTACAAGGGGGCCGAGGGGCAGGGTGCGCTTGGCTCTGATCAGTATGACCGGCTGGTGAGTGAGATGGAGGCGCATCATCAGGGCGCGCGCAATGCAGGGCGTCCGATGTTGCTGGAGGGTGGGCTTGACTGGAAGCCGATGGGGTTCAGCCCGTCGGACATGGAATTCCAGAAGACCAAGGAGAGCGCGGCGCGCGAAATCGCACTCGCCTTCGGGGTGCCGCCGATGTTGCTGGGCATTCCCGGCGACGCGACATTCGCCAATTACCAGGAAGCGAACCGGGCGTTTTACCGGCTGACGGTGTTGCCATTGGCGGCCCGTGTAACTGCGGCGGTGGCGGCGTGGCTGGCGCGCATGGCGGGAGAGGCGTTCGAGTTGCGCCCGGATCTCGATCAGGTGCCGGCGCTGTCAGCGGAGCGTGATGCGCAATGGGGCCGGGTGGCGCAGGCGGAGTTCCTGACCGCGGCGGAAAAGCGCGACTTGCTGGGCTTGCCCGCATTGGCGCAGGGGGATGCGGATGGCTGAGGGCGCGCCGCCGCCGCGCTACGGATTCGAGCCCTTTGATTGCGCGCCCGCGCTGCGGCTGGAGGCGCATGAGCGGGTCTCTGAGTTGCAGGTCAGGGCGACGCAGGAGCGGCTGGAACGGCTGGAGGCGGCGCTGGAACGTTTGGAGCGGCGGCTCTGGCTGGCGGTTTACGGCGTAGTCGCGGCGATACTGGTGCAGGCGTTTCAGCCAATCCTGGCGGCGTTGCCGTGAGTTTGGAAACGAAAGGATGAGGTGGATGGAGAACGGACTTGAGCGCAAGTTCGCGCGACCCGAGGGCGCGGCGCTGAGCGTGAGCGAGGAAGGACGGATCGAGGGCTATGCGAGCCTGTTCGATGCACCCGATCATGGCGGGGACGTGGTGGCCAAGGGGGCCTATGCCGCGAGCCTGAAGCGGCTGACCGCCGAGGGGCGGCGCGTCAAGATGCTGTGGCAGCACGATCCGGCGCAGCCCATCGGTATCTGGGACGAGGTGCGCGAGGATGCGCGCGGCCTGTATGTCAAAGGCCGTCTGCTGGAGAGCGTGGGGCGCGCGCGCGAAGCGGTGGCGCTGATCGCGGCCGGAGCGATCGACGGGCTGAGCATCGGCTATCGCACGCTGCGCGCAACCAAGGGGGACAAGGGCCGCAGGCTCTTGCAGGAACTGGAGCTTTGGGAGGTGTCGCTGGTGACCTTTCCGATGCTGCCCAGTGCGCGGGTGGCGGCCAAGGGCGAGCGCCCGGAGGACGAGACTTTGCGTGAATTGGCGGCTGTGTTCGACGCGGCCCGCCGGGAGATGGCGCGGATGTAGACCCCGCGCGACCAGACCAAGCTGAAGGGAAAAACGATGACAACCCAAGCGCAGGCTCGGGCCGGGGAAGATCTGTCTCCGGCGGCAGAGGTGAGCACCGCCGTGGCGGGGTTCCTGAGCGAATTCAAGGGCTTTCAGTCCGATATTCACAAACGACTTCAACAGCAGGAAGAGAAGATGACCATGTTTGAACGCAAGACAATCGCCATGGCGCGCCCGCATCTGGCCGCCGCCGCCGACGCAGGTGCCCCGCATCGCAAGGCATTCGACGCCTATCTGCGGGCGGGGGATGATGACGGGCTGAGGGGGCTGGAGCTTGAGGGCAAGGCGCTCAATACCGCGGTGGCCGGTGAGGGCGGCTATCTCGTCGATCCGCAGACCGCCGAGACGATCCGCTCGGTGCTGAGCTCGACCGCGTCAATTCGCGCCGTCGCCAATGTGGTGGCGGTCGAGGCCACGAGCTTTGACGTGCTCATTGACCATGCCGATGTCGGCCATGGCTGGGCCACCGAGACCGGCCCCGTGGCCGAGAGCGATACGCCGGTCATCGACCGCATCAGCATCCCGCTGCACGAGCTGAGCGCGCTGCCCAAGGCGTCGCAGCGGCTGCTTGATGACAGTGCCTTTGACGTCGAGGGCTGGCTGGCGGGGCGCATCGCCGACAAGTTCGCGCGCGCCGAGGCGGCGGCGTTCATCGCGGGCGACGGGGTGGACAAGCCGCGCGGCTTTCTGACCCATCCGGCGGTCGATAACGATGTCTGGGCCTGGGGCAATCTGGGCTATGTGCCGACGGGTGTGGATGGCGATATTGGCGGGCCCGATCCGGTCATCGACCTGGTCTATGCGCTGGGCGCGCAGTACCGGGCGCATGCCACCTTCGTGATGAATTCGCGCACGGCCGGGGCGGTGCGCAAGATGAAGGATGCCGATGGGCGGTTCCTGTGGTCGGACGGTCTGGCCGCCGGAGAGCCTGCGCGTTTGCTGGGCTACCCGGTGCTGATCGCCGAGGACATGCCGGATATCGCGAGCGGGGCCGATGCCATCGCATTCGGCGATTTCGGCGCGGGCTATACGGTCGCTGAGCGCCCCGATCTGCGGGTGCTGCGCGATCCCTACAGCGCCAAGCCGCATGTCCTGTTCTACGCGACCAAGCGCGTGGGCGGCGATGTCAGCGATTTCAAGGCGATCAAGCTCTTGCGGTTCGCCGTCTCGTAAGGGGCGGTGATCGGGGCGGGGGCGATTTGGCCCCCGTCCGGGGCGCGCGTGGCCTTTGATACGGCGTTGTTCAGTCACCCCCCTCCGTCCGTGCAACGCCGGGCGGCGCGCGCCTCACTCATCGGAGGGGTCCGGGATATATGGAGTAGGTCCATGATGTTGATGGAAGAGACCGCGGTGCCCCTGGCCGCGCTGCCGCTGGCGGAATTCAAGGCGCATCTGCGGCTGGGGACGGGGTTTTCGGATGGCGATGTCCAGGACCCTGTGTTGGAGAGTTTCCTGCGGGCCGCTCTCGCGGCGATCGAGGGGCGCACCGCCAAGGTGCTGCTGGAGCGGGAGTTTTCCTGGGTGATGAACAGCTGGCGCGATCCTGAAGGGCAGGCGCTGCCGGTCGCCCCGGTGAGCGAGATCGTAAGCCTCACGTTGCGCAACCGCGACGACGAGGCGGAGGTGATCGCGCCCGCGCTCTACCGGTTGGAGCGTGACGCGCATCGGCCCATGTTACGCCCGGCGGGCAGGGTCCTGCCGTCGATTGACTCGGGCGGTGTGGCCGAGATCGTGTTCCGCGCGGGCTATGGCGCGGGATGGGGGAACTTGCCATCGGATCTGGCGCAGGCGGTGCTGATGCTGGCGGCGCATTACTACGAGTATCGCCACGAGATCGGGTTGAGCGGCGGTTGCATGCCCTTCGGGGTGTCGAGCCTGATCGAGCGCTATCGCACGGTGCGTTTGCTGGGCGGGGGGGTGCGGTGATGGCGGCGGTGCGGCTCAACCGGCCCCTCGTGCTGGAGGCGGCGGCGCGCAGCCCCGACGGGGCGGGCGGGTTCATTGAGACCTGGCAGCCGCGCGGCACGCTCTGGGCGGAGGTTCGTGCGCGCACGGGC
>NZ_CAMYMD010000104.1 GCF_947259555.1 uncultured Roseovarius sp.
ATGCCTCCGCCGCCGCAGTCGCCGGCGCCATCACCCCGGTGCCCGGCGGCGTCGGCCCGATGACCATCGCCTGCCTGCTCGCCAACACCCTCACCGCCTGCTGCCGCGCCGCAGGCCTGCCTGAACCAAAAGACCTGACCGCGTGACGTGATCAGCCCCGCCCGCGTGGCGGGGCTCGCCAATCCTGCCAGCCGATCAACGGGCAGCCCAAGGTTTCGCGCAGGGCGGCAGCTAGTTCCCCTACGGTTTCAGTCGTCACGAACAGACCGCCAGTTGCGTCCGCGAGGCATTTTGCGACGGTCTGTCCGTCATACTCTCCGGCCTCGGGGCTGTTCCACGAAAATGGATCATGCACGATGCGGAAGCCGATAACATGAACCGTGAGATCACGCGCGTCTTGTGCCAAGGCGGCGCTGAGGGCACAGGGCGTGCCGCCGCAGGTCTCATTGCCATCCGTGACCAGTACGACGATGCCGGGCCGTGCGCGGTAATCGAGCGCCCTTGCGGCCGCCGCCACCGAGGACGCAAGGGGTGTCAGCCCGCCGGGATCGAGCCTCTCGATTCCGGCCACCAGCGCCGCAGCTGCGTTGGCCATGGGGGAAAACCGCAAGCTGATGCCCGAGCATGGATGATCGCCCCCCGGCCCGTAGGTAAGCAGGCCAACGCGGCGATAGGGCGCGATCTCGGGCACGGCGCGGCGAAGCGCCTCGCGGGCCTCGGCTATGCGCGTCGGGGCGGTCGGATCATAGCCCAACTCGCCCATCGAGGCTGAACCGTCAAAGACCAGCATCGCATCTGTGGCGCAGCCCGGTCCAGCCTGAGGCGCCGGAGCGGGCAGGAGGGCGACGGCAAGGCCAAGGGCGAGGGTGCGCATGTGCGGTCTCCGGACAAGTATAGGTCAGAGTAACGTGTCTGAATCGCGAGTCCAGTCACGGGGTTTTGATGGCCTCGCAGACGCAAACATTTTAGGCTAAGCCTGATGACGTGCATCGACTATATTTACTCTGCCCATTCTGCCCATTCTGCCTTTGCCTGGCTCGGCTCTGCCCGCCTGTCCGAGATCTGCGCCCGCCACGGCGCGCATTGGCGCGACGATGCCGATATCGCCGATCCCGCCGCGCTGGCACCGTTGATCGCGGGCTGCGACCTCGACCCCGAGGCGACTCCGACCGCAGCCCTCTCGGACGAGTTACAGGCCATCCACCGCGCCAACACGGCGGAGGCCGTGGCCCGACACGTCTTCGGCTCACCGACCTATATCGTCGGTGGCGATCCGGTCTACGGGCAGGACCGGCTCGATCTGGTGGAGCGCGCGCTGACCCGGCACTTCGTCGCCTCGACATGGCGCAACCCGCAGGTTGGCTGACAGGCGGGCTGGCAACTCGGCCCTTGATCCCGGGGCGACCCGGGTCTATACGCCCCCGGTGGCCTGCGGGCCCGACTCAACCTTTCACGCAAGCCGCGTTCGGCCGCTCCCGTCGCTGGGGGCCGCATCCGGCAAGGAGATAGCGACAATGAAACTGCACGAACTTCATGATAATGACGGCGCGACCAAGCGCAAGAAACGCATCGGCCGTGGCCCGGGGTCCGGTATGGGCAAGACCGGTGGCCGTGGTATCAAGGGCCAGAAATCCCGCTCGGGTGTGGCCATCAAGGGCTACGAGGGCGGCCAGATGCCGCTCTATCAGCGTCTGCCCAAGCGCGGCTTCAACAAGCCGAACCGCAAATCCTTTGCTGTGGTGAACCTTGGCCTGATCCAGAAATTCATCGAAGCTGGCAAGATCGACGGGTCTGCCCAGATCACCGAGGATGTGCTCGTGGCGTCCGGCCTCGTGCGGCGCAAGCTCGACGGTGTGCGCGTTCTGGCCAAGGGCGATGTGACCGCGAAACTCGACATCGCGGTGACCGGCGCCTCCAAGTCGGCCATCGACGCGGTTGAGAAAGCCGGGGGCAAGCTTTCGGTCACAACAGCGCAGGCCGCTGAATAAGAGGTTGTGAGCGGGCCTGCGCCCGCTTACATAGTCCTCACGTTTTCCTTTTGACGCCGCCTGAGCTGGAAAACAGCCCTAGGCGGCGTTGTCACATGAAAGAGACCCGCGAATGGTATCTGCAGCAGAGCAAATGGCGGCCAACACAAGCTGGTCCGCGCTTGGCAAGGCCACCGAGTTGCGCAAACGCATCCTGTTCACGCTCGGCCTCCTGATCGTCTACCGTTTGGGCACGTTCATTCCGGTGCCAGGTATCGATGGTGTGGCGCTGCGCGAATTCATGGATGGTGCGCAGGCCTCGATCGGCGGCATGCTCAGCATGTTTACCGGCGGCGCGCTCGGGCGGATGGGCATCTTTGCCCTCGGCATCATGCCCTATATCTCGGCCTCGATCATCGTGCAGCTTCTGACCGCGATGGTGCCGCAGCTCGAACAGCTCAAGAAAGAGGGCGAGCAGGGGCGCAAGAAAATCAACCAGTATACGCGCTACGGCACGGTGGGCCTTGCAACGCTACAGTCCTACGGGCTCGCGGTATCTCTGCAATCCGGCGAGATGGTCACCAATCCGGGCCTATTCTTCATCGCGAGCTGCATGATCACGCTTGTCGGCGGTACCATGTTCCTGATGTGGCTGGGCGAGCAGATCACCGCGCGCGGCGTGGGCAATGGCATCTCGCTCATCATCTTTGTGGGCATCATCGCCGAAGTGCCCGCGGCCTTGGCGCAATTCTTTGCCTCCGGTCGCTCGGGGGCGATCAGCCCGGCGGTGATTGTTGGGGTGATGGTCATGGTGGTCGCCGTGATCGCATTTGTCGTGTTCATGGAGCGCAGTCTGCGCAAGATCCACATTCAATATCCCCGTCGTCAGGTCGGGATGAAGGTCTATGATGGCGGCTCGTCGCACCTGCCCGTCAAGGTCAACCCGGCCGGCGTGATCCCTGCGATCTTTGCGTCGTCCCTGTTGCTTCTGCCCGCGACAATCAGCACGTTTTCGGGCAATCAGACCAGCCCGGTGATGTCGACGGTGATGGCCTATTTTGGCCCCGGTCAGCCGCTCTACCTGCTGTTCTTCACGGCGATGATCGTGTTCTTCGCCTACTTTTACACCTTCAACGTGGCGTTCAAGACGGACGATGTGGCCGACAACCTCAAGAACCAGAACGGGTTTGTTCCCGGGATCCGGCCGGGCAAGCGGACTGCGGAGTATCTCGACTACGTGGTCAACCGCGTTCTTGTGCTCGGGTCCGGCTATCTCGCTGCGGTCTGCCTTCTGCCCGAGGTTCTGCGTAGCCAGTTTGCGATTCCCTTTTACTTTGGTGGCACGTCGGTGCTGATCGTCGTCTCAGTGACGATGGATACGATCCAACAGGTGCAGTCACATCTTCTGGCGCATCAATACGAGGGGCTGATCGAAAAATCGCAGCTCAGCGGTAAAGGCAAGAAACGTGCGCGCAGAAAGGGAGGAACTCGCCGATGAACATCATTCTTTTGGGGCCGCCGGGGGCGGGCAAGGGCACACAGGCGCATCACCTAGTCGCGCGCCGTGACATGATCCAGCTCTCCACCGGCGACATGCTCCGTGAGGCCAAGGACAGCGGCTCGGATATGGGGCGTATCGTGGCAGACGTAATGGCGCGCGGCGATCTGGTGACTGATGATATCGTGATCGGGCTTATTCGTGAGAAGCTGCAGGGCGACAAAAAGGGTGGTTTCATCTTTGATGGCTTTCCTCGCACACTGGCACAAGCCGACGCCCTCTCCGATCTTTTGCAAGAGCAGGGTGAGACACTCGATGCCGTGATCGAATTGCGGGTTGATGATGAGGCGCTGGTGCAGCGCATCACTGCACGCTCGACCTGCGGAGGCTGCGGCGAGGTCTACAATGACATCACCAAGCCCTGGCCCGAGGATGGCAAATGCGCCAATTGCGGGTCTTCGGATATCAAGCGCCGCGCTGATGACAACGAGGACAGCCTGCGTAACCGGCTCATGGAATACTACAAGAAAACATCACCGCTCTTGGGCTACTATTACGCCAAGGGACGGCTCGCCTCGGTCGATGGTCTGGGCGAAATCGACGCGGTTCAGGCGGCGATTGGAGAGGCGCTCGACAAATAGAGCGACGGGGCTTGACGGCCCCGAAAAATCCCCATAACCAGCCCTATCTCGACCGAGAGAATGATTCTCTCCGGGTCGCCCCCGGAGGTGGATAAACAACCCGAATTCAGCTGCGGCCCGGAGCGAAAACGCCTCGGGCTTACGTTGTGAAAAAAGGTTCTGGGATCACGGAACCGCAACGAAAAGGAACTGCACTTTGGCACGTATCGCCGGCGTCAATATCCCCACAAGCAAACGGGTGCCCATCGCACTCACCTACATCACCGGAATCGGTCAATCTTCGGCCAAGGCCATTTGCGAGGCCGTCAACATCGACGTGTTCCGCCGCGTCAACGAGCTGTCTGACGCCGAGGCCCTCGCGCTCCGCGAGTACATCGACGCGAACTACACCGTCGAGGGCGACCTGCGCCGCGAGACCCAGATGAACGTCAAGCGCCTGATGGATCTCGGCTGCTACCGCGGTCTGCGTCACCGCCGCAACCTTCCGGTGCGCGGTCAGCGGACCCATACCAATGCCCGCACCCGCAAGGGCCCGGCAAAAGCCATTGCCGGCAAGAAGAAATAAGGGAGGGCATTCGATATGGCACGCGATACTCGTCGCACGAAAAAGAAGGTCTCCAAGAACATCGCCACCGGCGTTGCTCATGTGAATTCTTCGTTCAACAACACCAAGATCCTGATCTCCGACGTGCAGGGCAACGCGATTGCGTGGTCCTCTGCCGGTACCATGGGCTTCAAGGGGTCGCGCAAATCGACACCCTATGCCGCTCAGATGGCCGCAGAAGACGCGGGCAAGAAGGCACAGGAACATGGCATGCGCTCGCTCGAAGTGGAAGTGCAGGGGCCCGGCTCGGGCCGTGAATCTGCGCTGCGCGCTCTGGCCGCCGTTGGCTTCAACATCACGTCGATCCGTGACGTGACGCCGATCGCACATAATGGCTGCCGCCCGCCGAAGCGTCGCCGGGTCTGATCCGACATTCATCAAAGCGGGGCCGTGCGGACGTGCGGCCCCCCTTTCGTCATTTTACATCCTCGGGCGTTCTGGACCTTTGGACATGAGGACAGAACAGGAATGGAGGGACGCATGATCCACAAGAATTGGGCTGAACTGATCAAGCCGACACAGCTTGACGTCAAACCGGGCAATGACCCGCTGCGTCAGGCGGTTCTGGTCGCAGAGCCGCTGGAGCGCGGCTTTGGTCTGACACTCGGCAACGCACTGCGCCGCGTACTTCTGTCCTCGCTGCAAGGCGCGGCCATCACCGCCGTGCAGATCGACAACGTGCTGCACGAGTTTTCGTCCGTCGCCGGCGTGCGCGAAGACGTGACAGATATGGTTCTCAACCTCAAGGGTGTCGCGATCCGCATGGAGGTCGAAGGACCCAAGCGTCTCTCGGTAAATGCCAAGGGGCCGGGCGTGGTCACGGCTGGTGACATTTCGGACAGCGCGGGCATCGAGATCCTCAACAAGGATCATGTGATCTGCCACCTTGATGAAGGCGCCGATCTGTTCATGGAACTGACCGTTAATACTGGCAAGGGCTACGTCGCTGCCGACAAGAACAAGCCCGAGGATGCGCCGATCGGTCTCATTCCGATTGATGCGATCTATTCGCCGATCTCGAAAGTCAGCTACGATGTGCAGCCGACGCGCGAAGGTCAGGTGCTGGACTATGACAAACTGACCATGAAAATCGAAACCGACGGGTCGATCACGCCTGATGACGCGGTGGCCTATGCGGCGCGCATCCTGCAGGACCAGCTGTCGATCTTCGTCAACTTCGACGAGCCCGAGTCGGCCAGCCGTCAGGACGACGACGACGGTCTCGAATTCAACCCGCTCCTGCTCAAGAAAGTGGACGAGTTGGAATTGTCGGTGCGTTCCGCCAACTGCCTCAAGAACGACAACATCGTCTATATCGGCGATCTGATCCAGAAGACCGAGGCCGAGATGCTGCGCACGCCGAACTTTGGCCGCAAGTCGCTCAACGAGATCAAAGAGGTTCTGTCGGGCATGGGCCTGCACCTTGGCATGGATGTCGAGGACTGGCCGCCCGACAATATCGAGGATCTCGCCAAGAAGTTCGAGGACGCCTTTTGAGATAAGGAAACGGAAACTTGAAAAGTTTCCGTTCCGATTTCTTTCAAAGAAATCGGTTTCCCGCCACCCGGGCAATCCCGCCCCAAGGAGAGCGGCTGACACGCATCAGACCGCCAGACAAAGCAAAACCGCTTAGGAGATAGAAAATGCGTCACGCCAGAGGATATCGCCGCCTGAACCGTACCCACGAGCACCGCAAGGCGCTGTGGGCGAACATGGCCGGCTCGCTCATCGAACATGAGCAGATCAAGACCACCCTGCCCAAGGCCAAGGAACTGCGCCGGATCATCGAAAAGATGGTCACGCTCGGCAAGCGCGGCGATCTGCACGCCCGCCGTCAGGCCGCAGCCCAGCTCAAGCAGGACATCCATGTTGCCAAGCTGTTTGAGGTGATCGGGCCCCGCTACAAGGACCGTCAGGGCGGCTATGTCCGCGTGCTCAAGGCCGGGTTCCGCTATGGTGACATGGCGCCGATGGCGATCATCGAATTCGTCGACCGTGATGTCGACGCCAAGGGCGCCGCAGACCGCGCCCGCGTCGCCGCCGAAGAGGCCGCAGAAGAATAAGCCACGCCAATTATCGGCCCGGCCTTGACCCCCGCCCTCACCGGCGGGGGTTTTGCGTTTGTGGGATTTGGGTATTTGGTCCAGGAAGAAACGCAGCGGGCTTGCATTGCAGTGCCGCGCCGCGCATATCTCGGGCGATCCGCCGACACGTAAGGAGGCCGCTCTTGATCCGCATCCTGTCGCTCATATTGATCCTGTTCGCCGCGCCGCTTGCCGCCGAGATGCGCGTGCCGATGTCACAGGCCGAGATCCAGACCGGGTTTGTGCCGGTGGTGCGGCAGGCCGCGCCCGCCGTCGTCAACATCTACGCCAGCCGTATCGTCGAGGGCCGCCGCAGTCCGTTCCGGGGGGATCCGTTCTTCGAGCGGTTCTTCAACGATTTCGGCGCATCGCGGCCGCGCGTGCAGAACTCGCTCGGCTCGGGCGTGGTGCTGGGGGCGGATGGCATCGTGGTGTCGAACTACCACGTGGTCGGTGAGGCGACGGATATCCGCGTGGTCTTGAACGACGGGCGCGAATATGCGGCTCGCGTGCTGCTGGGCGATGAAGAGGCAGATCTTGCGGTGTTGCAGGTCGAGGAGGCCCCGGACCTGCCCGCCCTGCGCCTTCGCGACAGCGACAGCGTGCAGGTCGGCGAACTGGTGCTGGCCATCGGCAACCCGTTCGGCGTGGGCCAGACCGTCAGCAGTGGCATCGTGTCGGGGCTGGCGCGGTCGGGCACCGCATCGGGCAATGCGCGCGGCTATTTCATTCAGACCGACGCGCCGATCAACCCGGGCAACTCGGGCGGTGCGCTGGTCGATGTGAACGGCGATCTGATCGGGATCAACACGGCGATCCTGTCACGCTCGGGGGGCTCGAACGGGATCGGCTTTGCCATTCCGTCGGCCTTGGTCGCGCAGTTCGTCGAGCAGGCGCGCGCCGGGCAGGACCAGTTCGTCCGGCCCTGGGCCGGGCTGGGCGGGCAGCCGGTGACGCCCGACATGGCCGAGGGTCTGGGCCTTGCGCGGCCCGAGGGGGTCGTGATCTCGCAGGTGCACCCCGCCAGCAGTTTTGACACTGCGGTCGAGCCGGGCGATGTGGTCACGGCGGTCGATGGGCAGCCGGTGAACAGCCCTGCCGAGATGGTGTTTCGCATGTCGCTGGCGGGGATCGGCGCGCGCGCGCGCATCACCCGGCTGCGTGACGGAGAGGCGGCAGAGGTCGATGTGCCGATGATCGCCGCCCCCGAGGTCCCGCCACGGGACCGGTTGGAAACGGGCCGACGTGCCGCCCTGCCGGAGATGATACTCTCGACCATCAACCCGGCGGTGATCGACGCGTATGGCCTGCCGCTGATGGCCGAGGGGGTGATCGTCGAAGACCCGGGCCCGTATGGCGCACGGGCCGGGCTCCGCCCCGGTGACATCCTGCGCGAGATCAATGGCACCGCCGTCACCGACAGCGCCACGGCGGCACAGTCGCTGGAGCGCGCCACACGTACGCTGAGCATTGAAGTGAAGCGCAATGGGCGGCACATGGCGCTGCGGCTGCGGCTGTGAGCGATCTGTTCGATACCGGCGACACGCCTGCGCCCTCGACTGCACCGCGCCCGCTGGCGGACCGCTTGCGGCCCCGCGCCCTGTCCGAGGTGATCGGACAGGATCAGGTGCTGGGCCCTGACGCACCGCTTGGCGTGATGCTGACCTCGGGCAGCCTGACCTCGTTGATTTTCTGGGGGCCGCCCGGCGTGGGCAAGACCACGATTGCGCGGCTGCTGGCGGATGAGACCGACCTGCATTTCGTGCAGATCAGCGCGATCTTCACCGGCGTGCCGGAGTTGCGCAAGGTCTTCGAGGAGGCCAAGCACCGGCGCGCGAACGGGCAGGGCACGCTGCTCTTCGTCGATGAGATCCACCGGTTCAACAAGGCGCAGCAGGACGGCTTCCTGCCGCATATGGAGGATGGCACGATCCTTCTGGTCGGGGCCACGACCGAAAACCCGTCGTTTGAGTTGAACGCGGCGCTGCTCAGCCGGTCGCAGGTGCTGGTGCTGACGCGGCTCGATCTGGCGGATCTCGAACGCCTGGCGCAGCGGGCCGAGAAGGATCTGGGCCGTGCCCTGCCGCTCGATGGTCCGGCGCGCGAGAGCCTGCTGGAAATGGCCGATGGCGACGGCCGCGCGCTGCTCAATCTGATCGAGCAGGTGGCGGCGTGGACCACCGATGACAAGCTGGGCCGCGACGCGCTTTCCGCGCGGCTGATGAAGCGGGCGGCGAAATACGACAAGTCGGGCGATGAGCATTACAACCTCATCTCGGCGCTGCACAAATCGGTACGCGGGTCCGACCCCGACGCAGCGCTCTACTGGCTGGCGCGGATGCTGGAGGGCGGCGAGGACCCGCGTTACCTGGCGCGCCGCATCACCCGGATGGCGGTGGAGGATATCGGCCTCGCCGACCCGCAGGCACAAACGGTCTGCCTGCATGCCTGGGAGCTCTATGAGCGTCTGGGCAGCCCCGAGGGCGAGTTGGCGCTGGCGCAGGCGGTGACATATCTGGCGCTCGCGCCGAAATCGAACGCGGGCTATGCCGCCTACAAGGCCGCCATGCGCGAGGCCAAGAAGACCGGCAGCGAGCCGCCGCCCAAGCATATCCTGAACGCGCCGACCAAGCTCATGCGCGACGAGGGGTATGGCGCGGGCTATGCCTATGACCATGATGCAGAGGATGGCTTTTCGGGGCAGAATTACTTTCCCGAGACGATGAAACGCCCGGTTCTCTACCAGCCCGTGGAGCGCGGATTCGAGCGCGACCTCAAAAAACGACTTGAGTATTTCGCGCGGCTTCGAGCCCGGCGTGGGGGCTGATGCCTGACATAAGCCGAAAAAGGCTCAGGATTTCTGACCTTTAAATCTTTCCGCTTTTGCGCATTAGAGTCTGGAAACACGGGGGATTTCGTGTTTTGTTTCCAACATGTCGTATTTGAGCATCCTGACTTCAAGTCCACGAAGGAAGCTTTGGAGTAAGCCCGGTAACAGGGCCGCTTCAGTGACAGATCAACCAAAAAACAGGGAAGTCTTATGAAAAAGAAAAATGATCAGGTCCTATTGGACAGGCTGGCGAATGCTGCACGAACGGGCGATATTTCGCGCCGTTCTTTCATGCATTTCGCGGCCGCCGCCGGTCTGACCGCGACGGGTGCGACCGGCCTTTGGACCAAATCCGCTGCCGCTCAGCCGAGCCGCGGCGGTACGTTCCGTTGGGGCGTGCATGACGGCAATACCTCTGACACGCATGATCCCGGCACCTACGTGACGCGGCAGATGATCTTTCTCGCCCACACGCACCGCAGCTATCTGACGCTGATCGAGCCTGACAACTCGCTCGGGCCGGATCTGGCGGCGAGCTGGGAGGCCACACCCGACGCGAAGTCGTGGACGTTTGAGCTCAACCCCAACGCCTCGTTCCACAGCGGCAAGCCGGTCACGGCTCAGGATGTCATCGACAGCCTCAACCACCATCGCGGTGACGAGTCCACCTCGGCGGCCAAGGCGTTGCTGACCGATGTGACGGACATCACAGCGGATGGCGATCATACGGTGACAATCGCGCTGTCGCGCGGCAATGCCGATCTGCCTTGGCTGATGACGGATTATCACTTTGCGATCTGCCCCTCCAATGGGGATGGCACGATTGACTGGAAATCCGGCGACGGCTCAGGTCCTTACAAGATCGACACCGGCGACTTCGGTATTCAGTGGTCGCTGACCCGACATGACGGCTGGCATGGCGAAGGGGCCTATTTCGACAAGGTCGACATGCTGGTGCTCAACGATCCGAACGCGCGGCAAACGGCGCTCGTGACGGGCGACGTGGACTGTGTGTCGCTCATCGAGCTCAAGACGCTGGCCCTTTTGGAGCGGAACCCGAACATCTCGGTCGACAACATCCCCTCGGGTGGTGCGATCACGATGCCAATGCATTGCGATACGGCCCCCTATGACGATGTGAATGTTCGCAACGCGCTGAAACTGGCGATGAACCGCGATGAGATCATCGAGAAAATCGCCTTTGGCGCGGCAACCAAGGGCAACGATTTTCACCTGTCGCCGGTGCAGCCGTACTGGCCCGAAGATATCCCGCAGCGTGAATACGACCCGGATGAGGCGAAATCGCTGCTCAAGAAGGCCGGGCACGAGGGCCTTACGGTCAACCTGTCTGTGGCGGACAGCGTCTATGCCGGCGCCGTTGACATGTGCGTGCTTTATGCCGAACAGGCCAAGGCTGCGGGCATCAACATCAACGTCGTGCGCGAGCCGAATGATGGTTACTATTCCGATGTCTGGCTGAAAAAGCCGTTTTCGGCGGTGTCCTGGGGTGCGCGTCCGACGCCGGACGTGATGTTCACTCTGGCCTACAAGGACGACGCGGCCTGGAATGAGAGCCGTTGGCAGAACGAGCGGTTCAACGAATTGCTGCTGCAGGCCAAATCGGAACTCGATCAGGATCTGCGCGCTGAAATGTATCGCGAGATGTGCTTGTTGATGCGCAATGACGGCGGTACTTTGATTCCGTTCTTCAACAACTGGGTCTATGCCCGGGGTAAAGGCGTGGAACGCGCGGATGAGGTGGCGGCGAGCTGGGGCTGTGATGGCGCCCGCGCCGCGAGCCGCTGGTGGTTCTCGGCGTAAACGAACAAATTGGCCCGGCATCAGATATGATGCCGGGCTTTTCGTCGCCGAGGCCGGGATCGCCGGTGTCGGCCAAAAGGTCGGGCCAACTTAAATCTTGATGAAACAGTTGAGCTGCGACCGATAAATTCTGTTAGCCTGAGCCGTAAAAGGCCACGTCGCGCAAAAGGCGGCAGGCGACAACAGCAGGAGGGAAAGATGGGGGACATTCTAGGGCTCGTTGCAAAACGGCTCGGATTGGGACTGATCATTCTACTGGTCATATCACTGATCATATTTTTCATGGTCGAGCTTTTGCCGGGCGATATCGCCCAAGCGGTGCTTGGACAGGGGGCAACGCCCGAAAACCTCGCGGCGCTTCGCAAGGAAATGGGGCTCGATCAACCGGCGATCATTCGGTATCTGGACTGGTTGGCCGGTGCTGTGACGCTGGATTTCGGTAATTCCATCGTCACCGGCACCAGCGTTGCGGAAACGATTGGCACCAGATTTGCCAACACGCTCTTCCTGGCAACCTACGCGGCGGCCATTGCCGTGCCGATTTCGATCGTGCTGGGTGTCATAGTTGCGCTTCTGCGCAACTCGATCTTTGACCGTGTTGCCAACGTGGCGACATTGACGTCGATCTCCAGCCCGGAATTTTTTCTGGGGTACATCCTGATCCTCTATCTCGCCGTCAAGACGGGCATGTTCCCGGCCATCGCCAGTCTGAGTGCGGATATGACCTTTGGCGAGTTGCTGCATCGGACCTTCCTGCCGGCGCTGACGCTGGTTCTGGTGGTGACGGCGCACATGATGCGGATGACCCGCGCCGCGATCATCAACCTGCTGGCGTCACCCTATATCGAGATGGCCCGCCTCAAGGGCACCCCGCCCTGGAAGGTGATCGTCAGACACGCCCTGCCAAATGCCTGGGCCCCGATCATCAACGTGGTCGCGCTGAACCTCGCCTATCTCATCACCGGCGTTGTGCTGGTGGAGGTGGTCTTTGTCTATCCCGGTATCGGACAGGCTCTGGTGGATGCAGTCAGCAAACGCGACTTCCCGGTGGTTCAGGCCTGTTGTCTGATCTTCGCGGCGACCTTCATCCTGCTCAATCTTGCGGCGGATGTGGGCGCGATTCTGACCAATCCGCGCCTGCGGCATCCGAAATAAGGGGGCAGAGACATGAGTGTTTTCGTCATTATCTACTATTTTCTGCTTCTGGGCGCGTCTTGCCTTGCGGCTTATTTCAACAAGAGATCGGCGTTCCTGCTGCTCTTCTCGCTGACGCTTGTCTCGTTCATTCTTGGGATCGTCGGCGGGGTGTCGGCGTTGCGGATGGTGGCCATCGCGGCAGGACTCATGGCGCTTGCGGCGATGGTGTCCTACGCCTTCCGTGAATTCCTGATCGCCATCGCAAGTGTCAACATGGCCAAGGAACTTCGGACCGCGCCATTGACGGCGGCGTTCGGGATGTTCGTTATCTTCACGGTTGCAATCGCAGGCATCTTCGCGCCCTGGATCGCGCCGTTCGGCGAGGCGGAGGTGATCACTGCTGCCTTTGCTCCGGCCGACGAGACCATGCTGCTCGGCGCCGACCAACTCGGTCGCGACATCTTCAGCCGTCTGGTCTTTGGCGCGCGCAACACGGTCGCGCTGGCGCTTGCGGGCACTGTGCTCGCGTTTCTCCTCGGGGCTCTCGCGGGGCTTCTGGCGGCGACCACAGGGGGCTGGTTCGATCAGCTTCTGGCCCGTAGCTCGGACGTCATCATGTCGATCCCGTCGCTCATTTTCGCATTGCTCATGCTGTCGATCTTCGGGGGCGAGCTGGCCAATGACACCACGAGCTTTTGGTTGCTCAGCGGATTTGCCGTGGTCACGGGCATGCTTGTCGTGACGGCAATGGCGGGCAAGAGCCTTATTGGATGGCTGATTGGACTGGCGATACTGGTCGGTGTCGCGGTCCTCTTTTCGGGCTTCATGCTGGCGATTTTCAATCCGTCGGAGATTATCCTCATCCTCGTCGTCGCGGTCATCTACAGTCCGCGCGTCTTCCGCCTGACACGGGCGGTGGCGGGCAACGTCGTGGTGATGGACTATATCGAGGCAGCCAAGCTGCGTGGTGAAAAGACGTGGTATCTGATCCGCCGGGAAATCCTGCCCAACTCCACCGCGCCTTTGGTCGCGGAATTCGGGCTGGAATTCTGCTTCGTGTTCCTGCTGATCGCCGGTCTGTCGTTCCTGGGTCTTGGCATTCAGCCACCCACGGCGGATTGGGGCTCGATGGTGCGCGAGAATGCGACGCTGGTCTCCTTCGGTGAGATCACACCGCTCATTCCCGCGGCGGCCATCGCGCTTCTGACTGTCGCGGTCAACTTCGTGGTGGACTGGATGCTCTACCGCTCCTCTGGCCTGAAGGTGTAATCGTCATGATCAAGAAAAAAGACGTATTGCTGAAGATCCGTGACCTGAAAATCCAGGGCTATTCGGATGAAACATGGGTCGACATCATCAAGGGTGTCGACCTGACCCTCCACCGGGGCGAGGTGATGGGGCTTATTGGAGAGTCGGGGGCCGGTAAATCCACCATCGGTGCCGCCTGCATGGGCTATGCCCGTGACGGGACGCGGATTGTCGACAGCTCGATCGAGTTCGACGGGATGGAACTGACCACCGCCACCGAGGCCGACCGGCGCATGTTGCGCGGTTCGCGCATCGCTTATGTTGCGCAATCGGCTGCGGCGTCCTTCAACCCGGCGCATAAGATCATCGACCAGCACACCGAGGCACCGCTGCAATACCGCCTCAAGAAACGGCTGGAGGCGCAGGAAGACGCGATGGAGCTTTACGAAAAGCTCCGTCTGCCCAACCCGCAGGAAATCGGCTTTCGTTATCCGCACCAGGTCTCGGGGGGGCAGTTGCAGCGCGCGATGACCGCGATGGCGATGTCCTGTCGTCCCGATCTCATCATCTTTGACGAGCCAACGACAGCGCTCGACGTGACCACGCAGATCGAGGTGCTCGCCGCCATTCGCGATATTGTCGACGAGTACAACACCGCCGCGATCTACATCACCCACGACCTCGCGGTCGTGGCGCAGATGGCCGATACGATCAAGGTGCTCTTGAAGGGCGAGGAGGTCGAAGAGGCGCCCACCAAGGAGATGCTCGACAATCCGCAGGAGGATTATACCAAATCCCTCTGGGCTGTACGCAGTTTCGAGAGCCCGCAGCGCCACCGTCCCACCGATGGCACCCCACCGCTGATTTCGGTGAAGAATGTGGATGCCTCTTACACGGGCGGCGAAAAGGTGCTCGATGACGTGAGTTTCGACATCTACGAGGGCATGACTGTCGCTGTCGTGGGTGAATCCGGGTCTGGAAAATCCACAACCGCGCGGGTGATCACGGGGCTTTTGCCGCCGTCCAAAGGGGAGGTTCTGTTCAAGGGCGAACCCTTTCCACAAGACTACCGAAGCCGGACCAAGGACCAGTTGCGCCAGTGCCAGATGATCTACCAGATGGCAGACACCGCACTCAATCCCAAGGTGCGCATCTCTGAGATCATAGGGCGGCCCGCTGCGTTTTATTCTGGTCTCAAGGGCGTGGCTCTCAAGAACCGGGTGGATGAGCTGCTGGATCTGATCGAGCTGGAACCGTCGCAATATTACAACCGCTATCCGCCAGAGCTGTCGGGCGGGCAGAAACAGCGTATCGGCATCGCTCGTGCGCTTGCGGCAGAACCTACCTTCATCGTCTGCGACGAGGTGACATCGGCCCTCGATCAGCTGGTCGCAGAAGGAATCCTGCGGCTATTGGATCGACTTCAGAACGAGCTCAATCTCGCTTACATGTTCATCACGCATGACCTTGCGACGGTGCGCTCGATTGCGGATGAGGTGGTGGTGATGCAGCACGGGAAAGTGGTTGAGCAGGGGCCGAAGGACGACATGTTCACGCCGCCGCATCATCCCTATACCGATCTCTTGCTCAGCTCGGTGCCAGAGATGGATCCGGACTGGCTGACAACTCTTCTTGAGGAGCGCGGGGTGGACAATGTGGGCGATGCCGCCACGGCGCGTATCGACCCCAACGATCCCAAGGTCAGCGGCACGAACGCCTGAACAAAAACCGTCGCGGCAGAGGTCATGCCCCCGCCGCGACGGTCTCGATCAGGCGGATATGAGTCTTCAGGATATGTTCAGAGGATCGCCATGGCGGACAGCACGAAAGTGCCGATGATCGCGCCATAGACGATAACGACAGCCTGCCAGGAGGCAGAATGCATACGAAGTTCGCGGTTCAGTTCGTCGCGGGTCATGGGCTTGCCTCCAGTTCAAAGGTTGCGTTGCAAAGCGGCGCGCCGCTCACACCCCGCACATAAGGGATAAATGTGTTCGCGCAATGACAAAATCGCCGAAAACCCATGCATTTTCCACAACCCACATGGTCGCTTTGGACATATCGCGAGAATGCGAAGGGGTGTGGTCTGAAAACGACGTCGCGATTGGTCAAAACCTGTCTCTTACCACACGGAATTTTCAAAAAATTCCGTGCAAGAACACTTCAAGTGTTCTTATCCGTTTTCTTTTGAAGAAAACGGCAGCGGCCTGGAAATGGAACGTCCGCTCCAAGCCGCCCGCCGCCCAAATAATCCGTCAGGCGGTCGGGCCTTGCAGCGGCATCACCGACAATTCGCCCTCCTGTCGCGCCTTGATCGCCAGGGCCGCGGCGTGCGATCCGGCCACGGTGGTGAAATAGGGGATCTTGTCATAGAGCGCGACCGAGCGGATCTCGCGGCTGTCCTCGACGGCCTGCACGCCCTCTGTGGTGTTCATCACCAACGCGATCTCGCCGTCCTTGAGCATGTCGACGATATTCGGGCGGCCCTCGTAGACCTTGTTGACCAACTCGCAGGAGAGCCCCGCTTCGGTCAGGAAGGCGGCCGTGCCGCGGGTTGCCACGAGGGTAAAGCCAAGGTCACTCAGCACATTTGCGGTTTCCACAAGCTGCGGGGTCTTGTCGCTGTCCTTGATCGAGACGAACACGCGGCCCCCTTCGGGCAGGTCTACGCCCGCCCCCATCTGCGCCTTGAGGAAGGCGCGCGGGAAGGACACGTCCCAGCCCATCACCTCGCCGGTTGAGCGCATTTCGGGGCCAAGGATCGTGTCGACACACGGAAAGCGCGCGAAGGGCAGAACCGCTTCCTTGACCGAGAACCACGGCATGTCCGGATCGGCGAGCGTCATCTGGTCGGCCATCGGCAGGCTGCCGGGTTTGGTATCCTTGGGGTAGGGGCCCCGGAACGGAAATGCCGCCATCGGCTCTCCCGCCATCAGGCGTGCGGCAATCGACGCGATGGCGCTATCCGTGGCCTTGGCGACAAAAGGCACCGTCCGCGAGGCGCGAGGATTGACCTCGATAAGGTAGATCTCTTCGCCCTTGACCGCGAATTGCACATTCATCAGCCCGACGACATTGAGCGCGCGCGCGAGTGCCTCGGTCTGGGCCTTGATTTCGGCGATGGTCGCGGCGGAGAGCGAATAGGGCGGCAGCGAACAGGCGCTGTCGCCCGAATGCACGCCGGCCTCCTCAATGTGCTGCATGATGCCCGCCACATGCACAGCCTCGCCATCGCAAAGCGCATCCACATCGCATTCGATAGCGCCCGACAGGTAGCTGTCGAGCAGCACCGGGCTCTTGCCCGACACCACAACCGCCTCGGCGATGTAGCGTTCCAGATGGGCCATGTCGCGCACGATTTCCATCGCGCGGCCGCCCAGCACGTAGGACGGGCGGATGACCAGCGGAAAGCCGATGCTCTCGGCAATGGCGAGCGCCTGCGCGTCGGTCGAGGCGATGCCGTTCTTCGGCTGCTTGAGGCCCAGCTTGACCACCAGCTCCTGAAACCGCTCGCGGTCCTCGGCTAGGTCGATGGCATCGGGCGTGGTGCCGAGGATCGGGATGCCCTCGGCCTCCAGCCCGCGCGCCAGCTTGAGCGGCGTCTGCCCGCCGAATTGCACGATCACCCCGTGCAACGTGCCGTTCTCCTGCTCGACGCGCAGGATCTCCATCACATGCTCGAATGTCAGCGGCTCAAAGTAGAGCCGGTCCGAGGTGTCGTAATCGGTGCTGACCGTCTCGGGGTTGCAGTTGATCATGATCGTCTCGTAACCCGCATCGCTGAGCGCAAAACAGGCGTGACAGCAGCAGTAATCGAACTCGATCCCCTGACCGATCCGGTTAGGTCCGCCGCCGAGGATCACCACCTTTTTGGCGTCCGAGGGCCGCGCCTCGCATTCCACCTCGCCCATCATCGGGGCCTCGTAGGTGGAATACATGTAGGGGGTCTGCGCCTCGAATTCGGCGGCGCAGGTGTCGATCCGCTTGAACACCGCATGCACGCCGAGATTGACGCGGGCACGGCGCACCTGTTCCTCGTCGCGGCCGGTCAGCGTGGCGAGGCGGGCATCGGTAAAGCCCATCATCTTGAGGTGGCGCAGGCCGTCCTCGGTCATCGGCAGGCCGTCGCGGCGGATGCGCGCTTCGGCCTCCACAATCTCGCGGATGCGGGCGAGGAACCACGGATCAAACGCCGTGGCGGCGTTGATCTCGTCATCGCTGAGGCCGTGGCGCATCGCCTGCGCGATGGTGCGCATGCGGTCGGGGGTGGCCACCGATAGGGCGCGGGTGATCGCGGCCTTGCCCGAATTCGGATCAGTTGCCCCCTCTATCTCCACCTCGTCAAAGCCCGACAGGCCGGTCTCCATCGAGGCAAGCGCCTTTTGCAAGGATTCGTGGATCGTGCGGCCAATCGCCATGGCCTCGCCTACCGATTTCATCGCGGTGGTGAGATGCGGCTTGGAGCCGGGGAACTTCTCGAAGGCAAAGCGCGGGATCTTGGTCACGACATAGTCGATGGTCGGCTCGAAACTTGCGGGCGTCACCTTGGTTATGTCGTTGTCCAACTCATCGAGCGTGTAGCCCACGGCCAGCTTGGCCGCGATCTTGGCAATCGGAAAGCCCGTGGCCTTGGAGGCAAGCGCCGAGGAGCGCGACACGCGCGGGTTCATCTCGATCACAACCATGCGCCCGTCTTCGGGATTGATCGCCCATTGCACGTTGGAGCCGCCGGTCTCGACCCCGATCTCGCGCAGCACGGCGATGGAGCCGTTGCGCATGATCTGGTATTCCTTGTCGGTCAGCGTGAGGGCAGGGGCCACGGTGATCGAATCGCCGGTGTGCACGCCCATCGGATCGACGTTTTCGATGGAGCAGACGATGATCGCGTTATCCGCACGGTCGCGGACCACCTCCATCTCGTATTCTTTCCAGCCCAGCAGGCTCTCGTCGATCAGGATCTGGCTGACCGGAGAGGCATCGAGGCCGGATTTGCAGTAATGGATATAGTCGTCGCGGTTATAGGCCACCCCGCCGCCGGTGCCGCCCAACGTATAGGCGGGGCGGATGATCGCGGGCAGGCCGACATAGTCGATCGCCGCCATGCATTCATCCATGTTGTTGGCGATGGTCGCCTTGGGATTCTCGATGCCCAGCCGGTCCATCGCCTCGCGAAAGAGCTTGCGATCCTCTGCCATTTCAATGGCTTGCCGGTTCGCGCCGATCAGTTCGACGCCGAATTTCTCCAGCACGCCCATGTCCGCCACGGCGAGCGCGGTGTTGAGACCGGTCTGCCCGCCCATCGTGGGCAGCAATGCGTCGGGGCGCTCTTTTTCGATGATGCGGGCCACGGTCTCGGGGGTGATTGGCTCGATATAGGTGGCATCGGCGAGACCGGGGTCGGTCATGATCGTCGCCGGGTTCGAGTTCACAAGGATGACGCGGTAGCCTTCCTCGCGCAGCGCCTTGCAGGCCTGTGCGCCGGAATAGTCGAATTCGCAGGCCTGTCCGATGATGATGGGCCCCGCTCCGATGATCATGATAGATGAGATATCGGTTCTTTTCGGCATATCGATCCCCGGGCAGCTTGATGACCGCGCGGGCCGGTGGGGCGCGCGCGCAAATTGGTGGGGTTATATCCATGATCAGGCGGTGTGCAAGGGGCAAACCCGCCCCGGCTCAAGACGTTTCAGGCATCTCCGGCGCGTCCTCCAGAATGACCCGGTCAAGCGCGCCCATGCCGGCGCCGTCGCGCTGCGGATAAAGGATCAGGCGGTCGACCACCTGTCCCTTGAGCACGCCGGCGTCGAAGCGCGTGAACCCCGGCTGCGCGGGGTCGGCGACATAGCGCTCGCCCGCTACCATAAGATCGCCGAGATAGCCTTCGACCTGCACTGCCGGTGCGCCGCGCTCGGATTGCCAGTCGAGCGAGACGAAGGTGAAGGGCGCGTCCCGCAGGATCGCAATGCCGCTGCGCTGCCCCATGGTGCCCTCGATCTCGGTCGGGCCATCGGTGCCGTCGCCTGACTTTTCAGCGGTCGAGATCATCGCGTTGCGCGTGACGATCCGATAGCCGTCTTCTTGCATTTCCTGCGGCGCGGGCCCCTCATGCGGCCCCTCGAACCCGATCGAGGCCTGCTCTGCCCTCGCAAATCCGCCCAAGACGCATATGCAGACGGCTAGATATGCAAAATGAGATGTCATGAACGGGTCTCTTCATCGGTGATACTTGTAACGTCCGCCCTGACCGCCCCGGTGTCAAGCTTGGCTCAATGTCCGAAACCAAATCAAAACGGCGCTTTTGAGGGTGTCTTTTGCCCATTGCGGGCCTAAATACCCTGCACTTGCCAAGGGAATGCGACGTGCAGATTCGTTTCGATCATGGACCAACCGGTGCGGCCTGCCAATTTGCGCAGCACGATCGGTTGATCACTGCCCATTCGCCCGATGAGGTGCCAGCGGCACTTGCCGCAGTCGATGCCGCGCGCGAGGAAGGGTATTGGCTTGCAGGTTTCGCAAGCTACGAGCTCGGTCATGCGCTTGAACCGCGTCTGGCATCCGCGATGCCTGCGCGCCGCCGCTTGCCGCTCTTGCAATTCGGTGTTTACGAGGCGCCGCTTGATGCGCCTCCCATCCCCAACGACCCTGCGCAACTTAGTGACATGCGTCCAGATTGGGATGCGAATCGCTATGCGCAGGCGTTTCAGACCGTGCATGACTATATTTGCGCGGGCGATATCTATCAGGCTAACCTGACCTTTCCGATCAGGATGCAGGCGACCGGCACGCCGCAGGCGCTTCATGCCGCGCTCACCCGGATCCAGCCCGTCCGCTACGGCGCGCTGATCGAGGCAGAGGGGCTGCCTGCGATGCTCTCGCGCTCGCCCGAGTTGTTCTTTCGCACGGATGCCGGTGGTCGGATCGAAACCCGCCCCATGAAGGGCACGCAGCCGCGCAGCGCGGATCCGACAGAGGATGCCCGCCGGCGTTTCTTCCTGCAATCGGATGAAAAGAACCGCGCCGAGAACCTGATGATCGTGGACCTTCTGCGCAACGATATATCCCGGGTCAGCAAAGCGGGCACTGTCCGCGTGCCAGAGCTGTTTTCGGTCGAAACCTTTGAGACGGTGCACCAGATGACATCCCTTATTTCGGCGCAGTTGATGCCGGATACAGGGCTCTCGGACATCCTGCGTGCACTTTTCCCCTGCGGTTCGATCACGGGTGCGCCGAAACTGCGTGCGATGCAGATCCTCGCCGATCTGGAAGAGGCCCCGCGAGACATCTATTGCGGATCCATAGGATGGGCGGCCCCCGATGGCCGGGCTGAATTCAACGTGGCCATTCGCACCCTTATGGTCGAGGAGGGAGGCGCGCGGCTCAATGTGGGCGGTGGCGTTGTCTATGACAGCACAGCCGACGGCGAGTACGAAGAGGCGCTGTGGAAGGCGCGTTTCGCGCGCGCCCTGACCCCGGCTTTTGCCTGATCGCACCTATTGCGCAGCGTGAAACTGCGTATTGGCCCGGTCCCGGTAGAGATAGTCCCGCGTGAGCGGCACCGCGTCCTGCTTGGGGCTCATCTGAAACTGGAACACCACCTGATTGCTCAGTCGAAACGTCAACTCGCTGGCGATCAGGTAATAGCGCCACATCCGGCAGAACCGCTCGTCATATAGCCCGCGCGCGCGGTCGATATTGGTCTCGAACCGTCTGCGCCATTCGCGCAACGTCTCGGCGTAGTGCAGCCGCCAGACCTCGACATCGGTGGTCACCAGGTGGTGGCGTTCGACCGCCGCTACGGCCTCGGACATGGCAGGGCAATAGCCGCCGGGGAAGATGTATTTGGTGATCCAGGGACTTGTCGCGCCGGGCGGCCCGGCTCGCCCGATGAAATGTATCAGCGCGATCCCGTCCGGTTTCAGCAGCCGCCGCACGCTCGCGAAATATTCGTCGTAATGCGGCACGCCCACATGCTCGAACATGCCGATTGAAACGATCCGGTCAAACTGCCCGGCCACGTCGCGGTAATCCATCAGCTCGAACCGCGCGCTGTCCGACAGCCCCGCCTTTTCGGCGCGGGCATTGGCCATCGCGTGCTGTTCGCGCGACAGGGTGACGCCCGTCACATCTGCCCCGAAATCGCGCGCCAGCGTCAGCCCCATGCCGCCCCAGCCACAGCCGATATCGAGCACCCGCATGCCCGGCTCGATCAGCATCTTGCGCGCAATATGTGCCTTCTTGGCCGCCTGCGCCTCGTCCAGTGTCATGTCGGGACGGGCGAAATAGGCACAGGAATAATTGCGGTCCTCGTCGAGAAAGAGATCGTATAGCTCGCCCGAGAGGTCGTAGTGATGGGCGACATTGGCGCGGGATCGCGTCACCGGGTTGAACTGATCGACACGACGCTTGAGCCAGCGCAGCCACTCCAGCGGACGGCGAAACCAGGGTTGCCCCTGAGCGCCGATATTCATGATCGCAAGGCTGAGAAATCCATAAAGATCATCGCCCTCAATGGTCAAGGTGCCGTTCATGTAGCCCTCGCCTGCCGCCATGTCAGGCGATAAAACGATCCGCCGTGGCAGATCCGGGTCATGCAGAACGACCGCCACTTCAGGGCCGCCCGCACCGGGGCCGTAGTGCTGCGTGTTCCCGTCCGGGTAGGTCACGCTTAGCCGACCCTCCTTGAAAAAATGGGTCAACAGCCGGTCCAGAGCCTTCGTCCACATTCCACACCCCATTTCCTCGCACCCCAAGCAGGCGCATTCCACGGCGTAGTAAACTTGTCGATCGGCCCTCACTGGTGGGCCTGTCTGTTCTCAGGCGTGTATTTTTACCCAATTTCCTTTTTCTGTAAACGGTTTTGCCCGGCAGTGCCCCGGCCCGCCCTTGACTTTGCCGCCCCGCCAAGGTGTATCGGCCCGGACCCAAGAGACAGGCCCGCGACCGGGCTCGGAGAGGATACCATGCACAGCTATCGCAGCCATTCCTGCGCGGATTTGACGAAAACAGACGTCGGCGAGACCGTTCGCCTTGCAGGCTGGGTGCATCGCATCCGCGATCACGGCGGGGTTCTGTTCATCGACCTGCGCGATCACTTTGGCGTGACGCAGGTGCTGTGTGACCCCGATAGCCCGGTGTTCACGCAGGTGGAGAAGCTGCGCAGCGAATTCTGCATCCGAATCGATGGCGAGGTGAAGGCCCGTGACGAAGGCCTGGTAAACCCCAGGATCCCCACCGGTGAGATCGAGGTGTTCATCCGCGACATGGAAATTCTGGGGGCCGCCGCCGAGTTGCCGTTGCAGGTCTTCGGCGAGCAGGAATACCCCGAGGAGACGCGCCTGCGCTACCGCTACCTCGACCTGCGCCGCGAGGCGATGCAGCACAACATGGTGCTCCGCTCGGACGTGGTGGCGGCGATGCGCCGCCGGATGTGGGATCAGGGCTTTCGCGAGTTCCAGACGCCGATCATCACCGCTTCGTCGCCGGAAGGCGCGCGCGATTTTCTGGTGCCGTCGCGCCTGCATCCGGGCAAGTTCTACGCCCTGCCGCAGGCCCCGCAGCAGTTCAAGCAGCTGATCATGGTCTCGGGCTTCGACAAGTATTTCCAGATCGCGCCATGTTTCCGCGACGAAGACCCGCGCGCCGACCGCTCGCCCACCGATTTTTACCAGCTTGACCTCGAGATGAGCTTTGTCGAGCAACAGGACGTGTTCGACACGATCCAGCCGGTCATTCAGGGCGTGTTCGAGGAGTTCGGCGAGGGGGCCACGGTCGACAAGGTCTGGCCGCAGATCAGCTATCGCGATGCCGCCCTCTGGTATGGCACCGACAAGCCCGACCTGCGCAACCCGATCAAGATGCAGGACGTGTCCGAGCATTTCCGGGGTAGCGGGTTCGCGATCTTCGCCAAGCTGCTGGAGCAGGACGGCACCCAGATCCGCGCCATTCCCGCCCCCACCGGCGGCAGCCGCAAGTTCTGCGACCGGATGAACGCCTTTGCCCAGAAAGAGGGGCTGCCGGGGATGGGGTATATCTTCTGGCGCGATCAGGGCGACGGCATGGAAGCCGCAGGCCCGCTGGCCAAGAATATCGGCCCCGAGCGGACCGAGGCGATCCGCCAGCAGCTTGGGCTTGGCGTGGGCGACGCGGCGTTTTTCTTGGGCGGCAAGCCGCAGGCGTTCGAGCGAGTGGCGGCCCGCGCGCGCGACGTGATCGGCGAGGAGTTGGGCCTGACCGAGCAAAACCGCTTTGCCTTTGCCTGGATCGTGGATTTCCCGATGTACGAGGCGGATGAGGAAACCGGCAAGGTCGATTTCAGCCACAACCCGTTCTCGATGCCGCAGGGTGGGCGCGCGGCGCTGGACGGCGATCCGCTCGACGTTCTGGGCTACCAGTATGACCTTGCCTGCAACGGCTATGAGCTGGTCTCGGGCGCGATTCGGAACCACAAGCCCGAGATCATGTTCAAGGCGTTCGAGCTGGCGGGCTATGGCGAGGACGAGGTGCGCAAGCGGTTTGGCGGCATGGTCAACGCGTTCCAATTCGGCGCGCCGCCGCATGGCGGCTGTGCGGCGGGCATCGACCGGATCGTGATGCTGCTGGCGGGCACCTCGAACATCCGCGAGGTCATCATGTTCCCGATGAACCAGCGCGCCGAAGACCTGATGATGAACGCGCCCTCCGATCCGACCAGCGATCAGCTGATGGAACTGGGCTTGCGCGTCATTCCGCAGGACTGACCGCGCTGATGGATCAGAGCCGCCCCCTCGGTCCCAAACTGGTGGATTGGCGGCCCCCGCCCGCCCCGGATGGCACGCCGCTGGTCGGGCGCTATGCGCGGCTCGACCGGCTCGATGCGGATCGGCACGCGGGCGATCTGCACCGCGCGATGAGCGGCGATGCGTCGCTTTGGGATTACATGCCGTATGGCCCGTTTTCCTCGGCCTCGCAATACCATCGCTGGGCGCGCGAGGCGACGGCGGGCGACGATCCGCTGTTCTATGCGATCACCGATCTCGATGCCGGACAGGTCGGCGGGGTGGCCAGTTATCTGCGGATCAAACCACAGGCGGGCAGCATTGAGGCAGGTCATATCAACCTTGCGCCGGCCTTGCAGCGCACCCGGGCTGCGACCGAGGCGATTTACCTCATGATGGATTGGGCCTTTGGCGCGGGCTATCGCCGGTTCGAGTGGAAATGCGATGCGCTCAACATGCCCTCGCGTCGTGCGGCGCAGCGGTTGGGGCTGAGCTACGAGGGCACGTTCCGGCAGGCCACGGTGGTCAAGGGGCGCAACCGCGACACCGCGTGGTTCGCCACCATCGACACCGAGTGGCCCGCGCTGAAAGAGGCGTTCGGCTTTTGGCTGGATCCCGCGAATTTTGATGCGGATGGTCGGCAGAGAGAGCGTCTTGGCGCGTTGACACGGTTGGTGCGCGCGACCTCGGACCCGGCGCAGACCGGCGGCTGACGAGGCTGAGTTTGCGGGTAAGAGTGCGCGGCCTGGGTGACATAGTGATGGGTCGGGATGGCCTGGAGCGGTCGTTGGCGGTTTCAGAGATAAGCCGTGCGGTGCCCGACCGCCGGGTGGGCGCAGAAACCTTGGTGGACCGCACTTTATGCCAGCCAAACACGTCCGCGTTTTCAATGGCTTGAAACGTTCCAAAAGCGCCCGCCCGAGGGGGCGGTCGGGCGCTGCGCGGCGGTGCCTGCGGCACCTTGATTCCGCGCATTGGTGCTGCACCTGAACGACAGCTTCAGGCCAACATCTCCGAAATCGCAAGCCCCCCTGCTCAGAGTGCCACCCGTGCCGCCAGTCGTGTCTCGATCAGGGACAGGACGCGAGCGATCCCGGCCTCTGAGCCAAACCCGCTCAGGCCCGATGCCGCCTCTGCCAGCACATCATCCCCCGCCGCCCGCGCCACACCCAGCAGAAATTGCGTGACATAGGCATGGGTCGCGCGTTCGGGCATGTCCTCCAGCAGGCTGCGCACATGCTCCAGATCGTCGCGATAGGCCAGCGGATCGGGCGCGATCACCTCTTCGCTCAGCGCATAGGGCCCTGCAGGGCATCGGTCGCGCGGCACGTGGCGCAGCATCTCCTGCTGGAACCGCCCGAGGCTCAGCGCCGGCTTGGCGAGGAAACCGTCGGCCCCTGCCGCCATGGCCGCAGGCCCGGTGTCGGGATCGCCGCTGCTGGCAAGGATCACGCCGACGCGCGGCACCGCGCGCGCCAGTTCCGCGATCAGGTCGATGCCTGACCCGTCCGGCAGCCCCGGATCGACGATCACCACCGAGGGACGGTAAACCGACAGGTGCCGCCGCGCCGAGCCGAGGCAATCGGCCCGCCGGATGCGCGCCCCGCTGCGCAGGCACATCAGGCGCAGCGCCTCCGACGCATAGCGGCTGTCCTCGACGGCCAGAACGGTCATGCCCAGTAGCGGGCGTTGATGACTGGGGGCACGTAGCGGTGCGAGGCTGTCGAGATCGGTCATCGGGATGATCCTTCCTGCTTTGACTGCTCCCAGAATGGCTCGCCTTAGGTGAACACGACGTTAACGCGCGGCTTGCGTCCCTCTGTCGCTTGTCAGGGGCGGTCAGGATCCCCATAACAGCCGCAGATCAGACGAAAGGATCATGCCATGATCGGACGCCTCAATCACGTGGCCATCGCCGTGCCGGACCTCACCGCCGCCGCCGACCAATATCGCACGGCGCTTGGCGCCAAGGTCGGCGCGCCGCAGGACGAGCCCGAGCACGGCGTCACGGTCGTGTTCATCGAATTGCCCAACACCAAGATCGAGCTGCTCTATCCTCTGGGCGAGGACAGCCCGATCAACGGCTTTCTGGAAAAGAACCCCTCGGGCGGCATTCACCATGTCTGCTACGAGGTCGATGACATCCTCGCCGCCCGCGACCACCTGAAATCCACCGGCGCGCGGGTCTTGGGTAGCGGCGAGCCCAGGATCGGCGCGCATGGCAAGCCGGTGCTGTTCCTGCATCCCAAGGATTTCAACGGCTGCCTTGTGGAACTGGAGCAGGTCTGATGGGTATCACCTCTGCAATCGTGCTGCTTGCGGTGATCTGGTTCATGACCTTCTTCATCGTGCTGCCGATCCGCATCCAGACGCAGGGCGATGTGGGCAAGGTCGTTCCCGGCACCCATGCCGGCTCGCCCGAGCATCACCACCTCAAGAAAAAGGCCTGGATCACCACCGGCATCGCGGTCGTGCTCTGGATCATCATTGGTGGCACGATCCTGTCGGGCGTCATCACGCTTGAGGATATCGACATGTTCAACCGGATCGGGCCGGGCTCCGCGCCTGAATAGCGTGGTAGATATGGGTAAAGGTGGCCGCGCCCATGATCGGGATCAGCAGGTTGACCAGCGGCACTGACAGCGGCAGCGCCATCAGCACCCCGGCCAGCCAGATCGTCATCCGGTGGCGGCGGCGCAGTGCCTTGGCTTGGGTCCGCCCGACCCGGCGGATCGCCACCAGCGTGAAATATTCCATCCCCAGCAGATAGCCATTAAGCGCCCAGAAGATGAACGGCGCGAACGGTGTGAAGATCGCGTAGAGGATGAGCGCGAGCGTGTTGGCGCCGATGATGACGCCCAGAAAATTGATCGTGTCGCGCAACGCCTCGCCGAAGGGAATGTTCACCGCGGGCGGCAGGCTGGGGTAATGCCTGTCCTCCACCGCCTGTGCTACCACGTCGAGGAACATCGAGGTGATCGCCGAGGCGACGGGCACCATCAGAAAGACCGACAGCACGATCATCAGCAAGAGCGACGCGCCGCCCAGCAGGTCGCCCAGCCATGTCACCTCGCCGATCAGTGGCAGCGTGGTGCTGTCGCCGACGGCGGATTGCACCAGCCACAGCACCCCGGAATAGGCCACGATCAAAAGCGCCAGCGTCAGCCCCACGCCGAGGAGCAGAACCTTGCGGAACCGCGGATCGCCGATCTGGCCCATGGCCTTGAAAAAACTGGCAAAGATCATTCGGGCACCCAGGATGTGACCACATCGAGATCAGGGCGCGGGCGTTCGGGCGGGGCGCTCGTTTCGGTGCCGATATGGATGAACCCGGCGATCCGCTCATGCGGGGCGAGCCCGAGCGCGGTGGTGGCAAACCCGCGGTCATGGCTGGCCCATCCGCTCAGCCAGTTCGCCCCCCAGCCGGCGGCGAGCGCGGCATTCAGCAGCCCGAGACAAACGCAGCCCGCCGAATAGGTCTGCTCGAGCGCTGGGATCTTGTCCGAGGCTTTCGGGCTTTCGATCACGGCCACGGCGAGATGCGCATCGGCAAACTGCGCCTGTCCCTTGGCGATGTCCTCGGGCGACTTGCCCAGGCGTGCCCCCACCTCGGGCACCAGACCGGCCAGCCGCAACAGCGCCGCGCGCTCCAGCACAATCAGCCGCCACGGCTCCAGCTTGCCGTGATCGGGCACCCGCAGCGCGGCTTGCAACAGCGGGCGCAGCGCGGCCCGGTCGGGCACCGGCAGGCCGAGCGTCTTGGCGGGCCGCGACCGGCGGGTTTGCAGAAAGTCGAGCGCGGCAGGGTTGGGCGTGGGCATGGGCGGCCTTTCCGGTGATGACACCGCCCACATGTCGGCAAGCGCGCGCCCGGGGTCAAGGCTTCATCCTGACAAATCCCTTGGGCCGGGTAGGATCGTGCGCTATCAGGGCGCATGCGCGACCCCGACCTCAGCCATCTTGCCCGGCCCGGCACGCAGATCGCCCTGCGCGTCACACCGAGGGCTGCGCGCAACCGCATCGTGGCCGAGGGTGATGTCCTTCGCGTCTATGTGACCGCAGTGCCGGAGGACGGCAAGGCCAATGCGGCGGTGCAAAAGCTCATGGCCAAGGCGCTTGGCGTGGCAAAATCGCGGCTCGTGCTGATCCGGGGTCATACCGCGCGCGACAAGGTGTTTCAGGTGGGCTGAGCGGCCGAACGGATCGGGCGCAGCCGCGCCGCAGCATCGGCGACGTGCACCTGCGTGCCCCATGCCAGGCATTTTTCGTCTAGGCCCGCGGGCAGGGGCGTGTCGGTGAACATCTGGTCGACATCGCGCAGCGAGCCGATGCGCACCGGTGCGCTGCGCTGGAACTTGGAGTGATCGGCGGCCAGAAACACCTCGCGCGAGCGGTTGAGGAGGGTCTGGCCGACGACCACTTCCTGAATGTCGAAATCGAGCATGTCGCCATCTTCATCCATCGCGGAACAGCCCAGAATCGCGTAGTCAAACTTGAAATTCTCGATGGTGCGCGCGGTCAGGTTGCCGACAAGGCCATTATCCGAGCGCCGCAGCGCGCCGCCCGCGACGACGATCTCGCAATCGGTATTGGCGAGCAGGATCTGCGCCACGTTCATGTTGTTGGTCACCACCATCAGGTTGCGGTGATCCATCAATTCGCGCGCCACCGCCTCGGTCGTGGTGCCGATATCGAGAAACAGCGACGCGTCATCGGGAATCGCGGCGGCGCAGGCGCGGGCGATGGCCTGTTTGGCGGGCTCGTTCAGGCGGCGGCGTTCCTCGTAGAGGATGTTGCTGACGCCCGAGGGCAGGATCGCGCCGCCGTGGACGCGCTCCAGCTTGCCGGCATTGGCCAGTTCGGTGAGGTCGCGGCGGATGGTCTGGACGGTGACATCGAAGCGCTCGGCGAGACCCTCGACTGTGACCTTGCCCTCGGCGCGGGCGATCTCGAGAATATCGGGCTGGCGGAAGGTTTGCGACATGGCGGGCCTTGATCGTGGTTCGGTTCGATTATGTTCGTTTTGATGCCGTGCGCAAGCCCCTCCTCCGCTGCGCTGCGGCGCGGACAGGCGAATCGGGCGCGTGCAGGCGCGATTTACCTTGCGTCAGTTCGTGGCAGGCCTGTGATTGCGAATGCGAAATCTGCCGAGCAGGTAATTTCTTCAATAAAATCAGTATCAGCGAATGAAAAAGAAAATAAACGAACATTATTTCTTGACGATACGCCGCGAAAAATGGTTCGTTTCCGCTCACACCTTTGGAGGAGGGGCGCGTGCAAAGCCGGGAGGACACCATCGTCGATCTGTTCGTCATTGGCGGCGGCATCAACGGCTGCGGCATCGCACGTGATGCGGCGGGGCGCGGTCTGTCGGTCGAGCTGGCCGAGATGAACGATCTCGCCTCGGCAACCTCCTCGGCCTCGACCAAGCTGTTTCACGGTGGGCTGCGTTACCTGGAATATTTCGAGATCCGCCTGGTGCGCGAGGCGCTGATCGAGCGCGAGACACTGCTGCGCGCGATGCCGCATATCAGCTGGCCGATGCGCTTCGTGCTGCCCTATCACCGCGACATGCGCTTTGAGGCCGAGACGCCGACCTCGCGTATCCTGAGCTTCGTGATGCCCTGGATGAAGGGGCGGCGGCCGGCCTGGCTGATCCGGTTGGGGCTGTTTCTCTATGACCATCTGGGCGGGCGCAAGATCCTGCCCGCGACCCGCACGCTCGACCTGACGGACGCGCCCGAGGGCACGCCGCTCAAGGACAGGTTCGCGCAGGCGTTCGAATACTCCGACTGCTGGATCGAGGATAGCCGCCTTGTCGTGCTCAACGCCCGCGATGCCGAGGCGCGCGGCGCGCGCATCCGGGTGCGGACCAAGGTGCGCAGCGCCGAGTGCGAGGGCGATCTTTGGACCGTGACGCTGGAGGATCGAGAGAGCGGCGCCGCCGACGTGGTGCAGGCGCGCGCGCTGGTCAATGCGGGCGGTCCCTGGGTCAAGGACGTGATTTCCAATACGCTCCGGCTCAACTCCTCGGAAGGGGTGCGGCTGGTGCGCGGCAGCCATATCGTCACCCGCAAGCTCTATGATCACGACAAGTGCTATTTCTTTCAGGGCGGCGACGGGCGGATCATCTTCGCGATTCCCTACGAGGGCGAGTTTACCCTGATCGGCACCACCGATGCCGAGCATACGGATGCGGATGTGACGCCCGAATGCACCCCGGACGAGGCCGCGTATCTGTGCAATTTCGCGAGTCAGTATTTCAAACGCCCGGTGACGCGCGATGATATCGTCTGGAGCTATTCGGGCGTGCGGCCGCTTTATGATGACGGGGCGAAATCGGCCACGGCGGCGACCCGCGATTACGTGCTGTCGCTGAGTGAGGGGCAGGGCGCGCCGCTGCTCAATGTGTTCGGCGGCAAGATCACCACCTATCGCAAGCTGGCCGAGGCGGCACTGGCAAGGCTCACGCCCTTCTTTCCCAAGTCAGGACAGGACTGGACGGCGGGCGTCGCCCTGCCCGGCGGGGATTTCGCCGTTGACGGGTTCGACCGGCTGGTGAAGGATTTACAGACGGCCTATCCGTTCCTTGGCCCGGACTGGGCACGGCGGCTGGTGCGCGCCTATGGCACCGAAGCGCGGGAGATTTTGGGCGATGCGCAATCGGCGGAGGACCTTGGCCCCGAGTTCGGCGCGACGCTGACCGGGGCCGAGGTGCGCTGGCAGATGCGCCGGGAATATGCGCGCGCGGCGGCGGATGTGGTCTGGCGGCGCACGCGGCTGGGGCTGAAGATGCGCCCCGAGCAGATCGCGGCGCTGGACGAATGGATGCGGCAAGAACGGGGCGCAAGCGATGCCGCCCCCTATGCGGCCAAGGGATGAGCGGGGACAAGAGGCAATGACGCTGACATTGGAGGGGGTGTCGAAACGGGTCAACGGTCGGATGCATATCCATCCGACCGACCTGACGCTCGAGGCGGGCACGATGAATGTGCTGCTCGGCCCGACGCTCTCGGGCAAGACCTCGATCATGCGGCTGATGGCGGGGCTTGATGCGCCCACCACGGGCCGGATCCTGTGGCAGGGGCAGGACGTGACCGGCATGCGCGTGCAGGATCGCAAGGTGGCGATGGTCTATCAGCAGTTCATCAATTACCCGTCGATGACCGTTTATGACAACATTGCCTCGCCGATGAAGCTGATGGGCAAATCCAGGGCCGAGATCGACGCGGCGGTGCGCAAGACCGCCGATCTGATGCAATTGTCGCCGATGCTGGACCGCAAGCCGCTGGAACTGTCGGGCGGGCAGCAGCAGCGCTGCGCGCTGGCGCGGGCGCTGGTCAAGGATGCCGGTCTGGTGCTGCTCGATGAGCCGCTGGCCAATCTCGACTACAAGCTGCGCGAGGAGTTGCGCGCCGAGATCCCCAAGATCTTCGAGGAGGCGGGCAGCATCTTTGTCTATGCCACGACCGAGCCGGAAGAGGCGCTGCTTCTGGGCGGCAACACCGCCACGCTGTGGGAGGGGCGGGTCACGCAGTTCGGGCCCACGCCGCTGGTCTACCGTCAGCCGCAGGACGCCACCACGGCGCGCGTGTTCAGTGATCCGCCGATGAATTTCCTGCCGGTGACCAAATCCGGCGCGCGGATCAGTTTCGGCGATGGGCAGAGTGCCGCTGCCATAGGCGGCATGGCTGATCTGGCAGATGGCGACTATGTCGCCGGGTTCCGGCCCAATCATCTGGAGCTGGAGGCGCAGGGCGAGGTCATGGCCTTTGATACCACGCTGAGCGTGACCGAGATCACCGGGTCGGAGACCTTCGTGCATCTCGATCATCATGGCGAGCGCTGGGTCGGGTTGATCCACGGGGTACGGGAACTGGAGCCGGGCCGCGATTTGCGGGTCTATCTCGATCCCGCGCATGTTTACGTGTTCGAGACGGATGGCGCGCTGGTGGCCCCGGCGCCCTATGCGCAGGCCGCCTGAGGGGGAGAGAATGGCAAAGATCACGCTCGACAATCTGGCGCATAGCTACCTGCCCAATCCCGGCGGCGAGGACGATTATGCGCTCAAGGAACTCAACCACGTCTGGGGCGATGGCGAGGCCTATGCGCTCCTGGGCGCGTCGGGCTGTGGCAAGTCCACGCTGCTGAACATCATTTCCGGGCTGTTGCATCCGTCGCGGGGGCGCATCCTGTTCAACGATCAGGACGTGACAGGGCAGGTCACCGCCGAGCGCAATATCGCGCAGGTGTTCCAGTTTCCGGTGGTCTACGACACCATGAGCGTGCGCGACAACCTGGCCTTTCCGCTGCGCAATCGCGGGGCCAAACCCGCCTATGTGGCCGAGCGGGTGCAGACCATCGCCAAGATGATCGGGATGGAGGATGTTCTCGGCCGTAAGGCGCGCGGGCTGACGGCTGATGCCAAGCAGAAGATCAGCCTTGGCCGGGGCATGGTGCGCGAGGATGTGAACGCGCTGTTGTTCGACGAGCCGCTGACGGTGATCGATCCGCATATGAAATGGGAGTTGCGCACGCAGCTCAAGGCGCTGCATCACGAGTTTGGCCACACGATGATCTATGTCACCCATGACCAGACCGAGGCGCTGACCTTTGCCGACAAGGTGGTGGTGATGCATGACGGGCGCGTGGTGCAGGTGGGCACGCCCGAGGAACTCTTCGAGCGGCCCGAGCATACCTTTGTGGGCTATTTCATCGGGTCACCGGGGATGAACCTGCTCGACGCGCGGGTCGAGGGGGAGACCGCCATCGTGGGCGGCACGGAAATTCCGCTTGGCGCCGATTACGGGCGGCCAGAGGGCCGTGTGCAGATCGGGGTGCGGCCGGAATTCGTGGCGATGGCCGAGGGGCAGAATGGCCTTGGCGTGCGCCTCAAGCGGGTCGAGGATGTGGGCCGCCACAAGATCATCCGTTGCGATTTCGAAGGGCAGGCTGTCAATGCCATTGCTCCCGAGGGCGCGGAGGTGCCCGCCGACCTGAGCCGCGTGGTGTTCGAGCCCGGGGCGGTCAATGTCTATTCCGACGACTGGCGCGTGTCGCCCCTGTCACGCAAGGGGGTGGCGGCATGACGCAGACGCGCGCAACCGTCATCATCCGGCCTGACCGGATGATCTGCTGGCCGGGAGATCCTCGGGTCAGGCCCGAGGATGACGGATACTATAGTCACAGTAACAAGAGAGAGGCCGCGTGATGGACAAGACGGTCAATCAAAAGGCGTGGTTCCTTGTGCTGCCGGTTCTCATTCTGGTGGCGTTCTCTGCCGTCATTCCGCTGATGACGGTGGTCAACTATTCCATTCAGGATGCCTTTGCCGGGGAATTCTACCCGCTTGATGACAAGTTGATGTGGTTCCGCGAACTGCTCGAGGATGACCGGATGTGGAACGCCCTGCGACGGCAGGCGATCTTTTCCGCGACCATTCTCGCCATCGAGGTTCCGCTGGGTGTCTTTGTGGCGCTCAACATGCCCAAGCGGGGCGTCTGGGCGTCGTTGTGCCTTGTGCTGATGTCGCTGCCGCTGCTGATCCCGTGGAACGTGGTGGGCACGATCTGGCAGATCTTCGGTCGCGTCGATATCGGGCTCTTGGGCTATACGCTGGATGCGATCGGGGTTGATTACAACTATACGCAGGATGCGCTGGATGCCTGGGTGACGCTCATTGTGATGGATGTCTGGCACTGGACCTCGCTGGTGGCGCTGCTGGCCTACGCCGGGCTGCAATCCATCCCCGACGCCTATTACCAGGCCGCCAAGATCGATCAGGCGAGCCGCTGGGCGGTGTTCCGCTATATCGAATTGCCCAAGATGATGGGCGTGCTGATGATCGCCATCCTTTTGCGCTTCATGGACAGTTTCATGATCTATACCGAGCCGTTCGTGGTCACCGGTGGGGGCCCTGGCAACGCCACCACCTTCCTCTCGATTGATCTGGTGAAGATGGCGCTGGGGCAGTTCGACCTTGGCCCGGCGGCGGCCTTCTCGATCATGTATTTCCTCGTGATCCTGTTGATTTCATGGGTGTTCTACACCGTCATGGTCAATCTCGACAAACGGGAGGGCAAGTGATGCCTGGTCTCGCCAAGGCAGTCGTCATCCTCGGGCTCGACCCGAGGATCTGCGGGGCAAGAGATCCTCTGGTCAAGCCAGAGGATGACAGGGCGAGGGAGGGCTTGAGCCGATGAGCACTGCAACCACAACGCGCGCCCGCAGCCTGCCCCGGATCAACTGGGTGATGCTGCTGTATCTCTTGTTCCTGATGCTGCCGATCTACTGGCTCATCAACATGAGCCTCAAGACCAATGACGAGATCCTCGGCACCTTCTCGCTATGGCCGCAGAACCTGACGTTCCAGAACTACGTGACGATCCTGACGGATTCGAGCTGGTACATGGGCTATGTCAATTCGATCATCTACGTGACGATGAACACGCTCTTGTCGGTCGCGGTGGCGCTGCCAGCGGCCTACGCGTTCAGCCGGTACAATTTCCTCGGCGACAAGCACCTGTTCTTCTGGCTGCTGACCAATCGCATGGCCCCGCCCGCCGTTTTCGCGCTGCCGTTCTTTCAGCTGTATTCGTCGGTCGGCCTCTTTGACACGCATATCGCAGTGGCGCTGGCGCATACGCTCTTCAACGTGCCACTGGCGGTGTGGATCCTCGAAGGGTTCATGCGCGGGGTCCCGAAGGAAATCGACGAGACCGCCTATATCGACGGCTATTCCTTCCCGCGTTTCTTCGTGAAGATCTTCATGCCGCTGATCGCGTCGGGCGTCGGCGTGGCGGCGTTCTTCTGCTTCATGTTCTCATGGGTGGAACTGCTGCTCAGCCGCACGCTGACCAGCGTGGACGCCAAGCCGATTGCGGCCACGATGACGCGGACGGTGTCGGCCTCGGGCCTCGACTGGGGCGTGCTCGCGGCGGCGGGGGTGCTGACGATTCTGCCGGGGGCACTCGTGATCTATTTCGTGCGGAACTACATTGCCAAGGGCTTTGCCTTGGGGAGGGTGTGATGGAACGGTTTGTTAGCCATTCCCATGTCATCCTCGGGCCTGACCCGAGGATCCCTGGCCGAAGAGATCGTCCGGTCGAGCCGGACGATGACGGTGGCCCCTTTGCCCGCGTCATCCTCGGGCTTGACCCGAGGATCTCTGGCCAAACGCAGCACGACCCCTGCCATGATGCGACAACCTGCCGTCTATATCGTCACCAACAAGCCGCGCGGGACGCTTTACATCGGCATGACCGGCAACCTCACGCATCGGCTCTGGCAACATCGCACCCATGCCCTGCCGGGCTTTACCGACCGCTACAACCTCACGCGCCTCGTCTGGTTCGAAGCGCATCGCGAGTTTGGCGAGGCGATCCGGAGCGAGAAGGCGCTGAAACGCTGGACCCGCGATTGGAAAATCGCGCTGGTCGAGCGGGACAATCCCGGCTGGCGGGATCTGTGGCAGGATATCTGCGGGGCGTGACTGCTGCGACGCACGATCTTTCAAGAGATCCTCGCATCAAGTCCGAGGATGACACGCGCCCGGGATACACGTCATCCTCGGGCCTGACGCGAGGATCTCTGGTCAAAGAGATCGTCCGGTCAAGCCGGACGATGACGGCTTGCACAAGAGGGAGGCCAGACTGATGGCATGGATGGCATGGACATTCCCCACGGCAATCTTTTTCCTGACGATCGCGGGGCTGCTGATCACCTTCACGGTGCTTGCTCTGAAATTCCCCGAGACGCCCCGCGTGGGGATACTCAGGATCGAGACGACGCGCGGCGATCGTCTCTTCATCACGCTTCTGGGCTCGGCCTTCATCAATCTGGCCTGGCTCGGACTTGTCGGCGCGAACCAACCCTATGCGCTGATCGTCTGCCTGATCTATGCTGCGGCGGTGTTCCGCTGGGTCTAGATCGGGATCATCCACTTCAAGAGTTCTGATAGGGAGGAAAATCAATGAACTTGCGATTGAAAACAACCACCGCGCTGGTGACGCTGGGCCTGATGGCCGGGCCCGCCTTCGCGGATATGGAGGCCGCGACGGCCTTCCTCGACGAGGAGATCGGCGATCTGTCGTCGCTGAGCCGCGCCGAGCAGGAAGCCGAGATGCAATGGTTCATCGACGCGGCGCAGCCTTTCGCGGGCATGGAGATCAAGGTGGTGTCGGAGACCATCGACACCCATAGCTACGAATCCAAGGTGCTGGCCCCGGCGTTTACCGCGATCACCGGCATCGAGGTCACCCATGACCTCATTGGCGAAGGCGACGTGGTCGAGAAGCTGCAAACGCAGATGCAGTCGGGCGAGAACATCTATGACGGCTATGTCAACGATTCTGACCTCATTGGCACCCATTGGCGCTATCAGCAGGTGCGCAACCTGACCGACTGGATGGCGGGCGAGGGCGCGGATGTGACCAGCCCGACGCTCGATATCGACGACTTCATCGGGCTGTCGTTCACCACCGGTCCCGATGGCAAGGTCTACCAGTTGCCGACCCAGCAATTCGCGAACCTCTACTGGTTCCGCTATGACTGGTTCAACGACGAGAAGAACCAGGCCGATTTCAAGGAGGCCTATGGCTATGATCTGGGCGTGCCGGTCAACTGGTCGGCCTATGAGGACATCGCCGAGTTCTTCACCGGGCGCGACCTGAGCCATATGGGTGTTGAGACCGAGGTCTTTGGCAACATGGATTACGGCAAGAAAGACCCGTCGCTTGGCTGGCGCTACACCGACGCGTGGATGTCGATGGCCGGGATGGGAGACGTGGGCGAGCCCAACGGCCTGCCGGTCGATGAATGGGGCATCCGCGTCAATGAGCAGAGCCAGCCCACCGGCTCTTGCGTGGACCGTGGCGGGGCGACGAACAGCCCGGCGGCCGTCTATGCCGTGACCAAGGCGATCGAATGGCTTGAGAAATATTCGCCCCCGGCGGCGGCCGGCATGACCTTCTCCGAGGCGGGCCCGATCCCCGCGCAGGGCAATGTCGCGCAGCAGATGTTCTGGTACACCGCCTTTACCGCCGCCTCGGTCAAGCCCGACCTGCCGGTGATGAACGAGGACGGCACGCCCAAGTGGCGCATGGCCCCCTCGCCGCACGGTGTCTACTGGCAGGACGGCATGAAGGTGGGCTATCAGGATGCAGGCAGCTGGACCCTGATGAAATCCACCCCCGTGGACCGCGCCAAGGCCGCATGGCTCTATGCGCAGTTCGTCACCTCCAAGACGGTGGACGTGAAGAAGGCCCATACCGGCCTGACCTTCATCCGCGAGTCGACGATCCAGCATGACAGCTTTACCGAGCGCGCCGACAAGCTGGGCGGTCTGGTGGAATTCTACCGCTCACCCGCCCGCGTGCAGTGGTCGCCTACGGGCACCAACGTGCCGGATTATCCGAAGCTGGCGCAGCTGTGGTGGCAGAACATCGGCGACGCCATGTCGGGGGCCAAGACCCCGAAAGAGGCGCTCGACGGTCTGTGCGAGGATCAGGAGCGCGTGCTCCAGCGTCTGGAACGTGCGGGCATCCAGGGCGATATCGGGCCCAGGCTCAACGAAGAGCGGGACCCCGAATATTGGCTGAGCCAGCCCGGCGCCCCCAAGGCGGCGCTGGAGAATGAAGACGAAGAGCCTGTGACCATCGCCTATGATGAGCTGATCAAGTCCTGGCAGTGACGACACGCATCGGGGCGCGTTCGGCGCGCCCCGGTGGCCCATTGATACGTCATCATCCGGCGTGACCCGGGGTATACCTTGTCGGTCATCATCCGGCTTGACCGGATGATCTGCTGACCCCGGAGATCCTCGGGTCACGCCCGAGGATGACGTGTGACAGTGAGATCCGCGGGTCAGGCCCGAGGATGAAAGACACTAATACGGGAGCCCGCCCATGACCCATATCCTCGCCATCGACCAGGGCACCACGTCGAGCCGCGCGATCCTGTTCGACGCGGAGATGCGGATCAGGGCCGTGGCACAGGAAGAGTTCGACCAGCACTTTCCGCAATCGGGCTGGGTGGAGCATGAGGCGACGGACCTCTGGTCGACCACGGCGGGCACCTGCCGCGCGGTGATCGAAAAGGCGGGGCTGAATATCGCCGATGTCGCCGCCATCGGCATCACCAATCAGCGCGAGACCACGGTGGTCTGGGACCGCCACACCGGTCAGGCCGTTCACCGCGCCATCGTCTGGCAGGACCGGCGCACCGCCGAGTATTGCGCGCAGCTGCGCGAGGCGGGGCATGAGCCGATGGTGACCGAGCGCACGGGGCTGTTGCTCGATCCGTATTTTTCGGGCACGAAACTGCGCTGGATACTGGAGAACGTCGAGGGCGCGCGCGACAAGGCGGCGGCGGGGGATCTGCTCTTTGGCACGGTGGACAGCTTTCTTATCTGGAAGCTGACGGGCGGCCGCGTGCATGCCACCGACGCCACCAATGCCGCGCGCACGCTGCTTTACGATATTCGCAAGGGACGGTGGAGCCAGACGATCTGCGAGTTGCTCGACATCCCCATGCAGATGCTGCCGGAGGTGCGCGACAGCGCCGATGATTACGGCCATGCGCGCGCCGATCTCTTCGGTCGCGAAATCCCCATTCGCGGTGTCGCGGGCGATCAGCAGGCGGCGACGGTGGGGCAGGCCTGCTTTCAGCCGGGCATGCTGAAATCGACCTATGGCACGGGGTGTTTCGCGCTCCTGAATACCGGAACGACGCCCGTCGTGTCCAAGAACCGGCTTCTGACGACCATCGCCTATCAGCTGGACGGCCAGCCCACCTATGCGCTGGAGGGCTCGATCTTTGTCGCGGGCGCGGTGGTGCAATGGCTGCGCGACGGGCTCAAGATGATCCGCCACGCGAGCGAGACGCAGCCCCTGGCGGAAAAGGCCGATCCCAATCAGAACGTCATCCTCGTGCCCGCCTTCACCGGCCTCGGCGCGCCCTACTGGCGGCCCGAGTGCCGGGGCGCGATCTTTGGCCTGACGCGCAATTCCCGGCCCGAGGAGTTCGCGCGCGCCGCTCTTGAAAGCGTGGGCTTCCAGACCCGTGACCTGTTGCAGGCGATGCGTGACGACTGGGCCGGGCATGGCGCGGATGCGGTTCTGCGAGTAGACGGAGGAATGAGTGCCAGCGATTGGGCGATGCAGTTTCTGTCGGATATCATCGACGCGCCGGTGGACCGGCCCGAGGTTCTGGAGACCACGGCGCTTGGCGCGGCATGGCTGGCGGGGATGCAGATCGGGCTTTATCCCGGGCAGGCCGAGTTCGCCGAGACCTGGGCGCTGGAGCGGCAATTCCTGCCGCAAATGCCCGAGGAAATGCGGCGTGCCAAGACAGACTCCTGGGCACGGGCGATGCAGGCGACACTGGCGTTCTAGGGCTTTCTTCTCGACAATAAGGTTACAGGCGTTCACAACAGCTTTTTAGGTCGTGAAACCATCATCTGTTGTTATGTTCTGTGTGGCATACTAGATTTGTTTCACAGGATGTCTTGGCGCGATGCGTCAGAGGAGTAGAAATGGCCGAGCCGGTCAGTGTCATAATCCCCGCCAGGAATGAGGCCCAAACGATCTCTCGCGTTGTCGGTGTCCTGCGCGACATTCCCGACGTGGACGAAGTTGTCGTGATCGACAATGGCTCGACTGATTCCACCTCTGATCAGGCGCGGAGTGCGGGGGCAACTGTCATTGCCGAGCGACATACGGGCATGGGCCATGCTGTGCGCGCCGGTATCAAGGCCGCTCGACATGACTGGATCATGAAGGTTGATGCAGATCTCGACAAGTTCGACACACATCTTTTCGCGCGCATACCCCAAGCGCGCGCGCCCGGTGTGGGGCTGATCAAGGGCGCCTGGCAAGATCCCAAAGACAACATGCCGATGACGCGGCTACTTGTCATGCCGGCCTTGCACCAGCTATTTCCCGGGCTCTCGCATTTGCGCGCGCCCAATTCCGGCCTCTACGCCTTTGATCGATCCTTGATCGCACATGACCATCTCACCGGTGATTATGCGGTTGATATCGACGTGATGGTGCGCGTGCACGCGGCGGGCTATGATGTGGCCGAGGTGGATATTGGCCGGATCGTCCACGATACGCGTGACGTCCACCACTATAACGGGATGGCCGAACAGATCCTCGCCTTTTTCTTCAGCAGACAGAGCCGTCGACTGACCAATGAAATGGTTGTGCTGGCCCGCGATGGCGCGCAAGTGATCAATCATTCTCTCGCGGCGATCGCGCATCGGCTGACTGCTGGAACCCGTGCCACGATCTATCTTGAAGAGGTCGATACGGCGACCTCTCGCCTTTTGCGGGAACTCTTGTCGCATTTTCCGACAGCGCGCGTTTTGCCGCTGGACGAGGCGCGTGATTTTTCCGCGCATGCCCACGCTACCGAGGTGTGTGTCTTGGCACCCTATCCCAAGGCGGGTGGCGGTGAGGCACTGGCCGAGGCGGTCACCCTGCACGAGATGTTGCTGGAAACGTTGCCCGGCAATCTTTGGCTCATGCCTGTGCAGGATGCGGGCCGCGAGATCATCGGGTTCTCTCCCGACCTTGTCCCCGAAGTCACGGATGGCCTTGCGATCAAGGAGGCTGGCCTCGCGGCGCTGAGCGCCGTTGCCGATCAGCGAGCGGCGAAAGCGGCACCGGAATTGTTTCAAAGCTATGCGTCCCTGCCGGAGGCTCTGCGGCCCGGCTATGGCAACCCGATCGCACAACGGCATCCATCTGCCGGCAATTTCTGAAGGTCTTGTTGAGCGGACATCCCGTCTGTCTTGCCTGCGGGCCTATGCTCCTTTGAAGTTCACTTCGCCTTCGTGCTCCAGCGCGCGTTCCTGTGCCTGCTTGCGCGTCGCGCAATCTTCGCGATGGCGGCGGCGCATACGTCCATATTGACCAATTCCCACCGCCAGCAAGATTATGGCCCCACCGGGGATGAGGCCCGGCCCCGGATCTTCGCCCAAGAGAACCATGGCAATCAGGATCGCGGCCAGCGGGGAAAAGGACGTCGCCAGAGACACATCGCCAGAGCGCGCATATTTCAGCCCAAGTGCCCAGGCGAACTGTCCGCCGATCACCACGATAAGCGCGTAGATCCAGACCCACTGCCAGACGACCGGGTGAAACACATCCCGGAAATGATCCGCGCCAAACAGATAGATCGCGAGGAAGAAGTAGAATGTCGTGCCGACCGCTGTGCGATATATGGCAAAAATACCCATTGGAATGCCGCGCAGCCCGGTGCGAGCGATGAGCGTCGAGGCGATATAGGAGAGCGTCGCCAAAAGCGCGCCGATCTCACCCTTGCCGAGCATGAATTCAGTGCCGTCGTTATTCATCAGGATCATCAGCACGGCACCGCCGAGCGCCACAAGCCCGGCGGCAAAGGACCACGGCTCGAACTCTTCGCGCAGGATCACCCAGGCGGCCAGCAGAAAGAGCGGCGGCTCGATGCGGCCCATCAACACCACATTGGTGACGGTGGTGTGCTCAAGGGCATAAAAAAACAGCCCCGGTGTCAGGGCCGAAGAGAAGAAGGCCGAGAGCGTCAGGATGACCCAATGTCCCCGGGTCAGCGCGCGCAGATTGTCCCAGCTCCAATCCCTCCAGAACATCATGATCATAGGAACCATCGACATGAGGGAGCCGACGAACAGCAGGTTGCAATACGTGATGACGTTGCGCCCCATCACTCTGTTTTCCGAACCGATTTCGGCCAACAGCGAGACTATGGAGTTGGACGAGGCGTAGATAAGGACCGCCACCCAGGCAAGTGTCGCCCCCATCATCACTTTGGACGCGTCGGGAATGGTCTGTGCGCTGGCCTGGCTCATGGCGGGGTCCTGAAGTTGGGGTGGAACACCAATAGATTGCGCGCTATGCGCGCGTCATACAAGCGTGACGCGCGCACGTCTGGTCACGATGGTGAAAGAGCCGCGAAACATTGTTTCAAACGCGCGGTTTGCGTCACGGTTGCGTGGGTGAATGTACGAAATTGTGTGATTTCGGTTGTAATGAACGGCCCGCGCGGCAACCTTGCACATGTCTCTGCCGCAGGTGCGGCGCCAGTTAAGCCAAAGTGATCTGCCCATGGCCACCCTATCCGAACCGTCTGAAACCGGTTTTGTCACGATCTTTGACGAGACCTATGATCAACCCGACTGCCGGGCCTATTTTCGCATGATGGATGGGTTGGGCTATCGCAACCAGCATCACGCCGTGGCGGCCTTTCGCGCCGGGCTGGCAGAAGTCATGCGGCTGCGCGGGCTGCGCGCTGCGCGGGTTGTCGATTTCGCCAGCAGTTATGGTGTTGTCGCCGCGCTCCTGGCGCATGATCTGCGTCTTTCAGATGTCTTTGCCCGCTACAGGCAGCCGCGGTTTGAACGCGCCACGTCTGCCGAGGTGATCGCGTGGGACCGGGACTGGCTCGACAGCGTGCGCCGGAAAGACGTGGGCTTGCATGTGACCGGGCTCGACGTGATGCCCAATGCGGTGGCCTACGGGCGCGAGGTGGGGCTCTTTCAATCCGGCTTTGTCGAGGATCTGGAGCATGCAGCACCGTCACGCGCGCTCGCGGATGATTTGGCGCGCTGCGACATGATCGTTGAGTGCGGCTCGGTCGCGCAACTCATGCCGCGTGCGCTCGACCGCCTGCTCGAGGCGTGCGGCCCGGTCAAGCCTTGGGTGATGACCTCGCCGATACGCGGAAACGAGCGCCCCGAGGCGGCCGAGGTGATGCGCGCGCATGGCCTTGTGGTTGAGAGCCTGCCTATCGCTCCCTTTGTGCACCGTCGTTTTGAGGGGCCTGAAGAAGAGGCCCACGCCATTGAGAATGCCCGCGCGGCAGGGCATGACACCGAAGGCGTCGAGACGACTGGCCATTTTCACGCGCGCATCCTGCTCGCGCGCCCGAAATCGGAATGCTCGCACCCGGACGAATGGCAACTGCCGCTGTCTGTCGCACCGATGGCTGAGGACGCATAAAGCGTTGTCGCGCCCAGCGGCCGCGGCTATGATCGTCGCATTGGTATATGCCTATTGCATTGCCCGCACTTTGTGGGCCCGAGGAACGCGCACCATGATTTGCACCGCCACTCATAGAATTGACCGCGCGCCGGAGCAGCGGGCCTGACACATGCGTGGTGCTGGTCTCCTCACCCTGATTGCGGCCGTCTGTTTTGGCTATGGCGCGGGACAGGTGGGGCTCATGGTGCTGGCGCGCGGGGTGGATCAGCCTGCGCCGGTTCAAATTGGTGCGGCTCTCGCTGCGGTCGAGAATGCCACGTCCGAGCCGGTACCCGATGAATGGCCGGCTGTTTTCGATCCCTATGTGCCCGATCCACCCAAGGCTCAGGCGCCTCCCAAAAAGCGCGAAAAGTACAGACTGGTGGGGCTGGTCGCGGGGGTCGAGAATGGCTGGGCGATCCTGACAGCGTCGGACGGTGACAGCCTCATCCGTGCCGGTGATCGGCTTATTGGTGGCGAGACCGTGCGCGAGATTGCCCCTGACGGCGTCTGGATCGACCGCGACGGCGAGCCTGTGCTCATCGCGTTTGAAGAGACCGCCGATGAAATGCTCGCGCGTCTGGTTAATGGCGGTTCCGTGCAAGCTGACGAGGCTGAGCTGCCCTCGAGCGTCTTTGCCGGGCGCGACATGCGCCGGGTTCTTGGCCGCGCGGGAAGCGTTCGGATGGTGGCCGCAAATGGTGGCCGCGGAGAGGTTTTTCCCGAGATATTGTGGGTGCGCGAGGGCCAGATTTACGACCTGGTAGGCCTGCGCCGAGGTGACCTGGTATTGCGCGTCAACGGCTATTCCGTGTCCGATCCCGAGACGCTGGAGAACGCCGGAGCCATCCTCGCCGAGTCGGATGAATTCGCGGTCGAGATACTGCGTGGCGGCCAACGTCGGACTATATCCGTTCGGATAATGGGGCGCGGCTAGGAAAGCACAGCGGAAAGCCAGCCCGAAGCTGTCATAATTTCAATTTTTCCGTGTGTTTGTTTATGTTTCGTTCAATTAAATTCAACCCTTTGTGATGTAAAATATGATTTACAATCAATGCCTAAAGGGTCAGCCGATGCCTGCTAGTGCCACAGGAAGCGAAATTACACCAAGATAACGAAAATGTTACCGTTGTTAGGTGCGACCTTTTATGGTCAGATAAGCGCGATATCTGTGTCCATACGGATACCGCTGTCGTGAAAAACAACTGGCATACTATGCTTAACAGGGAGCAATTGCTCTATCCTTTTGAATAAGATTTAGCGGGTCACTGATCCGCTCGGGCCACACATTACTCACCCTTCCGGCCTGCTATCCAAATCTCATCGAGCTCTCGCTCGATCCTGAAACAAGGCGGCCTTCGGGGCTGGCCTGACAACGGGGCGTTTGCCCTCCTTTCTCGCGGCAGGTCTGGCGCGAGGTTAGTGGCGTCATGTCTGGAGCGTGGCGTTTATATATTTCGCAAGCTTTTTCTGCTGGAGGACAAAGCATGAAACGAAGAGATGCATTAAAGCTCGGCCTTGGTGCTGCGGGCGCCACGACCGTGGCATCCCAGGCTGGGGCGGTCGAGATCGAACAGTGGCCAGACAGTGCCGAAGACGGCCTTACCCAGTCGGGCCTTGTTTTCCCTGATACTTTTCAACCGAGTATCGTTGCGCAGTCTAGCCCGGCGGTTGAACCGTTCACGGCGCCGCTCAACATCATGCCGGTCGCAGAGCCGGTTGATCCCAACACGTTCGATCCCCCGATCGAGCCTGCGCGGCATCAGCGCTTTGACGACTTCCCGCCGCAAAAGCACTACGAGGAAGTGATCTCCGAGTTTCGTTGGAAATATCACTGGCAACCCCCCTACGGTGACGGAACGCCCGGCGTCGTGGGCCGAGACGGTGATCCGGATGTAGGGTCTTGGCATTGGGGTTTCAATGGCATCACCCCCGGCGAGACCTATCACGCCAATTATGGCGAGCCGGTCTTCCTGCGCCGCAACAACCTTCTGCCAACCGTGGGCGCGGGCAATGTGACTTTCGCGCTGCCGTCTCCGACCGTGCACCTGCATAACGGACATACCGCGTCCGAGTCGGACGGCATCCCGCAGGATTTCTTCAATCCCGGTGAATTCTGGGATCACCATTACGCCAACTTCCCCGCTGGCTCGCCCAATGGCTGGGGCGCGTCCAACACAGAGATCATGAACACCCTGTGGTATCATGATCACCGCCTCGATTTCACGGCAACCAATGTGTACGCGGGCCTCTCGGGGTTCTATCTGCTGTTTGACGAGCGCGACTCGAACAACGAGGAAGATCCGAACTTCAAGGCGTTCCGCCTGCCATCCGGAAAATACGACGTGCCGCTCATCCTGCACGATGTCATGTTCCAGCCCAATGGTCAGGTGATCTGGGACTTTTTCTCGCCCGACGGAGCCCCGCATCCCGAGCCGCGCCCCGATCCTGTCGAGGTTGGCAACTCGCAGGGCACGCCGGACACGTTCGACTCCAACCGCCTGCAATATACGACGCAGGGCATGACCGGAGACAAGATCACCGTCAACCGGATCATCCAGCCTTATCTGGATGTCGAGCGCCGCAAGTACCGTTTCCGCTTGCTCAATGGCGGCCCTTCGCGCCTTTACCGTCTGGTGCTGCGGGTCATCCCGGCCGATGGCGGCGAGCCGTATTACGACGACTGGATCATCCTGTCGAACGACGGTAACCTCCTTGAGGCACCGCTGCTCGAGCCCAAGGTCGACCTCTGGATCGCCAACCGCTTTGATGTCGTCATCGACTTCTCCAAATTCGGCGATGGCGACAAGGTGCAGGTCCTGAACGACCTGGAGATCCGCGGCGATGGTGCGGGCCCGACCGGGTATACGCTCGAAGGCGAGAACCTGATGCCGGTCATCGAGTTCCGCTGTGAAGGCCCGCGGGTGCGCGACCCATCCCGCGTTCCGCGCACGATGCGCCGCTTGCCCAAGGTCCGGATGTCCGAAGTGCGCCGTCGTCGCCTGTTTGTTTTCGACTATGACAACGGGTTGTGGACGGTCAACGGCCGCCTGATGGATCCCAACCGCGTGGATGCCAAGATCGAGCAGGGCACTGCCGAGATCTGGACATTCCGCAACGAGGGCAACGCCTGGGCGCATCCTGTGCACACCCACTTTGAAGAGTTCCAGATCCTTGAGGTCAACGGTCGTCCGCCAAGCGCGGTAGAGCGCGCCCGCAAGGACGTGGTCTCGCTTGGGCCGGGTGACGAGGTGACCTTCTTTAGCCGCTGGCGCGACTTCTTCGGAAAACACGTGATGCACTGTCACAACGTTGTTCACGAAGACCACGCCATGATGATCCGTTGGGACATCGTGCCCGAGGGCGAAGGCGATTGAGCGGGAAACCTTCAAGTTATTCTCTGAAAGAAGAGAGGAAAAGACATGACTAACAGACGTCAATTCATGACCGGACTGCCGGTCGCGGCGGCTGCTGGAGTGACCGCCGGGTTCTACACCACGCCGGGAAGTTCCAAGGAGCGCGCAGACGAGGCCCGCAAGGCCGCCCTTGCAAAAGTGCGAGAGGCCAACGCGAGTTTGCACCCCAACGAGATGCCGGCGCTTTGCAACCCGGTCAACAGCGGCGGGGTCATCGACTCTGCGGTGAACGACTCGTTCCCCAATGTGATGATGGTCAATCAGGACGGGCTCGGGATGTCCTTCTACGAGGGCTTTATCGAGAACAAGGTCGTGATGCTGCACTTCATGAGCCTCAAGGACGAGGCGCATTTCCCGATCACCCGCAACCTGTCCAAGGTCGTCGCCGAGCTTGGCGACAAGGTGGGGCGCGATGTGTTCGTGTATTCGATCTCGCGTGATCCTTTGCATGACACGCCGGCGCTGATGCAGGCTTATGCCCAGGAACTCGGTGCGCCGAAGGGGTGGCATTTCCTGACGGGAACGCCGCAGCACTGTGCCGATCTCGCGTTCCGGATGTATCGAATGAGCCATTCGACGCTACCCGGCAAGCGCAAGGTCGATGTCGTGTTCTACGGCAATGGCAGCGCGGGCCTCTGGGGCTCTTTCCCCTGGGATGTCCAGCCCGACGATGCCGCCAACCGTGTCACTTGGGTCATGCCGCAGAAGACGCCCGAACCGGGTGAGAAACTGCGTCGCGCCGGTCCGCGTGTGTTCAGCATGAACGACAGGCAGAACCATAACCGCGAAGTCTGATCCATGGCTCCGGGCAACCGGGAAGCCAGAACAGTATTTGAATCGGAGACAATGAAAATGTTTCGTAAATCCATAAGAGTGGCCGCGGTGATGGCATTGCCCGCCGGTGCCATGATGGGGGGGGCACCCGTCTGGGCCCAGACCCCATTCGACCTGAACATGTTCTGTGACGTGTCAGGCCATGCCAATGGCGGTCAGCAGCCGCGTGTTCCGTTTGAAACCCGGGTGACAGAGGGCAACAGCTCGACGCTCCAGACGGCAACCGGTTTCGCGGTATTCCCCGAGGGCGACAGCTTTGGCACCAACCCGCCCAACATGCTGCCGACAGTCTATGAGAACGCCAAGACGTGCCGGGGCAACGAGATCCCCAATACCCTGCCGTCGACGCCGGACAACCCCTACAACCTGCACGATGATCCGGTCATTCGTCAGATCAACAAGACGTCTCCGACGGATGATCTCGACTGGATCATGGATCAACTCGAGGGCATTTCGAAACCGCACCAGATCTGCCGCAATTTCCGGGGCTACACGCATTGCTATAACTATCCCCGGCGTGTCGCACCGAACCATATGCGCACCCTGGCGCGGCGTGCCGTCGATATCATCGAGGGCAATGAGATGAAGGGCCGTTTCAGCGAGCGCGAATACGAAGGCTTTCCGCTGCTGCACTATTTCGGCGGGCTCAAGACCAAGGCCGTTGATCCCGAGACCAAGTCGGTCAAGATTACGCAGCTCTGGTATGACACCCACATTGAATCGGACACTGCCTATATCGATCCGACCGTGGTCAACGATGAGGAGTGGACGATCGAATATGTCGTCAAGATCCTCAACCGCGGCCATGAAGACTTTGCGCCCTATGCGATGTTCTTCGATGATTGGACCGAACTGGACCTGACCGATCTCGGCGGGCCCGATCTGACCCAGGGCGGCACGGCCTTTCCGCGGGTGCCCAATATCGGGATGGACCAGACGTTTTTCCCGATGGAAGAGGGGCTTGAGTACACGCTCAACATGAAGATGCCGCCGGCACGCTTCTGGAACCTCAGCTACCACTGGGGCTGGCGCAACCACCCGCCGCGCGTTCAGGTGACAGAGAACGTGCTCGTGCCGCTGCGCAACGGCCTGCCTCGAAACGCCGCGGAAATTGGCGTATTCGGTCAGAACCCGCGCGAGAGCGAAGAGACAAAACTCGCGGCTATCGGGATGATCGGTGACACGGCCCCGGCCAAGCGGATGTGGCAGATGTTCCGTGAACTTGGCGGAATGACCGTGAACCGCCGCAATCGCCATAGCTTTGGCGGTCTGAACGGGTCGATCATTCAGGCCCAGATGAAGCTGATCCGTCAGGCATTCGCTGACTGGCAGAACCGCAAACGTCTTCCAACCGGTTATGAAATGGCCGAGGATGCCGACGTCACCGTGCTTTTCCTGAACAATACCATGTATGGCCAGCTCAAGGGCCACGATGGTGATGCCGAGGTGCGGCTGGACGAAGGTGTCTGGGACAAGCGTGGCGACACGATGAACATTCAGCTTCTGAATGGCGATTACTACGTGCATGCCTATGTCCTGGTGGATTTCGGCGGCCTGCGCGGGTGGGAGAATACCTTCCACAACACCCTGCCGGTCGGCGGTGCTGGTCCTCTGTTCACCTTCGGGCGCAACTACTTCTGGATCCATGTCGCGGGGAATGGTCCGATCCCGGTGCCGCCTGCGGCGCGCCCGGAACAGTCGGCCCCAACGCCGGTCAACGATACGATCTGGCAAGTGTCCGACAATCGCAGCCTGCGCAACAACTTCCTGAATGCCTGGGGCGGCATGCAGCAGGAGTTGAACGACTACGTGAACGTAGACGGTGTCGGCGAACACCATCTGGAGGTGGAGTTCAGCTATGAGCCGTCGCGGCGCCTGCGCATGTACCAGTTCGATGCGTTGCATCACGATGTTGCGGTGTGGTCTGTCCACTAGGCGACGTTCTTGAAACGGGGCTGGCGGCATCCCTGCCGCCAGTCCTCCTCTCATTTTGAGACATTACTTTCTCGATGGAGACTTGAAATGACCAAGACCATGGCCAACCTCCGCATCGCGCCCGCCCATGTCCTCGGGCTGGCGTTTCTTGCATTTGCGGCCTCAAACCCCGCCATGGCGGATCATCCGGGCCATGACATGCCGGCTGAGCACAGTCACGATCATCAGACGGGGCACTCGCATACAGATGATCACGGCAGCGATCCTGATGTGAAACACGGTCAGGCGGACTCTATGGCGGGCCATGCCGACCACACGGCGGGTCATGGGGATCATACGGCAGATCATGCCGATCACGGCGACCATGCTGCGGATCACGGCGACCATGCCGCCATGGATCACCGCATGCCGGACCACCTCGGTATGGATGACGCCAACACCCAGGAGGCCGCGATGCGTCCGGATGGGTTTCAGTACAAGCGTGGCTTCAACGATTATGAAATGCCCGCCCTCACACTGCGCAATCAGGGCGCCCAGAAGGTCAATTTTGCTGAGCTGATGGAGTATGACGGCCCGGTCCTGCTTAACTTCATCTTCACAAGCTGCGCCACGATTTGCCCGGTCATGAGCGCGACCTTTGGCCAGACACAGCAGGATCTGGCGACCATAGACGACAATTACCTCATGGTCTCGATTTCGATTGACCCCGAGTATGACACACCCCGGCGGCTGCGCGACTATGCCGTGCTGCACGACGCGCGTGACAACTGGGTCATGCTCACCGGCCAATTCGACGATATCTTTTCCGTCGTGCGGGCCTTCGATGCCGTCTACAAGGGGGAGAACAAGATGTATCATCGCCCTCTGACATTCCTGCGCGCAGGTGCTGACGCGCCCTGGCTTCGTCTCGAAGGGCTGCTCAGCTCAGAGGAGCTCGCCGAGGAATACGCCCAAATGCTGCGGCCAGAGGTGAATTGATGTCTCGACGACGGCTTACGGCGATCATGCGTCGGATCGGTTTTGCATTGGCTTTGGTCTCGGCCCCGTTCTGCGCGACGGCCGGGCAGGCGGGCGATGCTGAACTAGGGCGCAAACTCTACTGGGACGGGATCGGAGCAGACGGTCAGCCGATCACCGGTATCACACAGGGTGACGTGAAAATCTCGGGCACGCAATTCTCCTGCGTCAACTGCCACCGCCCGAGCGGCTTCGGGACCTCCGAGGGCGGCAATTACGTGCCGCCCATCATCGGCGAGGTGCTTTTCGAGAAGAAGACTCCCAACCGTAACCGAATGTTCAAGGATCTTTATCAAGAGGTGCAGCCGCCCGGATTCTGGGCGCGGGTACGGTCGCCACGCATGCGGCCCGCTTATGACGACGAGCTTTTGGCGCGCGCGCTCAGCGACGGGGTCGATGCGGCTGGCCACGAATTCGATCCGATCATGCCACGCTATGACCTGACCGCGGCGGATGTGGCCAATCTCTCGGCTTTTCTCAAGACGCTGTCGACCGAGATCGACCCGGGTGTGACCGGTCGCGAAATCCATTTCGCAACCATCATCGGCCCTGACGCCGATCCGGCCGAAGCTGATGCAATGGTCCGCACCCTCGAGCTTTTCTTCGAGTGGATGAACAAGGATACAGAGGGCGATACCCGCAACCCGACGTTCTCGCCCAATTACCGGTCCAATTTCATCTCCGCCTACCGCTACTGGCGTTTGCACGTCTGGCAGCTCGACGGTCCGCCGGAAACGTGGCGGGATCAACTCGAGGCGAAATATGCCGATCAGCCTGTCTTCGCGAGCGTCAGCGGCCTGGTCGAGGGCCCTTGGGATGCCATCGGCGGGTTTTGCGACGACAAGCGTTTGCCCTGCATCTTTCCCAATACCGAATTGCCGACGCCCGGCGAGGGGCGCTATGGATATTCGGTTTACTTCAACCGGGGTTTGCCGCTCGAGGCCGAGGCGCTGGCGGTCCACCTGGGCGATCAGCCAACGGCCCCCACCCGTGTCGTGCAGATCCATGGCACCGGGCCGCAAGGCACGCGCCCATCCCGCGCATTCGCGGAAACCATGGGGTTTGTTCTGCCGGATACGGCCCTGGAAACACGCGCTTATGAAGGTGCCGATGGCCTCGCCGCCGCGCTTGCCGATCAATCTGCCGATACAACGCTGGTGATCTGGCCGCAGGACGTGGAAGAAGCGGTCGCTGTGATCGCGGATAGTCCGCCCGCGCAAACGCGCATCTTCCTGCCCTCGGCGGCCAAGGATTCGGCGCTCGGGGTCTTTTCGCCTGAACTTATGGCCCAGACCCGACTGGTCTGGCCCTATGACAAACCCGGCTCTTACCACCCAAGAAAGTACCGCATTCGGGGCTGGATGCACACCCGGCGCCTTGAGGTGTCTCATCCCCGTATCCAATTGCAGACCTACTATGCACTGACCATGATCGAGTTTGGTCTTATGCACGCGATTGATGATTTTTATCGTGATTATGTTCTTGAAATCATTGAACATGAGGCAGAGAATGAGCTAAATCCCGGGACCCATCCGGAATTGGGATTGGGTCCGGGACAACGGTTTGCGTCCAAAGGAGCTTTCATTGCGGAATTGGCACCCGAAGAGCGTGTCGGATACCGCGTTGTCAGTGAGTGGATCGTACCCTAGGTTTTGAGTAATGGGCCTTGTGGTACGTAGTGGGCGGTAGGGTGACCTGCCGCCCACGTCTTTTTCGACGTCTTGTCAAACGGCGGGCCAGACCCAGACCAAAGCGGCTGCAAGGGCCAGATACGCACCGAAGGCAATCGCCTGATCGCCGCCCGGACGCGCGCCACGCCAGACCGCGCCCAGCAGGGCCACCCCCAATGCGAGAACGGCCGCCGTCAATGTCACGACCGGCAGAGCCATCGCACCGAGTCCGGCTCCGATGCCGGCCATCATCTTGACGTCACCCAGCCCAAGCCCCTCCCGGCCGCGCAGCGCGCGATACGCAATGCGAAGCGCCAGAAACACACCAGCACCGACGCCCGCGCCAATGAAAGCGCCCGCCAAATCGCGACCGGGGTCTTCCCATGCCAGACCAAAGCCTGTCATGAGTAACAGGCCGGTCAGTGCATCGGGCAGACGGAATACCGACAAATCACAGACCATCAAACCCATCAGAGTCCAGAGCCAAATTGCCCCCAATGCCATGTGCATCGGCGATTGAGCCACCCAGACCGCCACCACCGCAAGAGCCACGCCCGCCAACTCGCAATAGAACACCTGTTTCGGAATCTTGGCCCCACAGGTCCGGCATTTGCCCGCGAGCCAGAGCCACGAAAAGACCGGCACCTTGTCGAGCCAGCCAATCCGCGTGCCGCAACACCGGCAGCGCGAGGGTGGACTGACAATGCTCTCACCATGCACAAGCCGATCGGCCCACGCACACAAGAATGAACCTGCCGCCGCGCCGCAAACGATCAGGAAAAAGGCCAGATGAGCGGCTGCGGACATGGGGTCTCCGATGTGGTAAAAACGGGACAGGAAAGCATGGCGGCGATTGTCAGGCGGGCAAGGGTACTCTATGATTCCCGTAGCATTCTATACGTATTCACGGACAGATTTTACCATGGAAATCAATATGTCACGCCTCCCGCTCTCGTCGGCACGTCAGCGCGCCAGCGACTCCGGCTTTTCGCTGCTTGAATTGATGGTGGTGGTGGTCATCATGTCGATTCTGGCGCTCGTGGTGATGCCCCGCATCATCGACCGTCCGGATCAGGCGCGGGTGGCGCGCGTGCAGTCCGATTTGGCGGTTCTGTCCGGGGCGGTGAAACTCTACAAGCTCGATAATTTTCGCTATCCGTCCACCGAACAGGGGCTGCGCGCCCTCGTGGAGGTGCCGACGACGGCCCCGGTGCCGCAAAACTATGCCTCGAGCGGCTATATAGACCGCCTGCCCGAGGACCCATGGGGTAGCGAGTACCAGTATCTTCAACCGGGTGTTCATGACGAGTTTGACATCTTCACCCTTGGGGCCGACGGTGTCGCCGGCGGCTCTGGTGTCGACGCGGATATCGGTTCATGGGGCGAGTGAAACCGGCTTCCGATCGAGGGTTTTCGCTGCTTGAAATGGTCGTCGTGGTTGCGGTGATCGCTGTGCTGTCGGTCACGGCCACCTTTGCGATTACGGATCGCAGCAGGGGCGAAGGAGATGAAAGGCGCTTTGCCGCCGCCTATGACCGGTTGCGTGACGCGGCCATTCTGGGACAACAGCCGCAGGGTTTGACGCTTGTGCCAGGAGGGTGGCTAGTGCTGGTGCCACCGGCCCCTGACGCGCTCCAAGGAGGATGGCTACCATTTGGAAAAAAACAGAAGTTTCGGGGAGAGGCCCGCTTTGACGGGCCCGATGGAGCGGTTCTTCCGCAAGAGTTGCCCCGCGTTCCCCGCCCCGATTTCGTGTTTTTGCCGGATGGTCAGGTCAGCACATTCGAGGTGACATTCATCGGCAACGAGACTATCAGCCGATGCCGGTCCGCCGGTGTTCTCGGGCTGGAATGCGAGGACGCATGAACCGGCGATGCGATATCGGAACGCGTGGCATCACCCTGCTCGAATTGGTGATTGCGGTTTTCGTTCTCTCCATCGGCACGATAGCGGCACTGCGCAGCGCCGATCACGCGGGCCGGGCTTTGGGCGGCGAAGCGGCGCGCGTCATGGCCCTGCAAGTGGCGTTGAACAGGGCGGAGGAATACCGCCTGTTAGGCGCCCGCGCGGCAACCACCTTGCCGCGTTCGGTTGCTTTCGGCCCATATCAATGGCAGCTTGATATTTCAGAGGAGATCACGCGCGCTGGATTGACCGAGGCCTCGATCACCACGCGGGCCCCCGACCAGCCCGGAGCGCGCCTCGTGGTCATCGCCAGAACCGAGGTGGTGCAATGACCCATACCAACACCTCGGATCGCGGTCTGACCCTTTTGGAGCTGGTGGCGGTTCTTTCGATCTTTGCGCTTGTCGCGGTGATGGGTCTGCAATCTCTGAGCGGCATGATGCATGCGCGTGACCGGCTTGCCGAGGCCGACGAGCAGGCGGCCGCTCTTGCACGCGGCCTGACACTGCTGCGTGAAGATCTCAAATCGGCCGATGCGGCCGCGTTCTGGCCGCCAGCCACGATAGAGCCACAACCGGCGTTTCTCGATTTCAGTGCTGCACAAGGCTGGTTCGCGCTGACGACTGCCGGACGGGCCGTGCTGCCCGAGATGCAGGCGGCGGGGCAGGCCCGTGTAATCTGGCGGCATGACCGCGAGGCCGAGCGACTGACGCGGCAGGCATGGCCGGTTCTGCGCCCGGCCTCGGATGCCGCGCTCTTGCCAGAGACCACCGTGTTCGAACGTATTGCCGGACTGCGGCTACGCGCCTATGCCAGTCTTGAAGAAGGCTGGGTGGCGGGATGGGGGCAACCCGACCTTCCACTGCGTCCGGCCCTGCCGAAGGCGATCGAGGTCGATCTGGAGTCGTCGGCCTATGGCCCGCTCCGCGTCGTAGTGGCCTATCCATGATCCGTGATCGCGGCATAGCCTTGTTGAACGCGCTCATAATGGTTGCCGCGATCTCTGCTGTCGCGACCGGGCTCATGCTGCGCGCCGAAACCAGCCGGACTCGTGTCGAGCATCTCCAGATCAGCCAGCAAGCGGCGCTGCATCTTGACGCTGCGGAATGGCTGATCGACCCGGTGCTCCGCGCCGATTGGGAGCGTGACCAGACTCTCGACCATTTACGTGAGGGCTGGTCGCTCGTCGGGTTTCAGGCCGAGATTGACCGGGCGCAGTTGACAGGCACGATCAGCGACCTGCAAGGTCGGTTCAATGTCAACAGCCTGAGTGATCCAACGGATATCAATGCCGTGCAGTCCTTTGACCGGCTGCTTGTCGCCCTCGGCCTGCCGCCTGCGATCGGACGTGAGATTGCAGGATATGTGCAAGCACGCGGCCCTGCTCTGGCGGCCGAATATTCCAGTCGTCCGCTGCCGCTGCGGCCAGCTGGAGCGCCGTTGGAGCGGATCGAGTCATTGCGGCTCGTGAACGGAGTAACCGATGCAGACTATTTGCGTTTGTCACCCTATGTCTCGGCCTTGCCGCCGGGCACGGGGCTCAACGTGAATACCGCCCCGGCCGAGGTTCTGGACGCGGTATTGCCCGCCACCAACCTCGCAGGCGTTGCGCGGCTGATCGCGGACCGTGGCCTTGTACCGTTTGGCAATCGTGGGGATTTCGCAGAACGCGCCGAGCGTTTGCTTCATCCGCGCATCATATCGCAAGCTCAGCCGCCCAAGGGTGGTTTTACCGTCTCGTCAGGCTGGTTTGAGGCGCGGTTTTCTGTTCTCCTCGATAATCGCATTCAGAGTCGTATTCTCACAGTCCAACGCTCGGCGCTCAATGGGGCCACGACAATAAGACACCGGCGGAGCGCTTTGCCATGAGCCTTGCCTTGACCCGAAAATCGCGTGCCGCGTCCACCTCTCTTACGCTGCATGATTTGAGCGGTGACGCACCCGCGCCCCGCGTGCCGTTCATTGCTTGCGTTCCGGGCATGGCGACACCGCTTGTGCCGCTGGATTTGCCGCCGCTGCTGAAAGGTGCGGGCCGGGACAGGGTCGCGCGCCGACAATTGCGCGATGCCTATGGCGGTACAGAGGCTGGGCTTGATATTCGACCAGCACGGCTTGGCCCGGAGCCTGATCTTTGGAGCCGTGTGCTTGTCGTGGATGCGGAGGACAGGCGCGCTTGGCTGGCAAGGCTTGGTTCTGCATCCCCGCTCTGCCAGGCGGTCTTGCCGGACTACCTCACTCTGCCTGCGGCCCTGGATCTATGGGTCGTTGAGACCTCGGAGCGCACTGTGCTCGCCCGGCTTGGAGCGGAAGATGGATTTGCCGCTGAACCCGACCTCGCGGTGGCCCTCTTGCAACAGGCTGCAGCCGGCGCGCCGCCCCGTGCTGTCTTGCGAACGGGGCCGGCTCTGGCCGGTGTTGATGACGTGCTCGCCGCACTCGACGTTCCGACCTGCGATGAGCCGGGGGCGCTCGCCGCGCACGGGGTTTCGGCGCCTTCCCGCTTTACCAATGGTGAGCTTTCATTGGATCTGGCGCGTGATCCGGGGGCAGAGCGGGCCGAGATGCGGCACATGCTGGGCCGCCTGCGAGTGCCGGTTGCCCTTGCGACGCTGGGACTGTTTGGCTGGATTGCGGCGACGGTGCTCGAAACCAGAGATCTCAACGCGCAGGGGCTCGTATATCGTCAAAACGCTGAACGCATATTGCGCGCGGTGATGATTCCGACCGGGCCCATTCTGGACATTCGCACGCAAGTGAGCCAGCGGATCGACGGTGCGCGCAGCGCCAGCACCGAAGTCGAGACCGAGGCGCGCCCGCTGGATGTGCTGCGTCTCGCGGGGGTGGTGCTTCGGACACACACCTCCACTATCACGCGGGTCAATTACCAGCCCGGCGCAGGCTTGGTCATGGACATGCAAATCGAGGATTTTGCCGCGCTTGACGCATTGGTTTCAGACTTGCGCGCCGCAGGCGTCCAAGCGCGTGTCGCCCAATCCGTCACGCGCGATGATTCGGGCGTCGAGGCTGTGCTCGCCATGACCGTTAACCAAGCGGGAGATCGCAGATGAGCGTCGTGACGGACAGGCTGACGGGTTTCTTGCTTGGGCTTAGCAGGCGCGAACGCTGGCTATTGGCGCTCCTGACGCTCGTGGCCGTCCCGATCGGCGCGATATACGGTATCGCGCTGCCATTGGCCGAGACCCGCGAGGCCGCCCGCGCGGCCGTGTCCGAGGCGCGCGCAACAGAGCTTTGGGTCGCGGATCAGGCGTTGGTTTATGCCACTCTCACCCGTGAAACTGCCCAGACTGAAAGCACCGTGCGCGTTACCACACCAGTCGGGATCAGCGGTATCGAGGCCAGCCTGCGAGAGGCGGGGCTGCGCGATGCTGCGAGCGAATTGGCGAATGCTGCGGATGGTGGCATCACGATACGCTTTGACGAGGTGCGCTTTACCCGGTTGGCCGAGTGGCTGACAACGCAGAATGATATCTGGGGCTATGATCTGGCTGGCTTTACCTTTGAACGCGGTGCGCGCGAGGATGTAGTTGCCGCTGACTTGCGACTGGAGCTGGTGCAATGAAGCGTATGCTTCTTGTCCTTGTCGGTATTGCCATTGGGCTTGTTCTGGTTGTGCTCTCCGAAGGCCGCATGAGCCATCTGCGCATGCTGACCCCCGGCCTCGTGCCTGATGGGGCGGCCGGAGTTGATGGTCGTTCGACGGTTTGGCGTGGGCAGTTGCATGGTCTTCAGCCTGCCGTCTTACCGGTATCGGCAGAGCTGGACTGGCGCTTTGGCGGTGTCGAAACACAGGGAGTGCGATGGGATGTCGAACTCTCCGGAGCGGGACTTGACGGGCAGGCCGTGTTGGGTCTGCCTCTGGCGCATGACCGGTTTGAGATCCGGGCGGCGCGGGCAGAGGTCCTGCTCGATGAATGGCCTTCCCTCATTGATGGCTGGCCTTTGGGTGGGTTGCTTTTGGCAGAGGCTGGCAGTGCAGATATTGGTCTGCCGGAGCGAGAGCTGCACAGCGTTTCCATCGTGCTGGATTGGTCAGCGGCGCGGGTGGCAGGTGTTACGATCGGGAGGGGCGAGGCGGTTGTGACCTCCGATCGGGCCGGTGCTTGGCGCGCGCCTTTTTCGCTAATCGGTGACGTCATTCGCGCCACCGGTACGGTGCATGGCCGTTTGGGAGATCCGCGCGCGCAGCTTGAGATGCAGCTCGAGACCGTGTCTGACAGCCTGCCTGAGGAGTGGCTGCGCGCATTGGACCAGATCGGGCGCGCACGCGATGGAGGGTGGACCATCACGCGCGAAATTGACCTGTCGCAAAAATGGCCGCTTTTCTGAAACTGCAGTCTGTTCGGCCTCAGGCGCCGAGTTGTTTCAATTCGCGGGCTATATCAGTCCGGCGGTCGGCCATGGCGCCGAGCGGGTCCATATCCTGATCAAGCGACTGCATTTCCTTCAGCGCGGCATCCGCGGATCTCAGTTTGGCCACGGTGCCTGGGCCCCGTCGACCTGCGGCGATGTCGGCCAGCGCACTTTCGTGCTGGGCCGTGCCAAGCACCGCAAGCGCCGCCGCGCGATTGCTGCCTTCGGTCCCCGTTGCCAGGGCACCGGCTACCTGCGCGGCCTCATCGTAGCGGCTGGCACGCAGGAGGGCATGTGCATATTCCAGCCGGACACGCGGCTCCAACGGTCCGGCATGAGGAATGAGCGCCGCATAGCCACGAAGCGCCGAGTCGTAACTGCCCGCCTCAAGCGCCTTGCGTGCGGCAATATACTGTCGTTGAAACGTCGTGCCATTACTCAAGGTGCCCGGCTCGCACGCTGTGAGAAGCATCACGAATCCAATTGAAATCAATGCTTTTTTTGCAACTCGTCTACGCATGGATGGTCCTGCCCCTTTTTCCCGCAACCTATCACGCTCCTTGGCCGGTGAGTCACGGAAAATAGGCCGCCGCCCGAAAAAACCATGTTTTGGGACATTCCTGCGTCAGTCCGTCTTTGTAATGGAATCAACCGTGGAAATCGGATATTCTAGCGCGGTCGGATCAAGACGTCGTTGAGAACGTCAAGTCGTCTGACGCAAACAATACAGGCGGGCGGCATTTATCCATAATGTTCCTGAATTATAAACATGATTTCTAGCAGAGTTTTCTTCTTTCTGACCGTGCTATGGCTGGCTTTGCCGATACCTGCCACCGCACAGGTGTCCCTAGATCTGCGCGATGCGAGCCTGCGGGACTTTGTTCAGATCGTTGCACAATCCACGGGACGCAATTTTATCCTTGATGACCGCGTTCAAGGCAGCGTGACGGTCGTGGCCCCCAATCAGGTCACGTCGAGCGCCATTTACGAGATTTTTCTAAACGTGCTTGAGCTCAATCGTCTGACCATCGTCGAAGGCGTCGAGACGGATCGTATCGTGCCGATCGACGTGGCGCGTGAATTGGCGCCGGGTGAAGGCCGGTCCCGGCTCGGCGGTGATTTCGAGACGCGCGTTTTTCCCGTTCGGAACAGTCCTGTAGACGAGATCGCCGAGGTGATCCGCCCGCTATTGCCCGCAGAGGCGGTATTGTCGACCGTGCCGGACGCGGGCTTGATGATCCTGTCGGACCGGCGTGAGAACTTTCAGCGCATTGTTCAGCTTGTTGACCGGCTCGATACGCCGAGCCGCAATGCGATCGAGACAATTCCCCTTCGCAATGGCAAAGCTGCCGAGATGTTGGGTGTTATCAACGCGCTTGCCATTACCCCGCAGGGTTCCAGCCTGTCCGCCGATCCGCGCTCGAATGCGCTGATCGTCTCGGGGACGCCGGAATTTCGCGACCGGGTGCGCAATGTCGTGGCCGAGTTGGACAAGCCTCAGCGCAGTGTCGCGACCGAAGTGGTGCATCTCAATTATGCCGATGCCAGCGACCTCGCAGATGTCATTCGACAGAGCTTTGGCGCGCCACAGGCGAGCGCGGATGGGACCGCAGCGACGGCCAACGGCGGTATCACCATCGTCGCCGAGCAGCAGCAGAATGCGCTCATCATCACGGCGCCGCCGGATCGCATCACCGCGATCATCGGCGCGGTACGCGGACTCGATCAGCGGCCCGATCAGGTGCTCATAGAGGCGGTGATTTTCGAGCTGTCCGTCGAGAGCTTTTCGGATCTTTCCTTTCAGTTCGGCGGCGTGATCGAGGATGCCACGGTGGGTGGTGTGGAATTCACGCTTCAGGGGCGGCCTACCCTTACCAGTCTTGTCAGCACTGTTCTGGCGGGTAGCCCGCCTACCGGAGGCGGCACAGGAGGGTCCATCTCGGCATTTGACGACAGCGGCATCGGCGGGTTTCTCGCTGCGTTGGCCTCCAAGAGCTCGACCAAGTTGCTTTCAACGCCCTCGATCCTGACGCTCAACAACCGTGAGGCCGAGATCATCGTGGCCCAAAACGTGCCTTTCGTCACCGGCAGCTTTTCCACGGTCGGGGATAGTGCCGTGCCCGAGCAGCCGTTTCAGACAATCCAGCGGCAGGATGTGGGCCTGACGCTGACCGTCACGCCACAGATCACCCGGGACAAGACTGTGCGCCTCGAAATCGACCAAGAGGTGTCAAACCTGACCAACTCCGCCTCAGCCGCGGGGGGAGAGATCACGTCGAGACGCGAATTGTCGACCAATGTTCTGGTGCGCGACGGCAATGTCATAATGCTGGGCGGGTTGCTCGAAAACGGCTCTGGCTCGGTCAATCAAAGGGTGCCGGGGCTGAGTGAATTGCCCTTGTTGGGCCGACTTTTCAAGGGGCGCTCGACCACGGAAAATCAGCGCATTCTGTTGGTTATGCTGCGCCCGCGTATTCTGTCGAGCGATCAGGAGGCACGCGCGCTGACCCGCCGTCTTGCGCGTGAGGCCAAACGCGCCAGCGACTATATCGCGCCAGCAGATGATGGCACCTACCCCCGCGTGCCGGATTCGAGCTTTCCGTTCGACGGGGCCAATCTCAATCAGCCCTTCGACGCTGATTTCATTGATCAGGCTGCCCAGACCCGGCGGTTCCCACCGCTGCCATCGCGCCTGAAATTCGCGGATCGCTGACCCATGACGCCGCCGCTGCTGCCTTTCACCCTTGCGCGCGATCAACAGATCCTGATCGAGGGCGCTACGCTGCTCTTCGGGCCCGATGCCACAAGTCTCGGGCTGCGCGAGGCGCGACGTCGCGCGGGCCAACCGCTTGCAGTAGAGGCACTGTCGGCAGATGCTTTCCAGACGCGGCTCTCGGCCCTCTATCAGGACGGCAGCAGTTCGGATGCCGGTGGTGACGAGTTCACGTTTGATCTGGAGGAAGGCAGTGCCGGGCGCGGCCCGCGCGATCTCTTGGAGGATGGCGAAGAGGCGCCGGTGATCCAGCTCGTCAATCAACTCTTGCGCCGGGCCGTTCGCGCCGGCGCTTCCGACCTGCATGTTGAGCCGCATGAGCAGGGATTGCGTGCGCGCATGCGTGTTGATGGCATGTTGCAATCGGTCCTTGACCGGCAGGACGTCCCGGTCCGCCGTGTGGTGTCGCGGCTCAAGGTCATGGCCGGCTTGGATATTTCAGAGACACGCTTGCCTCAGGACGGTCATATATCGCTACGCTTGGGGGGGCGCGCGATCGACGTGCGGGTATCGACGTTGCCGGGCAACTATGGTGAGAGAGTCGTGATGCGGGTGCTTGACCGCTCTGCCGGGCTCATGCCGCTGGATCAACTCGGCCTGCGGGCCGATCAGATTGAAACGCTCGAACGGATGGCGGCGCGCCCGAATGGTATTATCCTCGCCACCGGGCCGACCGGCTCTGGTAAGACCACGACACTTTACTCGCTGTTACAACTCGCCAATGATGAGATCCGAAACATCCTTACCGCCGAGGATCCCATCGAATATGATCTGCCCGGCATAAGCCAGAGTCAGATCAACGCAGAGATCGGGATGACCTTTGCCGCCGGATTGCGCGCGGCCTTGCGGCAAGATCCCGACATCATCCTCGTTGGCGAAATCCGAGATCAGGAAACCGCCAGCGTCGCCGCGCAGGCCTCTCTCACGGGCCATCTGGTGTTTTCGTCGCTGCATGCCAACGGCTCTGTTGGCGCGGTTGTGCGCCTGCGTGACCTCGGGTTGGACGACTTCTTGATCGCCGCCACCTTGCGCGGCGTCATAGCGCAACGCCTCTTGCGGCAGTTGTGCAAAAGCTGTCGTCGCGCCGCGCCGCCGACCGCAGAAGAGGCCGAACATTTTCGAGTGGCGGGCATGACGGTGCCCGAGGTGGTCCATCACCCCGACGGCTGCGCCGCATGCAATGGCACCGGCTATGCGGGCCGCGTTGGCGTGTTCGAGATACTTGAAGTCTCCGAGGGGCTGCGCGCGGCCATCGACAAGGGGCAGTCCGAGACCGAGATGAAACATCTGGCGCTTGCTCCTGATCAAACGCTCTTTGGCCAATCGTTGCATCAGGTGGCCGCTGCCAAAACCAGTATTGGCGAGGCGCTACGGGTGGTGGGCGACGCGCTGTGAGGGCCTTTGCCTACACTGCGTTCAATGCTGAAGGTCAGCGTAGCCGCGGCACCCTGGTCGCCGAGAGCGAAGCGCAGGCCGCCGACATTCTGCGTGGACAGGGCCTTTATGCCGAGGAGATCGCGGCCAAGAGGCAGGGCGGCGGCCTGTCATTAACCCGGAGCCGCCGAACCCGGCTCAACGCAGACATGCGCGCGGTCTTTACACGACAGATGGCCGTGCTCTTGTCGTCCGACCTTTCTGCCGAGATGGCGCTTGAGACCATTCGCTCTTCCGGGACTTCACCTGTGATCGAGGCGGCGGCAGCCGAGGCCAAGGCCGCGTTGATGGATGGTCAGCCACTCTCAACCTCGTTGGACATGGCCAATGCGGGCTTTCCACGGTTTTATGTTGCGGCGGTGCGGGCGGGCGAAACCTCGGGCGATGTTGCGGCAGTGTTCGAGGGGCTGGCCGATTACCTGGAAAGCGTGGGCGCGGACCGTGCGCAATTGGCCACTGCATTGATCTATCCGGCCTTCGTCGCGGCTGTCTCGCTGCTGGTTTGCGGCATACTCATGGTCAATGTCGCGCCCGAGATTGCGGCGATGTTCGCGGTCTCGGGCCGTGAATTGCCGCCCCTGACGCAAATTGTCATGGCGATCAGCGATTGGATACAGGCGCATTGGTTGTTGTTGTCGCTCGGCCTGGTGGGTGGTGTGGTCGGCCTCGTCCTGTCGCTTCGCGTTCCGGCAGTGCTCGACCGTTGGCATGCCTTCGGGCTTTCTCTGCCTGTTATCGGGCGCTTGTTGCGGTTATCTGCGGCAGCCCAGTACCTTCGGACACTGGCGCTCGTGATCTCAAGCAAACAAACGGTGGTCGACGCGGTTACCTCGGCGAGCGATGTGCTGGTGATCCGGCGTTTCCGTCTTGAGGCGCTTGATCTGGCCGAGGCTGTACGCTCGGGCGAGAGCCTCAGCCAAGGGCTGGTCCGCATGAGCCTGATACCACCCGTTTGCCGACAACTCATTGATGCAGGAGAGAAATCTGCCCGACTTGGCCGCATGACAGAGCGTTCTGCTGTTCTTGTCGAGACCTGGCTCACGAATGAACGAAAGCGGGTTTCGGCTCTTATTGATCCGCTCTTGATGATGGTGGTGGGCGGGTTGGTGCTTGTTATAGTACTGGCGATCCTGCTGCCGATTTTTGACTTGCAGGCATCGGTAGGCTAACGCGCTTTGCCACGCCGGACAAGATTGACGATCTCGCGCGCTCTGAACGAGCTTGGCGGAAGATACGCCTTGAAATGAAAGCCCCGGCCCGAAGGCCGGGGCTTTGGGTCAGGCTAGCATGACCATCGGGTTTTCAAGGTTCTCGACAATCTGCTGCAAGAGTTCCGCACCCATTGCGCCGTCGATCACCCGGTGATCGACCGAGAGCGTCACCGACATGACGGTGGCGACGGTCAGTTCGCCATCGGTCTCCACCACCGGCTTTTTCTGGCCCGCGCCGACGGCGAGGATCGCGCCATGCGGCGGATTGATCACGGCGTCGAAATTCTCGATCCCGAACATTCCGAGGTTGGAGATCGCGAAGGTGCCGCCCTGGTATTCCTGCGGTGACAGCTTGCGGTCACGCGCACGGGTGGCGAGGTCTTTCATCTCCGCCGACAGCGCCGACAGCGATTTCATCTCGGCATCCTTGAGGACGGGCGTGAACAGCCCGCCCTCGATGGCGACGGCGACGGCGACGTCCGACGGCTTGAGCTTGAGCACCTTGTCGCCTGCCCAGACGGCATTGGCATCGGGCACCGCCTGCAATGCGAGTGCGCAGGCCTTGATGATGAAGTCGTTGACGCTGAGCTTCACGCCGCGCGGTTCAAGCTGCTTGTTGAGGTCACCACGGAATTTCAACAGCGCGTCGAGCTTGATTTCGCGGCGCAGGTAGAAATGCGGCACGGTCTGCTTGGCCTCGGTGAGACGCGCGGCGATGGTCTTGCGCATCCCGTCGAGCTTGACCTCCTCGAACTCGCGGCCCTCGTACATCGCCATGACGGCATCTGACGAGGGGCCCGAGGCTTCGGCCGGGGCAGGGGCCTTGTCCGCCGGTTTGGCGGCCTCCTTGGCGGGGGCGGCGGCGGGTTTGGCTTCCTCCACATCGGCGCGCACGATGCGTCCATGCGGGCCGGAGCCCTTGATCTGGCGGAGGTCGAGGCCCTTGTCGGCGGCGATCCGGCGGGCGAGGGGCGAGGCGAAGATACGCTCGCCGCTGTCGTCCTTGGGGGCTGCCGGGGCCGGGGTGTCGGATTTGGCAACCGGCTCTGCGGATTTGCCCTTGCCGGAGCCTTCGCCGCCTGCTCTCTCGTCCTTGGCGGGCTCTTTCGCGTCCGCCGACTTCGGGGTGCTGGACTCGCCGGACTTGATATCGTCGGCGCTTTCGCCTTCCTCCAGCAAGACGGCAATCGGGGTGTTGACCTTGACGCCCTCGGTGCCGTCCTCGATCAGGATCTTGCCGATAGTGCCTTCGTCCACCGCCTCGAATTCCATCGTGGCCTTGTCGGTCTCGATCTCGGCCAGAAGGTCGCCTGCGTTGACGGTGTCGCCCTCCTTGACCAGCCATTTGGCGAGCGTGCCCTCTTCCATGGTGGGCGAGAGGGCGGGCATGAGAATTTCGGTTGGCATCGCGTCGCTCTCCTTACCGATAGGTCACTTGGCGCACGGCGTCGATCACCTCGGTGGTCGAGGTCAGCGCCAGCTTTTCGAGATTGGCCGCGTAGGGCATCGGCACGTCCTTGCCGGTGCAATTGATGACCGGCGCGTCGAGATAGTCGAACGCCTTTTGCATCAGCACCGAGGAGATGTAGCTGCCGATGGAGGGAACGGGCCAGCCTTCCTCGACGGTGACGCAGCGGTTGGTTTTCATCACCGATTTGATCACCGTGTCGGTGTCCATCGGACGCAGGGTGCGCAGGTCGATCACCTCGGCGTCGATGCCGTCCTCGGCGAGTTTCTCGGCGGCTTCGAGCGCGTAGGTCATGCCAATGCCGAAGCTGACGATGGTCACGTCAGAACCCTCGCGCCAGATCTTGGCCTTGCCGAAGGGGATTGTGAAATCATCCATCTTGGGCACCTCGAATGACTTGCCGTAGAGGATCTCGTTTTCGAGGAAGACCACCGGGTTGGGGTCGCGGATCGCGCTTTTCAGCAGGCCCTTGGCGCAGGCCGCCGAGTAGGGCTGCACGACGCGCAGGCCGGGTACCTGGGCATACCAGGCGGCGTAGTCCTGACTGTGCTGGGCCCCGACGCGGGCGGCGGCGCCGTTGGGGCCACGAAAGACGATGGGGCTGCCCATCTGGCCGCCGGACATGTAGAGCGTCTTGGCGGCGGAGTTGATGATCTGGTCGATCGCCTGCATGGCGAAGTTCCAGGTCATGAACTCCACGACGGGGCGCAACCCGCCCCAGGACGCACCGACCCCGATGCCGGCAAATCCGTGTTCGGTGATCGGCGTGTCGATCACACGTTTTGCGCCGAACTCATCCAGCAGGTTCTGGGTGATCTTGTAGGCCCCCTCATATTCGGCGACTTCTTCGCCCATGACGAAGACCGTGTCGTCCCGGCGCATTTCCTCGGCCATGGCCGTGTTGAGCGCCTCGCGTACGGTCATGCTCTGCATCTCGGTGCCCTCGGGCCAGTCGGGGCTGGTGTCGGATTTGGGGGTTGCGGGGGCCTTGGCCTCGGCGGGGGCGGATTTCGGGGCATCCGCTTCGTCGCTGTCGTCCTTGGCCGCAGGGGGGGGGGCGCTTGATGCGGTGTCGATATCGTCGGCGCTTTCGCCCTCTTCCAGCAGGACGGCGATGGGGGTGTTGACCTTGACGCCTTCGGTGCCGTCCTCGATCAGGATCTTGCCGATGGTGCCTTCGTCCACCGCCTCGAATTCCATCGTGGCCTTGTCGGTTTCGATCTCGGCCATGATGTCACCGGCATTGACGGTGTCGCCTTCCTTGACCAGCCATTTCGCGAGTGTGCCTTCCTCCATCGTGGGGGAGAGGGCGGGCATGAGAATTTCGGTTGCCATTGTCGTCTCTCCTCCTCAGGCGTTCTGCGGTGCCACGTCGGCGATGATGTCGGTCCAAAGCTCGTCGGTCGCGGGCTCCGGGCTGTCCTTGGCGAAGTCGGCGCTGCCGTTGACCACGTCCTTGATCTCCTTGTCGATCGCCTTGAGATCCTCCTCGGAGGCGTGACCGCCCGAGATCAGCAGATCGCGCACATGTTCGATGGCGTCTTTTTCCTCGCGCATTTTCTGCACTTCCTCGCGGGTTCGATACTTGGCCGGGTCCGACATGGAGTGGCCGCGATAGCGGTAGGTCTTGATCTCGAGGATATACGGCCCCTTGCCCGAACGGCAGTGCGCGACGGCCTTGTCGCCGGCCTCTTTCACCGCGAGCACGTCCATGCCGTCGACCATCTCGCCGGGGATACCGAAGGCTTCGCCCCGATGGTAGATGTCGGGCGAGGAGGTGGAGCGTTGCTGCGAGGTGCCCATGGCGTACTGGTTGTTCTCGATCACGAACACCACCGGCAACTGCCAGAGCGCTGACATGTTGAAGGTCTCATAGACTTGGCCCTGATTGGCCGCACCATCGCCGAAATAGGTGAAGGTGACGCGGTTGTTTTCAAGGTACTTGTCGGCGAAAGCGAGCCCTGCGCCAAGCGGCACGTTGGCCCCGACGATACCGTGGCCGCCGTAGAAGTGCTTGTCGGTCGAGAACATGTGCATCGACCCGCCCTTGCCGCGGCTGTAGCCATCCTCTCGGCCCGTGAGTTCGGCCATGACGCCCTTGGGGTCCATGCCGCAAGCAAGCATATGGCCATGGTCGCGATAGGTGGTGACGCGCTTGTCGCCCTCCTCGGCGGCGGCCTCAAGGCCGACGACGACAGCCTCCTGACCGATATAGAGATGGCAGAAACCGCCGATCAGACCCATGCCGTAAAGCTGGCCGGCCTTCTCCTCGAATCGGCGGATGAGTAGCATGTCACGGTAATATTGCTTGAGCTCTTCAGCAGAAACATTTGGTTTCTTTGTGCTTTTTCGGGCGGCCATTTGTGGGCAACTCCTTGCTGGCAAATATAGTTTAGCGTTAAACTAAATAATACACGAAACGCGCCCTCGTTGCGAGAGTGAATTTGGGCACGGGAGAAAGGGAAAGGCTGGGCTGTTGTGAACATGCGCTCGCGCAGCGGTTTCCGAGTGCGTCGCATGGGCGGACGTTCATTGTACATTCAGCCCGGAATTCATTATCAGCGGATGACGATCTCGTCGCTGCGCATCAGGCCAAGGACGTCGCGGGCCTGCTGGTCGAGCAGGTCGAGGTCGAGATAACTGTCGGACAGCCGCCGCGTCAGGTTCTCCATTCTTGCGATCTGAGCGTTCAGTTCCTGGAGCTGCACTTGCAACTCGGCGCTCTGCGCCGTGATTTCCGCGCGACGGAAAAGGCCATAATCACCTTGCACGGCGGCAAAGGTAAAATAAGCCCCTAGAAAGAATGCGATCACGAAAAAGATCAAAAGGCCCCAAGGGCGGTGGCGGGATGTCATGCTGCTGTTTGCCTCGTCTTATCCGCCTCGTACCGGGCATTGAATGCACAATGACACAGGCGGGGCGCGTTGTGAATCCCCTTTCACCTGTTGCCTTCGCGTTCTAGCATGCACGTAAAAGGAGAGCCTATGACCGACAGTCGTGCGTCATCCGCATTCGCCACCCATGAGGTCACCAACCAGCCCGCGACGAGAGGCGACCTCGACCTTTGGGGTGATGATCCGGCATTGCAAACTCATGCGGAGACCGCTGGCGCGGATCTGGAGCATCTTGCGGCCTACGGTGCGCGGGTCGGGATGGAGGCGATGCGCGCGGCGGGGCGCGACGCCAACCGGCAGCCGCCCGAATTGCTGCTGTTCGATGCGGGTGGGCGCAGGCTGGATGAGGTGCGCTTTCACCCCGCCTATCACGATCTGATGCAGGTGGGGATCGGGGCGGGCTATGCCGCACTGCCGTGGGAAGGAGCCAAGGGTGGCCATTCCACGCATGCCGCGATGGTGTATCTTACCTCTCAAATCGAGCCGGGCGTGTGCTGCCCAATGACCATGACCTATGCCGCGATCCCCGCGCTGCGGGCCGACAAGGCGTTGCTCGCGGCGTGGGTGCCCAAGCTCACCTCGCGCAGCTACAACCCTGCCGCGCGGGTTCTGGCGCGCAAGGCGGGAGCGACGCTGGGCATGGCGATGACCGAAAAGCAGGGCGGCTCGGACGTTCGCGCCAATGCCACACGGGCGGTGCCGGAGGGCGATCATTACCGGCTGACGGGGCATAAATGGTTCTGCTCCGCGCCGATGTCGGACGGGTTTTTGACGCTGGCGCAGGCCGGGGGCGGGCTGACCTGCTTTCTGGTGCCGCGCTGGCTGGAGGGCGGGCGCAACGGCATTCATATCCAGCGATTGAAGGACAAGCTGGGCAACCGTGCCAATGCCTCGGCCGAGATCGAGTATCACGGCGCGCTGGCACATCGGCTGGGCGAGGAGGGCGCGGGGGTGCGCACGATCCTCGAGATGGTGCATCACACGCGGCTTGATACCGCGATGGCACCTGCGGGCTTGATGCGCGCGGCGCTCGATCACGCCACGTATTGGGCGCGGCATCGCAGCGCGTTTCAGAAACAGCTGATCGACCAGCCGCTGATGCGGTCGGTGCTGGCCGATCTGGCGCTCGATTGGGAGGGGACGCTGGCATTGGGGCTGCATGTGGCGCGGGCGTTTGACGGCAGTAGCCCGCGCGACCGCGCCTTTGCCCGGCTTGGCGTCGCGCTGGCCAAGTTTCTCGGCAACAAGCTCTGCCCCGGGCTGGTCTATGAGGCGATGGAGGCGATGGGCGGCATGGGCTATGTCGAAGACACAGCCCTGCCGCTGCTTTACCGCGAGGCACCGCTCAATTCGATCTGGGAAGGCTCGGGCAACGTGATCTGCCTCGATATACTGCGCACGCTGGCGAAGGAGCCGCTGGCGGGCGAGGCGCTGTCGGAGGAGTTGGCGCAGGTGGCGGGGCAGGATGCGCGGTTTGATGCTGCGCTGCGCGCGCATATGCAGACCTTTCCCAAGCCGCCCGAGGAGGCTCAGGCGCGCTGGTATGCCGAGAGTCTTGCCACGCTGCTCACTGCCTCGGTGCTGCTGCGCCATGCGCCCGATGCCATAGCCGGTGCCTATATCTCCACGCGGCTGAGCGAGCCACGCGGGCGGGTCGCGGGGGCGATTGGCGGGGTCGATACGGATGCGGTGCTGGCCAGGCTGGGTGCTTTCAGCTAATAAATTCCGAAAATAGAATGTGTTTGATTCAGATCAACGCCAGAGGACAGACGGCCCTCATAGGGTGCAGGTGTAAAAGAGGCATTCTGAAATCACCTTAACCCGAGAGGTTCCCATGCGTAACATTTTGACCGCCGCCACATTTGGCCTTGCCACCCTTGCCGCGCCGTCCGCACAGGCCGAAGAGGCCAAGCAGATGGTCACCATACTGACTAGCGAAGAGCCGCAGACGCAGTTGATGAGCATGGTCCTGACCATGCAGTCCATGCAGGCAGGCGCGGGGGCCTATGTGCTTCTGTGCGGTCCGGCGGGCGATCTGGCGTTGAAAGAGGCCCCGGCGGCCGCCACTGCGCCCCAGAAGCCCAAGGGCATGAGCCCGCAAGTGCTTATGCAGAAGATCATGGAACAGGGCGCGACAGTTGAGGTCTGCGCCATCTACCTGCCCAATAAAGGGGTTGATCAATCGGCGCTTTTGGATGGTATTGGTGCAGCCAAGCCGCCTGCAGTCGCCAAACGTCTGCTGGGTGACGGGACGCGGATCATGTCCTTCTGAGGCCTGGTTCGCAGGGCCGCCTCACACCGTCGCCCAATGTTGTGAGTTGCTTTGTTCCGTGTTCGGGGACGAGCCTGCGAGGCGGCCCGCTTAAACGCTACCAACAGACCGGACGGTTCTGGCGGTTTAGCCCCGCCGTTTTGGCCGTTCCGGCCAGAGCGGATGGGGTACCGGGTCTTTTGCACGCCAGAGATGCTCACGAAAAATCTGAAGGTAGGAGCGATAGACATACCCGTCATTTCGCCTCAGATAGTGATCACGCCGCGACGCATAAAGGGCAGGCAACAGATACCACGGTGCCTCCGGGTGCATATGGTGAACCACATGCAGGTTGTTGTTGAGAAAGAGCAGTGCGAATGGCCCTTTGTCTTCGATGATCACGGTGCGCCCACTTGCCCTCTCATGGGCCCGATGTTCCAGAAAAGTGCGGATTTTCAAGACACCAAGTCCGATCCAGACCGCCAGCAGGTAGGCCCATACCGGCATCTCCGCAAAAGAGAGCCAGATCAGCACGAGGGCTATGGCAGGCGCATGCCAAAGCCATGCGTTTAGAACCGCCCTGTCGCCTGCCCGGATGGCACGATAGTCCGCGCGCAGAAACGCGGTTTGCGCCACGAACGGCCCGATCAGCATGCGGCCTGCCAGCGTGTTGTTGATCCGCAACAGGGCTCGGCCCCAACTGGGCAAACGCGCCCAGACTTGCGGATCGAGATAGTTCGACTCCGGATCGTCATAGGGGTCTGTCAGATGCTCCTCGCGGTGGTGGGCCAAATGTGTGTCTCGAAAGCGTCCGTAGGGAATGAGCAAGCAGAGACAGGGGAAGACCGCCGCTTCGTTCCATGCGCGGCGGCGAAAGGGGTGTCCGTGCAACGCTTCATGACAAAGCGAAGAGTGCAGTGCGATGGCGAGGCCGGTCAGAAAGACGGCAAATGGCAGGGACAATGTCACTGCCCATGTCGTACCGATGATCCAGATCGCGTAGCAGATGGCCAAGAGCAGTAGCGTCGGCCACTCGATACGGCCAGAGCGCGCCTCATCCATAACATCGCCCCCATTGAACGCGCGACCAGACCCGCTCGTATAGTACATATGTGGAGAACCCGATGATCGTGTTGATCAATGCCATCACACCGCCGGCCGTGGCCGAGCCGGTAACAGCAACCCCCACGACGGCCATGACGCTGAGCCCGATCAAATTCCAGATCACTGCCTTCACGATACTGCGTAATCGCGTCTCCATGTCGCCTCCATCCTGTTTCTCATGATGGCTGCACAGTGCTTGCTATTTGGTTGACCGGCCATTTTGGAAATGGTTAACATTAATCCGCAGATGTGTATAAATTAACAGTATGATACAAAAAATAGACAAACGCCTGCGTTCCACACAGTTTCGTACCCGGCTGGCCGAAGCGATGCGTCTACGTGATAGCAATCAGAGCGCGCTGGCCCGTGTTATCGGTGTGGACCGCTCGACGGTTTCGCAACTGTTGAAAGGCAACTCCGCACGCCTGCCGAATGCGCAGGTCGTGGGTGAATGTGCGGCGGCGCTCGGGGTCTCCGCAGACTGGCTCCTGGGGCTCACCGACCGGCCCGAGACGGCGGCCGACATGCTCGCCAACACGCTCTCATTGACCGAGGCGCCCCGAGCGCTGGTGGATGAACAGATTTTCCAATGGCACAAGGAGGCGGCTGGCTACAAGATCCGCCACGTGCCGGCAGGGCTGCCGGACATGCTCAAGACACGCGCGATGCTGGAATGGGAATATGCGCCGCATCTGGGCCGGTCCACCGATCAGGCGATTGGCGCGTCAGAGGACCGCATGGCATGGATGCGCGATGCGCGCTCTGACTACGAAATCGCTCTACCGCTTTTTGAGGTCGAGAGTTTCGCCCGGGCGGAGGGCTACTATCGCGATTTGCCCGATGATGTGCGCCGGGACCAGCTCGACCACCTGATCGCAGTGACGGGGCAGCTTTACCCCAGTTTGCGCCTCTACCTGTTCGATGCGCGCCGACTCTATTCCGCGCCCGTGACGATATTCGGGCCCCTTTTGGCGGTCCTTTATATCGGGCGCAACTACATGGTTTTCCGCGATACAGAGCGCGTGCAGGCGATGACCTTGCACTTCGACGGTCTTGTGCGCGAGGCCGCTATTTCCGCGCGTGCCCTTCCCGATCACCTGCGCGCGCTCAGTGACGGGCCTGCCCCCTAAAGCGTGCCTGCGCGTGTTTCTGCTTGGCAAAAACATCCCAATGGCGAACCCGTCGATCAATAGGGCATCGGGTGTTCCCTGTGTACGGCATCGAGGTCCTTTACGACATCTTGGCCAAGAACGAGATCGGCAGCGCCAAGCGCGATATCGAGCTGTGCCATGCTGGTTGCGCCAAATATCGCGGACGCCATGAAAGGCCGGGTCAGACACCACGCCAGTGCCATTTGCACCGGCTCGAGCTCATGCTTTCGCGCCACCTCCATATAGGCATCCACGGCCTCGAAGGCGCGCCGCACCTTGCGTCCGCCGAGATCACCGTTGATCGCCATGCGCGAACCATCAGGGATCGCGCCTGACTGGTACTTGCCGGTAAGCAGCCCGGCCGCCAGTGGTGAAAATGCAAGGAGACCCACATCCTCATTCACGCTCAACTCGGCAAGGTCCGTGTCAAAGAGCCGACACATCAGTGAGTACTCGTTCTGGATCGTGGCGGCACGCGGACCATGCCCCGACTCTGCCAAGCGCAGCCATTGGGCGGTGCCCCAGGCGCTCTCGTTGGAGAGCCCGAAGGCGCGGATCGTGCCCCGCTCCACCTCGCGGCGGAGCGCCTCAAGCGTTTCCTCCATGTGATCGAGCGTTTCCGTGCGGTTTTGACCGGAGGGGTCGTAGCTCCAGTTCTGGCGGAACATGTAGCTGCCCCGATTGGGCCAATGAAATTGGTAGAGATCGATACAATCAGTCCTAAGGCGGCCCAAGGATGCCTCCACCGCGTGAGGAATGGTCTTTGCCGAAATCGGCGCACCGTCGCGCGCGTGCTTGAAGCCTTTTCCGGAATGCTTGGTGGCCAGGACCACATCGTCACGCCGCCCGGATTTTGTCACCCACTGGCCAATAATCTCTTCTGTGAGGCCCGTGGTTTCGGCCCGTATCGGGGTGGTCGGATACATCTCGGCGGTATCGATGAAATTCACACCCCGCTCCAGCGCCCGGTCGATCTGCGCATGGCCCTCGACCGTGCTATTCTGCGAGCCCCATGTCATTGATCCAAGACAAAGCACGCTCACCTCGATCCCGGTGCGCCCGAGCGGTCTCTTGTCCATAACCTGTCCCCAAATCCTGTTTTGTCACGGCACTTTATCCGCGTCCCGGTGATGTGCAACCCGGATAGCGCTAGCCCCTTTCCGCCTCTGCGCCACCGGGCATCAGACGTGCCAGTGCGCAGAATGCCTGGAGGCTGACGGTTTCGGCGCGATCGGTCGGCTGAATTCCCGCTGCGCGCAGACGGTCCTCGATATCAGGGACCATGCCCTTGAGTGCCGCACGCAACATCTTGCGGCGCTGATTGAAGGCGCGGGCCACCACGCGTTCTAGGATCTTGGGGTCGGCCGGATATCGCGGCTCTGGCAGCGCTGTCAGGTGGACAACCGCACTGGAGACCTTGGGAGGTGGTATAAACGCACCGGGCGGCAGGTGCATCACGATCCGCGGCGTGGCGCGCCATTGCGCAAGCAGGGCGAGGCGGCCATAGGCCTTGCCGCCCGGCTGTGCCACGATGCGTTCGGCTACCTCGCGCTGAAACATCAAGGTCAGCGATTGCCAGAACGGTGGCCAGTCTCGTGGCGTGAGCCACCGGATCAAGAGTTCGGTGCCGACATTGTAGGGCAAGTTCGCCACCACCCGGATAGGCGGCGTCAAATGTGCCAGCGGGTCAATCTCGAGGGCGTCGCCATTGATGATCCTCAAGCGGCCCTCTGCGGCCTCGGCCACCTCCTGTAAGGCGGGAAGGCAGCGGGTATCCTTTTCAATCGCAAGAACACGGCGCGCGCCTTCGGCCAAGAGGCCACGGGTCAGACCGCCTGGTCCGGGACCGATTTCTAGCACGTCGCTTTCCGTCAGGTCGCCAGCCTGCCGCGCAATTTTGGCGGTAAGGTTCAGATCGAGCAAGAAATTCTGCCCGAGGGATTTGCGCGCCGACAGGCCATGCGCGGCGATGACCTGACTGAGCGGCGGCAGATTGGTGAGCGTGTTCATGCGTGGCGCGCCCGGCCCATGGCCTGTGCCATTTTCAGGGCCTCGATCAGCGAGGTCGGGTTGGCAATCCCTTGCCCTGCGATATCGAGAGCGGTGCCGTGATCAGGTGAGGTGCGGATGAAAGGCAAGCCGAGTGTGACATTTACCCCCCGGTCGAAATCCACCGTCTTGATCGGAATAAGCGCCTGATCGTGATACATGCATATCGCTGCGTCATAGCCTGACCGCGCGGCGGCATGAAACATCGTGTCGGCGGACATCGGGCCACGCAGGTCCAACCCGTCGTCGCGCAGGCGCGTCAACACAGGGGCGATCACCTCGATTTCTTCTCGCCCCATACGCCCGCCCTCTCCGGCATGCGGATTGAGACCGGCGATGGCGATGCGTGGTGCTGCGATGCCGAAATCGCGGACAAGCGCGGCATTGGTGATGCGGATCGTCTGCTCGAGAAGGGCCGGGTTCAAAGCCTGGGGAACGTCCGACAAGGGAATGTGGATGGTGGCGGGCACCACGCGAAGGGCATCCGAGGCCAGCATCATCACGACACGGTCAACCCCTGCGAGATGCGCGAGGTATTCGGTATGGCCGGGATGCTCGAACCCCGCGCCTTCCTGAAGCGCCTGCTTGTGAATGGGGGCTGTGCAGAGTGCCAGCGCCTCGCGTGAGTGCACGAGTTCCACGCCGCGAGCGATCACGTCGATGACGGCCTGAGCATGGTCCGGGTTGGGCCTGCCGGGGGTGAGCGAGCCTGCAAAAGGATGCGGTAGCACGGGCAGCGCCTGCGCTGATGCCGCCACCGCCTCGCCGGGCGTGTCGATCAGCACATGAGGTATGTTGCCCGGTAGATGCGCGGGGTCGCCGATCAGGAAAAACGGCAGACGATCTCGAAGCCTGTCCCATGCCGCAGCGGCAATTTCGGGGCCGATACCTGCAGGTTCCCCACAGCTGAGCGCGACCGGGGGCGTCACTTCTCGACGATCCGCGCCTCGGCGCGCAACTGTTCGAGATAGCCATTGGCAAAGGATTCGATCCGCTGATTGCGGATGAAGTTGCTGAGATCCTCAACCGAGGGCTGCTCGCCATCGAGCTTGGGGGACCGCCCGCACAGCATGAGGAAAACGAGCGTGTCGCCATTGGAGCGAGTGACATTCGCCGAGGTTTCGCCGGGATCGAGACGTGCCAACTCCAGCGCGATATCCTCGGGGATTTCCTCAGGAGCCCTTGATCCGCGCTCCAGTACTTCGGGCGGTTGCCCATACGCCACGCCATAAAGGTCGTCACAGGTATCGACCGACGCACGCACCTGCGCCGCGCGTTGCAGGGCGGCCTCGCTGCGCCCACCCGGAATATAGTAGGCGGCGTATTCGATCGCCGAGAATTCGGGCGTGGATACGGATGTTTCCTCGATGTCGCGCATGTAAAACAGCGCAAGTCCCGCATCGATTGGCAACGGATCAGATATCTCGCCTGGCGCGAGGGCGAGCACGATCTGGCGTAAGCTTGCAGGCAGATCGGAAAGCGCGACCCAATTCATGCGTCCGCCACGTCCTGCGGAGGGTGCCGCCGAATGACGGCGCGCTGCGGCGGCAAACTCAGCCTCGCTTTCGGATTGAGCGATGCGAGCAGCGAGCGTCTGCTGCGCCTCGGCTTCTTCGGGGCTCCTGATTGGGAGGATGATTTCCGACAACAGCACCCGAACCGCAGCCCCGCCCGTAAGTGCCCGCGCGGCGCGCTCCAGGTCGTCTTCACTCACGGATACGCGAGGGGCAAACCGCGCGCGTGTCAGCTCTCGCCAAGTGATCCCGGCGCGGACAAATTCGCGGAACGATTCCTCTGAAACGCCGGCACCGGCCAGAGCTTTGATCAATTCCTCGGCGTTCATGTTGGCGCGACCGGCGAATTCCTCCATCCCTGCGCGGATCATGTCATCCTCTATGACCAGCCCGTTGGCCCGCGCCGCGTCCAGTTTGATCCGCTCCTCAATCAACTGTTTCCGCGCGAGGCGTTGTGGATCGCCCGGCGCACGAAACAGCGTCAGCATGCGTCCTCTTTGTTGAAGCTCGTATCGCGTAATCGCCTGATCGTTGACGTGCACAACCGGTACAAAGAGGTTCTGCGCGCGCGCCGTGTCAGCCGGCCAGGCGAGGCCAGTGGCGGCGGTCGCGGCGAGAGCCAAGGCGGCAAATGTGCGGCGTAGGGTAGATATCATTCTCATCAGTTCCTGCATGTCCGGGCAAAGCTCTTGTCTCGGGTCGTAGCCGAAAAGCCCCTGAGCCCCACCGTAAAGCCGATGTTGGTTTCGGGTTCAAGGATAGTCGAAGAGGTGAAGCGGCGCGAGACTGAAAGCGTGATGTCGACGCATTCATTCGAATACGTCACGCCAGCCCCGGCGCGCACGCTCCTGTCTTCGGCGACGTCAAACCGCCAGTCGGCATGGCCGGTCCAGTGACGGGCAAAGCGATAGCTGCCGTCAATCGCCCATTCCGAAATTGTCGACGGCCGGTTTTCGCCTGGATCGTCAGGGAGCCAGACATATGTCGCCCCGATATCGGTATAGTCATTCTGCCAACTCGCGCGCGCCTCGACCTTGGTGGTGTCGAAGACCTCGTCGAACAGGCCTCGCGCCGTCACCGCGAGGCCCGTATCATTGCGGAACTGTCCGGCAATGAGAAAATCCGAGGTTCGATCCCGTAAACCGGAAGATTTGGTGAAGGATGGCGTGACGCCGTCGCGCTCGAGAAGCCGCTCGTCGCGCCAGACCTGACCTACGGCGAGGCTGCTTTGCCAGCCGGTCGGATCAATGCGAGTCCAACTTAGACCTAAGGCCGCACTGTAGCCCCGCTCCCGCCGATCCGGCGCATTGAACCGTGACGGGTTGAAGAGATTTCCTTCGTCAAACTCCACCTGTGTCGTTTCATCCAGCGGGATATCCGGGTTGGAGCCGCCCGACCAAGCCATTTGGAGTACGGGTTCGACCACGTGGGTGACCGCGCCGCCGGTGGATTTCATCAACGGCCAGCGCAGCTCTAACGCAGCTGTGGGTGTGATCTCGGTCGCGTCTGATGCCGAGGTGATCCCGGACTGTGCAATCTCGAAATGATCAAGGATCAAACCGGTCTGGAAAGAGGCCAGAACGCCGCCGGGCAACGTCCAGCCGCGCAGCCAGTCAAGCCGCGTGGTGAAACGTGTCACATCGCGCCCGTCGGCAAATCGGTCGAGTGTGGCAATCGTCGAATCCGAGCTGCGATAATGGCCGTGCAGCGCCGCACCAAAGCGTAGCTCCCCGCCGAGGCGCGACGGGAAAATCCGGCGCTCGTATTCTGCGTTGCCCGCCAACGTGGGCAATGTCGCGTTGCTCTCACCGTCCCGTTGCGAATGGAAATGCGTTATCGCACCGCGAATATATTCATCGCGCCGCGCCCGTTCGACCGATAGCTCGTTTTCCAGCCTGTCCTTATCGGAGAAACCGTGATCGAGCAGGAAGGTATCGTCGCTTGCCCACTCGATGTTGAACCGCAGCACGAATTCACGCGCTATGTCGAAGCGGCCTTGGCCAAAGAGATACCCGCGTGATGAGCGTGGATTGAATTTGTCGTCGGAGATCGCGCCCTCGAATATGATGTCCCCGATGCGGAATGCCTGACGGTAGCGCAGTTCGAGGCGGCGGGAATTCGTTGCCCAGAACGGAGCGAGCGTCAGATCCCGATGTTCGCCTATCGGAATGAAATACGGCACTCTTACACCGGTGCCCAGCAAGGACGAATTGACCAGTGACGGCGTCAGAAATCCCGGAGCGCGATCGAGCGTCGGGTCCGGCAGGCGCAAGCGCGGCAGGTAGAACACCGGAGTGTCGAGGATGCGGAACTGGGCATTCTCAAAATAGAGTTGACGCGCCTGTTCGTCATGCACCACCCGGCGTGCCCTGATCTGCCAGAGCGGGGGACTCTTCGAGTCGCAGATACGGCAGGACGTGACGGCGACCTTGTAGAGCTGATTGTAGCGTGCATCAGTACGGCGCATCTCGAACGCTGCAAGCTGAAGCTGTTGCTGCATCACGATCCGCGCGCCGCGCAGCAATCCGTTGGTCATTTCGCGGTCAAGCTCGGCGCTGTCAGCCAGCACGACCGTGCCCGTCTCATCAGTGAGCGTCAGCGGCCCGGTGATACGCAGCGTCTCGGTCGCCCGGTCATATGCGATTTCCCGCGCCTTCAGGCGGCGGCCTTGATGGAGGGCCTCGACATTACCGGTCGCGATCAGCGTCTCGTCGGCCGTCAGGCGCACGTTGTCTGCCACAAGCATGGCAGGTGTCGGCGGCGCCTCTTGCGCCAGAAGCGGTAGGGCCCACACAATGAGCAGGCACCAAAGACCACACAGGCGAGCGATCATCCGTCCTCCAGGTGCAATAGAATGCCAATCCCGAGAAGCAACGAGGCAACAGGTGGTGCCCATGCCGCGAGCAGTATGGGGATCTGGCCGTTCTCACCAAGAATTTGCGCGAAATTGCGTATGTAGTGCAGGCCAAAGCCCAATAAGACCGCCGTCAGTACCGAAATCCCAACATTGGCACCGCGGGAGTGGCGCATCGTGAAGGCCGCCGAAATCAGCACGAGCGCGACCAGAAAGACCGGCTGCGCGAGTTCTTTCTGAAACCAGATCGCGTAACGCCGGGCCGAGAAACCGGCCTCTTCCAGTTGATCGATGAACCCGGGCAGGTCCCAGATCGGGATATATTCCGGGCTGCCAAAGCTATCCAGGATACGGTCCTGTGTCAGATCCGAGGGCACCGACATACGGGCCTCTTCACGCGCCGTGGCCTCGGGGTTGACGCCTTTGGAAAGGTCCCAGATTTTGGCATTCGTGAGGGTCCATCCGCCTGGCTCCAGTTGTGCACTCGCCGCCGAAATGCGCCTTAGGGGCTGGCCGTCCAATGCGAAATCCAGAAAGGTCGGATCGTAGAGCGTCGTGAGATCAGAGCTGGCACGCGCGGCAAAGATCACCGTCTGGCCGTCTGCCCCGCCTTGGCGCAGCCATAGCCCCTCGGAGGCAATCGCCATATCGGATGACGTCGTGCCCGAATAGCTGTTGACGACGTCATGATGTCGTTTGGCCGTGGCCGCGACGAATGGGTTGCCCATCGCCACACCCAAAAGCCCGATCGAAAGTGCGACGGCCGCAGGTGCCAAAAGGCCACGCAGCGCCGATCGCCCGGAGGCGCGCAAGACGACAAGCTCGGACGTTCGCGCCAGTCGGAGAAATAATGCGACGGAGGCGAGGATCATGACCAGCGGGATGATCTCGTAATAGGCTTCTGGCAGCTTCAAAAGCACGATCCCGAAAACCTTGCCGAAAGGAAGCTCTGGAAAGTCACCCAATTCGTCCACGAGATCGATGAGACCCAAGAGGACGGTCAGCGTGATTGTAACCCCGAGAAAGTTGATGAAAAACCGGCGGGCAAAATAGAGTTGCAGGGTCATGTCGGTATCTCGGCCTCGACACGGCGCGCCCTGCGTGTCATGCGCCTCCAGAACAACGGATAGGTTGCGAGTGTCAAAAGCCCCGTCGCCAGCGCCAGTCCCAGCAGGATCGGCAGGTAGAGAAGGGGCCACAATGCGCCATTCTCCAGCACAGGGGCAACCACCATGCTCTCGACGATCTTGATGCCGATCAACAGCCCAAACGCAAGCAGGATCTGCCGCCAGACGCCGAAACGGCTATAGGCCCCGACGAGCAGCGTGGAAAACCCGATGAGCGCCGCAACAACGCAGAGGAGCGCGCTTGTGATGCGACCATGCACCTGGGACATCACAAGCCCGAGGCTTGTCGTCGTGCGCTCGGCCACCGCTGACGGATTGCGAAGCATCTCGAAAGTCGAAGCATAAGCGACCTTGTCGAGGCTCACCGCGTCACGGTCAATGAGGCTACTGATATCGTATGAAAAATCGTCAAAATAAGTTGTGAAGAGCCGGTCCGAGTCTGGGCGGATGTTCTGGGCCAGCCCGGCCACCATCACGAGGCGAGTGCCGTCCCGTTCCTGCACAAGATAGGCGCGGGACGACGTGTAGGTGACAGGTGCTTCGGGGGCGCGGCGGTCAGAAAGAAAAACGTCGCGCAATTCCCCCTCTGGCGAAATCTCGCGGATATAGAACGTGATTCCCGGCGCGGGGTGCAGGAACTCGCCCTCGCTCAACAGTTTCGCGGTGATATTGCGCGACACCTCGTCCTGACGCTGGTTCAGTTGGCTCAGACTGGCGGGAATGAGGTAATGCGCAAGCAGAGACATCATCACCGCAACAATTACCCCGAAGGTTACAACTGGCCGTGCGAGCCGCAACGGTGAGTACCCTGTGGCCTGCATCACGGTCAGCTCGCTTTCAGAGGAAAGTCGATTGATCACGTAGACGGCCGCCGCAAATGCCGCAATCGGCAGAACAACGCCGATCACTCCCGGCAGCGTCAGTGCCGTGAATTCCAGAAAGATCCATGCGGGCTGGCCATCCCCGATCAGCCGGTCGAACATGCGCACCGCTTTGTTGATCCAGAAGATGGATACCAGAACGAGCGCAAAGAAACCGAACAGAACCATGAATTGCGACAGCATGTATCTGTCGAGTCTGGTCAATTTTTTCCCCCACGGCAGCAGACTTGAGAGCAACCTAGCGGAATTGACAGCGAGGGAAAACTGCTAACTGGTCATCGGCGGCGTGCCGCGATACGTCTGGTGCGACCCAACCATAAGGAGCCTTTCGATGACCACGCCCGTTTCCGTCGCCTTCACCGAGACAGAGCTTGACCTGATTGCGAGCGCAGAGGGGCGCGTCGCCGTGTTCATCACCCCGGATGGCAAGCTCGATCAGGCCGGGCGGCGGGTTAATCGTCTGATGAAGGGAACGCTGGCGCGCATTGTTGAAAGCGGGGCGCTCGAAAAGAAGTCTGCTGGCGACATTATCAGCCTGGCATGGCCTGTGGGCCTCTCGGCTGAAGCGCTTGATATCTTGATTCTGCCGCGCAATGCCAGCGTCGAGGAAAGCCGCCGCGCGGGCGTGGCGCTGGGCCGCTCCAAAGGCACCAAGCCGCTTTTGCTCCTGGGCGCGTCTCTCAAGCGGCCGGTTGAGGTGATTCTGGGGGCTGTTCTGCGGGCATACGAATTCACACCCCACAAGACCTCCGAGACGCAGGAGGGCGGGGCGATCACGGCGATGGTCGCCAAGCCTGACGAGGTAGAGGCTGCTGCCGCCCCCGCGCTCGCCGTGGCAGAGGGCGTGTTCTTTACCCGCGATCTGGTGAGTGAGCCGGCCAATCACCTGACCACGACGGAATTCGCCAATCGAATTTTGGCAATGCAGGATATCGGGCTCAAGATCACCGTGTTTGAAGAAAGCGATCTGGAGCGCCTTGGAATGGGCGCGCTTCTGTCCGTTGGCCATGGCAGCGCCAGCCCGACGAAGATGGCCGTCATGGAGTGGCAGGGCGGACCAGAGGGCGAGCCACCTCTGGCGCTTGTCGGCAAGGGCGTGGTGTTCGACACTGGCGGTATAAGTCTCAAGCCATCGGCGGGCATGGAAGACATGACCATGGACATGGGGGGCGCCGGTGTCGTTGCCGGCGTGATGCGCACGTTGGCGCGGCGCGGCGCCAAGGCCAATGTTGTGGGCCTTGTCGGGCTGGTCGAGAATATGCCGTCAGACCGCGCAACGCGCCCCGGTGATGTGGTCACCTCGATGAAAGGTGACACGATTGAGGTCATCAATACCGATGCCGAGGGGCGGCTCGTGCTCGCTGACGTGATGTGGTACGCGCAGGAGACGTATCAGCCTTGCGGCATGATTGATCTGGCGACCCTTACGGGCGCCGCGATTGTCGCGCTTGGCCATGAAAACGCCGCCGTGCTCAGCAACGACGACACGCTTTGCAACACCTTTCTCAAGGCCGCCAAGGCTGAGGGCGAGGGTGCATGGCGTATGCCGCTGGGCAAAGGCTATGCCGATCTGATGAAGAGCCAGATTGCGGATATCAAGAATTCCGGCGGTCGGCCTGCTGGCACGATCACGGCGGCTGAATTTCTGCATCGTTTCGTGCAGGACGGCTCGGCGTGGGTGCATCTCGACATTGCGGGCGTGGCCAGTGTCAAATCCGAAACTCCTTACGCGCCCATGGGCGCATCTGGCTGGGGGGTTATGGCGCTGAACCGGCTGGTCGCGGACATGCTCGAGGGGGATTGATGGGCGCGGCCTATTTCTATCATCTGACGCAGCGGCCGCTCGACGTGACCTTGCCCCTGCTTTTGGGCAAGGCGCTCAGTGCGGGGTGGCGTGTGGCAGTGCGAGGATGCGATCCTGCGCGTATGGACTGGCTTGATCAGAAGCTGTGGCTTGGTCCAGAGGACGGGTTTTTGCCGCATGGGGTCGCGGGCGGGCCATATGATGCCGACCAGCCGGTTCTGCTGACCACCGGCGCCGCGCGACCCAATGGTGCGGTCTGCGTGATGGCTGTGGACGGGGCCGAAGTGGATGCCACCGAAGTGCATGAACTGGAGCGGGTTTGTATTCTCTTTGACGGAAATGATGCGCGCGCGGTCGATGTGGCGCGGACACAATGGAAAGAGCTGACAGGCGCGGGGTGCGCTGCGCAATATTGGTCCGAGGCGTCCGGCAAATGGGAGAAGAAGGCCGAGGCCTGACCCGTGTTTGCGCGCGCAGGGTGCGGAACGCCTCAACCGAATCCCACCCCTCGGCCGGGGCCATGTGCAAGACCGTTTAGAATATTGCGTGATCGCCCAGATCGGCGAAGGCGCGTCCCGAAATGACATCCTCGTAATGATCAAACAACCTGTCCTGCCCCGTCTCAGGCGTGGCACTCGCATCATAGAGCCCCGTCGCGGGGTCGATCACCAGCATGGATTCGGTTGCATAATAGCGCCCGATCCGTCCAAGTTCGGCCTTGGCCCGCAGTCTTGGAATGACTAATCCACCGGCTGTCAGCCCGCCAATGATGGCATCCATCATAACCAGAGGAACATGGCGGAACCGCGCCGGGCGCTCCAATCGCTCGAACAGCCAGTCCCCTTGAGCGCGCGGCGTGATCGCCGGACCGGGCCCGCCAATGGGCAGAACCCGGTTCCAGCGTGAAGGATCGTTCAAGCAATCCGCGATATACTCGGCAAGATCTCGGTCACTGATCGGCTTGCAAGCGGTCTGGCATCCGTCTCCGAATACAAGATAGGGCTTTCCAGCCCTGACGCGCGCGATCTGTCCGGAGAGTGATTTGAAAAACGCGGTCGGCCGGATGATGGAATAGCAGAGACCCGAAGCAATCAGATGCGCTTCGAACGCGTGCTTGGCTTTCTGAAAAGCGAGGCGGGGCTTTTGCACGCAGAGCGCCGATAACAAGACCATATGCCCAACACCGGCAGATTTTGCGGCGCTGAGCGCGTGCATGTGCGCGTCGTGGTCGATGGACCAGGCATCATGGGGCAGGCCGGTGCGCGACGCCATGCAAGACACAAGCACATCGAAACGCTCGCCGCAAAATCCGTCTCGTACCAGAGACCCGGGGTCCGTTGCTATGCCCCGTCGCAGCGTGACGCCCTCGGGCAGTCCGTCGGCGCGCGCGTTCGGGCGCAGGTAGCAAACCACCTCATGCCCGCGTGACACGAGCGCCGCAACGACCGCGCGGCCAATCGTGCCGGTCGCGCCAAGCATGAAAATCCGTGCCCGATGCTCATCCATTGGCACAGGAGACACATCGCGTGGCTGCCGGGTCGATCTCGAGCCGTCCGAGGGCGATATCCTCGCCGCAATCCTCGCAATAGCCGTATTCACCCTCGTCCATCCTGGAGAGGGCGGCTTGCAAGCGCCTGCGCTGCGCCTCGCGACGTGATTGCCCCGCCTTGGCCATGGCTTGATTTTGCAGCGCATCCATCCGGCTCAGCCGTCCGACCGCCTGTTGATCCAGCTCAACAGTTGCCTGGCCAGACTGACCGCGTACATCCTCTGCCTCGAGGTCACCGAGCAGGTTTGCGATCTGCGTGCGCAGGCGGGTCAGTGCTGCCTCATTCATATTGATGATCCTCCGCATCACCCCTTTGCATTTTACCTGTCCTGCCTATCTGGTATAGTTCGAGCGATCCAGAGGAGCATGTCATGGCGCACACACGACAAAAATTGGCCGAGTTTGATCCGGTCTGGGCGCGAATCGCGCAAGAGGCCAAAGCCGCGATCGCCGAGGAACCGCTCTTGGGCGGGCTCGTCCATTCCAGCGTGCTGCACCACGATACATTCGAATCGGCTCTCGCCTACAGAATATCTCTCAAGCTCACGTCCAATGAGATGCCCGAGCAGATCCTTCGGGAAATCTGCGACAAGGCTCTGGACAGCGACTCGGCGATCGGTCTCGCCGCGCGCGCCGATATAGTGGCCGTGAGTGACCGTGATCCGGCCTGCGACCGTTTCCTTTTGCCACTGCTCTTTTTCAAGGGGTTTCAGGCGATACAGGCGTATCGCATTGCGCATTGGCTGTGGGAGGCGGGACGCTATGATCTGGCGCGTTTCTTCCAGATGCGGGCCTCCGAAGTCTTTGGCGTGGATATTCATCCCGCCGCGCGGATCGGCAAGGGGATTATGATCGACCATGCCCATTCCATCGTCATAGGCGAGACCGCAGTGGTCGGCGACAATGTTTCGATGCTGCATTCAGTGACCCTTGGCGGGACAGGCAAGGAAGAAGAGGATCGCCACCCCAAGATCAGCGACGGTGTGCTGATCGGGGCAGGGGCCAAGGTGCTCGGCAACATCCGTGTGGGCAAATGCTCGCGCATCGCCGCTGGATCGGTCGTGTTGGAGGAAGTGCCGCCCTGCAAGACCGTCGCCGGCGTGCCGGCGCGTATCGTAGGCGAGGCCGGGTGCGATCAGCCTTCGGTCAGCATGGATCAGCTATTGGGCGTCCGTGGCACCGAAAGTGATGAGGAAGAGTAAGGCCGGTCGCGAGACGTGCCTTAGGCTGAGGCTGCCTGTGCCCGATCAGGCAGCCAGCCCTTTTGACCCCATGCGCAGGAACCTTTCCCGACGGTCACGGATCAGGGCTGCGCGGTTCTTCTTGGACAGTTCGCTCAGCATGGCCTGAATGGTCTTGCCGACCGTTGCGATGGTTCGTGCGACATCGCGATGCGCGCCGCCCAGGGGTTCGTCGATAATGCGGTCTGCAACGCCAAGCCGGGTGAGATCCTGGGCCGTCAGGCGAAGCGCCTCGGCGGCTTCGCGCATCTTCTCTGCGTCTTTCCACAGGATTGACGCGCAGCCCTCCGGGGAGATCACCGAATAAACCGAATGCTCCAGCATCGCCACACGGTTGGCGCTGGCAAAGGCCACCGCGCCGCCCGATCCGCCCTCGCCGATAATCACCGACACGAGAGGCACACCGAGACCGAGGCAGGTTTCCGTAGACCGGGCGATGGCCTCGGACTGTCCGCGTTCCTCGGCCCCCTTGCCAGGGTAGGCGCCGGGGGTGTCCACAAGCGTGATGACCGGCAGGCCGAACTTGTCCGCCATCTGCATCAGGCGCACCGCCTTGCGATATCCTTCGGGGCGCGCCATGCCGAAATTGCGGGCGATCCTGCTCTTGGTATCGTTGCCTTTTTCATGGCCGATCACCATGACCGGGCGGTCGGCCAACCGTGCAAGGCCCCCCATAACGGCCTCGTCTTCTCCAAAGGCCCGGTCGCCGGCGAGGGGCGTATACTCGGAGAAAAGCGCATCGATGTAATCGCGGCAATGCGGCCTGTCGGGATGGCGGGCGACCTGACATTTGCGCCACGGCGTCAGGTTCTTGTAGAGATCGCGCAAGAGGTCGGCGGCCTTGGTGTCCAGAGCGCCGGCCTCGGTTTCGACATCCATCTCCGCATTGGCCCGGGCCATCGCGCGCAGCTCTTCGGCCTTGCCTTCAATCTCGGCCAGCGGCTTTTCGAAGTCGAGGTAATTGGTCATTGCTCTGCGGTCTCCACGTTTGCCGTGGCGATATATGGCGGCATGAGGGCTGATTTGCAATCATAACCCGGCAATGGCCGTGTCCCGATGGGGGCGATCTCTTTGGGTTCTATCAGTGTGCAGGCCAGAGCACCGGAATCAGTGTTGCGACCAGAAGCGCCGCCATGACCCGATTGAAGACGCGTAGCCGGAATTGGTTCTTGAGCAGGCGGCGCATCTGTTGGCCAAGCAAGGTCCAACTCGTGGTGCTGAGCCCCGAAACCACGACGTAGACCCCCGCAACCCAGAGGAGCGAGCTCGGATCTCGGCCGGTGGCGTAGAGGGTAATAGCAGACAGCCCCATGCTCCACGCCTTGGGATTGACCCACTGGAAAGCCGCTGATTGCAGGAACGTCAGGGGCTTGCCCTCTGCGCTTGCTTCGCGCGGCGCTGCCGCATGTGCGATTTTCCAAGCCAGGTAAAGCAGATAGACGACCGAAGCGACCTTGAGCAGCTTATAGCTGAGCGGCCACATGTCAAAGACCTGCATGACGCCAAGCCCGACACAGATCACCATCAGCGGAAAGCCAAGAGTGATCCCGAGCATATGCGGAATGGTCCGGGAAAATCCGAAATTCGTACCGGATGCCATGAGCATGAGGTTATTCGGCCCGGGTGTCATGACCGTGACAAAGGCGAAGGTGGTGAGCGCGGTGAGTAGATCGAAAGTCATGGCGCAATGTTATGCTGGAATAATTGATCTTTAATTGCTTAATGTTGGTTTGAATATGAGTTTAGGCAATATAAAAGCGCTATGGATTTAATAAATGATCGAATATTGCGAGAGCTGAGTCGTGATGGTCGAATCAGCAATCTGGAACTGGCCGAACGAGTCGGCTTGTCACCATCGGCTTGCTTGCGCCGCGTGCAGGATCTGGAACGGCGCGGGGTCATTGCGGGATACCGCGCGGTCCTGGATCGTAGCGCGCTTGGCATCGGCTTTCTGGCATATGTGACGGTTGGTTTGAACAGCCATACAAAGGCAAGCCAAGTCGCTTTTGAACAGGCCATGGCCCGCGCACAGGACGTGGTGGAGTGCCACAACATCACGGGTGCGGTGGAGTATCTGTTGCGCGTCGAAGTGCCTGATCTGGCGGCCTACAAGCAGTTTCACACCGATGTTCTGGGCACGCTTCCACAGGTTCATGCGATCACATCCTATGTGGTGATGGGATCACCCAAGGATGAGAGGGGCTGAAAATGAAAGGGGGCCGTTGGTTCGGCCCCTCGATCATTCCTGCCGTCGTAACTGGAAAACCTAATCCGTCAAGGGTGTGGGAAGGGCCAAAACCTGACCGACACGCAGTCTGTTTCCGGGCTGTAAACTGTCGGTGTTGGCGCTGACGATATCCGCTTGTCGCTTGATGTCGCCATAGAACCGGTAGGCGATCGAGGCAAGGCTGTCGCCGGTGGCGACTGTGTAGGTTTGTGGCACGCGCGGGCGCGCGGGCTGTGACAGCGCAGTGAGCAAAAGGGAGGTATCGACACGGCCCTCGGCGGTCACGAGCGATTGCGGCACATCAACGCGACCTTTTTGCGCCGCGTCATTCACGAGCGCATCAATATACACCTCGGATTGACCCTGTTCGAGCGCTCCAAGGACCATTTTTTCGAGGGTCTCGCCGCTCGATGACGCGGAAGCGGCCTCAGCCGTTTGGGTCGGGGCCGGAGAGACGACAGGCGTGATGTCTTCGGGCAGGATGGTGCTGCTCAGGCTCTGCATCAACGGGTCTGATTGTGGCTGCGGCGCATTGAGCGACGCCAAATCAGGGCCAGAGCGTGTCACCTCCTGCTCTGAGGTCGGGGCCGAGACAGACACAGGGGGTTTCTTGCCGGGCTGCGCAAGTATCAGGGCAAGGGTGACAGCAAAAAAACCGGCCGCAATCAGGGTCACACGCAACATGAATATACCTTAGAACAAAAAATTTCCTGATGAGAGCGATTGCAAAGCGCGACGGGTGACATGCGGCTGGTGAATTGACGTGTCATTATTTTGGGCACGGGATTGGTTCCTGGTGTCGTCTTTTCCTGGTGGCGCAAAACGTCGCTCGGCTACCTATATATAGTCGTATTTACTTAATATAGTCGTGTTTACTGAAACCCGTCAATATGGGGTGATTCGGAAAAACGACTAAAATGCCCGCATTTCGAGGGAAAAAGCCGAATGGCACAGGATCGCGCACGCATTCTGGACGCAACTTGCATATCGCATCCGCGCTTTCGCACAAATTGGGCGGCGTGATCAGTTACCCATTTTCGCGCAGAATGCCGCCGGCGAGGTAGAGTGACCCGCAGATCAGAATGCGCGCCTCGGGGCATTCCGCCACGATCCGGTGCACCGCGTCGAGGGTTGTTTCGGCGGTGCTGGCCGTGAGACCGGTGTCGCTGGCGGCCTTTGCGGTCACGTCGGCGGGCAGGGTGTTGGCCTCACCGGGAATGGACACCGCGGTGAGCGACGCGGCCTGTGTGGCCAAAGGCGTCAGATAGCCAGAAATATCCTTGGTGTTCAGCATGCCGCAAATGAGGTGAGTGGGCCGGGCGGGCAGCGAGGCCAAATGCCGCGCGAGCGCCTGTCCGGCCGCGGCGTTATGGCCACCATCAAGCCAGATCTCGGCATCTGACGCAGCCGCTGTCAACGGTCCGGTGTGCAGGCGTTGCATGCGTGCGGGCCAGAAGGCGCGGGTGACGGCAGCCTCATAGGCCGCATCACCCATCTCAAGGTGGCGTAGTGTGGCAAGGGCCGCGCCTGCGTTCTCGGTCTGGTGCGCGCCGAGCAGGTTTGGCAAGGGCAGGTCTCGCAGTCCTTTCTCGTCCTGAAAGATCAGCCGCCCGCGTTCCTCGAATGTGTGCCAGTGCTGACCATGTGCGATAACGGGTGCGCCGAGGCGCGCGGCGGTGGCCTCGATCACGCTCATCGCCTCGTCCGGCTGCGGGCCGACAATACACGGCACGTCGCGCTTGATGATTCCGGCCTTTTCGGCCGCGATCTTGCTCAGCGTGTCTCCGAGATACTGTTCGTGGTCCACCGAAATTGGGGTGATGATCGTGAGAACGGGCGTGTCGACGACATTGGTGGCGTCGAGCCGTCCCCCGAGACCCACCTCTAGAAGGGTGTAATCCGCGCGGCTGCGTGCCATGGCAAGAAGCGCGGCGCAGGTCGTGATCTCGAAATAGGTGATCGGCTCGCTGCCGTTGGCGGCGTAGCATTCATCGAGAACGGCGGTGAGGTGGTCCTCCGAGATGAGCTCTCCTGCCAGCCGGATCCGCTCATGAAAGCGTGCCAGATGCGGCGATGTATAGGCATGGACACGTTGCCCTGCCGCCTCCAGACCCGCGCGGATCATGGCCTGAGTGCTGCCCTTGCCATTGGTGCCCGCGATATGGATGACGGGCGGCAGGTCCTTTTGCGGATTGCCAAGCGCATCGAGCAGGCGCCAGACACGATCAAGGGTGAGGTCGATGATCTTGGGGTGCAGCGCCATCATCCGGTCGAGGATGGCGTCCGATGTCGTGGCGTTCATGTTTTGGGAGCGTCCTGCGGCTGCGGCTGCGCCTCGCCGCTGTCCGGCTCGTTCGCGACTGTTGTGGCATCGGGGGCGGGCAGATCGCCCTTGATCGGGGGCGGCATGTCCAAAAGCATGCGCGTGATGCTGATAAGCTCGTCGCGCAGTTTCGTGCGCGGCGTCACGCGATCGAGCATGCCGTGATCCAGTAGGTATTCGGCGCGTTGAAATCCCTCTGGCAGTTTCTCACGAATTGTCTGTTCGATCACGCGCGGACCGGCAAAGCAGATAAGTGCGCCGGGCTCGGCAATTTGCACGTCTCCGAGCATCGCGTAAGAGGCGGTGACGCCCCCGGTCGTGGGGTGCGTGAGGACCACGATATACGGTAAACCCGCCTCGCGCAGCATCTGCACCGCGACGGTGGTGCGGGGCATTTGCATGAGGCTCAGGATGCCTTCTTGCATGCGCGCGCCACCGGCGGCGGAAAACAGGATCAGGGGGCGCTTGAGTTTGACCGCTTCCTCGGCAGCGGCGATGATCGCATTGCCGACATACATGCCCATAGAGCCGGCCATGAATGAAAAATCCTGCGCGGCGGCGACGATGGGCGTGCGACCGATCTCTCCGGTGGCGACAAGCATCGCTTCCTTTTCACCGGTTGCCTTCTGGGCGGTGCGCAGACGGTCGGGATATTTTTTCTGATCCCGGAACTGCAAAGGGTCCGTCGTCGGCAGCGGCACGTCCACTTCGGAGAAAATGCCCCCGTCAAACAGGGCGCTGAGCCGCGCGCGCGGCGTGATCGTCATGTGGTGGCCGCAATTGGTGCAGACGTTGAGGTTGTCGGTCAGCTCGCGGTGAAACAGCATGCTTCCGCAATCGTCGCATTTGGACCACAGGTTCTCGGGGATTTCGCGGCGTGAGAAGATCGAATTGATCCGCGGGCGCACGTAATTGGTGATCCAGTTCATTTGGGGCCGGTCCCTCTGGTAGACATTGCGCAATCACATAAGCGGGGCGTGGGTGAAATGCAATCAGCCGCGCAAGGCGAGGCGAATGGCGAGCCAGCCGCATATGAGGATCAGGACATCAAGGGGCATCATTGCCCACAGCACAGCCGCGTCATCCATTGAAAACGGATAGGCGTAGAGCGCGAGCCCGTCGAATTGGCCACGTGGTGCCGCAATGAGCATGGCGCTGAAGTTGTTTACGAAATGCAAGGCTGTCGCCGGGCCGAGCGTGCCAAAGCGCGCGGTCAGGTCGGCGGCGGCAAGGCCGAAGGCGGCCGCCCACGCCACGACGATCCAGGCGTTGGCACCAAAGCTCGCATAATCGAAATGCAGCAGGGCAAAGCCCAGCGAGGGCAGCAGCATCCAGATCAGCGGCGAGGCGAAGCGGGCCGCGAGCTGACTCTGGAGATAGCCGCGAAAGACCAATTCCTCTGCAAAGACCTGAAAAAAGAGGCCGGCAAGCGCAAGCGGAAGAAACATGAGCCAAACGCCGGGGGCAAGATTGGGCTGCGGGTCCATGCCTTGGGGCATCGGTAGAAAAAGCAGCGCGCCGTAGAGCAGCAGCATCGCGCCAAGGGCGCGGATGAATTGATGCAGGGCACGTGCACGCGGGCCGATGATGCTCGCCATCGTGCGGCGGTGGACCAGCCGCAGGGTGATCCAGAGCGCCAGAATCAAGAGGCCGAACACGAACAGGTTGATCAGCACGCCTGCCGGGTTGGTGGCCGCCTCAATGCCTGGCGAGATGCGCGCCCATGTCTCGGCCCCGAAGACCAGCGGCAAGAGCGTTGCATAGCCGAAACTGAGCAATAGAAACACCGGCACGCCAAGCGCCACGCCGACTACGAGGCGGCCCGGATGAGCGGTGGCACGGGCTGGGGCAACAAGGATTTCATGGGCGGCGTATTTCATCGGGCGCACGCTATCGCCGGGCTGGCCGGGTTGCAATCGGCTTGCCCCGGACGCGTCACTGGCCTAGACCGATTTTCAGCTAATTCCGGGAGGCCCCTCATGACCAAATTCGACAAAGCCAAACTGCCCAGCCGTCACGTGACCGAGGGCCCCGCGCGCGCGCCGCACCGGTCCTATTATTACGCGATGGGCATGACAGAGGCGGAAATTCACCAGCCTCTGGTCGGGGTCGCGACCTGCTGGAACGAGGCCGCGCCCTGCAATATTTCGCTGAACCGGCAGGCGCAGGCGGTCAAGGGTGGTGTGAAAGAGGCGCATGGCAGCCCGCGCGAATTTACCACGATCACCGTTACCGATGGGATCGCCATGGGGCATGAGGGGATGCGGTCCTCTTTGGCGAGCCGCGAGGCGATTGCCGATACCGTGGAGCTGACAATGCGCGGCCATTGTTACGATGCGCTCGTCGGGCTGGCAGGGTGCGACAAGTCCTTGCCGGGCATGATGATGGCGATGGTGCGGCTTAACGTGCCCTCGGTCTTTATCTATGGCGGCTCTATTCTGCCGGGCAAGGCGCCGCAGATCGACGAGATACCGGAGGATTTCCGCACCCGGGATCTGACCGTGCAGGACATGTTCGAAGCCGTGGGCCGGCATCAGAACCACGAGATGTCGGACAAGGCGCTCGATGCGCTTGAGCGCGTGGCCTGCCCCTCGGCGGGGGCCTGTGGCGGGCAATTCACCGCTAACACGATGGCCTGTGTCTCCGAGGCGATTGGCCTTGCTCTGATGAATTCGTCGGGAATGCCTGCCCCCTATGAGAGCCGTGATCAATATGCCGAGGCCTCGGGGCGCGCGGTGATGGACCTGCTGGAGAAAAACATCCGCGCCCGCGACGTGGTGACGCTCAAGAGCCTGCAGAACGCCGCGCGCGTGGTGGCCTGCACCGGTGGCAGCACCAATGCAGGGCTGCACCTGCCTGCGATTGCACACGAGGCCGGAATTGACTTTTTCCTCGAGGATGTCTGCGACATCTTCCGCGACACGCCCTATTTCGTCGATCTCAAGCCGGGCGGCGCCTATGTGGCCAAGGATCTCTATGATGCGGGTGGCATCCCCGTCGTGATGAAGGAACTGCGCAAGGCAGGGCTGATCCATGAGGATTGCATGACCGCGACCGGGCGCTCTATCGGCGAAGAGTTGGACCTGATTGAACGCGAGGCGGATGGCAAGGTGATTTATCCGATAGACACCCCGATCACCAAGACCGGCGGTGTTGTGGGGCTCAAGGGCAATCTCGCTCCGACCGGGGCCATCGTGAAGGTTGCGGGCATCGCGCCCGAGCATCAGGTCTTTACCGGCCCCGCACGGGTCTTCGAATGCGAAGAAGACGCGTTCGAGGCGGTCAAGGCGCGCCAGTATGAGGAGGGCGAAGTCATCGTCATCCGCAACGAAGGGCCCGCAGGCGGCCCCGGCATGCGCGAGATGCTGTCGACAACGGCGGCATTGTCCGGGCAGGGCATGGGCAAGAAGGTGGCGCTGATCACCGATGGCCGGTTCTCTGGCGCGACGCGCGGTTTTTGCGTTGGCCACGTTGGACCAGAGGCGGCGCATGGTGGGCCGATTGCGCTGATCGCCACCGGAGACATGATCACGATTGACGCGATCAAGGGCGAATTGTCGGTGGATCTGTCCGACGAAGAGCTCGCCAAGCGCAAGGATGCCTGGGCAGGTCCGCGCGAGACGATCTATGAAAGTGGCGCGCTGTGGAAATACGCGCAGCTCGTGGGTGAGACCTACAAGGGCGCGGTCACGCATCCCGGTGCGGCAGCTGAGCGCCATGTCTACATGGATCTGTGAGGGGGAGAGGGCCGGACGCTACGGCGTTGGTGCCCTTTTTCTGATAGCCGTCGCTTCCCTGACGGGTTGTTTGAAAGTGCCCGGAGAAGGCACATCGGCACTGCGTTCGGTGCCGTTATATGGCGGTGATGTGGTTGTTGAAGGGCCGCGCGGATATTGTATTGACCCTACAAGTCTAAAGCGCGGCCTGACCGGCAGCTTTGCCTTGCTTGCCAGTTGTGAGAGCCTGACGGGGCAGGTGGGTGTCATCGTCGAACCTGCCGTCATGACCGTGTCGGTCTTGCCGGCTCGTGGAGCGGCGCAGCAACCCGATGCCGCGTCAATGGCGCGGGCGCTTGCCCCGGTCGAGGTGCGTGTCGCGGAGGATGGCGATGGGATTTCGCTCGTTCAGGTGATGCAAGGCGGCCAAGAGGCATTGCCCGGCGGCGATCCGGTGCATTGGCGCGCGGGCATGGTGATCAACGGGCATCTTTTGGGGCTCGCGGTTTACGGGCCCAAAGGGGGCGGCGTGTCAGGGCGAATGGGGCGCGAGATGTTAAGGGATCTGGCGGAGGCGTTGCGCGAGGCGAGCCCGACAGCTGCCGTCGCGCGACAGGCACGGCCGCCGCGCGCCAAACGCAAAGGGGTATTGGGTGCATTGTTTCCTGTTTCGAATTAATGCTATGCACAGAACAGGGACTTACAATACCGATCATTCCCGCGTGCGAGGTCTGGCAAGGGTGCGCTCTGCATGAAATTATTGGACGTGATGACGCATCGTCGCAGTCTGCGCAAATGGCGGCAGACCGCACGTAACGCGCCGATGCTGGATCTGGGCGGTTTGCGGCGTGCGCGAGCGCGGGCGCGCAAGCTGATGTACTCGCTGAACGAAGTTATCTCTATCGCCGACAATCGTCTGGCCCTCCCGATGATCGGGTCAAACGCCTTCTCGCGCCCGCATGGCACGGATTGGGCGTGGCGGCCAGAGTTGTGGCGCGAACCTTTGCCGATTCCCGGCATGGCAACCGTTCAGTCCAAGTCGATGCTGGGGCGTGAGGTGACGCTGTTTCACGATTGCGCAAGATCCGAGCTTTGCCTGCGCCAGTTGCGCAACAGCCGCGAGGCAGATCTCGCACCTTATGGGCTTCGCATGGACGTTTTCGCGTTTGACGGCTCGTTTTTGTCACTGGTGCTGGATTTTCCGCAGCAAGCCGTCGAAGGGCTGACCCGGCGGCATCTGTTGCGAATGGATACCATCGTAGAGCTTGAAAAGCCGTTGGAAATCTTTGCGCGGCTCAATATCAAGCACGGACCCAACACCGAGCAGATCGTCAGAGAATTGCCGCTCAACGAGGAAGAGATCATGGTCGAGTTTGATCTGGCCTATTCCAACCTCAATGAAAAACGGGTGGAGCGGGCGTGGATCGACCTGATTTTCGAGAATCCCCAGATGAGCCAGCTGGTCCTGCGCGATGTGACATTCAGCCGCCGCCCGCGTGCGGATCTGTAGGAAAGGAGCGGCGATGAGCGAGATGATACTGACCAAGACGCGGCTTTTCGAAGGGGTCTGGGAAGGCGTGCTGACCCGGCGCGAAGAGGGTGAATTTTCCCCCGATATCGAAGTGACGCATCAACAAGAGCCGGTCGAAGGGGTCGAGGTTGTCGAGAAGCCTGAAGAAAAGCTCTGGGTGGTACGAGTGCCTGTGCCACTGGAAAAAATTGCCGACGGTGTCCAGACCTTTGTGATCCGCGACCGGCAAAGCGGCGAGGTTCTGGAAAGTTTCGCGCTGTTGGCGGGGGATGTTCTGAGCTACGATATCCGCGCTGAAATGGCGCTCTTGCGTGAAGAGCTGGACCTGCTCAAGCGCGCCTTTCGCCGTCATTGTCTGGATACGATGTAGCGCTATCCGACGCGATAAGGCAGCACGCCACGCTCGTCCGGGGTCACGAGCAGGCGCCGTTCGAGCGGCGGGACAGAGCGCTGATGGCAATCCGCGCGTTCGCAGATCCGGCAAGAGATGCCGATCGGTTCGAAGGCGCGGGCGTTGGTCAGGTCAAGATCGTCGGCATAGACCAGATCGCCTGCATGTTTCACCTCACATCCGAGGGCAATGGCAAAGCGCCGGACCGGTGCGCCATAGCTTCCTCCGGGTTTGCTCACATCCCGCGCCAGACTGATATAGCGCACGCCGTCCGGTGTTTCGGCCAATTGCCTCAGAAATCGGCCCGGTGTCTCGAAGGCGCGGTGCACGTTCCAGAGCGGGCAGGCCCCGCCAAAGCGTGCGAATTGCAATCGCGTGGCCGAGTGACGCTTGGTGATCGTCCCGGCTTGATCAACTCGAACGAAGAAGAACGGGATGCCTTTGGCATTGGGCCGTTGCAAGGTCGAGAGACGGTGACACACCTGCTCTATGGACGCGCCGAAGCGGTTTGCCAGAACTTCCAGGTCGTGCCGCGCCTCCTGTGCCGCAGCCAGAAAACGGCCATAGGGCATAAGCGCGGCCCCGGCAAAATAATTGGCCAGCCCGATCTTGGCGATGGAGCGGGCGGCTGCGGACTGGAAGCGGGCAAAATCGAGCGTTGCCTCCAGCAGTTGGTCCTGCGTCACCAGTGCCAGTTGCAACAAGAGCTGGAACCGCCGCGTCTCGGGGGCGGCGCGCGAGGACAAAGTCAGAACGCCTGAGGCCCGGTCGTAGTGGCGCAGACGCGCTGTATCGGCCTCGACCACCGTGAGGCCCAATGCCGCGAGACGGCCCGCCGCCTGCTCGTATATCCCTTGCCGCGCACCGCTTGCGGCAAAGCGCTCGGCGGCATGATCCACGGCGTCGATGTAATTGTCGCAGTAGTGAAAGAAATCGCGCACCTCGTCCCACGGGCTCGACTGACCATGTGAGTCGTCACGTCCCAACGCCTCGTCCAACGACGCCAGCCTCTCATGGGTTTGCCGATAGGCGCTATGCAGTTCGAGGAACGCGCGTGCGAGGGCGGGGGCATTGGACGCTGTCAGGCGCAGATCGGCCAGGGGTGGCGGCTCCTCCCCGAAAACGGGGTCGGCCAGCGCCTCGCGCATGTCGCTGACCATGCGTTCGGCATCGCCGGTGGACAGCTCTGTCACGTCAAACCCGAATTCCTGTGCCAGCGCCAGAACGACAGTTGTGCTGACGGGCCGGTTGTTGTTTTCCATCTGGTTGAGATAGGGCAGCGACACGCCCAATTTGCCGGCGAAGTCCTTTTGCGTGAGCCCAAGCCGTTGCCGTGTCTCGCGCAGCTTGGCGCCAGCGTAGAGTTTTTGCGTTGCCATGACGTGCCTTTGCAGCTTTGCGTTCTGGACAGGTTATATTTGCAAAGAGGTGGCGGCAAGCTCTGATGCCCCCCTTACAAATCTGCGCCGTGGGGTTTAAATTGTGCATCTGACCACAGACCGGAGCGTAACCATGAAAATTGCCACCGCCGCCTATCCGCTCGACCCGCTTGGCTCTTGGGCCGAGTATCGCCGCAAGATCGCCGATTGGGTGGCCGAGGCGGCAGGACAGGGGGCCGAACTGGCGGTGTTTCCCGAATACGGCGCGATGGAGCTGGCGATGCTCAGCGGGGCAGAGGCCGCAGGCGATCTGGAGCGGTCGCTGCATGCGGTCTCGGACGTGATGGCGGATGCCAACGATTTGCACGCCGATTTGGCCAGCCGGCACCGTCTGCACATTCTGGGGGCCTCTGCCCCGGTGTTTGATCCGGCGTTGGGTGAGCGACCTGTCAACCGGGCCATGCTTTTCACGCCAACGGGCGCACGCGGCGCGCAGGACAAGCAGATCATGACCCGCTTTGAGCGGGAGGAGTGGGGGGTCGTGCCCGGTGGGCCGCTGCGGCTGTTCGATACCACGCTCGGCAAGATCGGAGTCCTGATCTGCTACGATAGCGAATTCCCGTTATTGGGCAAAGCGTTGGCGGATGCGGATCTGATCCTCGTGCCGTCCTGCACCGAGGCGCGCGCTGGATATTCCCGCGTCCGCATCGGGGCGATGGCGCGCGCGCTGGAGATGCAATGCATAAGCGTCATGGCATCGACCGTTGGCGCGGCCGCATGGTCCCCCGCAGTGGACGAGAATACCGGGATGGGGGGGGTCTTCGGCCCGCCCGATACCGGCTTCCCGCCAACGGGCGTGATCGCCGAAGGCACGCTTGACCGCCCCGGCTGGACCTTCGCCGACATCGACTTGGCACAGGTGGCGCATGTCCGGGCCGATGGGGGTGTTCTCAACCGTCGCCACTGGGACGATCAGCATGGCCGGGACGTCACAGTCACATCTGAACGTTTGCGGTGAATAGACCCTTGAAAATTGCGCGAAACAGGCGCATTTACTAGCGCGTTCCGCAAGCTGGCGGAGTGCCAAAGCAAGGAGAGACCATGGCCAAGGAAGACACGCTCGAATTTCCCGGTGTCGTCAAGGAACTCCTGCCCAACGCGACATTCAGGGTCGAGCTTGAAAACGGCCATGAGATCATCGCGCACACGGCAGGCAAGATGCGCAAGAACCGCATCCGCGTTCTGGCGGGCGACAAGGTGCAAGTCGAAATGACCCCCTATGATCTGACCAAGGGTCGGATCAACTACCGCTTCAAGTAAGCGTCTGATTTTTCATGCGCTTTGTTCTCGGATCGGGAAGCCCGCGCCGCCGCGATCTATTGGCGCAGATCGGTGTCGTGGCGGATGAGATCCGCCCGCCCGATATCGACGAGACGCCTGCCAAAGGTGAGCTGCCCCGCTTCTATTGCGCGCGCATGGCGCGAGAAAAGGCGCGGGCCGTCACTGCGGACGACGATGATATCGTGCTGGCTGCGGATACCACCGTCGCACTTGGGCGCCGAATCCTCGGCAAGCCTGAGTCGGCAGGTGAGGCAGCACAATTCTTGTTGGCCCTGTCGGGACGTCGCCACCGTGTCATAACGGCGGTCGCCGTGCGTCGTGGTGCGCGGCTCTGGGAGCGGGATGTCGTGACCGCTGTCAGGATGAAGCGTCTCTCGGACGAAGAACTCAACGCCTACCTCGCCACGGATGACTGGCGGGGCAAGGCGGGCGGCTATGGCATCCAGGGACCGGCCGGTGCGCTTATTCCTTGGGTAGAGGGGTCGTTCACCGCCGTTGTCGGTCTGCCGCTCACTGAAACCGCTGGCCTTTTGCAGGCCGCAGGCTACCCCGTTTGGAAAGCGTTCACATGACCTCCTCCCGCACCATCGCGCTTGACCATCTGGACGGTGCTGAGGCTGCCGCGCTCTTGGTGGGGGGGCGGCTGGACGATCTCCTGATCGACACCGACCAGCCCCGGCCCGGCGCCATCTACCGCGCGATCGCCGATCGCCCGGTCAAAGGACAGGGCGGGATGTTTTTGCGCACGCCGGATGGCGCGGCGTTTTTGCGGCAGGTCAAAGGGCTTGCTCCCGGCCAGCCGCTTCTCGTGCAGGTCACGGGGTACCCCGAGCCGGGCAAGGCGATTCCGGTCACCGCCAAGCTGCTCTTCAAGAGCCGCTATGCTATTGTCACGCCCGATGCGCCGGGCCTTAATATCTCGCGCGCGATCAAGGATGAGGACCTGCGCGACAGGCTGCTAGAGGTTGCTCATGCAGAAATGGGCCAGAGCCCGATGGGTCTGATCCTCCGCTCGTCCTGCGAGGCCGGACAGGCAGATGACATCGCCGAGGATATCCGCGCGATGTGCGACCTCGCCGAGGCGGTTCTGGCGGATGCGTCGGGAGCCGAACCTGAAAAGCTTACCGAAGGCGATGGCCCGCATACGCTTGCCTGGCGAGAATGGGTGTCGCCGGCGGACGTGATGACCGAGCCGGGATCCTTCGAGGCGTCTGGCGTGCTCGACCAGATAGACAGTCTGGGATCTGCGCGCGTCCCGCTGCCAAATGGTGCCTCGTGCTATGTCGAAGCGACGCGGGCCTTGGTTGCTGTAGATGTGAATACCGGCGGGGACGCGAGCCTTGCGGCGGGGCTCAAGGCCAATATCGCTTTGGCACGCGAACTGCCGCGGCAGCTTCGGCTGCGCGGTCTTGGGGGACAGATCACGCTCGATCTTGCGCCTATGCCGAAAAAGGATCGCCGTACCTTCGAGTCCGCTTTGCGTGCGGCTTTTCGTCAGGATCAGGGCGAAACTGCCCTTGCCGGATGGACGCCGCTCGGGCATTTTGAGCTTCAACGCAAGCGTGACCGATTGCCCTTGTCCCAAGTGTTGAGATGACCTGCCCGATCTGCCAGAAACCCACCGAAACCCGCTATCGTCCGTTCTGCTCGAGACGGTGCGCCGATATTGATCTTGGGAAATGGTTCGGCGGAGACTATGCCGTAGCGTCGCACGATCCGGAGGATGTGGAAAAGGTCGTTGATGCGCTTCTGGCCCATGAAGAAAAACCGCATTGAAAATTTTACCAAACCCTATGGACACCCCGCGCGCCCTCGCCTAAGACAGCCGCACCCGAACGCATACGCGTTCCCCGTGCCCGGGTAGCTCAGGGGTAGAGCAGTGGATTGAAAATCCTCGTGTCGGTGGTTCGATTCCGCCCCCGGGCACCATAATTATATTATTAAGTCATTGTTTTAAAGCGATAATTTAGGAGGGATGGGAGTCTATATCCACCTAAATATCCCCTCTTTGCGCCTCCATCGATAGGAGTTCGTTAGAGCGGCACCTTCATTCGGGTAAGACCAGTCAGTAGCTGACTCATCACGAAGGATCATTGCGAATTGCAATAGACCTACTGGCTCCGATGTCGAACGTCAGCGCAGCAAATCTCCCAAGAACTCTGACACCGGCGTCACTCCAGACATCCAAAGGTGATCCCGGGCGCGAGACGCCACGACGTAGGGCAGGTGTCGCTCGGTATTCATGATCTCGTCGAGCCGCGCCTCGTCGTTTGCAGACATCAGACGCTCCTCGAGCGGGACGATATCCTGATCAAGCGCCAGCACAGCGACGGCACGGTATTCAGCGTCCTTGGCCTCGTGCATCGGCATCACCCGGACAGGCAGCAGCGGCGTGATCTCTGCAACGAGGCTGGAGGTGCGAACAAGGCACATGACGTCGTCATGCGGAACACCAGCTTGCGCGAGGTTTTCGAGCCATGCGTTGACCGCCGCCACCTCTTCCGCGCGTGTGTCAAAGCTATGCACCTCCGGGGCCGTCCCGTCAAAGACGGATGTGACGCCGAGGAGCTATTGTCGAGTCTGGTGTCCAAGCGATCCTCATGCAGCGGCTTGATCTTGGGTTGAAGGCTTGATGCCGTTGACGAAATCGACGCCTTGGATGACGTCGGCGAGATGGGCAAAGCCGCACAGTTTGCGCCAGCTTTTTTCCGCGCATTGCCCGAGCTTGAACATCATGTGCAGCATGACCGCTTCTCCTCGTCCGTCCAAAGCCGTTTCGTCCGACGCGCCATCATGCCCCATAGTGTCCTCCACTATCTCGTGGTGGACACTATCAAGCACCCTCTATGCGCGGCAGAGCAGTGACACCGGACGCTTACTTCCGTTCGCGACCTTGGACCGTTAAGGTGGTAAGAAACAAAGATAACGGCAGTGAACTGGCAGGCCCTAGCACATGGCCGGTAAATACGACGAGCTTACTCACGCGCAACTTGTCGAACTGCTGGAAAAGCGCGACCGGACCAAGAAGCTGGGACTGAACACCTTATGTGTCTTATCCCTGCTATGAATGCCCCGTCGCCGTTCCCGGCCAGGACCGGCGACGGGGTAGGATACAGCGCTGAACACCTTGTGGCATGACCACGTTCTCTAGCAGGCTGATC
>NZ_CAMYMD010000105.1 GCF_947259555.1 uncultured Roseovarius sp.
GTGAGGACCGTGCCCCGCGTGACAAGGACGCCCCGCGCCCCGCGCCCAAACCCCGCGCGCGCCCTGCGCCCAAGCCCGACCGGATGGAACAGGCGGTCGAGAGCGGCGCGGTGACGCCCGCGCGCAAGCCCCGGTCTGACGCGCCAAAACCGGCGGACAAGAAACCATGGGCCGATAAAAAGCCGGGCAAACCCGCTTATGACAAGAAGCCCGGCAAGCCGGGGGCCAAGCCGTTTGACAAGCCCAAGGCCAAACCCGCGCCGCGCCCCGAGGCCCCTGCCGCGCCCGCCAAGCCCAAACCCAATCTGGCCGCTGACACCTCCAAACGCTTCACGCCGCCGGGCACGCCCGGAAAACCCGGCAAACCCGGCAAGCCGGGAAAACCCAAACCCAAGGGCGCACCGGCCAAATCCCGCGCCGGATTCGGCGGCAGCACACCACCGAAACGGCGCAAGCCATAGCGCATAGGGCAGGATGAACTTTGGCGTTGGGCGGATATCTGATTGAACCACCCTGCGCGAAACGCGGCCCTAAGGCCGCCGCGCCATCGTCATGCCAGAGTCATGCCTCCGGCATGACGCCACACCGCGGCACGACGATGCGCGGCCCAGAGCCCCTACCCCCGCAATTTCTCCACCAAGCGCCGCATGAAATCATGCCCGGCCTCGAACTGCGCCACGGTGATGAACTCGTCCGGCTGATGCGCCTGCGCGATATCGCCCGGCCCGCAGATCACCGCCGAATAGCCGCGCTCCTGAAACTGCCCCGCCTCGGTGCCGTAGCTGACCACGTGGCGGCCATTGTCGCCGGTAATCTGCCGCGCCAACCCTTCCGCCGCGCCGCCCTCTTCCGGCTGCAACCCCGGCACGCGAAACTTGCGCCGCAATTCGATCCGCGTATCCGGATGCACTGCCTGCATCTCGGCCTCGGCCTCCGCGACCCGCGCCTCAAAGAGCGCGCCCCACTCCTCGGGGTCTTCGCCCGGCACGACGCGGAAATCCATGCCGAAACGGCAGTCCTTGGCGGTGATGTTATGCGCCGTCCCGCCCGTGATCTGACCGACATGCAGCGTCGTCCAGGGCGGCTCGAACATTGACCCAAGCTCCGACGGCGTGCGCGCGCGGTTCTCGGCGTTTTGCTGATTGGCCCAGTCGATCAGCGGCGCGGCAGCCATGATCGCGTTGACCCCGCGATGCATGATCGAGCTGTGCACCTCAAAGCCCACCACATGCACGTCGTAGCCCAGCCCCCCCTTGTGGCCCGTCACCGCCTGCAGGGTCGACGGCTCTCCGATGATCGCCAGCTCCGCGCGCGGCAACACCTCCAGCATCCGCTCGATCATCGGCGGCGCGCCAACGCAGCCCACCTCCTCGTCATAGCTCAGCGCCAGTTGCAGGGGCCGCGCCACACCCAGCAGATGCGCCTCGACCAGCGCCCAGATCGCGAGCGCGTCAAAGCCCTTCATATCGACGCAACCGCGCCCGAAATACTTGCCGTCCCGCTCCTCCACGGTAAACGGATCGGTCGTCCAGGGCTGGCCATCCACCGGCACCACGTCGGTATGCCCCGAGAGCACCACACCACCTTCGACCTCCGGCCCGACATGGGCGAACAGCGCGGCCTTCTCCCCGGTCTCGTCATAAAGGCGATGCGCGGTGATGCCGTTCTCCCGCAGATAGTCCTCGACCCAATCCACCAGCGGCAGATTGCTGTCACGGCTCACGGTGGGAAAGCTCACGAGCTGCGTCATCAGCTCGACCGGCGTCAGTCTTTGGGTCATGATCAATAGCCGCTATCAGAGGTCAGCACGAAATGGCCCGGTTCCACCTCTTTGTATTCTGACGGTCCCGGCTCGTATCCGACTGGGTGGATCGGCGACGGGATCGGCTTGAAATTGAGGTCCTTCTCGGATTTGCGGCGGCGCGGATCGGCCACCGGCACCGCCTTCATCAGCGCCTGCGTATAGGGGTGCTGCGGGTTCTCGAAGACGGCGGCGCGCGGGCCGCGTTCGACGATCCGGCCAAGGTACATCACGCCGACATCATGGCTCACGCGCTCGACCACCGCCATGTCATGGCTGATGAAGAGATAACTCAGACCAAGTTCTGCCTGCAATTCCATCATCAGGTTCAGCACCTGCGCCTGCACGCTCACGTCAAGCGCGCTCACCGCCTCATCGGCCACGATCAGCTTGGGGTTCAGCGCAAGCGCGCGGGCGATCGCCACGCGCTGCCGCTGCCCGCCCGAGAGTTCATGCGGAAAGCGCCGCAGGAACGAGCGCGGCAATTCCACCCGGTCAAACAGCATCGCCACCCGGTCATCCATTTCCGAGCGGCTGACAAGGCCATAATTGCGCATCGGCTCGGCCACCTGATCGGCCAGCTTCATCTGCGGATTGAGGCTCGCGAACGGGTCCTGAAAGACCATCTGCATATCGACCCGAGCCTTGCGCAAATTACCGGGGGCGAGCGCGATGATATCGGTGCCATCCAGCACCACCTCGCCCGCCATCGGCTCCACCAGCCGCAGGATCGAGCGCCCGGCGGTGGATTTCCCGCACCCGCTCTCGCCCACAAGGCTCAGCGTGCGGCCCTTGGCGAGCGAAAAGGACAGATCCTCGACCGCATGCACATTGGCGACCGTCCGGCGAAAGAACCCGCCCTTGACGGCGAACCGCGTGGTCAGGCCCTTGACGTGCAACAGCTCCTCGTCTTGGCCCTTGATCGGCTTGATATCCTGCGCATCCGCGCCCACCAGCTTCATCGGTTCGGGATAGGCCTTGCCGCGCATCTCGCCCAGCTTGGGCACGGCAGCCAGCAGCGCACGGGTATAATCATGCTGAGGCGCCTCAAAGATCTGCTCGACCGGCCCCTCCTCGACCTTGTTGCCGCGGAACATCACGACCACCCGGTCGGCCATCTGCGCCACCACCGCCATGTCATGGGTGATAAAGATCACCGCCGTCCCGGTGTCGCGCTTCAGCCGGTCCATCAACGCCAGAATTTCGGCCTGAATCGTCACGTCGAGCGCCGTCGTCGGCTCATCCGCGATCAAGAGGCGCGGCTTGCAGGCCAGCGCCATGGCGATGACCACGCGCTGCCGCATGCCGCCCGACAGCTCATGCGGATACTGGTCAAGACGGCGCTCCGGCTCCGGGATACGCACCTCCTTCAAGAGGTCCAGCGCCCGCGCACGGGCCTGCCGCTTGTCCATCCCGCGATGCACGCGCAAGCCTTCGGACAGCTGCCGCCCCACGGTAAAGACCGGGTTGAGCGCGGTCATCGGCTCCTGAAAGATCATCCCGATCTCGTTGCCCCGGATCGTGCGCATCAGCCCCTGTTCGGTCGTGGCAAGGTCGACCTCGCCGCCCTCGCGGCGGTCAAACAGCATCCGCCCGCCCGCGATCGTGCCGCCGCCATACTCAATAAGCCGCATCAGCGACAGTGACGACACCGACTTGCCCGATCCCGATTCGCCCACGATGCAGACGGTCTCACCGGGATTGACCTCGAAAGAGACATCCTCGACCCCCACCACGGGGCCGTCCTTGGTCTCGAAGGTGACCCGAAGGTTCTCGATCCGGGCAATCGGAGTGTCCAGCATGACGCGCCTCGTTTTGCATATCGTCCAAGCCTGAACGCTACGCATAACCGCCGCAGCCTGTCAAACGTCGAACGAAAGCGAACCCTTCTCGCGTTCCATTGATGCTCGCACCCTTGCTTTTTGACGAAATCCAGTCTGTGATGGTCAGACCGGTTGGGGCCGGGGCGGGCACCACCCCCCCGGCTGCCCCGACAAAACGGAACCACAGATGGCCGCAGAGCCATCGCAACAGCGGAGGATATACACCGTTATGACCCTCAGACCGATTCTCTTGGGCGCCACCGCGCTCGCCGGTCTCGCCTCGATGGCGATGGCCGAGCGTGGCGCGGATGGCCATGTTAACGTGATCTACTGGCAGGCGCCGTCGATCATGAACCCATATCTGACCGGCGGCACCAAGGAGCGCGAGGCCGCCAGCCTCGTGATCGAGCCGCTCGCGCGCTATAACGAGAAGGGCGCGTTGGTGCCCTATCTCGCCGAGGACATTCCCACCGTCGAAAACGGCGGCGTATCCGAAGACCTCAAGTCGATCACCTGGAAGATCAAGCCGGGACTGACATGGTCGGACGGCACGCCCTTCACCGCGACGGACGTGAAATTCACCGCCGATTACTGCATGAACCCCGAAGGCGGCTGCGCCCAGCTCGCCAAGTTCGAAGGCGTGGCCGACGTCGAGGTGGTCGACGATCTGACCGTGACCGTGCATTTCGACGGGCCGCAGCCCAACCCGTACGGTCCGTTCACCGGCGGGACATCGCCGATCATCCAGGCCGCGCAATATGCCGACTGCACCGGCGCGCGGGCCTCGGAATGCGCCGATGAAAATTTCCACCCCATCGGCACCGGGCCCTTCGTGGTCGATGAGTTCCGCCCGAATGACGTGATCTCCCTGTCGGCCAACGAGAACTATCGCGATCCCGACAAGCCGCATTTCGCCACCATGACCTTCAAGGGCGGCGGCGATGCCACCTCGGCAGGCCGTGCGGTGCTGGAGACCGGCGAATTCGACTACGCCTGGAACCTGCAGCTTGCCCCCGACGTGATCGCCAACATGGAAGAGGCCGGCCAGGGCGAGGCGCTCGCCGCCTTCGGCACTCTGGTCGAGAGGCTGGAAATGAACCTCACCGATCCCTCGCCGGACCTGCCCGATGGCGAACGCGCGACCGCCGACCATCCGCACCCGTTCCTGACCGATCCGGCGGTGCGCAAGGCGCTGTCGATGGCCATCGACCGCGTGTTGCTGACCGAGATCGGCTATGGCAAGGCGGGCAAGCCGACCTGTGACTGGGTGCCCGCCCCCGAGATCTATGCCGCGAATAACACCCATTGCCTCGAACAGGACATCGACGGCGCCAAGGCGCTTCTGGATGAGGCCGGCTGGACCGACAGCGATGGAGACGGCGTGCGCGAAAAGGACGGCGTGAAACTCTCGATCCTCTACCAGACCTCGACCAACGCCGTGCGCCAGGACTTCCAGGCGCTGATCAAGCAGTGGTGGGCGGAAATCGGCGTCGAGACCGAGCTGCGCAATATCAATGCGAGCGTCTTTTTCGGCGGCGATCCGGGCAGTCCCGACACCTTCGTCAAGTTCTACGCCGATGTCGAGATGTATGCCAACAACTTCGACGGCACCGACCCGCAGAGCTATCTGGCGTCGCGCACCTGCGAGAAAATCCCGCGGCCCGCAACGCAGTGGCAGGGCGAGAACATCAACCGGTATTGCAACCCGGACTATGATGCGCTGATCAAGGAGCTGGGCGGCACCGCGGAACTGTCGAAGCGCGGTGAGATCGCCATCGAGCTCAACAACATGGTCACCAGAGACAGCAACGTGATCATCCCGCTGGTCCACCGTGGCCGGGTTTCGGCCAAATCCAACACGCTCGGCGGTGTGGTGATGAACACCTGGGATACCGAGCTGTGGAACGCGGCCGACTGGTACCGCATCAAGGAGTGATCCGGCCCGCGCCGGATAAGGGCCGGGCGCATGCCCGGCCCCTCTTTTCATTGAATACCCCGCAGAGGCGCCGCGCATGCTGACCTATACGATCCGACGGCTCGTGCTCTCGATTCCGACGCTGCTGTTCATCAGCCTCGTGATCTTCCTGCTGCTCGAACTCGCCCCCGGCGACCCGATGGCGCAAGTACCATTGACCGTGCCGCCCGAGGTCAAGGAACGCATGCGCGAGGCATTGGGCCTCGGCGAGCCGACGCATGTGCGGTTTTTCAAGTGGATGTACCAGTTTTTCGTGGTCGAGCCGATGCTGCTCTTCGACCACATCTTCGGCACCGCGCTGGCCGAGGGCCAGCAGCGCGTGCTCAGCTGGCAGTTCCGCTCGCCGGTCATGGACGTGATCGTGCAGCGCATGCCGCAGACCCTGTGGGTGGTGGCGATGTCCTACGTGGTGGGCATCCTGATTGCGCTCCCCATCGGCATCTATTCCGCCTACCGGCAATATTCGCTCTTCGATCAGGCGGGCACCTTCATCACCATGGTGGGCTATTCGGTGCCGCCGTTCTTCTCGGGCGTGCTGGTGATCGTGATCTTCTCGGTGCAACTGGGCTGGCTGCCCTCGATCTACGACACCACGCTCGAGGTGGTCGACTGGGCGACCTTCAAGAAACAGATCCTGCAAATGGTGATGCCGGTGATGGTGCTGGCGCTGCAGACCACCGCGCAGATCAGCCGCTTCATGCGCGCCTCGATGCTCGACAATCTCAACCAGGATTACGTGCGCACCGCCCGCGCCAAGGGCCTGTCGGAATGGGCGGTCGTCATGGTGCATGTGCTGCGCAACTCGATGATCCCGGTGGTCACCGTCATCGCGCTCGGGGTGCCTTACATCTTCGGCGGCGCGATCATCACCGAGCAGATCTTCAAGGTGAACGGCCTTGGCCAGCTTCTGATCACCGCCATTCAGGCCAATGACCTGCCGATGGTGCAGACCGTGACCTTCATGATCGCGGTGCTCATCGTCATGTTCAATATCGTCGCAGACGTGCTCTATGGCGTGCTCGACCCGAGGATCCGCTATGACTGAGTCCCCCGATCCCAAACCGATCACCGCGCTGGCCGACGAGGGCCCGACAGCCCCGCCGCGCAGCCATTGGCGCGATGTCTGGGACCAGTTCAAATCGCATCGCGGCGCGCTCGCGGGCGGTATCGTGCTCCTGTTCATCATCCTCGCGGTGTTCCTGGGGCCGTACATCTGGCCCTATGACGCCACCTATATCGACATCCGCTCGCGCAATCAGGGGCCCACTTTCGCGCATCCCTTCGGCACCGACCAGTTGGGCCGCGATACGCTGGCGCGGATGCTGGAAGGCGGGCGCACCTCGATTGCCGTGGGGCTGACGGCGATGCTGCTAGCGCTGGTGCTAGGCTCGCTGATCGGGGTTCTGGCCGGGTTCTTCCGCCGTCTCGACGGCCCGCTCATGCGCTTTACCGACCTTTTCCTGTCACTGCCGCTGCTGCCACTGCTCTTGGTGATGGTGCTTCTGTTCCGTGAGGCGCTGAACGGCATGTTCGGCCCGGAAATGGGCATCTTCATCCTGATCGTGGTGGCCATCGGCGTGACCAGCTGGATGCCCACGGCGCGGATCGTGCGCGGTGACGTGCTGGCCCTGAAAGAGCGCGAATTCATCCTTGCCGCCCGCTCCATCGGCACCACGAATTTCAACCTCATCACCCGGCATATCCTGCCCAACGTGATGTCGCCGATCATGGTCTCGGCGACGCTTGGCATCGCCAATGCGATCATCACCGAAAGCGCGCTGTCGTTCTTGGGCCTCGGCTTTCCACCCGATTTCCCCACTTGGGGCCGGCTCTTGAACGACGCGACGCAATACCTGCAGGACTACCCCGAGCGGGTGTTCTGGCCCGGCCTCGCGATCTCGCTGACGGTGCTCTCGATCAACTACATGGGCGACGGCCTGCGCGACGCGCTCGATCCGCGCATCCGGGGGCGTTAAAGCAATTTCAGAAAAAGTTGATAGACTTTTTCGGTTCGAAATTGCGCAAAAACAATGAACTACAGCGTTACGACTGTTTCAACGAAAAGTCGTAACGCTGTAAGACGAGCGGGACGGCCGGGCGCTGCGCGCTCAGTTATTGGCCCGCTCAGCCTCGATTTCACGCCAACGGGCCACGTTGCGGTTATGCTCGTCCAGGGTCTCGGCAAAGACGTGGCCGCCCGTGCCGTCGGCCACAAAGAACACGTAGTCGGTTGTCGCAGGATCGACCGCCGCCTCGATGCTCGCCCGGCCCGGGTTGGCGATCGGCGTGGGCGGCAGCCCCTCGATCACATAGGTGTTCCACGGTGTGACGCCGCGCAACTCGCTCTGTCGAAGGCCACGGCCCAGCGTGCCGCGCCCCTCGGTGACACCGTAGATCACCGTCGGATCGGTCTGGAGCCGCATGCCGCGATTGAGCCGGTTGACAAAGACGCTGGCCACCTGCCTGCGTTCCTCGGGTTCGCCGGTTTCCTTTTCGATGATCGAGGCAAGGATCAGCGCCTCCTGCGCGCTCTCCAGAGGCAGCCCCTCGGCACGCCCCTCCCACGCGGCGGCGAGAAAGACCGCTTGCGCCTCGGCCATCCGCGTCAGAACGCTCTCGCGGCTGTCACCCGCGCGCACCTCATAGCTGTCAGGCGCGAGCGTGCCTTCGTCGGGCACCTCTGCCACCTCACCCTCCAGCACATCGACGGCTTTCAGCCCCTCGACCACCTGCCAGCTGGTGATGCCCTCGGCAAAGGCGATGCGATAGCGCGTATCGGCCTGATCCCGCACGGTGTCGAAGATCTCGGGCGCGCTGACCTCCTCGGCCATCGGATCAAAGGCGGCGCGCTCCTCGTAGCGGCCCGTGCCGGTATCAAGCTCACGCACCACCACCTCGGCCGAGGTCACGCCGATGCGATACACCACCTCGGTGCCACAGCTGCTCGCGCCGCCCCGGGTGATGATGTCGGTGATCTCCGACATGCTTGCGCCCTGCGGAATGAGCCAGCTACCGGCCTTCAGATCATCGGCTTTCTCGGCATAATCCGCGCCGATGCGAAAGATCGCGCCGCTGGTGACAGCCCCCTCGCCTTCCAGCTTGCGCGACACGATGCGCATGTTGCTGCCCGGCTCCACCCGCAGGCAGATCGGGTCGCCATGCGGCCCCTGCGCGGTGTATTCGCTCTGCCCCCAGAGGATGACCCCCCCGAGCAAGAACACCACAACCACCAGAAGCGTCAGGAAATTAGACGCGATATGCCGCCACATCAGCGCGGTTTCCCCAGCACCAGCGCGGCATTGGTGCCGCCAAAGCCAAAGCTGTTCGACAGCGTCACGTCGATCTTGCGCGCGCGCTTGGCGTTGGGTGCCAGATCGAGCGGCGTCTCGACCGCCGGGTTGTCGAGGTTGATCGTCGGCGGCGCCACCTGATCGCGGATCGCCAGGATCGAGAAAATCGCCTCGACCGCGCCCGCCGCGCCCAGCAAATGCCCGACCGAGGATTTCGTCGAACTCATCGTGGCCTTGCCCGCCGCATCTCCCAGCAGGGTCTCCACCGCCTTCAGCTCGATCGTGTCTGCCATGGTCGAGGTGCCATGCGCGTTGATATAGTCGATATCCGACGGCTCCATCCCGGCATTGCGCAGCGCCGACCGCATCGCGCGCAGCCCGCCATCGCCATCCTCGGACGGCGCGGTGATGTGATAGGCATCCCCCGACAGACCGTAGCCCAGCACCTCGGCATAGATCTTGGCGCCGCGCGCCTTGGCGTGCTCGTATTCCTCAAGCACCACGACACCCGCGCCCTCGCCCATGACAAAGCCGTCGCGATCCACGTCATAGGGGCGGCTGGCACCCTGCGGGTCATCGGCGCGCTTGGTCGACAGCGCCTTGCAGGCGTTGAACCCGGCGATCCCGATCTCGCAGATCGAGGCCTCGGCCCCGCCCGCGACCATGACGTCGGCATCGCCGAACATGATCAGCCGGGCGGCGTCACCAATCGCATGCGCGCCCGTCGCACAGGCGGTCACCACCGAATGGTTCGGGCCCTTAAAGCCGTAGCGAATGCTCACCTGCCCGCTGATCAGGTTGATCAGCGCACCGGGAATAAAGAACGGTGATACCCGCCGCACGCCCTTGTCGCGGATGATATTCGTGGTCTCTTCGATCGAGCGCAGACCGCCGATGCCTGACCCCATCATCACGCCGGTGCGCTCGCGGCCCTCGTCATCCTCCGGCGTCCAGCCCGCATCCTCGACCGCCTGCTGCGCGGCGGCCAGACCGAACAGGATGAAGTGATCCACCTTGCGGCGTTCCTTGGGCTCCATGTAGTGGTCAGGATCAAAGGTCCCGTCACTGCCGTCGCCATAGGGCACTTCGCAGGCGTATTTCGTGATCACGTTCGCCGGATCGAACCGGGTGATCGGCCCGGCCCCGGACTGCCCGTCCAATAGACGGCTCCAGCTTTTCTCGACCCCATCGGCCAAAGGGGTCACCAGACCCAGACCCGTGACAACGACACGCCGCATGATGGTGCCCTTTCCTTTCTTGTTCTTCCGCTGCTCATACCGCGCCTTGACCCTCAGGGGCAAGGGCATCGCACCGTTACACACATGCCTGTGACGCTGAAAAGGCGACACTCTGCTCATAGTGTAGCATGCGCGAAAAGGATGTGCGCGATTTGCCTGCCCTCGGCCCCGAGGCGCAGGACAGAGGCCACATGCCGCCCGGGTTCCGCGCCAGATCAACCCGCGATCCGGTCTCCAGATCGCGACGGCCGGTCAGAAACGACGGGGCAAGGCACCGTCTCTCTTATCCTAGATAAACTCCGCCTTCGGCTCCGGGGCCGCGCGCGCCACGGCAAGCGCCTCGGCCAGATCGACATCCTTGGCCAAGAGCGCGCGGCCGATGAGTGTGCCCGAGATGTTGGGGATGTAACGCAGCCGCGCAACATCATCGACACTGCGCACGGTGCCCCGCGCGATCACCGGCAGGCGGGTCTGCGCCGCAAGCCCCGAGATCACCCCGAGGCTGCCATCGCTGTCTTCGATGTCGGCGTCGATATCGGTGACCAGAACTCCGGCCAGCGGCACGCCCTCGAAGGCGGCCAGAAAATCTTCGGGACCAAAGGCCGACGGGTTCCGCCACCCATCTGTCATCAGCTTGCCCTGAAAGATATCCAGCGCAACAACGATCTGGTCCGGGTGGTATTTTGCCAGTTCCTTGACGCCCTCGGGATCATGCACCGCCATCGTTCCCAGCACGATCCGCCCCGCGCCCTTGTCGATCCACTGCGTCACCGTCTCGCGCGAGCGAAATCCGCCACCCAGCTGCACCGGAATGCCGACCGCGCGGATGATCTCCGTGACCAGATCGACGTTGGCGCCGTCGCCACGAACTCCGTTCATGTCCGTGAGGTGCATCCAGCTTGCACCCGCCGCTGCAAAACCGCGCGCGGTCTCGACCGGATCGACATGCCAGATCATCGGCTCGTCAAGCCGCCCCCGCGTGAGGCTCACGCATTTGCCATCGAGAATTTCCAGAGTCGGATACAGGTTCATCGCCGCGCCCTTGTCAGGTGAATCACCCGGTGCCATTACCGGGACGGCGCGATTGTGCCCCGGCATCGTAGACCAGACTGTTCCGAAATCGGCATCATGGACCACTTTCGCGCCCCGGTTGGGCGGTTCAAGCCAAACTCTCGGGCGCACGGCGAACACGCACGCCGTTGATCAGCCAGCCACCCTCGCTCTCGATCATCTCGTAATCGACAATCCAGCCCTTGCCGGACACGTCCCGGATGCTCACGCTTTGCCAGAGCGATCCGCCGATTTCCTCGGCCTCGAGAAACACCACATCAGACGGCTGCCACACCATCGGATAGCCCTCGCGCACCATGTCGCCAAAGCGTTCCGGTGAGCCGAACTTGTCTTGAATGAACGGGCTCGCATAATTGTAGGCCCGGTCGACATCTTCCGCGAGAAACGCTTCGATCTGCGCCGAAATCACGGCGCGCGCGCCGTCATTGGCATGAAGCGGCCCGACCAGACCGAGCACGACTGCAAAGGACAGTATCAGATATCGCATGATGCACCTCCGTAGGTAGGAGGTAGCACAGCAACGGTCCAGGTCAATTTCACGGCTGTTGCAGGCTCTGCAAATAGGCCACGAGGTCGATCACGGGCTGGCTCGTCAACATGATTTCGCCCGTCTCGGTCTTGATCGCCACACCCCGCCCCTCGAAAAATCCACCATAGATCGGCATCGGGCTGCCATGGGCGACAAGCGGATCACGCCCGTCGATCCTGCGAATGACACGCTCCAGCGGGAAATAGCCGCCGGTGTTCAGCCGCAACGCCGTAAGGTCTGTGGGATGCAGGGTCAGCACGGCGCGCATCGGCCCGTGCCCGGTGCCGCCCGGCCCGTGACAGGCGGCGCAGTACCGCTCATACGTTTCCTCTCCAGCCCGCACATCCTGCGCAAAGGCCGGTTGAATCATGGTCAATGCAGCGAGTGTCAGCGTGGTGATCGTCTTGCGCATCGGGACCTCCTCACAACGGGCAATTCACCCGCTTTCGGATACTGTACCACGTTTCGGCAGCGTCACCTTGATCCCCGTCAATCCGTGGCCTCAATACGTCCCCGCCACGTATTTCGCGATCGCCCCGCCACGCGAATTCACGTCGAGTTTCTGATAAATCGCCTTGAGGTAATATTTCACCGTATTTTCCGACAGCCCCAGCCGCGCGGAAATCTGGAAATTCGTCAGACCATCGACCAGCAGCCCGAGGATCTCATGCTCGCGCCGGGTCAGGCTATCCCCCTGCTCGCCCATCAGCCGCTTGAGGATCTCCACCGGCAGCAGGCTGTGCCCCTCGACCAGATGCCCGAGGATGCGCGGCAGGCTGGTCAGCACCTGCCCCATCATGCAGACTGAGTGCGCCCCCGCCTTCACCGCCGTGCGGATGAAGGCAAACTCGGTCTCTTCGGCGACAACCACCACCATGACGCGGGGATGATCGCGGCGCAGGGTCTCCAGCACCCGGCCCAGATCGGCATCGGCCAGCCGCACGCCCAAGACAACGATGGCAGGCCCTTTGCGCGCGCCCAGCGCCTTGCGCAAGCTCGCCTGATCGGTCGCGAACGGCCCCAGCCGCACCTGCGCCATCTGCGCCACCAGTGACCCCAGACCCTGACAGACAATCAGTTGCCGGTCGGCCACGATCACCTCGGGCACACCCTGTTCCGCGTCCTGAGCGGTCGCTTCTGTCATGTCTCGCACGGTCTCCTCCTCCGTAGAGGCCAAATAGAACCAATGAACACCCTGAAATCAAACGATTTTTCGGCATGCAACCGCATGCCGTGGATACCTACCCGGGTAGGCCACCCCTACCCGGCAGGGCAAATGCCCGCCCGCATGGCCGCGCTTTTCCATGCACGCGGGCATTACCCGATGGCCTCATGCCGCCGATAAACGGGGCAACCTGAGAGGAGGATCCCATGAACGGCAACACCCATCTATTCATCCCCGGCCCCACCAATATCCCCGAGGAGGTGCGTCGCGCGATGAACGTCCCCATGGAGGACATGCGCGCACCTGACTTCGGCGATTTCATCTCGCCGCTGCTTGCGGATCTGAAAAAGGTGTTCCGCACCGAGACCGGCCGCGTCTTCATCTTCCCCGGCTCCGGCACCGGCGCATGGGAATCCGCGATCACCAACACGCTCCGCACCGGCGACCGCGTGCTGATGTCGCGTTTCGGCCAGTTTTCAATGCTTTGGGTCGATATGGCCGAGCGTCTCGGCCTCGAGGTCGACGTGATCGACGTCGAGTGGGGCAAGGGTGTGCCGGTCGAGGATTATGCCGCTCGCCTCGCCGCCGACACCGGCCACGAGATCAAGGCCGTCTTCGCCACCCATAACGAGACCGCCACCGGCGTCTCCTCCAACATCGCCGCCGTGCGCGCCGCGCTCGACGCCACCGGGCATCCAGCGCTGCTTTTCGTCGATGGCGTCAGCTCCATCGGCTCGATCGAATTCGAGATGGAGGATTGGGGCGTCGACCTCGCCGTTGCGGGCTCGCAAAAGGGGCTGATGCTGCCCGCCGGTCTCGGCCTGCTCGCGGTCAGCGAAAAGGCCCTCGCCGCCCATGAGCGCGCCAATATGCCGCGCTGCTACTTCAGCTTTTCGGACATGATCCGCCTCAACGACACCGGCTATTTCCCCTACACGCCCCCCACCCAACTGCTGCGGGGCCTGCGCGTCTCGCTCGACATGCTGCTCGATGCCGGGATGGAAAGCGTATGGGACCGGCATCACCGCCTCGCCTCCGGCGTGCGCGCCGCCGTGGCCGAATGGCAGGGCTGCCGCCTCGTGGCCGACGCGCCCGAATGGCATTCCGACACCGTGTCGGCGATCTACGCCCCCGACGGCATCGACGCCCGCACCGTGATCGAGACCGCCTATCACAAATACCAGACCTCGCTCGGCTCCGGCCTCGCCAAGCTCGCCGGCCGCGCCTTCCGCATCGGCCATCTCGGGTCCCTCAACCCGGTGATGCTCTGCGGTGCGCTCTCGGCGGCTGAAATGGCACTCTGCGATGCCGGCGCGGTTATCACCCCCGGTCAGGGCGTCGCCGCAGCGCAAGAGGCGTTTCGCATGTCCACCCCCCCGGTGCAGTCCCGCGCCGCCATTCGCGCCGCGTGAAAGGCCAAACCCGATGAGCTACACCCTGCACCCGCTGAAAAAGCAACGCCTGCAACGCTCGGAGCTGGCCGTGCCCGGCTCCAACCCGTCGATGATCGAAAAGGCGGCGGAGTCGGAGGTCGATGTCATCTTCTTCGATCTCGAAGACGCCGTCGCTCCGCCCGACAAGATCCAGGCCCGCGCCAATATCATTCAGGCGCTCAATGACATCGACTGGAAGGCCAAGGGCAAGACCACCTCGATCCGCATCAACGGGCTCGACACCCATTACATGTATCGCGACGTGGTCGAGATCGTCGAACAGGCGGGCCAGCACCTCGACACCATCCTCGTGCCCAAGGTGGGCGTGCCCGCCGATCTCTACACCGTCGAAACCATGGTCAGCCAGATCGAAGAGGCGATGGGTTTCACCCACCAGATCGGGCTTGAGGCGCTCATCGAGACCGCCCTCGGCATGGCCAATGTCGAGGCCATCGCCTCGGCCCCCGGCCGCCTTGAGGCGCTGCATTTCGGCGTCGCCGACTATGCCGCCTCGAACCGCGCGCGCACCGTGGTCATTGGCGGGCTCAACCCCGACTATCCGGGCGATCAGTGGCATTTCGCGCTCAGCCGCATGACCGTCGCCTGCCGTGCCTACGGGCTGCGCGCCATTGACGGCCCGTTCGGCGACTTCTCCGACCCCGAGGGCTACACGCTCAGCGCCAAACGCGCCGCCGCCTTGGGTATCGAGGGCAAATGGGCCATCCACCCCAGCCAGATCGCGCTTGCCAACGAGGTTTTCTCGCCCCCCGAAGCCGAAGTGACCCGCGCCCGCCGCATCATCGAGGAGATGCGCAAGGCCGAAGCCGAGGGCAAGGGCGCCGCCAGCCTCGACGGCAAGATGATCGACGCGGCGAGCGAGCGCATGGCCAACAACGTGCTCAGCGTGGCCGACGCCATCGACGCCAAGGGATAACGAGACACAAAGGGAGGAATATCACATGGATATCCATGAATTTCAGGCCAAGGACCTGCTCAAGCGCTTCGGCGTGCAGGTGCCGCGCGGCGGCATCGCCTACAGCCCCGAACAGGCGGTCTACCGCGCCTCCGAGTTGTCGGGCGACAAATGGGTGGTCAAGGCCCAGATCCATTCCGGCGCCCGCGGCAAGGCGGGCGGCGTCAAGATCTGCAAATCCGAAAAGGAAATCAGCGAGGCCGCATCCTGGATGCTGGGCCGCACGCTGGTCACCCACCAGACCGGCCCGCAGGGCAAGATGGTCAGCCGCCTCTATGTCGAAGAGGCCACCGACATCGCGCAGGAAATCTATCTCGGCTTCGTGATGGACCGCAAGGAAGAGCGCGTCGTCGTCGTGGCCTCCGGTCAGGGCGGCATGGAGATCGAGGAAATCTCCTCACAGGAGCCCGACTCGATCATTCGCTCGGTGGTCGACCCGGCGGTCGGCATGCAGAGCTTTCAGGCCCGCGAGATCGCCTTTTCGCTGGGGCTCGACGCGGCCCTCATCCCGCAGGCGGTCAAGACCATCATCGGCTGTTACAAGATGATGGAAGAGACCGACGCCAACATGGTCGAGATCAACCCCCTCGTCGTCACCGGCGCGGGCGAGATCATGGCGCTCGACGCCAAGGTCAGCTTTGACGACAACGCGCTCTTTCGCCGCCCAGAGCTGTCGGAACTGCGCGACAAGAGCCAGGAAGACCCGCGCGAGACCTTCGCCTCCGATCGTGGCCTCAACTATATCGGGCTTGAGGGCGAGATCGGCTGCATCGTCAACGGCGCAGGGCTCGCCATGGCCACGCTCGACATGATCAAGATGGCGGGCGGCGAGCCTGCCAACTTTCTCGACGTGGGCGGCGGCGCCAGCCCCGACCGCGTGCTGATGTCGTTTCAGGCGGTGCTCAACGACCCCAATGTCGAGGCGATCCTGGTCAATATCTTCGCCGGTATCAACCGCTGCGACTGGATCGCCGAGGGCGTGATCCGCGCGGTCAAGGAACTGGAGCTGACCATGCCCCTCGTCGTGCGCCTCTCGGGCACCAATGTCGAAGAGGGCAAGCGCCTCATCGCCGACAGCGGCCTGCCGATCCTGACCGCCGAAACCCTGGCCGACGCCGCCGATCAGGTGGTCCGCGCCTGGTCCGACTCCAACCCCACCTCCGCAAAAGGAGCCGCATGATGGCCATTCTCATAGATCAGAGCAGCCGCGTCCTCGTCACCGGCCTCACCGGCCGCATCGGCAGCTTTCACGCCGACGACATGATCAAGCACGGCACCAACGTCGTGGGCGGCGTCACCCCCGGCAAGGGCGGCACCAAGCACAATGGCCTGCCCGTCTTCAACACCGTCAAGGGCGCGGTAGCCGAGACCGGCGCCGATCTGGTGATCTGCTTCGTGCCGCCCCCCTTTGCCGCCGACAGCATCATGGAGGCGGCGGATGCCGGTATTCAGACCTGCGTCTGCATCGCCGACGGCATCCCGGCGCGCGACATGATCAAGGTCAAGCGCTACATGCGCCGCTACAAGGCCGAACGCCGCATGCGCCTGATCGGCCCCAACTGCGCGGGCATCATCACCCCCGGCCAGGCCTTCGCCGGTCTCATGCCGCCGCATATCTACGCCCCGGGCCGGGTCGGCATCATCGGACGCTCCGGCACTCTCGGCTACGAGGCCGCCAGCCAGATGAAAGAGCGCGGCATCGGCGTGTCGACCTCGGTGGGCATCGGCGGCGACCCGATCAACGGATCTAGCTTCCGCGACATTCTCGAGCTTTTCGAGAAGGACGAGAACACCGATGCCGTCGTGATGGTCGGCGAGATCGGCGGCCCGCAAGAGGCCGAGGCCGCCGCCTATATCCGCGACCACATGACCAAGCCGGTCGCGGCCTATATCGCCGGTCTCTCGGCGCCCAAGGGGCGGCGCATGGGCCATGCCGGGGCGATCGTCTCGGCCTTCGGCGAATCGGCGCAGGAAAAGGTCGAGATCCTGTCCGAGGCCGGTGTCACCATTGTGCCGACGCCGTCGTCCTTCGGCGAGGTAGTCGAGCGCATGGTCGCCTGATCTATTGAAGACCACCGGGGCTGCCTGCATCTCGTGGCAGCCCCGATCCGGCCTTGCCGCCACGCGCACCCCATCCTAGGCTCCGGCAAACTCCAGCCAAAGGTGCCCGATGCGCGCAGCCCTCCTTTCCCGCTACAACACCCCCACCGACATCACCGACGTGCCCGATCCGGCCTGCCCCCGCGACGGCGCGGTCGTCGCCGTGCACGCCTGCGGCGTCTGCCGCTCGGATCATCACGCGTGGAAAGGCACCGATCCGGACGTGGTTCTGCCGCACGTCATGGGCCACGAATTCGCCGGTGAAATCCTTGAAACCGGACCGGAATGCCACGCCTTCGCCGTGGGTGACCGGGTCACCGCCCCCTTCATCCTCGGCTGCGGCACCTGCCCCGATTGCCGGGGCGGAGAGCCCACAATCTGCGACCACCAGCAGGTAATCGGCTTCAGCCAATGGGGCGCCTTCGCCGAGCGCGTCGCCATCCCGCGCGCCGATTTCAACCTCGTCCGCCTGCCCGAGGCGATGGACTATGCCGCCGCCGCAGGCATGGGCTGCCGCGTCACCACCTCGTTCCGCGCCGTGGTGGACCGGGCGAAAACCCAACCGGGTGAATGGCTTAGCGTGCATGGCTGCGGCGGCGTCGGCCTCTCGGCGATCATGATCGGCGCCGCCATCGGCGCGCAGGTTCTGGCCGTCGATGTCAATCCCGAGGCGCTGACCCTCGCCCGCAGCCTCGGGGCCAACGCCACCCTCAACGCGAGCGACGTGCCGGACGTGGGCACCGCCGTGCGCGACATGACGCAGGGCGGCGCGCATGTCTCGCTCGACGCGCTCGGGATCACGGCGACCTTCCACAACTCCCTGAAAAGCCTGCGAAAGATGGGGCGTCACGTGCAGATCGGCATGCCACTCGGGCCACATGCCACGCCCGACCTGCCGCTGCTCGATCTGGTCTATTCACGGCAGATCACCCTGCACGGCACACGCGGCATCGGCGCCGACCGCTTCGCCGCCCTCTTCGACATGATCGCCGCCGGGCGGCTTGACCCCGCGCGTCTCGTGACCCACCGCATCGGGCTCTCGGGTCTCAACACGGCGCTTGCCGCGATGGATGGCTATACCGGCGCGGGTGTCACGGTGGTCGACGACATGACCGGCTAAAACGCCTTATCTAAGCCATGTCTCAGCCACGCTCATGCCCCTGAACCTTGCTTTTATGATCGGATCAACCAAGGCAGGGGCCGGTCCCGCCGGTGGCCCTGTCCCATAAAAGGAGCAGGCAAATGCCACAGGCAACACCCCCCAAGAGCGATCCGAAAGGCGGCGCCAAACCGCCCAGACCACCCCGCAAGGAACCCAAGCCGATCTTTCGCGACTTCGCCAGCATATGACCAAGAAAAAGGCCGCGCACCCAGAGGGTCGCGGCCTTTTCTTTTGACTTCGACAGGGCTTAGCCGACCAGTTCGAGCCCCGAGAAATAATAGGCGATCTCGGCTGCCGCCGTCTCGGGCGCGTCCGAGCCGTGGACCGAGTTCTCACCGACCGATTCCGCAAATTCCGCGCGGATCGTGCCCGCTGCCGCGTCGGCGGGGTTGGTCGCGCCCATCACTTCACGGTTCTTGGCAATCGCATTCTCGCCTTCGAGCACCTGCACCACGACCGGGCCCGACGCCATAAAGTCACACAGCTCGCCATAGAACGGGCGTTCCTTGTGCACTTCGTAAAAGACACCCGCCTGCGCCGGGGTCAGCTGGATGCGCTTTTGCGCGATGATCCGCAGACCCGCGTCCTCGAACTTGGCATTGATCTTGCCGGTCAGGTTGCGCTTGGTCGCGTCGGGTTTGATGATGCTCAGCGTGCGTTCAACAGCCATTTCAGCCTCTTTTCAGTTAAAATCACCGGCCCGGCCCTGTGCCTGACCCTGTTTGATCGCGGCTCCGATAGCATGGGGGACGCACCTTGAAAAGCCGCGATTGACGCCGACGCGCGGTTGCGGCATGCGGGGGCCATGTTGCGCATTGATGATATCACCTACGCGGTCGCGGGCCGCACCCTGATCGAGCACGCCTCGGCCACCATCCCCGAGGGCCACAAGGTGGGCATCGTGGGGCGTAATGGCACCGGCAAGACCACCCTCTTTCGCCTCATCCGGGGCGAGTTGGCGCTCGAGACCGGCAGCATCAGCCTGCCGCCCCGCGCCCGCATCGGCGGCGTCGCCCAAGAGGTGCCGGGCAACGAGGTATCCTTGCTGCAAACCGTGTTGAACTATGACACGGAACGCACCGAGCTCATGGCAGAATCCGACCGCTCCGATGACGGCGCGCGGATCGCCGAGATCCAGACCCGCCTTGCCGATATCGACGCGTGGTCAGCCGAGGCGCGCGCCGCCAGCATCCTCAAGGGGCTGGGCTTTGACGACGCCGAACAGCTGATGCCCTGCTCGGCCTTCTCGGGCGGCTGGCGGATGCGCGTGGCGCTGGCCGGCGTGCTCTTTTCACAGCCCGACCTGCTGCTGCTTGACGAGCCGACCAACTATCTCGACCTCGAAGGCGCGCTCTGGCTCGAATCCTATCTCGCGCGCTATCCGCATACCGTGCTGATCGTCAGCCATGATCGCGGGCTGCTCAACCGCGCGGTGGGTGCGATCCTGCATCTCGAAGACAAGAAGCTCACGCTCTATCAAGGCCCTTACGATCGGTTTGCCCAAACCCGCGCCGCCCGCCTGGCCGCGGCGGAATCCGAGGCCAAGAAGCAGGATCAGCGCCGCGCGCATCTGCAATCCTATGTCGACCGCTTCCGCTACAAGGCCGACAAGGCCAAGCAGGCGCAATCGCGGATCAAGGCCCTGTCCAAGATGCAGCCGATCACCCGCCCGCAAGAGGCGGCGCTGCGCCGGTTCAGCTTTCCCGCGCCCGAAGAGCTGTCCCCCCCGATTCTGCGGATCGAGAGCGGCTCGGTCGGTTACGATGGCGTGCCGGTGCTTCAGCGCCTCAACCTGCGGATAGATCAGGACGACCGGATCGCGCTCCTTGGGCGGAACGGTGAGGGAAAATCTACCCTGTCCAAGCTCTTGTCGGATAAACTTCAACTGATAGACGGGCAGATTCACAAGGCCTCCAAGCTGCGCGTCGGCTATTTCGCGCAGCATCAGGTGGACGAGTTGCATCTCGACGAAACCCCGATCGACCATATCCGCCGCCTGCGCCCCACCGAGACACCGGCCAAGCTGCGCGCGCGGCTTGGCGGCTTTGGCATCGGGGCCGAGCAGGCCGACACACGGGTCGGGCAGCTCTCGGGCGGGCAAAAGGCGCGGCTCAGCCTGATGCTCGCCACGATCGACGCGCCGCACATGCTGATTCTCGACGAGCCCACCAACCACCTCGACATCGAGAGCCGCGAGGGCCTTGTCGAGGCGCTCACCGCCTATTCCGGCGCGATCATCCTGGTCAGCCACGACATGCACCTGCTCAGCCTCGTGGCGGATCGGTTGTGGCTGGTGAACAAGGGCGAGGTGCGCCCTTATGAGGGCGATCTCGAAAGCTACCGGGCGATGCTGCTCTCGGGCACGGATGCGGACAAACCCGCGCCCAAGCCCAAGGAAAGCAAACCCAAACGCCCCTCGCGCGACGCCGTCCTGCGGCTCCGGCAAGAAGTGAAGAAATGTGAACAGCGTATTGAAAAACTGACGGAAATGGAGGGCAAGGTCGCCAAGAAACTGGCAGACCCGGACATTTATGACGACGTGCACGGCGTGACCCAATGGCAAAAGAAATACGCCGAGATCGAAGATGGTCTGGCCCTCGCCGAACGCCTCTGGGTTGAGGCGCAGGAAAAGCTAGACGCAGCGGAACGCTAGGATCAGCCCAGTCTCGGGCGCAGGTTGGATTTAAAACACCTGGCTCGGCTGCCGGACCTTTATCTCAGGCCGGGATCAATCTTCTTTGGGCGACGTCTGGATCCTGAAGATCACCCAGAAGAAAACACCGGCAATCAGGCCCAAAACGCCCCATGTGGCCCCGTTGGCAATGGCAAAGCGAACGGTGTCTCCGAATGTCACACCATCCGCGAAAAGGTTGATCAGGATATAGATCAATGGAGCGGCAAAAAGGCCAAAGCCCGCACCACCAGCGGCCCCGAAAAGCGCCCAAGTCACATAAGAATTCGTTTTCATGATCCTGTCCTGCCTTTTTGTTTCAAGTCTCTTGTCACCCGGCTTTGTGCGCCATCGCCAGCGTCAGTGCGGCACCCGACTGCCATCGCGCGCGCCGCCGATATATGCAGCGGGCGTCGGGCTGCTTGATCCGTCACTCGACCACATAGCGACCATCGAACCAAAGTCAGCCAAGCGCGGAAATTATTATCGCCTGTCTGACCGTATCGCACGCCATTGCAGCACGCCGAGCGTCCCGACCCCCGCCGCCACGACAAGCGCCGCGACCTGCCCCACCGCTGTCGTGACCCAAAGGCCGAGCGCCACAAGGACAAGCGTCGCCACCAACCAGAGAAAATCCCCCATGCAGAAGAACAGAACCTCATGCCGCCGTGGCACGCGGCCATTGTGCTGGCTGGCCCACAGCAGCGCAGCGTTGAGCAGCAGAGTGACACCAAGGAATGCAACCACCGTCACGGGCGGTGCCCCGAGAAACGCGGCGAGTCCCACAGGTTGCAGCAGAAATATCGCGCCAAAGACGAAACAGGACAGCGCATTGAGGCGCAAAGTGGTTGCGAGGGGCATAAGGGATCTCCATAATTGTCAACTTGGGTGACAAGATACCATCCGCTCAAATGTTGTCAACAAAGGTGACAATGCAATGCAGCACAGTCTCACGCTCGACCTCTTTCATGCCGCGCGCGGCTATCAGGATCGGGTGACGCGGCATCTCGCCCATGCCTTGCGCACCGGCCACGGCATCACGCTCAGCCCCGCGCAGCTGAGCTTTCTGTCGATACTGATCTGCGGCGAGAATACCGCTTCGGGCGTGGCGCGGCGCGCCGGTGTCAGCCGTCAGGCGGCGCAGCGGCAGGCGACGGCGCTGGCGCAAGAGGGATATCTCGCCTTGGCCCAGGATCCTGCAAAGCGCAATCAGAGCCTGATCACCTTCACCACTGCGGGCGAAACCCTGATGGCGCTCTGCCGCGAGATCCTCGCCGGCTGGGATGCCGATCTGATGCCCGAGGCAGAGACGCTGCGCCGCGCCGCACTGATCATGAACCATGCCCTGCCCGAATGAAATCACCCTTGGCATTGTCACCTGAACATGGCGCCCCGCGCAAAACCGCGATAGGCTGCCCCCCATGGACACCGCATTTCTGATCACCGCATTCGTCACGCTTTTCGTGATCATCGACCCGATAGGCATGACGCCGCTTTTCGTGGCGCTGACACAAGGCATGGGCCATGCGCGCCGCCGCGCCATCGCGATCCGCGCTTGTGTGACCTCGGCGCTGTTGCTGATCGTCTTTACCGCCTTCGGCGAGGCGGTGCTGGGCTTCATCGGCATTTCCATGCCCGCCTTTCGCATCGCCGGCGGGATGCTCTTGTTCCTGACCGCACTCGACATGCTGTTCGAGCGGCGCGGCCAACGGCGCAAAGGGCAGGCCGACGCCGCCGAAGAGGATGAGGGCGACGATCCGTCGATCTTTCCACTGGCCATCCCGCTCATCGCCGGGCCCGGCTCCATCGCCTCGGTGATCCTGCTGGCGGGGCAGAGGCCGGGGGCCGAGGGGCTGGCCATGGTGATCGGGGTGATGCTGTCGGTGGTGGCGCTGGTCTTCGCGATGTTCCTGATGGGCAGCCTGCTGGAGCGCGCGCTTGGAAAGGTCGGGATCAACGTGGTCACGCGCCTTCTGGGCATGCTTCTGGCGGCCCTCGCGGTGCAATTCGTGCTCGACGGGTTGCGCGGCTTTGGTTTCGCAGGCTGAGCGCCTATATCGGACCCATGCAACAGTTCGACTTCGCACATCTCACCTATCTGGTCATCCTCGGCTCGGCCATCCTGCTGTGGTTCGTGGTGCAAAACCGCGAGTCCATCGGCAAGCTGATGCAGCAGGCGCTTGTCTGGGTGCTGATCTTCGTGGGCGGCATCGCCGTGGTCGGCCTCTGGGACGATATCCGCCAGACCGTGCGCCCGATGCAGAGCGTCGTCTCGGAGAACCAGATCGAACTGCCCCGCGCCCCGGACGGGCATTATTACATGACCGCAGAGGTCAACGGCGTGCCGCTCCGCTTTGTCGTCGACACCGGAGCCAGCCAGGTCGTGCTCAGCCAGAGCGATGCGAGGAGCGTCGGCATCGACACCGAGGAGCTGGCCTATCTGGGCCGCGCCTTTACCGCCAATGGCGAGGTGCGCACCGCCACCATCGAGCTTGAAACCGTCGAGATCGGCCCGGTCCGTCACGAGGATGTGCGCGCGGTCGTGAACCGCGGCGAAATGAACGGCTCGCTTCTCGGGATGAGCTATCTGCAACGGTTCTCCAGCATCGAGATCACCGGCGGCAAACTGGTGCTGACGCGCTAGACACATATCCGGTACCGGCGCATATGCGTTGAGAACATTTAGCGAACACGCTATACAGAGGTCATGAACACACCGCTCCTGACCCGCCAGCCGCATCGCCCCCGCCCCGCCCTGCGCCTGTTCGACAGGCTTGATCTGACATTGGCGCGGCTGCACGAGGGGTGCGGTCCCGCGCGCCACAGCTTTGCCATGCTGCTGGCCGGGGCCATGCGCGGCCCGGTGCTCTGGATCGCGCCCGCATGGCTGCCCGACCGGCTCAACCCCGACGGCATGCGCGCCCTCACCGGCCCCGAAAACGGCCCCGAGCGGTTTCTCTTCGCCGCCCCCCGGCGCCGCGAGGATCTGCTCTGGTGCATGGAAGAGGCGCTGCGCAGCGGCGCCACCCCGCTCGTCGTCGCCGATCTGCCGGGCCCGCCGGGCCTCACCCCCGTGCGCCGCCTGCATCTCGCCGCCGAAGAAGGTGCGACGCGCGGCCACTATCGCCCCCTCGGCCTGATCCTGACACCGGGCGAGGGCGGCGCGCCGGGGGTCGAGAGCCGCTGGCACATGGCCCCCGCGCATGACCTCGACACCGACCGCTGGCATCTCGAACGCCGCCGCGCCCGCGATGCCCCGCCCGCCGCATGGCACCTGAGCGGACACCCCGGCGCATGGGCGCTCAAGCAAACGTGACATCCGCCCCCCGCCCCCACGCGTATACCAAGGGCATGTTCCGAACGCTCGCCCTCGCCCTTTGCCTGATCACCACGCAGACCGCCGCCGCGCCCGAGGCCTACCGGCTCGACACCACCCGCTCCTCGGTGGGCTTCACCTACCGGCTCGGGCAGGCCGAGACGGCCGGCACCATGCCGGTGCGCGCGGCCGAGATATCGGTCGACCTCGCCAACCTCCCCGCCAGCCGCGTCACCGTCACGCTCGACGCGCGCGCGGCCCGCGCGGGCGTGTTCTTCGCGACCGAGGCGATGCGCGGGCCCCAGGTGCTCGACACCGCGCGCCATCCATTGATCACCTTCCGCTCCACCCGCATCACCGGCACCCTGCAGGCGGCGACGGTCGAGGGCCAACTCACCCTGCGCGGCGTGACCCGCCCGGTGACGCTGACCGCCGGCCTCTACCGCCAACGCGGCACCGAGCCCCGCGACCTCGACCACCTCACCGTGCTGCTGACCGGGCAAATCAACCGCCACACCTTCGGCGCCTCCGGCTTTGCCGACCTCGTCGGGCCGCTGATCGACCTGCGGATCGTGGCGCGGATTGAGAGGTAGCGAGGACAAGAGCGTATGTTTTTTCGAAGAGTGACCGCTGTCAGCCCGAAGCGGACCTGGTCAATCGCTCGCTTTGTTTGCGCAGCGCCCGCAGATTGGCCGGAGAGCCGCCATTCGCTACATTCCGCGTGAATGTCTCGAATTCACAAAATCGCCCAGTCAAATGGATTTGTTTAGCTGGGCTTTACCGACAACTTGCTTACTGATATCAGCCATAGATAGCAGCGATCAAAATTGTGCGTAACGGCCTGGGCCATTTAGATCTGGCATTTTCCCGATAGCCATCGAAAGCTTTAATGCAGTTATTTGGATGGAATTGAAGATTTGTCGTTGGCTGATTGCGATTTTTAGCCTGTACACATGGGACTTTCAGTTTCTGGTTTTGGAGATCGAGCTTGGATATTGAATTTTCCCCTATTAGGCCCCTCAAAGATGTGCGGGAAACAAATGATTTTTTGAGACGCATATGGGCTCGCCTGCGCGCCGACCTCGGACTAGGGTTTCAGTACAGCCCCAAGCTAGATTCAATAAACCAAGTTCAGGGTATCGGGTTTATATCCTTAGGTAAGTTCTCCGAAACACTTACAGAGAATGGTATCCATGAGCCTATATCTTGTTCCTTCCAGTATAAACGTCGTGGCATTGTCGATAAGCTAATTTTCTCCATCCCCACCTCGTGGGCATCGTGTCTGAATATCGATGAAATTGGAGATAGCATACAATCGTCCCTCTCAAAGGCGGCGTACGACCCACCTAAGAATTCAAGAGCCAAAATTAGGGTCTTCACACCTATTGGCCTTGATCTGCCGACCGTCTCTGGAAAGACTTTTGATTTTACGGGCGGCAAGGGACATGGTGAGCTTGCTTTTGATGTAACACACTACGATGAGTTTGACCTTGAAGATCAAGCTGCAAACTTAGCATGGAGTTTTTGCGTGCTAGCGAGCGCTTGGACTGGCAACCTGTTTTTTTTGACGCGTGAACAAGATGGTATACCGGAGTATCGAGAAGTTTTGAGCTTGATATCAGACGGTGATCTGAATGAAAGTGTTAGTAAACTTGCTTGCCGTTCCTTCTCAAAACTAATTGACCTACTGCTTTACGAAGCGGCAGACATAAATCTTGTGCTGAAGGCTGGCCACCTTATACAGAGATCGATATTTTCTGCTTCATCTAGTCGTGACTATCTTGGCGATACCGCAAACGCCTTGATCATTTCTGCGCTAGAGGTCCTTTCCGATAAAGGCGACGACCCAGACACCTGTAAGTCGTGTAATCAACCTAAGTACAAAATATCACAAAGGGTTAGAGATTACGCAGCAGAGCATATGGGTGCAGATTACTGGAAAAAGCGGTTTAATGGCCATTATTCGGATCGCTCGAAATTTCTGCATACTGGCGCAATTCGCCATAAGCGTGTGTATGCTGGAAAGTCAATTCCAACAGTCCAGTTGAGCGCTCCGGAGCGTATGGCTATGCCAATGGGTTTCTCACATGATCACGTTTTAGCTAACGTCACACTTTTGATTTTTCGGAAGCATGTTCAGGCTATTTCGCCAATGGATAAGAAGTCCGCCTGACTTACTGCTTTTCCACCTCTGCGTCGATTTCTTTCTGGGGCGATCTTTTGCGCAAAGCTGCCGTTGGTGCAGGACGCCGCGAAGGTCGGCTCTGGACCGGGCACGTCGAGAACCGCGCCATGACCCGCGACTTTGCAAACTCCACCCCCTGCGCAGAGCCGCCACTCAGCCTTACTCACCCGCCGGACAGACCGGACTCGCAACGCCCCCCACCGCACGCCCCATTAACCCCGCCACCCCCCGAAATCCGCGCCGACGGAATACCGACGCGATACCGTCGCGATACAGCCCTGCGAAACTCAGGAATTTCCGGGCGTTAACCGTGATTCGCGGCCCCTGGCCCGAAACCGACACCGCCATGTCGAAAACAGGTGGTCCCGCCCCCCGCATCCTGCCATTCTGGCCCCACCATGCGCCTGATGATTTCCTTCGCGGCCCTCTTCCTGTCGGTCATTCTGCTCCAGCTTTCCACCGGCGGGGTGGGCCCGCTCGATGCCCTCTCGGGCCTTGCCCTGGACTTCTCAACAGCCCAAATCGGCCTGCTCGGATCGGCCCATTTCGTGGGGTTTTTCATCGGTTGCTGGGTCGCCCCGCGCCTCATGGGCTCGATCGGTCACAGCCGCGCATTTGCCGCCTTCACCGCCATGGGCGCGATCGGCCTTTTGGCCCATATGCTGGTGATCGACCCCTATGCCTGGTCGCTGATGCGGGTCGCCTCGGGCCTCTGCGTGGCGGGCTGTTACACGGTGATCGAGGCATGGTTGCAGGCCAAGGTCACCAACGCCACCCGGGGCCGCACCATGGGCGTCTACCGGGTGGTGGACATGGGGGCATCATTGGCCGCGCAAATGCTGATTTCCGTATTGGCACCAGCGTCTTATGTCTCCTACAACCTGCTGGCCCTCTTGTGCTGCGCGGCGCTTCTGCCGCTCACCCTTTCGCGCCTCAGAGAGCCCGAAACCCCCGCCGCCCCGCGCCTGCGCCCGATGCTCCTGATCGCCTGCTCACCCCTCGCCGCGGCGGGCGTTCTGGTGGCCGCTTTGTCCTCGGCCTCGTTCCGCATGGTGGGGCCGCTCTACGGCGGTCAGGTCGGCCTCGCCGTCGATCAGATCGCCGGGTTTCTGGCGGTTTTCGTGCTGGGCGGCGCGGTCGCGCAATACCCCGTCGGCTGGCTCGCCGACCGCTATGATCGCCGGTGGGTTCTGATTGGCCTCTCGCTCGCCGCGATCCTGTCGAGCCTCACCACCGCCATGACCCATAACCTCGAAACCTTCGGCATCCTGATGACCGCATTCTTCTTCGGCATGACCACCTTTCCGATCTACTCGGTCAGCGCCGCCCACGCCCATGATTTCGCCGAGGCGCATGAGCGGGTGGAGCTGTCGGCAGCGCTGATGTTCTTCTTCGCCGTCGGCGCCATCGCCGCCCCCCTCATGGCCTCCACCCTGATCGAGGTTTACGGCCCGGCCGCCATGTTCGTGATGATCGCAGTCGGCCATGCTGTGCTGGTGATCTTCGGCCTGATCCGCATGCGCGCCCGCCCCGGCGCCGAGACGCGCACCGCCTATATCTGGTCGCCGCGCACGTCCTTTTTGATCGGCCGCCTGACGGGCCGCAGCCGCGAGCGAGATTAAAAACGTCATGACGTCAGGGGCATACCGCGATGGCGCGCCAGTTTACGCCTCAAAGCTCTGGTCGTCGGCGCCCTCCGCCGTGTCGACATACCATTCCTGCGCCGCAGCCAACGCAACCGGCGAGGCCGTCGGCGTAATCCCGAGATAGGCGCCGGTCTCATCCACCGGCACAGAGGGCCGCCGCGTCATCCGCCACGCCGCATAGACCGCGATCAGCGTGAACAATCCGGCCAGCAACAGCCAGAACCCGTGCGCGCCCACCGCGTCCATCAACTGTCCCGTGACCATCGGCCCGACAATCGCCCCCATGCCGTAGACAAACACCAGCCCCCCCGAGGCGGCGGCCATATCCTCGACCTCCAGAAAATCGTTGGTATAAGCGATGAACAGCGAATAGAGCGGCGACGCCATGCCACCCATGACAAAGCCGAGCACCAGCAGCGTCTCGAAATCAACGCCCAAGGACGCCCCCGCTCCGGTGCTCACCGCGCCTACCGCCGAGACGCCCAGAATGAGCACACGCCGGTCCATCCGGTCCGACAGCCAGCCAATCGGCACCTGAAACACCATCGCCCCGGCAAAGATCGACGCGACAAAGCCGCTGATCTGCGCCACGTTCAGCCCAGCCTCGGCCCCATAGACCGAGGCCATGCCAAACTGGGCCGCGAAGATGCCGCCGAGGATCAGCATGCCGACACTGGCCAGCGGCGAGCTCTCGAACAGCCGGTGCAGCGTCATCCGCTTGTCAGTCTCGAAGGCGGGAGTCGGCGTGATCGACAACAGGATCGGGCCGAAACTCAGCGACACGAGGATCGACGGCACCACGAACAGGAAAAAGCCCGATGCATCGCCAAGGTTCATCAGCCCCTGTGCGGCGATGATGCCTGCGGTCTGCGCGATCATGTAGGCCGACAGGATCTTGCCCCGCGTGGTGTTGTCGGCGGCATTGTTGAGCCAGCTTTCGGCGGTGACGTAAACCCCCGACAGGCAAAATCCCAGGATCACCCTTATCGCCGTCCAGCTATAGGGGTCGGTCAGGATCGGGAACGCTATCAGCCCCGCCGAGATGAACGACCCGAGGGCGGCAAAGACCCGCACATGCCCCACCCGGCGAATAAGATCGGGCGTCACCCGGCTCCCCACAAGGAACCCGAGAAAATAGGCCGAGGTGATGACCGACAGCTGCAGCGTGCCAAACCCTTCGAGAGCGCCGCGCACCCCCATCAGCGTGGCCTGCATGCCGTTGCCGATCATGATCAGAGTCATGCCCAGCAAGAGCGCCCAGACCGATCCAAGGACCTTGAACATGGCGGGATTTCCTCTCGCATGATCCCCGGGCCCGCATGACCCGCATGCCCGCGCCGCTAGCACCGACCGGGCGCGCGCGTCAAACCGGTTTCGCCCGTCTTGTCCGGGAAAATCGCCCGCCTGCGTAAATATGCGGCACGCCCGGGCACGCCCTCTGGTCCTTTGGGCGCGGGACAGGTAAACGCGGAGCGAGAAAAGCGATCCGGCAAAGGCAGACAGGCACGATGGCACGTCATCTGATCACCTCGGCGATCCCCTATATCAACGGGATCAAACACCTCGGCAACCTGGTGGGCAGCCAGCTTCCCGCCGATCTTTTCGCCCGCTACTGCCGCGCGCAGGGCGACGAGGTGCTGTTTCTCTGCGCCACGGATGAGCACGGCACCCCCGCCGAACTGGCCGCCACCAAGGCGGGCCAGCCGGTGGCCGAGTATTGCGCCGAGATGTGGCAGGTGCAAAAGCGGCTCTCCGACGGCTTCCGCCTGAGCTTCGATCATTTCGGGCGCTCCTCCAGCCCACAGAACCACCGGCTGACCCAGCATTTCGCCAAGCGCCTGCATGAGCAGGGGCTGATCCGCGAGGTCTCGGAAACCCAGATGTATTCGCCCACCGACGGGCGCTACCTGCCCGACCGCTATATCGAGGGCACCTGCCCGAATTGCGGCTTCGAGTCTGCACGCGGCGATCAATGCGACAACTGCACCAAGCAGCTTGACCCCGTCGATCTGATCAACCCCCGCTCGGTGATATCGGGCGCGACCGACCTTGAGATGCGCGAGACCAAGCATCTCTATCTCTGCCAGTCGCAGATGAAAGACGAGTTGGAGGCGTGGATTGATAGCAAGACCGATTGGCCGGTGCTCACCACATCCATCGCCAAGAAATGGCTCAATGACGGCGACGGCTTGCAGGATCGCGGCATCACCCGCGATCTCGACTGGGGCATCCCGGTCAAGCGCGGCGACGAGGATTGGCCGGGCATGGAGGGCAAGGTCTTTTACGTCTGGTTCGACGCCCCCATCGAATACATCTCCTGCGCGCAGGAATGGGTCGATGCGGGCAAGGGCGACGACTGGCAACGCTGGTGGCGCACCGACAAGGGCGCGGATGACGTCACCTACACCCAGTTCATGGGCAAGGATAACGTGCCCTTCCACACGCTCGGTTTTCCCGCCACGATCCTGGGCTCGGGCGAGCCGTGGAAGCTGGTGGATTACATCAAGTCGTTCAATTACCTCAACTACGATGGCGGCCAGTTCAGCACCTCGCGCGGGCGCGGCGTGTTCATGGATCAGGCGCTCGAGATCCTGCCCGCCGATTACTGGCGCTGGTGGCTGTTGAGCCATGCGCCCGAAAGCTCGGACGCCGAATTCACCTGGGAGAATTTTCAGACCTCGGTGAACAAGGATCTGGCCGATGTCCTGGGCAATTTCGTCAGCCGCGTGACCAAATTCTGCCGCTCCAAATTCGGTGAAGAGGTGCCAGCGGACGGCGAGTATGGCGCGCAGGAAATGGCGCTGATCGACCGTCTGACAAACCGCATCCGCGACTATGAAGGCCATATGCAGGCCATGGAGGTGCGCAAATCCGCCACCGCCCTTCGCGCGATTTGGGTCGAGGGCAACGAGTACCTGCAAGAGGCGGCACCGTGGTCCACCTTCAAGCAAGACCCCGAGCGCGCCGCCATGCAGATCCGCCTGGCACTCAACCTCATTCGCCTCTACGCGGTGCTGTCAGCCCCCTTCATCCCCGACGCCGCCGCCGCGATGCTGGCGGCGATCAAGACCGAGGACGCGTCTTGGCCCGATGACGTGACCGGCGCGCTCGACGCGCTCGCCCCCGGCCACGCGTTCGAGGTGCCGGAGGTGCTCTTCTCAAAGATCACCGACGAACAGCGCGAAGACTGGCAGGCACGTTTCTCGGGAACGCGGGATTAAACGCGCAAGGTGGCACTTTGCTCCCTTGCGCACTTATCTATACAGCGTCGGCCGGAGACCACTGGCGGCGTGATGCCGAAGCTTGCTCCACGATAGCCTGAGTTTTCCGCCTCCGTGCCTGTCAGTCGGTCAGAATACGATAGATCTCGTCCTTCAGCGCCGCGCGCTTTTTGCGCAAATCGACCTCCGTCAGTTCCTCGACAGGCTCCACCAGCGTCTCGGCCCTGTGTACTGCGCGGTTGAGCTCGTGATATTCGTCGGCCAGCCGCGCAAAATGTGCGTCCGCCTGTTTCAGCTCGCTAATTTTTCCAGCCAGTTCGGGAAACTCTTCCGACAGCTCATGGGGGGTGTGGGACATCGCGCATCTCTCCTTTTCGATTGCTCGCGCCCGAGCCTAGAGAGACCGAGAGCATACCTCCTTGATACGGATCAAGAAAGAGCAGACCCGCTGTCATCTTGTGCGGAAAATTCCATGCCAAGGACTGCGTGTCTATTTCCGTCGCCGCTGCGGCTTGGGGCGCGTTGGCTTGGACGGGTTGGCCTCGCCTTCGGGTATCGCCTTCATCCCCAATTGATCGCGTAAAACGCGAGGACGGATCTCTTCGACCGCACCTGCCTTGAGCTGACCCAGCTGGAACGGGCCGTAGGAAAGGCGAATAAGGCGGTTCACGACGAGCCCCACCGCCTCCATCGCGCGGCGAACTTCGCGGTTCTTACCTTCGCGGATGGAAACGGTGATCCATGCGTTCGCCCCTTGCTGACGGTCCAGAACAACCGTCATAGGCTGAAACGCCTCGCCATCAATCACCAGCCCCTTGCGCAATGACTCGAACGTCGCATCGGTAGGTCGCCCGTTAACCCGCACCCGGTAGCGCCTCAACCAACCTGTTGAGGGCAACTCCAGCTTGCGCTTGAGGCCACCGTCATTGGTCAACAGCAAAAGCCCCTCGGAGTTGAGATCGAGCCGCCCCACGCTCATCACCCGCGGCATGTCTTCCGGCAGGTCGTCATAGATCGTGGAGCGCCCCTGTTCGTCGCGCGTCGTGGTCACGCGGCCGGTAGGCTTGTGATAGAGCCAGAGCCGGGCCGGTTCTGGCGCATCGAGGGCGCGACCATCGACAACGACCTTGTCATCAGGTGTCACATTGAGCGCAGCGCGCAGCACCTTCTGGCCGTTGACGCTCACACGTCCCGCCTCGATCAGGCGTTCCGCCTCACGGCGGCTGGCGATGCCTGCGCGGGCGATCACCTTGGCGATACGTTCGCCCTCGGGGGACTTCTTTTCTGGTGTTCTCGTGTTCATACGCCCGCGCATAGCGCAATTGCGGGGCTTGCGAAAGCGTCTTGCGAGCGGCACAAGCGGGGCATGACATTCCGCAGCCACATGGACACGGCCCTGCAAGAAGCCCGCGCCGCCGCCGCGCGTGGCGAGGTGCCAGTGGGTGCGGTCATCATCGCTCCCTCCGGCCAGATCGTGGCGCGTGCCGGCAACCGCACAAGAGAGTTGAGCGACCCGACCGCGCATGCGGAGATGCTCGCCATCCGTGGCGCCTGCGCGGCACTCGGCTCGGAGCGTCTGCCCGGACACGATCTTTATGTGACGCTGGAGCCTTGCGGCATGTGTGCCAGTGCCATCGCGGCTGCACGCATCGCACGGCTTTACTTTGGAGCCGCCGATCCAAAGTCAGGCGGAATCGCGCAGGGGCCACGGATTTTTGCACATTCGCAATGCCATCACGTGCCCGAACTCTACGACGGCATCGGCGCGACCGAGGCGGAGAGCCTTCTCAAGCAGTTTTTCGCGGCACGTAGGGACGTCTCAGAATAACGTCAGCCTGTCGGCAAGAAAGGGGTGCTGTGCGATCGCAGGATCGACGATAGATTTGCGCAGGATCGGCTTGAGCTTTTCTGCAAGCGTCGCGGGCATATCCTGAAGAATGCCCTTGCGCGCGGTCACGCTGATCGTGCGGGTCAGCGGGGCCATCGGTAATTCCAGCACATCGATCTGATCTGCAAACCGGCGCGCGCGCATCAAGGCGAGCGGCGTCAGGATCGACCACCCGGCCCCCTGCCCGACCAACGCCAGAATGGAATGATAGCTGTCCAATTCAAACCGATGCGGCAGGCTCAGATTCTGCCGCGCCAGATGCGACGAGATAAGCCGTCCCATGTAGTGCCGTTGCGTATATTGAATGAGCGGCAAACGTTTCAACTGCCGCAGGACGTCCCGGTCAGGCCGGATCACACCGCGTGGCGCAACTACCGCAAAGCCCTCGCGCAGAACTGGATGTACCTCGACCCAATCCGCCTCACCGCCCAATTCCGCGGCAACAATGATATCGAGCGCCCGCGCATCGAGCTGGTCATAAAGATGGTGGCTTGCCCCCGTCTCCAGCAGAAACTGACAGCCCTTCAACTCTCCCGCCATGTGGGTCAGAAGCTGCGGCGTCACATCCGCTTCGAGATCCTCGATCATGCCCAGACGAAACCTGGTGAGCGTCGACAGATGCGACATCGCCAGTTCGGCCCGCGCCTGCGCGGCTTCATTGAGAATGGCCTGCGCCCGGCGGTGCATGATCTCACCCGCTGGCGTCAGACGAATCGGACGCGCATTGCGCTGCAACAGCGTCGCGCCGACGGCGCCCTCGAGATTGGTCAATTGCTGGCTGACTGCGGAAGGGCTGGCGCCCAAACGACGTGCCGCTGCGGAAATCGAGCGCTCGTCAGCCGCGGCCATGAACACTTCTATCCCCCAGAGGGTTATCCGCCCGGGGCTCTCGACCATGTTCCCTTATTTATCCAGTTTCGACAGCTTGTCCTGCAATTCGGCGAGCTGTTTCTTGATATCGTCGAGGTCCTCTTCGCCTTCCTTGTTTTCCGATGGCTTTCCGCCCTGCGGCATGGTTCCACCAAGGCCCGGCATCCCGCCGGTCATAGCCTTCATGAAAGCCTCCTGTTGCGCGCGCATCGCTTCCATACCCGGCATCGCGCCCAACGGGTTGGCCTTGGTCATGTTATCCAGCATTTTGGATTGACCGTCGCGCAGCATCTCGAAACTAGCCGCAAGGAACTCGGGCACCACGCTTGTGGCCTGCGTTGTGTAACTGCGAACCAGATCGTTCAGCACATTGATCGGCAACACACTTTCGCCCCGGCTCTCGTGTTCTGCGATGATCTGGAGCAGATATTGACGCGTAAGATCATCGCCGGATTTAAGGTCAATGATCTGCACCTCGCGCCCGTCGCGGATGAACTCGGCGATGTCCTCCAGCGTCACGTAATCCGAGGTCTCGGTATTGTAGAGCCTGCGACTTGCGTAGCGTTTGATCAACAACGGTTTTTGGGTGTCGGCCAAGGGGTATCCTCCCGGATAATGCAGCGCTGCAGCACAGCTTAGACGCATGTGCAGCAAAAAGAAAGGGCGAGCCGCATGGCTCGCCCTTTCGCAGGTCATACCCTTCAAGGGAGGGGATCGGGGTATGTTTCTGCTAACCTTACTTGGCTGCTGCCGACGCTTTCTGCGTGGCTGCGGTCACGTCGTCGGTTGCTTTCTTGACAACCTTCGATGCGTCTTCCTGCATGGTCTTGCCTGCGGCCATCATCAGTTCGACTGTTTCCATCTGAACCTTCTTGGCAACTTCGGCAAAGGCGGCCATGTTCTCGGCAGCCACTTCGGCGTTGGCCGAAGCGAAATCTGTCATCGCTTTGGCGTAATCGGCGGGCTCAGCCTTGGCTTTCGCCATATCGCTCATCTTGGCGAGCGTTTCTTTGGTCCATTTGTTCGAGATCTCAGCCGACTTTTCGGCTGCGGTCAGAGCAACGCCCGACAGTTTCTCGTTAAGAGATGCCTGGTTCTTGAACGCATCTTCCATCGCTTTGGTGTCTACGGGGAAGGTGCCCATGACGTCTTTGAACATCGCGGAGAAATCTTGTGCTTTTGCCATTGGTTCGGTCCTTTCGGCTGTGGCGGGGTACTCCGCCGTTTCTGCAACTGCAAAAGATATACATGCTGCAGTGCAGCAATTCAAGATATTTCTGCACTGCAGCATAAAATTTTCCGACGACGGCAAAAAGCATGCCAGTTCAGGCGCTTGCTTTCCTTCGGACATATGTGCCCGGCGCAGGCGCAAGTGGCGGATGCTCCGAATCGCCGGGCTCGCGTGCTGCAACCATCTTGCCCGACCGCTTTGCCAGCCACGCCTCCCACCGCGGCCACCATGACCCTTCATGATACGTGGCCTGGTCCAGCCACGTCTCAGCAGGGCCAGTCAAATCGTCGTTGGTGTAGTGGCCGTATTTCTTCTTGGCAGGCGGATTGACGATCCCCGCTATGTGACCTGACTCGGACACGATGAACGTCCGGTCCTTGGCACCGGTCTGCTGAAAACCGCGGTAACAATCCTTCCACGGCGCGATATGGTCACTCTGACAGGTAACCGACATCAGCGGCACCTTGACGTCAGCGATATGCAACCGTTCGCCGCAGAGTTCATACCCATCGGTCACGAAATGATTGGCCTGACACAAACCACGCAGATACTGCACAGTCATACGTCCGGGCAGATTGGCTCCGTCGCCGTTCCAGTAGAGCAGGTCAAACGCGGGCGGCGCCTCGCCCATCATATAGTGCCGCACGGCGGGCTGATAGATCAGGTCACGTGACCGAAGGTACGACATCGTGCGAGACATTATGAAGGAGCGAAGCATGCCCTGCTCCTCGACTTCGTGCTCGATGCCGTCAATGAAATCGTCCTGAAGAAACGGCGTAAACTCACCCTGCTCAGAGAAATCCGTGAGCGCGGTGAAAAACGTCGCCGACTTTACTGACTTGTCGCCGCGCTTGGCCATCAGTGCCAACGCCATATGAAGGGTCGTACCGGCAATGCAATAGCCAACGGCGTTGACCTGTCGTTGCCCGGTTATAGCCTTCGCCTCTCGGATGGCCGTCAGAAACCCCTCTTCGATGTAGTCGTCCATACCAACGTCGGCATGGCTCGCATCCGGATTGACCCAACTCACTACAAAGAGCGTGTAGCCTTGATCGGTGATCCATTTTATCAGACTGTTTTGCGCCTTGAGATCCAGAATGTAGAATTTGTTGATCCACGGCGGGAAGATCACCAGCGGAACAGCGTGAACCTGCTCGGTGGTAGCGGTGTATTGGATGAGCTCCATCATGCGATTGCGATAGACCACCTCGCCGGGCGTAGTGGCGATATTGCCACCCAGTTCGAAGGCCTTTTCATCGGCGAGGCGTACCACGAGCTCGCCGTTGTTCGCCTCCAGATCGGCGATCAGGTTTTCCATGCCTTTCACAAGGCTTTCGCCTTCGGTCTCGACCGCACGCTCGAGCGCATCCGGATTTGTACTGAGGAAATTGGTGGGCGACATCATGTCGATGATCTGATGCGCGAAATAATCCAGTCGGCGACGGTCTTTTTCCGGAAGGTCTTCGTCAATATCATCCAGCGCCTGCTCGATGGCCTGCGCATTGAGGGCGTATTGCCGTTTGACATACTTGAAATAGGGGTGCGACTCCCACAGCGGATTGGCAAAACGCTTATCCCCGGCCAAAGGATCGGGCTCGCCCTCTTCTTCGGGGCTCGTGTCACCGCGCAACATCATCTGTTGCGCCTCCATGAAGTGACGCACGGACTTGCCCCAGTATTCAAGCTGCTGTTCGTAGATCTTGCCTGGGTTTTCTATCGCTTCGGCCCAATAGGACTGCGCGGCCTTGGCGAACAAGTCCTGAGAGGGGCCATTCAATGTCGAGTTTGGGGGGTTGCGCACCGCGAGCGCCTGAATGAGCCGTTGCGACAACTGCTCTACCTTGGCGAGGTTTTCGTTCAATTTTTCGATGTTACGCCCTGCGACATCGTCTTGCGTTGCCATTTCAGTTATTTCCCCTTAACATTTTCTGCTATGCAGCATAACGTTGCTTTGACCGGAGGGGACAAAGCGACGCGAACACGGGCTACCCGCCCGAACAGGAGACAAACATGCGCTACATGGCCACATACGACTTGATGGAATCCCTCCGAAATACCAACCAATGGCTAGGTGCCTCCGCTCTCTCTCTCGCATCTTACCCGCTTTTCAGCATGGTGCCAAACCCTGCATTGCAGTGGATGGCCGCTTGGGGAGAAGTGACCGAGCGCAGTTTTCAGCGCATGGTGGCCAAACCCGATTGGGGCATCCGCACCTTCACCTGCGAAGACGGGCGCGATCATCTCGTGAATATCGAGACCGTCGTCTCCCGCCCTTTCGGGGATCTCATTCATTTCAACGTTTCGGGCCGCGAGGAACAACCTCGCAAGATCCTGCTCGTGGCCCCCATGTCGGGCCACTACGCGACGCTTTTGCGCTCGACCGTGAAGTCGTTGATCGTGAATTGCGAAGTTTATGTCACCGATTGGCATAATGCGCGCGATATTCCCGTGTCGGAAGGTAAATTCGATATCGAGGATTATACGCTATACCTTGTCGATTTCATGAAAGAGTTGGGCTCTGACGTCAACGTGATCGCGGTCTGCCAACCTGCACCGCTGACCCTTGCCGCGACGGCGTATCTGGCCGAACTCGACCCGGACGCACAACCAAGAACGCTCACTCTGATCGGTGGACCGATCGACCCGGACGCGACACCGACCGACGTGACAGATTTCGGTCGGCGCGTCACCATGGGGCAGCTCGAAGAGACGATGATCCAGCGCGTCGGCTTCAAGCACAAGGGCGTCGGTCGTCAAGTTTATCCCGGCCTTCTGCAACTGGCCTCGTTCATGTCAATGAACGGTGAGCGCCACTCGTCCGCTTTCTCCGACCAGATCCTGCGTGTGGCGCGCGGAGAGGCCAGTGACAACGACGCACACAACCGATTTTATGATGAGTACTTGGCCGTGATGGACATGACCGCAGAGTTTTATCTCTCAACGGTCGAGCGCATCTTCAAGGGGCTGGAGATCGCACAGAACCGGTTTGTCGTAGACGGGCACAAGGTGGATCTCGGCAAGATAACCAAGGTGGCTGTCAAAACGGTCGAGGGCGGCAAAGACGATATATCAGCGCCCGGTCAGTGCGTCGCAGCGCTCGATCTCTGCACCGGTTTGCCCGACAGCCTCAAGGCCAGCTATCTGGAGCCCGAAGCGGGCCATTACGGCATCTTCGCAGGGCGATCCTGGCGCAACAAGATTCGCCCTCTTGTACTCGATTTCATCGACTCCAATGCGCGCGACAGTCATAAACCCGCGAACAAAAACGTACGGGCAAGCGCCTGAACATCAGCGGCGGCGGGCTCTCCCGTCGCCGCGGATCCATCTCCAGAGCGGCACAAGATCAAGAGCGGCAACCGCGATGCCCAGAGGGATCATCCAGAATCCCAGTACTGGCAAAAAACCCAGCACTCCGCCGACCGTGAGCAACAGCCCCACCACAAGACGCAAACCGGGCGGCAATCTGCGCCCGCTCCATACCTGAAACCGACGACGCAAACGGCGGAGACGACCGCGCATCGGTTCCCCGTCGCTGGACTTCGGTTCAGGCATCAACGCGCTTTTGTAAAACCAATGGCTGCTTGAGCCAGCCGCGCAATGCCGCGGTGGTTGCATCGGGCTGTTCCAGCACGGGCAGGTGTCCCGCACCCTCGATCACAACAAGGTTGGCGTAGGGTATGAGATTGGCCATGAACCTGTGATGTTTGACCGGCGTCAGACCATCCTCGGCCCCGCACAGGACCAGAACCGGCACTTTGCAGCGCCGCAGCACGGCTTGGTAGTCCCGCCGCCGCTGCAGGGCTCGTGTCTGCCTGATGATAGCTTCGCCCCCCAAAGCGTCGGCCATGCGCACAACTTCGGCCATGACCTCCGACCGGGCCGGCCCGGACGCCATCACAGCAGAATCGAGCATCATGTGTACGGCCTCAGCCACTGCGCCGGTTTTCAACTTTATGATGAACGGTTCGTAGGCGCTTGCCGATTGCGGGGTCTCGGCCAGAGCATTGGTATCCATGAGAGCCACCCGCGTGACCCGGTCCGGTGCACGGCGCAGAAGCTCCATCGCCACGATCCCGCCCATCGACAAACCCGCCAGCGCGAACCGGTGCGGCAGCACATCCAGTAGACCGGAGGCGATCTCTTCGATCCTGTCACCGCCGGTGATCGGCGCGATCGTCACTGCCATCTCGCGACTCAAAGCGTTGATCTGAGGCGCAAAAAGCCGCGCATCACACATCATGCCGGGCAGAAAGACCACTGGTTCACTGCTCATGGAAAACTCCTGACTCTTATAGAAACTGCCTCGCTCTGAGCATGACACCACATGACGTTTCGGGGCAAGTCCCCACACTCAAAGAACGCTCTCGATCCAGTTCAACATCGCCTCAGTCGCCGACGCAGTCGCGCCCGGAGACATGATATCTCCGGCAACGACATGGGCGAACGGATCGTCACCTGGCCCCAACTCGGGTACCAGCCGGGTCACTGGCCCACCCCATCCCTCGGCCACTTTCGCCGACATCTCAGGCCGTACTACCTGATCACCGTCGGAATAATAAAAGAGCGCGGGCAAACCAACTTCAGAATAATCCAGCACCCTTGCATGTGCCACCACCGCGGCCATGGGGAAAACTGCCGTGCTGGGATATTCTGTTGTCCATTCGGCCGCTTGCGCGGTGCTACGCGGCTCGAAACTCCGGCGCTTGCCCGCCAGCAAGGGCAGCCAATGTCTCGCGGCGGGCCAAGTGAGCAACGGCGCCAACGGATTGTTGATGCCGAAGTTCGGCGAAACCATGATAATACCCGCCACCCGCTCGCGCTGTGCGGGGTGATGCAAAGCCGCGGCAGCGATGCTCGCGCCGGTCGAGGTGGCCAGCACGACCACCCGTTCACCGGTTGCGCGCCCGAGAGCCAGGGCTTCTGAAGCATCGCGCATCCAATCCTCAGCCGTCGCCTCGCCCATCGCATCAGGCGTGCGCCCATGACCGCGAAACCGAGTATACACAAGATTGGCCCCGAGTGCCTCGGCCAAACGATCCGGCACCGGCCTGATCTCTTGGCTGGAGGCGGAAAACCCGTGAAGGTAGACGATTGAGAGCGGCGTGCGTGTCTCTCGCTGCCCGGCCCATATCACCCGTTTATGGCTGTCGGGGCGGATGTCGTCATACGCCGATTCAACGGCCTCAAGATAGACATCCACGCCCTCGCCAAACTTGCGCATCTCGAACGGCTCTGCGTTTGGGACACCCTCTCGCGGTAGCAGAAAAAACGCCGTACCGAGGATTGCAGCGCCAAGAGCGCCCCCCTGCAAGAGCCACCGCGTCACCTCGCGTGCGCCCGGTCTATCACCTCGTCCACTGCTGACCCGATCAGCGTCAGGCAATCCGCATTAGAGAACCGGTGGTCGGCCCCATCTACCAGTACAAGCCTCATATCAGGTCCGGTCGCATGCTCCAAAAGCTGCAACGCGACCGATTTATCCACATCTTCATCCGCTGTTCCTTGTAGAAACCGAACAGGAAAGGGCAAATTCAGCGGCTGGCGCAGCACAAGGTTTTCGCGTCCGTCCTCGATCAGTCGGCGCGTGATGACGTAGGGTTCTCCATAGTCCGACGGCAGCGCAACCTGCCCCTCGCGCATTAGTATCTCACGCTGATCAGCATCGAAACCTGCCCACATCGAGTTCTCGGTGAAATCCGGGGCTGCGGCGATCGTGACCAACCCTGCCACGCGCTCGGGCTTCACGCGTGCCAGCAAGAGAGCGATCCAGCCCCCCATGGACGACCCAACGAGAATCTGAGGCCCTTCGGTCAGGCCCTCAATGGCGGCGCGCGCGTCGGCCGCCCAATCGCCAATCGAGCCTTGTGTGAATTCGCCAGAGGATTGCCCGTGGCCCGAATAGTCAAACCGCAGAAATGCCCGCCCCGCCGCATGTGCCCAATCGTCGAGCCAAAGCGCCTTTGTGCCGTCCTTATCCGACTTGAAGCCACCCAGAAAAACGACCCCCGGCCCCTCCCCTGTGCGCCGGTGGTAGGCAAGCGACCGGCCGTGCTCGGTGGTCAGAAAATCAGGATCCGCCATGCTGCCCTCCTTGGTTGTGTCGTCGCGATCATGCACTGGCCACCCCCTCTGGGCAAACCGGTTTTGCCGCGTGCCGGGACGCGTCAGACCGCTTCGACAAAGCGAAGCATCTCTGTCGCCAACTGTCGCGGATGTGTCAGCGGGCCCATGTGACCCGCGCCGGCAATCACCGCTCGGCGTGTGCGGGGTATACGCGCGGCAAGTCCGGAATTGATTGTCGCGATAACCGCCGGCGACTCGCTCCCCTCGATCAAAAGCACGGGTGCGGTGATCTTGCAAAGAGCATCACGGGCCAACAGCCCGCCCGCATCCTCGTAAAGCGCTGGCGCTGCGGCCTCGATCAGCGGCATCTGCGCCGCCAATGCATGACGCGTGTCTTCGGGTAGGTCCTCCCAATCCCGGCCATCGCCCCACACCCTCGTAAAGCATTCTGCCGCACGCATCATGTCGCCACCGGCCATTCCATCACAGTAACCCCGCATTTCGGCAGCATGGGTGGCACGCATGCCAGGGTGATCCAGCAACGCCACGGCAAAAAAAACCGGCTCGTATAATACAAGTGAGCGCACCAAGTCCGGATGTTCGACCGCCAATCGCAACGCCACGGTCGCACCAAAGGAATGGCCAAGGATATCGGTGGGCCCATCCAGGAAATCGGCTGCGATCGCGGTGCATACGGCCTGGATTTCGCCGCGCCCGTCCCAAGCCCCGCTGCGTCCATGTCCGGGCAGGTCCATAGCCGTGAGCGTCACCCTGCCCGACACCGCGCGTGCGAGACCGACCCAACTGCCAGAATGTGCCAGAGAGCAGTGCAGAGCCAGCACCTTGCGCGGGCCCTCTCCCATGTGTGTCCAATGGGTGTCGAACCCCGCGCGCAGATCGCGTGGCATGAGACTCAGAGCTTGCCGGCCAGATGCATGTCAAGATCCTCAAGCCGGTCCTGTCCCCAGAACGACTGACCGCTATCCACCACATAGAATGGCGCACCAAAGACGCCGGCATTGACCGCGTCTTCGAGATTGGTGGAATAGGTTTCTGCCCCGCTCAAGAGGCCCCTGTTGGCCAGCACCGGATCAAAGCCCGCTTTCTCCAAACAGTCGCGCACAACCTCGTCTTCGGCGATGTCACGCTCCTCGGCCCAACAGGCACGCAGGTAGGATTGAACCAGCGCCCCCACATCGCCTCCGCCTGCGTCCTGCGCCGCGATGATCGCATAAGACGACGGCGCCGGGTTGGTCGGCCAATGCGCCGGCTTGAGATTAAGCGGCATGCCGCGCTTTTTTGCCTGACGCGGGACATCCTGCGCGCGATACGCATTGCGAGACGGGTGACGCTCTGCTGGTGGCGTGCCGCCGGTGCGCGCAAACAGCGCCATGATATCGAGCGGTTTGTAGGTCACGCTCGCGCCGTGGCGCGCTGCAATTTCCTCAAGCCCGGATCCCGCCAGATAGGCAAAAGGCGACAATGTCGAGAAATAATAATCGATATGGGCCATTTCAGTGCGCTTCCCCCTCGCATTGCTTTGCCTGACCCTAGGCGCATGCTAAGCGGTGTGCAACATCACGAATCTGTCACATGACACCACCTCAGGGACCCTCATCATGTCGTTCACACCGCAACCCAAGCTGATTTCCGGCAATGCCAACATGCCGCTCGCCAAAGCCATCGCGCGGCGCATGTCAATGCATCGGGGGGTCGATGTCGGGCTCTGCGACGCGCGCATCGAGCGGTTCAACGATCAGGAGATCTTTGTCGAGGTCTATGAGAACGTCCGCGGCGAGGACATGTTCATCATCCAGCCCACCTCGAACCCGGCCAATGACAACCTGATGGAGCTGCTGATCATGTCCGACGCGCTGCGCCGCTCCTCGGCCAAGCGCATCACCGCCGTGATCCCCTATTTCGGCTACGCGCGGCAGGATCGTCGCTCAAAGGCGCGCACGCCGATCTCGGCCAAGCTGGTGGCCAACATGATCGTTGAGGCAGGGATCGAGCGGGTCCTGACCATGGACCTGCATGCGGCGCAGATTCAAGGGTTCTTCGATATCCCGGTGGACAACCTCTATGCTTCGCCAATATTTGCGCTCGACATCAAGACCCAGTTCAAAGGCGCATTGGATGACGTGATGATCGTCTCGCCCGACGTGGGTGGCGTGGCGCGTGCCCGCGAGTTGGCCAAGCGTATCAATGCGCCCCTCTCGATCGTCGACAAACGCCGCGAAAAGGCGGGCGAAGTCGCCGAAATGACCGTGATCGGCGATGTGACCGACAAGATCTGCATCATCGTCGATGACATGTGTGATACCGCCGGAACGATGTGCAAGGCCGCGCAACTGCTCATGGAAAACGGCGCCCGCGAGGTCCACGCCTACACGACCCACGGCGTCATGTCCGGCCCGGCGGTGGAGCGGATCACCAACTCGGTTTTGAAATCCATGGTGATCACCGACACGATCCAAGCGACCGAGGCTGTCAAGAACACGCCCAATATCCGCATTATCCCGACCGCCCCTGTCTTTGCACAAGCCATCTTGAATATCTGGAATGGCACCAGCGTGTCGTCGCTCTTCGAAACCCCGACACTCGAACCGGTCTACGAGGGACAATTCGGCGGCTGATCACGCCACGATGGCTCAATCCATCCCCGGTTTTGGCGGGGCTTTCGGTGTGAACTCGCAACGATCCGGCTTGATATCTATCAGGGGTGTTCCATCCAGACAATCAAGTCCCCGCACGATGAGCACATCTTGACCGACGTCGACCAAACGTACCTTTGACGTGCCAATCGGATTGGGCCGTTGTGGCGAGCGCAGTGCGAACGTGCCGAAATAGCGCTGTCCGTCGCCTTTTGGATTCTGACGCACGAGATCGCGCCGCGACCGATCCAACCAGTAGAGGACCTCGAGATGCGTGTAATGCTCGATGCCCTCCAATGCCGCCGCCCAAGTTGCAAAAATCTCTATGCGGCATTCGGACCCGTCAAACTGGCCTTGGCGAGGGCAGCTCTCACGCTCTGTCCAAGGCGTTCGTATCCGCCCGATAAAGTAGAGCTCCGCGTCTTTCTGTTGCGGAAGGCTCGTCAGTTCTTCACCCGAGCGCAACCTGCTCTGCATCCGCGATCTCCTGACTCCAAAACATACGGAGGAGGTTAGCCCGCCGCCGCCCTGAACCACAAGACGGTACTGATTGCACGGAAGGAGCAAGGGCATTCCCGTGCACGGTCAGTCTCTTCTTGCCGCATGCCTTAACATGCTATTGTCTCTCACAGGACAACTTTCCGATAGAAGGGCCCTATCATGCTGGACAAGCTCGAAATGTTCATTGCCGTTGCGAAGGAGGGTCATTTCGGGCGCGCGGCGGCGAATATCGGGATAACACAGCCATCGCTTTCCGCCGGCATAAAACAGCTTGAAGAGCAATTAGGCGTCCAGCTGATCTTTCGCGGCTCGCGCTATGGCGGTTTGACGCCAGAGGGGCAAAGCGCGCTGGTCTGGGCCCGGCGCATCGTGAGCGACGCACGGCAGTTGCGCGAGGAAATGCGCGCCAAGCGGCATGGACTTACCGGGCAGCTGCGGATCGCGGCCATTCCCACCGCGCTCACATGGGCCGCCCGGTTGTGCCACAGGTTCAACCAGAAACATCCTAATGTGCGGTTCACGATCCTGTCCGGGACCTCGGTTGAGATCTTGTCCCTGCTCGACAATCTGGATGTCGATGCGGGTATCTCGTATCTCGATAACGAGCCGATGGGGCGCGTGAGCACAGAGCCGCTCTATGAAGAGCGCTATATGCTGATCTGCGCCGAAGACAGCCCTTTTGCAGCCCGTCAGACCGTCGGATGGGAAGAACTGGCAGGTGAGCGGCTGTGCCTTCTCACCCCCGATATGCAGAACCGGCGAATCATCAATCGCAACTTTGCGGCAGTCGATGTGACGCCCGAAGCCTGGATCGAGTCGAATTCAACGGTCGTTCTGATGGCCACGGTCGAGACAGGGGGCTGGATGACCGTTTTACCCGAGGATTCCGCACGCTTTCATGCGCGCGGCAAGGCATTGAAAATAATTCCTCTTTCCGGCCCGGCACCGGCGCACTCGGTCGGCCTCGTGGCGCCTTGGCGCGAGCCTCACACCCCCGTGTTGGAAAGCCTGCTGCGCGAGGCAAGACGGCTATCAGCAGCAAGGCGATAGCTATTTCCTATCAACTGACAGAACAACGATATTGATTACACATGGCCTTCGCTGATTGACTGGTGTCAGCAAACTTAAGAGGCCAGCCATGCAAGAAACCGCGCCCAATACGGACGAGATTGACGCCGTCATCGCCCAGCATCAGCATCTGGAGGGGCCGCTTTTGCCCATTCTCCACGCGATGCAGGAAACCTTCGATCACATTCCCGACGCGGCCCACCGCCCGATTGCCGAGGCGCTCAATATCAGCCGGGCGGAACTGCATGGCGTGATCAGCTTCTACCATGACTTCCGTGCAAAACCTGCCGGGCGGCACGTGCTCAAGATTTGCCGGGCAGAGGCCTGTCAGGCCATGGGCGGCACCGCGTTGGCGGAGGCGACATTGGCCAAACTTGGGCTCGACTGGCACGGCACCTCGGTAAATGGCGCAGTCACGGTCGAACCGGTCTATTGCCTCGGGCTCTGTGCCTGCGCGCCCGCTGCGATGTTGGGCGATCGGGTCGTGGGCCGGGTCGATGAGGCCCGCATGGACGCACTCTTGCAGGAGGCCGGCGCATGAAGATCTACGTTCCCATGGATAGCGCCGCCAAGGCGCTTGGTGCGGATGCGGTGGCAGGGGCCCTGATCGCCGAGGCCAAGTCACGCGGCATAGAGATCGAACTGATCCGCAACGGCACGCGCGGCATGATCTGGCTGGAGCCACTGGTTGAGGTCGAGATCGACGGCGTGCGCCACGGCTTTGGTCCGGCATCCCACGACGACGCCGCTGCCATCCTTTCAGGCGATGCCGCCTGCGCGCTCGGCCCGGTCGAAGACCTCGACTGGATGAAGAAGCAGACACGGCTGACATTTGCCCGCGTCGGTGTCATCGACCCGCTCGACCTCGCGGATTATGAAGCACATGGCGGGCTTGCGGGCCTTCGTCGCGCCATCGGCATGGATGGCGCCGGGATCGTTGAGGAAGTCACCAACTCTGGCCTGCGCGGCCGGGGTGGCGCTGGCTTTCCGACGGGCATCAAGTGGAAAACCGTGCATGACGCGGAGGCCCCCCAGAAATATATCGTCTGCAACGCAGACGAAGGTGACAGCGGCACATTCGCCGACAGGATGATCATGGAGGGCGACCCCTTCACCCTGATCGAGGGCATGGCGATTGCCGGGCTGGCTGTGGGTGCGACGCGGGGCTATGTTTATCTGCGCTCGGAATACCCTGATGCGATCCGGGTGATGCGCCGCGCGGTGGAGATCGCGCGCGCTTCGGGCGTGCTCGGCGCGGATGTGCTGGGCTCAGGCCGCAGCTATGATATGGAAATCCGCGTCGGTGCCGGGGCCTATGTCTGCGGCGAGGAAACCTCGCTGCTGAACTCGCTCGAAGGCAAGCGCGGCGTGGTCCGTGCCAAGCCTCCTCTGCCCGCGCTGGAAGGGTTTCTCGGGCGGCCCACGGTTGTCAACAACGTCATCTCTCTGGCCACAGTGCCGGTCATCTTTGAAAAGGGCGCACAGCACTATGCAGATTTCGGACTAGGGCGGTCACGCGGCACCGTCACTTTGCAAATCGCGGGCAACGTGGCGCGCGGCGGGCTGTTCGAAACCGCCTTCGGCATCAGCCTTGGCGAGGTGGTGAACGATCTTGCCGGGGGCACGGCAACAGGCAACCCGGTCAAGGCGGTACAGGTTGGCGGTCCGCTCGGGGCTTATATCCCGGTCTCGAATTTCGATGCGCCCCTTGGTTATGAAGAACTGGACGCCAAGGGCGGACTTTTGGGCCATGCCGGGCTCGTGATCTTTGATGATCGCGCCGATATGCTGCGAATGGCGCGGTTCGCGATGGAATTTTGCGCGGTCGAGAGTTGTGGCAAATGCACGCCTTGCCGGATCGGTGCGGTGCGCGGTGTCGAGACCATCGACCGGATCGCCGAGGGCGACGCGGCGGCAATCCCGCTGCTGACAGACCTGTGCGAGACGATGACAGATGGCTCACTCTGCGCGCTTGGCGGGTTCACACCCCTCCCGGTCATGTCCGCACTCACACATTTCCCCAATGACTTCGCCACCCAAAAGGAGGCTGCCGAATGAAAGATTTCATTATTCCCCCGATGGATTCGAAAAGTGACCGAGACATGGGCACGCCCGCGAAAACGGGTGCGCCGGTCACACTTGAGATCGACGGCGTGGCCGTCACCGTAGCGGAAGGTACATCCGTCATGCGCGCGGCAGCCGAGGCCGGTATTCCGGTCCCCAAGCTCTGTGCGACGGACAGCCTAGACGCGTTTGGCTCCTGTCGGCTCTGCGTGGTCGAAATCGAGGGACGGCGCGGTACGCCCGCCTCCTGCACGACGCCCGTCGCGCCCGGTATGGTGGTACATACCGGCTCGTCCAAGGTGCGCAAGATCCGCCGTGGCGTGATGGAGCTCTATATTTCCGACCACCCACTCGATTGCCTGACCTGCGCGGCCAACGGCGATTGCGAGTTGCAGGATATGGCGGGGGCGGTGGGCCTGCGCGATGTGCGTTATGAGGCCCCTGAAAATGGCAGTCTGGTTAACCATTTCGAGGCCCGCAACACCAGCGGAGAGTCCAATCCCGAGTGGCTGCCCAAAGATGACAGCAACCCTTATTTCTCTTATGATCCCAGTAAATGCATCGTCTGCAATCGCTGCGTTCGCGCCTGCGAAGAGGTTCAGGGGACATTTGCATTGACGATCCAGGGTCGTGGGTTTGACAGCCGGGTATCAGCTGGCAACGCAGACGACGACTTTCTTGGCTCCGATTGCGTAAGCTGCGGTGCCTGTGTTCAGGCCTGCCCGACCGCGACCTTGCAGGAGAAATCCATTATCGAGATGGGAACGCCCGACCGGTCGGTCGTGACGACTTGCGCCTATTGCGGCGTCGGCTGTTCGTTCAAAGCCGAAATGAACGGTGACGAGTTGGTGCGCATGGTGCCCTACAAGCATGGCAAGGCCAATCGCGGGCATAGCTGCGTCAAGGGCCGTTTTGCCTATGGCTACGCCCACCACAAGGACCGCATTCTCAAGCCGATGATCCGCGACCGGATCGACGAGCCATGGCGCGAGGTCGAGTGGGATGAGGCGCTCAGCTTTGCCGCCAAGCGGATGCGCGGGCTTCAGGAGCAATATGGCAAAAAATCCATTGGCGTAATCACGTCCTCGCGCTGCACCAACGAAGAAACCTACCTCGTGCAAAAACTGGCCCGGGCGGTGTTTGGCAACAACAACACCGACACCTGTGCACGGGTCTGTCATTCGCCCACCGGCTACGGGCTGGGGCAGACATTCGGCACCTCTGCGGGCACGCAGGATTTCGATAGCGTCGAGCAGACCGACGTGGTGGTGGTAATCGGCGCGAACCCGACCGATGGCCACCCGGTCTTTGCCTCACGGTTGAAAAAGCGGCTACGGGCGGGCGCAAAACTGATCGTCGTAGACCCGCGCCGCATCGATCTGGTGAAATCGCCGCATGTTTCAGCGGCCCATCACCTGCCGCTGCGTCCGGGCACCAATGTTGCCGTGGTCAGTGCGCTCGCACATGTGATCGTGACCGAGGGTTTGATGGACGAGGCGTTCATCCGCGAGCGCTGCGATTGGGACGAATTCCAGCATTACGCCGAGTTCATCAGCAACCCCCGCCATTCCCCCGAGGCCACGGAACTTCTGACCGGGGTTCCCTCGGCCGAACTACGCGCCGCAGCCCGCCTTTATGCCCAAGGTGGCAACGGCGCCATCTACTATGGCCTCGGCGTGACCGAGCATTCCCAAGGCTCGACCACGGTGATGGGAATCGCAAATCTCGCCATGCTCACCGGCAACATGGGGCGGCCCGGCGTCGGCGTGAACCCGTTGCGCGGTCAGAACAACGTGCAGGGTGCCTGCGACATGGGCTCTTTCCCGCATGAACTGCCCGGCTACCGGCACGTCAAGGGTCCGGAGGTGCGCAAGGTATTCGAGGAAACCTGGGGCGTGGAAATCGACGCAGAGCCCGGCCTGCGCATTCCCAACATGCTCGATGCCGCGGTCGATGGCACCTTCAAAGGGCTATACTGCCAAGGCGAGGACATCCTGCAATCAGACCCTGACACCAAGCATGTGGCAGCGGGTCTGGCAGCGATGGAATGTGTCATCGTGCATGACCTCTTTCTCAACGAGACCGCGAATTACGCGCATGTGTTCCTGCCCGGCTCGACCTTTCTTGAAAAAGACGGGACCTTCACCAATGCCGAGCGCCGCATCAACCGCGTGCGCAAGGTGATGGAGCCGCTCAACGGCTATGCCGACTGGGAGATCACCCAGATGCTCGCGCAGGCCATGGGGGCGGATTGGAGCTACAGCCACCCCGCCCGGATCATGGAGGAGATCGCGGCAACGACGCCCTCGTTCGCCGGGGTGGATTACGCGCTGCTGGAAGAGAAAGGCAGCGTTCAATGGCCTTGCAACGAGGCCCATCCCGAGGGCATGCCGCTGATGCATGTCGACGGCTTCATGCGCGGCAAGGGGCGGTTCATCGTCACGGAATACGTGGCCACCGACGAGAAAACCGGCCCACGCTTCCCGCTGTTGCTGACCACCGGGCGTATTCTCAGTCAGTATAACGTCGGCGCCCAGACAAGGCGTACCGACAACGTGGTCTGGCACGAGGAGGACCTGCTGGAGATCCATCCCCATGATGCCGAGGTGCGTGGGCTGAAAGATGGCGATTGGGTGCGACTGGCCAGCCGCGCGGGCGAGACCACACTGCGCGCAAAGCTGACCGACCGCGTAAGCCCAGGTGTCGTCTACACCACCTTCCACCACCCGGATACGCAGGCCAATGTGATCACCACCGACTATTCCGACTGGGCCACCAACTGCCCCGAATACAAGGTCACGGCGGTGCAGATCAGCCTGTCCAATGGACCGACGGACTGGCAGGAAGATTATGCCGCGCAGGCGGCACAGGCGCGGCGTATCTTGCCCGCGGCAGAGTGATGGCAATGGGCTTTTCTCCCACCCAGAGCCGACCGGGCCTCTCGGTGCAGGCAGAGGGGGCGCGCCGCGTCACCCGAAGCCTGCCCGACGAGGTTCCGGTGGCCCTCGTCTTTGACGGCACGACACACGCCGTGATGATGGCGACACCTGATGATATTGCCGATTTCGCCCATGGGTTCGCATTAACAGAGGGCATTGTAACCGACTCCGAGCAAGTCGAGGACTTCGAGATCGTTGAGCATGAACGAGGGATCGAGGCGCGGTTTTGGTTGCGCGAGGACAGGCAGGACGCTCTCACAGCCCGCCGCAGGTTCATGGCCGGGCCGGTGGGGTGTGGCCTGTGTGGCATCGACAGCCTCGAACAGGCAATTCGCCCCCTGCCCCGAGTCGCACCGCATGGTCCCACCTTCTCGCCGCTCCAGATTGCGCGCGCAACCGATGCACTCCGCGACAGTCAACCGCTTCATGACCTGACCCACGCCACCCACGCCGCCGGTTTCATCCTGCCAGGCGAAGCCATGCCGCGTGTCGTCAGAGAAGATGTCGGTCGGCACAATGCCCTCGACAAGCTCATCGGCGCGCTGCTCAAATCCGGCATCGATCCGTCAACAGGAGCCGTCGTCATGACCAGCCGCCTGTCTGTCGAACTCGTGCAAAAATGCGCCATGGCCGGCTGCGCCGTTCTGATCGCCGTCTCGGCCCCCACGGCGCATGCGCTGCGTCTCGCCGAAACCTCGGGCATCACCCTCGCCGCCTTTGCACGCCAAGGCGGCTTCGACCTATATTCCCATCCCCATCGCATCACAGACGAGGTTCACGATGTCGCCTGAAAAAATGGTCCATATGGCCAACCAGATCGCAACGTTTTTCAAGACTCAGCCCGGAGACGATCAGGCGGACAGGATCGCGGCCCACCTCAGTGACTTCTGGGAGCCGCGCATGCTCGATCAGTTGCACGCCCATGTTGTAGCGGGAGGCGCAGGGTTGGATGATTTGGTGATCTCCGCAGAAGCCAGAATCGCAGGCGAACGCGAAAGCGCCTGAACGGGATCAGTAAACGTCCTGCCAGTCATCCTCGTGGAAGACGTCGCCGATGGCCATCCACCGGACCCGCACCCGCGCAATTCGGGTGTCACCCCATGTCCTGAACACGACATCAAAGCCCTCGCGCGTTATCAGTTCTGCGGAAACATCCGCGCGGGCATTCGTGGCGCTATCCATATCCCATAGCGAAAGGGCAACATGCACAGCGGGTTCTGATTTGAATGGCGTGCCAAATTCAACCGTTTTGCGCCGCTCGCGCGAGCCGGATCCGGTCCACATATCTCCGCCATCGGCATAATCCGAAAACAGGATATCGTCGCCCTGTTCAATTCCGATCGCCTGGTTAATCAGAAACTTCATTCTATGCCTTCCGACCCTCGGCCTTTCTTACTATGCGCATCCGGCAAAATTGAGAACCAAAAATTAAAAAAGGGCCGTGCTACGGCCCCTTTTCATTACCATTGATCCATGGGCGACGCGTATCAGTTCGCCGAAAGACCGATATGATCGCCAATCGCGACCATGTCTGACAAGAGCTTGGCCGCCTCATCGACCGGGCCCGGCTCGTTGACAAATGTCTCCTGCGCATGTGCCAGCTTGTCGGTCGCCGCATTCACCATCGCCTTATAGGCATCCTGCGTCATGTCCTCACGCGCGACGGCCTGCTCTGCGAGAACCGAAATGCTCGACCCACTGATCTCTGCAAAACCACCGGTCACGACATACTCCTTGTCGCCTTCAGGTCCTGAAACTCGCACGATACCTGGGCGAAGCGTGGTGATGAGCGGGGCGTGATCGGCCATCGCCGTCAGGTTGCCCTCGGCGCCCGGAATGCTCACTTCACGCGCGGCAACCGATGCCAAGAGCCGCTCGGGGCTCACGAGATCGAATTGAACTGTGTCAGCCATCTTGGCCTCCTTCTGGGGCAGAGAAGGTGGGGCTCAAGCCCCACCCCATCATTATGCCGCGTCAGCCGCCATTTTTTCGGCCTTGGCGACCACATCATCAATACCACCGACCATGTAGAAGGCACCTTCGGGCAGGTGATCGTATTCACCGGCGACCACGGCCTTGAACGACTTGATCGTCTCTTCCAGCGGCACCTGAATGCCGTCCGAGCCGGTGAACACCTTGGCCACGTCGAAGGGCTGGCTGAGGAAACGCTGGATTTTCCGGGCGCGCGCCACGGTCAGCTTGTCCTCTTCCGAGAGTTCATCCATGCCGAGAATGGCGATGATGTCCTGCAAGCTCTTGTAGCGCTGCAGGATACCCTGCACGTCACGCGCAACCTGATAATGCTCTTCGCCCACGATCTGCGGGTCCATCAGACGCGAGTTCGAATCGAGCGGGTCCACGGCGGGGTAGATGCCAAGCTCGGAAATCGCACGGCTGAGAACGGTCGTGGCGTCAAGGTGGGCGAAGGTCGTGGCCGGGGCCGGGTCGGTCAGGTCGTCCGCAGGCACGTAGACGGCCTGAATCGAGGTGATCGAGCCCTGCTTGGTGGAGGTGATGCGTTCCTGCATCGCGCCCATGTCGGTGGCCAGCGTCGGCTGATAGCCCACAGCCGAGGGAATACGGCCCAGAAGCGCCGACACCTCAGAGCCCGCCTGCGTGAAGCGGAAGATGTTGTCGACGAAGAACAGCACGTCCGAGCCCGACTGATCGCGGAACTGCTCGGCCAGCGTGAGACCGGTCAGGGCCACACGCGCACGCGCCCCCGGAGGCTCGTTCATCTGGCCATAGACCAGCGCAACCTGGCTCTCTTCCAGATTGTCGGGCTTGATCACGTTCGACTCGATCATCTCGTGATAGAGGTCGTTGCCCTCACGGGTCCGCTCGCCCACGCCGGCGAACACGGAATAGCCCGAGTGCACCTTGGCGATGTTGTTGATCAGTTCCATGATCAGAACTGTCTTGCCGACACCGGCACCGCCGAAGAGGCCGATCTTGCCGCCTTTGGCATAAGGCGCCAGCAGGTCCACCACCTTGATGCCCGTCTCGAGGATCTCGGAGGCGGTCGACTGCTCGGAAAATTCCGGCGCAGGCTGGTGGATGGCGCGGGTCTCGGTCGCCTTAATCGGCGCGCCTTCGTCCACCGGCTCACCGATGACGTTGAGAATGCGGCCCAGGGTCGCATTGCCCACCGGCACCGAGATCGGCGAGCCGCTGTCTTTCACCTCTTGGCCGCGCACGAGGCCTTCGGTCGCGTCCATCGCGATGGTGCGCACGGTGTTCTCACCCAAGTGCTGCGCCACTTCGAGCACCAGCTTCTTGCCGTGGTTGTCGGTTTCCAGCGCGTTCAGAATGGCTGGCAGATCGCCGTCAAAGTGAACGTCAACAACGGCGCCAATGACCTGCGTCACCTTGCCTTTTGCATTTGCCATGTTTGGTCTCCGGTTTTTCTTACAGCGCTTCCGCGCCGGAAATGATTTCAATCAGCTCGTTGGTGATCACGGCCTGACGCGAGCGGTTGTATTCGATGGTCAGCTTGTCGATCATATCGCCCGCGTTGCGGGTGGCGTTGTCCATCGCGGACATCCGCGCGCCCTGTTCCGAGGCTCCGTTCTCCAGCAAGGCGCTGAAGATCTGCGTCGCCACACCGCGTGGCAGAAGATCGGCGAGGATCGCCTCTTCATCGGGCTCATACTCGTAAAAGGTCTCTGTATCGACCTCTTCGGTGTCACCGACATCGGCCGGGATGATCTGTTGCTTGGTCGGGATCTGGCTAACCACGTTCTCGAACTTCGAGTAAAAGATCTTGGCAACGTCGAACTCACCAGCATCGAAGCGCTTGAGCACGCCTTCGGCGACTGCCTGTGCGTCGGCGTAGCCCACGCGTTTGACATCGCTCAGATCCACGTGGTCGATGAAATACGAGCCGTAGTCGCGGCGCATTGCGTCGCGGCCCTTCTTGCCCACAGTGATGATCTTGACCGTCTTGCCCTGAGCCAACAGATCGGCCGCCTCGGCCTTGGCCAGCTTGGCGATATTGGCGTTGAATCCGCCGCACAATCCGCGCTCGGCGGTCATCACCACCAGAAGATGCACCTTGTCGTCGCCGGTCCCGGCCAGAAGCCGCGGCGCGTTCTCGGCGTCACCCACCGAGGCCGCAAGCTTTTTCATCACCGCGTTGAAGCGTTCGGTGTAAGGCCGCGACATTTCCGCAGCCTCCTGCGCGCGGCGAAGTTTCGCCGCGGCAACCATCTGCATGGCCTTCGTGATCTTGCGGGTCGATTTGACCGACGAGATCCGGTTTTTCAGGTCCTTGAGATTCGGCATTGCCTTATCTCCCCCTTACGCGAAATCAGCGGCGAATTCGTCCAGCGCGGCCTTGATCTTGTCCTCGGCCTCACCCTTGATCTTGGGATCTTCCGTCGTGATGTGATCCAGCAGATCCTGATGCTTGCCACGCAGGTGCTTGAGCAGACCCTGCTCGTAGCGGCCCACATCGCCAACCTTGATCTTGTCCAGATAGCCCTTGGTGCCGGCATAGATGACGCAGACGATCTCGGCATTGGTGAGCGGCGAATACTGCGGCTGCTTCATCAACTCGGTCAGACGCGCACCCCGGTTCAGCAACTGCTGCGTCGCCGCGTCGAGGTCAGAGCCAAACTGCGCAAAGGCCGCCATCTCGCGGTACTGCGCAAGCTCCAGCTTCACCGGACCGGCAACCGACTTCATCGCGTTGGTCTGGGCCGAAGAGCCCACACGCGACACCGACAGACCGGTATTCACGGCGGGGCGGATACCCTGATAGAACAGTTCCGTCTCAAGGAAGATCTGACCGTCGGTGATCGAGATCACGTTGGTCGGAATAAAGGCCGACACGTCGCCACCCTGGGTTTCAATGATCGGCAGAGCCGTCAGCGAGCCTGCACCATTGTCCTCGTTGAGCTTCGCGGAGCGCTCCAACAGGCGGGAGTGGAGGTAGAACACGTCACCCGGATAGGCTTCACGGCCGGGCGGGCGACGCAGCAGAAGCGACATCTGGCGATAGGCCACGGCCTGTTTCGACAGGTCATCATAGACGATCAGCGCGTGACGGCCATTGTCGCGGAAATGCTCTGCCATCGCGGTCGCCGAATAGGGCGCGAGGAACTGCATCGGCGCCGGGTCGGATGCGGTGGCGGCCACGACGATGGAATATTCGATGGCGCCGCTCTCTTCGAGCTTCTTCACCAGCTGTGCCACGGTCGAACGCTTTTGACCCACGGCCACGTAGACGCAATAGAGTTTCTTGCTCTCGTCGTCGCCTGCGGCCTCGTTGTAGATCTTCTGGTTGAGGATCGCGTCGAGCGCCACGGCGGTCTTGCCGGTCTGACGGTCGCCAATAATCAGCTCGCGCTGGCCACGGCCGATCGGGATCATCGCGTCCACCGACTTGAGGCCGGTCGCCATCGGCTCGTGCACCGATTTACGCGGGATGATGCCGGGGGCTTTCACATCGGCCAGACCACGGGTTTTCGTCTTGATCGGGCCCTTGCCGTCGAGCGGGTTGCCGAGGCCGTCCACGACGCGGCCCAACAGTTCGTCGCCGATTGGCACGTCGACGATGGACTTGGTGCGCTTGACGGTGTCGCCTTCCTTGATGTCACGGTCGGAACCGAAAATCACGACGCCGACATTGTCCGCCTCGAGGTTCAGCGCCATGCCCATGATCGAGCCCGGAAACTCGACAAGCTCACCGGCCTGAACATTGTCCAGCCCGTGAACCCGTGCGATCCCGTCACCCACTGAGAGAACCCGGCCAATCTCAGCGACTTCGGCGTCTTGGCCGAAATTCTTGATCTGGTCCTTCAGGATCGCAGAAATCTCTGCTGCTTGGATACCCATTTATCCGACCTCTTTCATTGCATTCTGGAGGGAATCGAGCTTGGAGCGGATCGACGTGTCGATCATCTTCGAGCCCATCTTGACGACAAGACCGCCGATGAGACTTTCATCAACGGTCGCATTTATTTTCACATCCTTGCCGACGCGCGCCTTGAGCGTCTTGGCCAATTTGTCGGCCTGTGCCTTGGTCAAGGCCTTGGCAGTGGTCACATTCGCGCTGACCTCGCCCTTATCTTCGGCGATCATCGCGTCGAGCTGCGCAATCATCTGCGGCAACACGAAAAGCCGCCGCTTTTGAGCCATGAGCGCCAGACCGTTCTGCAGTTCGGTGCAGAGTTGCATCTTTGTTGCCACGGCATTGATCGCAGCGCCCTGCTCGTTGCGGCTAAGCACCGGAGAGGCGATCACCGCCGCGAGATCGTCGCTCTCGTGCAGTGCTTGCGACAAGTCAGTGAGATTGGATTCGAGCTTGGCCAAACCCTTGGCCTCTTTCGAAAGCTCAAAAATCGCAGTGGCATAGCGCGCGGCAATGCCAGAAGAGATCGAAGCTGGTTCGGACACGTCCACCCTTCCGATAATCTGGCCCCGGTTCGTTCGAGGTGACGCAGGGTCACATCCGGGGGCGTTGATACACGATGAAACTCTCGAAACACCGAAATTCGGCTGGGGTGTAGCAGAGCCTTCCCGAGCGGGCAAGCCGCTTGAGAACTATTGTATACTATTGAATACCATACCTTTTCAACAGCTTACCCAAAGTGCGACGGAATGCGCGCCTTTTACAGCGCAAAAAACATCACGTTTTCTTACGAAATTGCGATTCCCCGCACGCACCCCACGCATATCGAGGCGGCAAAGACCATGACCGCGCCGCCTCATCAACCAAGCGGTGCGACACCAAAAACATAGGGATGCGCACCCAGCAAAAGCATGAAGAGCGCAACTCCAAGCGTCAACCGCAGGACAGCCACAAGAGGCCGGGCGGGCGATGGTCCCTGCGCGCGGACGGCCTTGTCGAGCCGCAGCCATTCGGCCCCCATTTCTCGCCGCTTGCGGCGATCAATGAGCACCCTGCCCAGCACCGCAAATCCTGCAAAACTGCCGAACAGGATAACATGCGCCAGGTCGCCATTCGGGATCATGTGGCCAAAGGCCCAAAGCGCCAGCGCAAGCAACATGGGATGCCGCGTGATGCGCACCAGTCCGGGACGTTCCGGGTCAAACAGGTGGTTGCGCGCCCCGCCAAATGAAAATGGATTGGGCCTGCCAATCGCCAGACCCAGGATCAGGCAGACCGCCAGCATCAGCGTCAGTGTCACGTGCGGCTGCCACGTTGCCCACCCCCAAACCGGCACAAAGGGCGCACGACCCGCCGCTGCGATCACCCAGCCCAGCACCGCCAGCGACAGCACTGAATAGGCCAGCGTAAACCCCCGTTGCCCCAGCCGGTCCACGAGGTGCGCCCTGACCGATGGCCGGACCGGCACCGAGTGGCTCAGGAAAAACACGCCAAACGCGACAATGAATTCGCCCCACCCCATACTCTCAGGCCACCGCTCGGCGCGCATTATGGCACGGCAGGGGCGGCCGGCGGCGGGGAGGAAGAAGGGGTGCGGTTTCAGACATGTCTTCCTCCGCTCACCCGGGTATTGTCTTGGCAGGACGCTGCCGCACCAAAAGCGGGCCGTAGAGTACAGCAAAGCCGCCAAAGCCCCCGATCCAGGCCGCACCAGAGGCCGCATGCAGCAAGTCTGCGTGCGCCGGCCAGATACCGGCCGCAAGACGCGCGATCACCGCCGCGAGAACCAGCAGGTAGAGTAGGGTCGTTCCCACCCCGGCCGTGAGAGTGCGGCCCGAATGTCCAAGGCTCGCCCGCGTCATCACCGCCAGCGTCATAAGCCCGGTGGCCCCCGCCATCCAGAGATGCTGTGCCGCAGCGGCCCCCATCAGACCGGGGCGCAACACCTCCAACCCCATACAGATCGCGCCGATGGGGACAAACGCATAGGCCACGTGCAGCACCACGACCAACGGCTCTGCAAAGGTGCGCTCACCGGCCCACCGCGCAAGCCGCACGACATGAAGGGCACCTGCCCCGATCAACGCTGCGCCCGTGACCTGTGCCATCGGGGCGGAAACCCATAGCAGACAGGTTGCCAGAAGCGCCAGAAGCGCCGCCTTGTCGAAGCGTTGCATAGGCGGCACCGGCAGCCGTCCGGCGCCACGCCGCGCCAGCCAGTTGCGGGTAAACGAGGGCACGATGCGCCCTCCTACGAGCGCGATCATCATGATCACTGCCCCCAGACCCAACCGAAGGCCATAGCCTTGCGCGGCATACTCCCCTTGCGCCGCCTCCCAATGAAACACGGCATTGCCGAGCGTGAACACAGCCAGCATCGCAAGCACCATGAGGTTGCGCCAATTCTTGCCCGCGACGATTTCGCGTAGCATCACAACGGCCAGAACCACAGGCATCGCCAGATCCAGAAAAGCCACCGCCACCGGCGGCACCCCAAAAGAGACCATGACCGCCACGCGCCCGATCAGCCAGAGCGCGGCCAACCCGCCCAATGGCCAGCCCAGAATCGGCAGGCGTCCCGTCCAGTTGGGCACGGCTGTCAGCAAGAAGCCCGCGATCACGGCCGAGAGGTAGCCAAACAGAAACTCATGCGCGTGCCAACTGATCGGATCGAACGCTGTGGGTAGCGTCACCATTCCTGACAACATCGGAATCCAGAGCGCCATGATCGCTGCGGCCCATACCCCCGCACCAAGGAAAAACGGCCGAAAGCCAAAACTCAGGAGCGCGGGCCCCCTCCATGCGCGCATCTGGGCTGCCGTGCTGCTCATGATTTGTTCCTTTCCGCACAAAGCCCTGTCTCGGTCAAAATGAAATCAAGCGGAATGTCGTGCGGCTGCGGATAGATCGTCTTGAGGCGGGCCGTGCTGAGCCCGATGCCGATCGTGGGCGGCTGCGGGGACAGCACGGCCAGCGTCCGGTCAAAATATCCCCCGCCATAGCCCAACCGAAAACAATCATCAGTCCAGCCGATGACAGGCGCGAGCGCGATGTCGGGGGACAGGCGGTCGGCCTCTTGTGGGGGGACAGGAATGTTCCAGTCGCCCCGCACCATCTGCGTTTCGGGCGTCCAGCGGCGAAAGACCAGAGGCGCGGCGCGGGTCTCAACCACCGGTAAGGCAATGATGACTCCATCTGCGTGCAGGTCCGCCAACAGCGGGCGCAGGTCCGGTTCGCCTTTGATTGGCCAGTAAGCGGACAGCACGCGTCCCGTTGCGCCGCCAAACCTACCCTGCAGAAAACTGCCAAGGCGATCAGACAGCGCGCGGCTGATCTCTTGCCGATCCGACACACTCAGCATGTCCCGCTCTGTCCTGAGAAATTCGCGCGTCGCCTTGCGCCATCTTGCAACGTCGCGCGCCTGTTCTTGATCGGTTGACAGCGGATCGAAATAGGCCGGGTTCACCTCCTGCGCCATGCAGGGCGGAGAGGCGTACCCACCGGGCTTGCGAGCTTCAGACATCATGCGTCCTTTCTGCCGCGCGAGGTGGATAAGATGGCCAGCCCCGCTTTGCATCTCGGTCTAGCCCTGCTAATAGGTATTGTAAATACCTATTAAAAAGGATCACCAGCGACCATGCGCCTCACCGCTTTCACCGATTTCGGCCTGCGTATGCTGATGCGCATGGCGAGCGCCCCCGAGCGGGCCTATTCCACCGCCGAGCTGGCCGAGGAATTCAACCTGTCGCGCAACCATCTCGCCAAGATCATGCAGAGCCTTTCAAAGGCAGGTTTGATCGAGACGCGGCGCGGCGGCGGCGGGGGTGCGGTGCTGGCCCACCCGCCAGAGGCCATCCGTCTCGGCGACATCGTCCGACATCTTGAGTCCGGGCAACCATTGGTCGCCTGTTTCTCGGCGGAGAGAAATGATTGCTCGCTCGATGGGCGCTGTCGGCTTAAGGCGCGTTTGCGGTCCGCCGAGAGGAGCTTTCTCGAAGACTTGAATCACAGCACGCTGGCCGATATCGCCCTTGCACCGACGCTTTGACGCGCGGCGCACGCACAATCAGACCGGCTTGGCCTCGGGCTGCGGACGCAAGACTCCCAACGGCTTGCGCACGGTGTCGCGCAACCCCGGCCCGCTCGGGGCCTGCACCCGCTTGGTCGCCTCGACCATCAGCACACCACCCGCAGCCACAAATGACAGCTTCGTGCCCATGCGCTCCCACATACCTGCGGTCTTACGCCAGAACGGGCGCTCTGACGGGGGCTGATATAGAGCGGTGGCGTGCCGCTCAGGCAGAAAGTTGTGTGTTTTCAACTGATTTTCGAGTTGTGTCTGACTGTATGGTCGTCCGTAGCCAAATGGCGTCCGATCGGATCGGGACCAGAGGCCAGCACGATTCGGCACGATGAAAAGCGCCGACCCGCCCGGTCCCAGAACCCTCAGGCACTCATCGAGCACCGCGCCAGGCAATTCCGATGTCTCCAACCCGTGCACCACGAGCAACTTGTCGACATGCCCGGTTTCCAGCGGCCACAGCGTCTCTTCGCACAGAACAGAGATATTCGGCATGCCCTGCGGCCAACCCACTACGCCTTGCGGTGCGGGCATCAACCCGATCACCCGGCGCGCATCGGCGAGATAAGGGCGCAGGAACGGGACGGCAAACCCATAGCCGACCACGGTCTGCCCCTGCGCCTCGGGCCAGAACGCCGCAACCTGAGCGCGCACAGTCTTTTGAACCGCGCGCCCCAAAGGGCTGCGGTAGTAGAAATTTCGCAGGTCCTGTACATCCAGATGCATTGCAGCCCGGTCCAAGATCGGTCACTCTCAACGTTAACATTAACCGACATTCGGGAGAATACCATGGTTTTGCAAATCGTTACCGTTCCCTGCCTGTCTGACAATTATGCATACCTCGCCCATGACCCCGGCACCGACGAAACCGCGGTGATCGACGTGCCTGAGGCCGGGCCAATCCTGCAAGCACTTGAAAAACAAGGCTGGACAGCATCCAAAGTCTTGCTCACTCACCACCATGCGGACCATGTGCAGGGCTTGGGGGATGTCTTGGCGCGCCATAGCGCACTCGTTGTCGGGGCGGCCGCCGACGCCCACCGTTTGCCCCCGCTCGATCAAGCAGTTGGCGAGGGTGATCAGGTGATGATCGGCACCGAAGCCGGACGGGTCATGGATGTGTCGGGGCATACCGTTGGCCATGTGGCGTTTTATTTTCCGCAAAGCGAGGTTATATTCACGGCAGACAGTCTAATGGCGCTTGGGTGTGGCCGGGTTTTCGAGGGCACCATGCCGCAAATGTTTGATAGCCTGAGCAAGATCGCCGCGCTGCCGCCGGAAACAACGATCTGTTCGGGTCACGAATATACCCGGAACAACGGTAAATTCGCCCTGACCGTTGACCCCGGCAACCCGGCTCTTATATCAAGGATGAAAGAGATCGATGCAGCCAGATCCGCCGGTGAGCCAACGGTGCCATCGACCCTGAAAGACGAACTGGCGACCAACCCGTTCCTGCGTGCGGCAGATGGGGCAATTCAGGCGCAGCTAGGAATGTCAGGGGCGTCTCCGGTTGAGGTCTTTGCAGAAATTCGCGCTCGGAAGGACGCCTTTTGAGAGTTGCGTGATCAAAAACGACGCCGGCATAACGAAAAGTGAGCCAGTTTGACGAAAAAATCCTTGAAGCGTGGCCGCGATCGACCAAACTTTAAGACTATGAGGCTAAGGTTCGTGGGCAGCCCGCCCCGGCCAAGATCAGAAGGAGCACAACGTGCCTTCATTCTCGAACACGCTTGAACAGGCAATTCACGCGGCTTTGGCGCTTGCCAACGCCCGCCAACATGAGTTCGCCACCCTTGAACATCTCTTACTCGCGCTCGTAGACGAGCCTGACGCCTCGCGCGTGATGAAAGCGTGCAGCGTGAATACCGAGGATCTGCGAACGACACTGGTAGAATTCATCGACGATGACCTGTCCAATCTCGTGACCGATATCGATGGATCCGAGGCCGTCCCGACAGCGGCATTTCAGCGGGTGATCCAGCGCGCGGCGATTCATGTTCAATCCTCCGGACGCACCGAGGTAACCGGCGCCAATGTGCTGGTCGCTATTTTTGCAGAGCGCGAGTCGAACGCGGCTTATTTTCTGCAAGAACAGGATATGACCCGCTATGATGCGGTGAATTTCATCGCGCATGGCGTCGCCAAGGACCCCGCCTATGGAGAATCAAGGCCGGTGTCGGGGGCGACGAACCTCGATGAAGAGGGAACCACCCATCACGCGGAGTCAGACGCCGTCGAAGCGGGCGACTCGGCCCTCGCGAAATATTGCGTGGATCTCAATGAAAAGGCACGCTCGGGTGACATCGACCCGCTGATCGGGCGCGACTCCGAGGTGGAGCGTTGCATTCAGGTTTTGTGTCGGCGCCGTAAAAACAACCCGCTTCTGGTAGGCGATCCCGGCGTTGGCAAGACTGCGATTGCAGAAGGTCTGGCGCATAAGATCGTGACCGGGGGGACACCGCGTGTGCTGTCGCGTACGACAATCTACTCGCTGGACATGGGCGCGCTGCTGGCCGGCACCCGGTATCGCGGTGACTTCGAGGAACGGCTAAAGGCGGTTGTGACCGAGTTGGAAAAACACCCCGACGCGGTGCTCTTCATCGACGAGATTCACACAGTGATCGGTGCCGGTGCAACATCGGGCGGAGCGATGGACGCGTCGAACCTGCTCAAGCCCGCACTTCAGGGTGGCAAGCTTCGGTGCATGGGATCGACCACGTACAAAGAATTCCGCCAGCACTTTGAAAAGGATCGCGCCTTGTCGCGCCGGTTCCAGAAGATCGACGTGGCGGAACCCACCGTTGAGGACGCGGTCAAGATCCTGAAGGGGCTGAAGCCGTATTTCGAGGATCATCACAGCGTCAAGTATACCAATGACGCCATTCGGACGGCCGTGGATCTTTCTGCGCGGTACATCAACGACCGCAAGTTGCCCGACAAGGCGATCGATGTGATCGACGAGGCAGGCGCGGCACAGCATCTCGTGGCCGCCTCCAAACGACGCAAGAGCATTGGCGTGAAGGAGATCGAAGCGGTGGTCGCGAAAATTGCGCGGATCCCGCCCAAGAACGTCTCCAAAAACGACGCCGAGGTGCTCAAGGATCTCGAAGGCGCGCTCAAGCGCGTTGTGTTTGGCCAGGACGATGCGATCGTGGCGCTCAGCTCGGCGATCAAGCTGGCACGCGCCGGCCTGCGCGAGCCGGAAAAGCCGATCGGCAACTATCTCTTTGCCGGACCCACGGGCGTCGGCAAAACCGAAGTGGCCAAACAGCTGGCAGATACGCTCGGGGTCGAGCTCATGCGCTTCGACATGTCGGAATACATGGAAAAACACGCCGTTTCACGCCTGATCGGGGCGCCTCCGGGCTATGTTGGTTTTGATCAGGGTGGCCTGCTGACCGATGGCATCGACCAGCACCCGCATTGCGTGCTGCTGCTTGACGAGATTGAGAAAGCGCATCCTGACGTCTTCAACATCCTGCTTCAGGTCATGGATCACGGCACCCTGACCGACCACAACGGTCGCAAGGTCGATTTCCGCAATGTCGTATTGATCATGACCTCCAACGCGGGCGCGACAGAGCAGGCGAAGTCGGCCATCGGCTTTGGCCGGGACCGCCGCGAAGGTGAGGACACCGCTGCGATCGAACGGACGTTCACGCCCGAGTTCCGCAATCGTCTGGATGCAGTCATTTCCTTTGGTCCGCTGCCGAAGTCGGTGATCCTCAAGGTCGTTGAAAAATTCGTGCTCCAGCTTGAGGCACAGTTGATGGATCGGGATGTCACGATTGAGTTGACCGAACCCGCCGCTGAATGGCTGGCTGAAAAAGGGTATGATGACAAGATGGGCGCGCGTCCGTTGGCGCGGGTCATTCAGGAGCACATCAAGAAGCCATTGGCCGAGGACCTGCTGTTCGGCAAGCTCGCGAAAGGTGGGTTGGTCCGTGTCGGCGTCAAGGATGGCAAGATCGACCTGAGTGTAGAGGGACCAGTCGCCCGTCGACTGACCGGCAAGAAGAAACCGCCCTTACTCACTGCCGAATGATACGGCACGGCGCTGCGTCGTTTGGGACTTGTCTGGTTGCGGTGGCCACAATGGCCACCGCAGAGGCGCCCAAGCTGGCTTTGCCGGTCGAGTGTACTATCGGACAGACCTGTTTTGTCGAAGACTACGTGGACGCGGATCCCGGCCCCGGACAACGTGACTATACATGCGGCCTCAAGAGCCGAAACGACCACCGGGGAACCGATTTCATGTTGCTCGGGTTCGAGGATATGGCACGCGGCGTGAATGTGATTGCGTCGGCGCCGGGCCGTGTATCGGCCACGCGGGACGGCATGGATGATGTTCCAGTGACCGAAAAAACCCGCGAGGCGATACGTGGCCGGGAATGCGGCAATGCGGTGCGGATTGATCACGGTGACGGTTGGCAAACCCTTTATTGCCATATGAAGAAGAACTCGCTGACAGTCGCCCAAGGCGATACCGTGGTATCGGGTGATATTTTGGGACAGATCGGCCTGAGCGGACTGACCAACGCACCTCACGTGCATCTTGGAGTTCTGCATGAAGGGCTGGTCGTTGATCCTTTCAACCCGACCGACCGTGATACATGTGGCCTGCCCAGCGGAGACAGCCTGTGGGAGAGCACATTTCCCTATGATCGCGCCGGTCTGTTCACAGCCGGGTTTTCCACTGCGGTCCCTACGTTTGACGCAGTCAAATCCGGCGCAGCCCGCGTGTCCAGCGCGCGGTCGGATCAACCGCTTGTGCTCTACGGTCATGTTTTCCACGCCGAGCCCGAGGATCACCTGATCCTCTCTGCCATCGGGCCGGACGGTGAGATATTCCGCAAGGAAGTCACGCTAGAAGACCCAAGCGCGCAACTCTATCGCGCTTATGGACGCAAGGCCCCCTCTGCCGGCTGGCCGGACGGGGCTTATCGCGGATATGTCAGGCTCATGCGCGACAACAAGGTGCTTGCCGTGCGCCACGCCGATATTACGGTCGGCGCACGCTGAACACCACAGGTTACCGCGTCGTCAGTTTCAACTCGATGCGCCGGTTTTGCGCCCGCGCCTCGGGCGTGTCAGCCGGGTTGACCGGCTGGTATTCACCATACCCGTTCGCCGAGAGCCGGTCTGGCGGAAACCCGAGAAAGCCAGTGAGATACCGCACCACCGACAAGGCCCGCGCCTGGCTGAGCGCCCAGTTATCGGCAAACCGTGCGCCTCCGATCAGTGGAACATTATCGGTATGGCCATCAACCTGGAGAATCCAGTCTATTCCCTCGGGGATCTCGTCAATGACATTGCGGAGGATATCGGCCACCTTGGCAATCTCCAATTTCCCCGCTCGTGACAATTGCGCCTCGCCGGGATCAAACAGCACTTCGGAGGAAAAGACAAAGCGATCACCGACGATCTGCACGCCCTCCTGCTGCCCCAGCACCTCGCGCAACCGACCAAAGAACTCCGAGCGGTATTTCTCCAGGTCTTCCTTTTCTTCCTCCAAGAGCCTTGCGCGCTCTTCTTCGGCGATCCGGCGCCGCCGCTCCTCTGCCGCGACACGGGCAAGGGCCGTATTGAGCTGGTTGCCCAATGATTGCAACTGCACTTCGGCCTCGGCTTCACGGGCCTCGGCCTCGTCGAGCAGTGCTTGCAGGCCGGAGAGTTGCTGGCGCAGGGCCGTCACCTGCTGATTAAGCAAGACCCGCTGCTTTTGCGCCTCGCTGACCGCCTCTTGTTCTTCGGCGAGTTCTTCGCGTGCCTTGGCCAAAAGTGTCGCACGCTCCTGCGCCTCGCTCAAGCGCGCCTCGGCCTTCGCCTCAGCAGCGCGACGGGCCGCCAGTGCCGCCATAAGGCGTTCGCGGACCTCTTCAGCATCGAGCGCGGCCCCCTCAAGCGCCCGGTTCTCGGCCATAGCCTGAGCCAGCCGATCCTCGCTCCTGCGCAATTGCACACGAGTGTCGGCAAGTTCCGCACGGGCTTCTTCCAAGGAACCAGAGGTCTGCGCAAGCTCTGCCCGCGTCTCTTCCAAAGAGCCCGAGGTTTCAGCAAGATCCGCACGTGTCCGTTGCAGCGTTCCCGAGGTTTCGGCCGCATCGGTGCGTGCATCGGCAAGCGCTGCCTCGAGACGTGCAATTTCCTCATCGCGTGCATCGGCCCCCTGCTCGGCGTCAAGCAGCGCCTGCGCCAATTGGCTATTGAGGTCCTCGCGCGCCGTTTCGGCAGCCGCGAGCATCGTCAGCGTTTCCTCCGCGCGTTTGCGCTGCTCCTCCAACGCCAGCGTCATGGACGAGAGTTCCGCATCGGCATCTTTCAACCGGTCTCGCAGCGCCTCTGCCGCCGCCGCTTCTGCCAGCCGCGCCTGTTCTTCCTCGCTCAATTGCGCTTCCAGGTTCGCAACCTCCTGAGACAAGGCGGCCTGCGCCTCGCCCGCTTCGGCATTGCGCTGCCGCAGATCTTCGGTCAATGCCTCCAGCGCGGCACTGCGCGCCGCCGCCAGACGGGCCGCTTCGGCCTGTGCGTCGACCTCATCTCGCAGGTCGGCAAGCGCCAGTTGCAATGCCTCCTGTTCGCCGATCAATTCGGCGCGCTCGCCTTCGAGGTCTTCGATCCGGCCCCGCGCCGTCTCGCGGTCTGACAAGAGCCCGGCAACCTGCTCCTCAAAGCTGGCGATCCGACCTTGCGCCGTCTCAAGATCCTCGGCCTGCGCAGCATTCTGCGCGCGAAGGCTGTCTATCAGGGCAGACTGTTCGGCCTGCCGCTCTCGCGCATCGCCCAAAGTCGCGGTCAGGGCACCGACACGATCCTGAAGACTGGCACTGCGATCCTGCTCCAACCCAAGGGCCCGCGACAAGGCTGCGACTTCGGAGGAGAGCGCATCAAGTTGCGTCGCCTGCCCGCTGATTTCTTCACGCAGCACGAATTGAACCATCATGAAAATCGTCAGAACGAACATCAGCACCAGCAAAAGACCGGTCATCGCGTCGACGAAGCCCGGCCAGATCGAGGCCTGAAGCCGTGCGCCCGTGCGCCGCGACAGCGACATGCTCAGCCCTCCCCGCCGCGATCCGGATCACGGCGCGGCACGACCTGACGTACCGTGCGCGGCGACGCATGGGGCCGCTCTTGCCCCAGCACCCGGGTCAATGCGGCCAAATCGGTGCGCAATTCGGTCATCGTCTCCTGCCGGCCGGCGCTGATCTCTTCGAGAATACGCAGCATTTGCACGTCGATAGAGCGCAGGCGCATGCGGCTTTCGGCATCAAGCCCTTCATTCGAGCTGACTTCACGGTTTTCCAATGTCGTGATCAGCCGTTCCTGCCCTTCGGCAAGCCGCATCAGCGCCACCTGTACCGGGTTTTGATCGCTCATCCGGTGGGTCAACCGTTCGATAGAGTCGGCCAGAACGCCCAGCTTCTGATCCACCATAGCGCGGCTCATGTCGGATTCACCGATCATGGTTTGAAGGCTTTCCATCTGCTCTGCCATGTGATCAAGCACATGGGCAACAGCCCCCTGCTCACTCTCGCCATCGCCGTCACCGCTGGCAAAGCCGACCCGCGTGATGGTGGACATCCACTCTTCCAGTTCACGGTAGAACCGGTTCTGCCCATGACCGGCAAACAGCTCCAGCAGACCGACGACAAGCGATCCGGCAAGACCGAGCAGTGACGAGGCGAAGGCAACACCCATGCCACCCAGTTGCGCCTCGAGCCCCGTCATCAGGCGGTTGAACACGGCAAGCCCCTCCTCGCCCTGCTGCGGGGCGAGGCTGCGGATTGTGTCAACTACGGCCGGAACGGTGGTGGCAAGCCCGTAGAACGTGCCGAGCAGCCCGAGAAAAATCAGCAGGCTGACAATGTAGCGCGTGATTTCGCGGGCCTCGTCGATGCGCTGCGCAACAGAATCGAGGATCGAGCGTGCCGAAGTCGATGCAATCTGCATCCGCTTGCCGCGCGAGCGCAGCATCGTTGCAAGGGGGGCCAGCATCGACGGCGGCGATGTGTGTTCGTGCCCCGGTGTCCCGCTCGCAAATCCCTCGATCCAGCGGGCCGAGCCGATGAGCTGAAGCACCTGCCAGAAGGTGGCGATCACACCGATGACGAACACGAAGAAGATGAAGCCGTTGAGCCATGGGTTTGCCTCGAACACCGGCAGCACGCGCGGAAGCGCCAGAAACGCCCCCAGACCGGTGAGCACAAGCACCACCAGCATCAGGACGATCTGGCGATAAGGATATGAAAACTGCGGCTCGACCTCACGGTCCGGCTGGTCCATCTGGACGCTCCCGACACTTGCATTTCTTGCGCCAACCCTACGCGGCTTGGACAGCCAAGCCAAGGTTTTATCCACAGATATGGCGCACCCTGCGCACCAGCCAATCCAGTTCCTTGTCCTGAAGGCCAAGTTGTTTGAGATGGTCCGCGGTATTGTAGAGATATTCGGTGTTCGGGCCACGACCGCCCACAGCGCGAGCAATGATCATGGCCTGCTCTTCAAGGTCCAGCCCGCCGCAATACTGCACATGGTCGGGATCAATGATGTAGGTCACGGCCTCGACGCGGCGACCATCGCTCAACTCGATCTCGAGCATGCGCTCGAGATAGGCCGAGGAAATCAACTCGCGGTCGCGCAGGTAGGTGAGCACGGTCTCGGCGTCTTTTGGATCAGCACGCAGCGCAACCCCGTGGCACTGCGCGTCAGATGATGCGTCCAGCGCCAGAACCAGACCGGGGGTTTCATCGGTACCCCTGTGATGGATGCTGCGCATGCAAAAGCTGCGATGATAGCCCGGCAGCCGCGCGATCACACGCTCCACGGCGTCAAAGCCGGGATTCCAGACCAATGACCCATAGCCGAACACCCACATCTTGATTGCCCCTGTTCCTTGCGCAATGCCCCCTATAAACACCTCTTGAGAGGCATGAAAGGGGCGCGCGCCATGAGATTTTTGCTAGCCGTCATCGTCATTGCGGTCCTTGGCTGGTCCGGCTACTGGTTTGTCGGGCAACGCGGATTGGAGCAGGGTTTTTCAACATGGTTCGAGGCGCGCCGCGCCGAAGGCTGGGTTGCAGAGACATCCAGGCTGAATGTGCAGGGTTTTCCCAACCGATTTGACACCGGGTTTACAGATCTGACGCTCGCCGACCCCGCCACCGGCCTCGCGTGGGAGGCTCCGTTTTTTCAGATCCTCGCGCTGAGCTATCAACCCAATCACGTCATCGCCGTCTGGCCGGACAGCCAGCTTATTGCAACACCACAGGATAAATTTCGCGTCGAAAGCCGCGACATGCGCGCCAGCCTTCGCATTGCGCCGAACACCAGCCTCGCCCCCGAACGCGCCACTCTGACGAGCGAGTCTTTGAAAATTACCCCTTTGGCGCGTCCAGATGAGCAAACCGCACTCACCACCTTGACCCTTGCCGCCGAACGGCAGCAAGGCACAGAGTACCGGCTTGGCCTCACCGCCGAGGGCCTGAGCCTGTCGCCGCCATGGCGCGCGTTGCTCGATCCAAAGGACACTCTGCCAACTCATATCTCCGGGCTGCATGCCGATCTGACAGTGTCCTTCGACAAGGTCTGGGACCGGAGCGCCATCGAGGTCGCCCGCCCGCAACCCACGGCAATCACGATCAAGCTGGCCGATGCCAGATGGGGCCAGTTGCACCTGCAGGGCGCAGGTGCGCTGACGGTCACACCAGAGGGCATTCCAGAGGGTGAAATCACGCTCAAAGCGCGCAACTGGCGTGAAATGCTGGACATCGCCGTGCAAACAGGCGCGGTACCCGATGGGATGCGCAAAACGCTTGAAAGCGGCCTCTCGCTTATGGCGCAAATGTCAGGCAATCCGAACACGCTGGATGTGCCTTTGACCTTTCGGCGCGGGCGCATCCTGCTTGGCCCCATCCCGGTTGGCCCGGCCCCTGTGCTGCGACTAAGGTAACTCAGGCCGCAACACCGTCCCGCATCGCCGTAAAGGCGGGCCATGCGTCGGGATCAGCGACGGTCTTGTCCCGGCAGAACGGGTTGCAAAATCCGAAAATGCGGCCCTCGCCTTCCATCAGGTCGGTGACCGGATCTCCGGAATAGGGACAGGCCTGATTCTCGGGCGTGCCGCTCTCGACCGCACGCGCCGGACGGGGCGCGGGACCAGGCCACGCCGTCACGTCAAACGGCTTGGCGTAGCGCGCAAGGCTGGCGCCGCGCACCAGCCCCATCGCCCGCCAACGCCTGAAGGCCGGATCACCAAGATGCGCGGCGACATAGGCGCGGGCCGCCTCGGAAACCGGCAGACCATAGCCCGCGATCCGCGCCGCCACCGGAGCAAAAAAGGCATCCACCGCGCCATAGTCCCCGCAGAGCCACGGACCGGGCGGCGCGCAGGTGGCGCGGGCATGATCCCAGAGCACCTCAAGCCGCGCGAGGTCGGCGTGGACCGCGTCGGAGGGCGCAAACCCCGAATAGGCGCGGCGCAGGTTCATCGGACACTCACCACGCAATGCCGCGAAACCCGAATGCATCTCGGCGGCCAGCGTGCGCGCAGTCGCACGGGCCCGCGGATCGGTGGGCCAAATGCCCGCCTCCGGGTGACGTGACGCCAATTCCTCGGCGATGGCCAGGCTCTCGGAAACAACGGCACCTTCGGGCGTGATCAGCGTGGGAACGGTTCTGGCCGGGGCCAGATCGGCCATCTGCTCGGCGACACTGGCCTCGGCTTTGAAATCGAGAATGCGTACCCTGTAGGGCAAGCCAAACCGATTGAACAGCAGCCAGGCGCGGAGCGACCAGGAGGAATAGGCGTAATCGCCAAGGATGAGATCATATGTCATGGCCAAAGGTTAGCGCCAGCGACACCGCGCACCTAGACAGATATTGTTGGACATCGCATCACGGAAGGTGATTGATCGTCTTGGCCTGCCAAGTCTCGTCAGCCCAATGCAATTCCGTGACAGACAGGTTGTCGATGCGCTGCGCGAACGCGTCGTAGGCCGCAACGCCAAGCGCAGCCTGAACTTGCGTCAGGATCGCACCCATGTGTGCAACCGCCACAATGTCCCGTCCCGGATGAGCCGCACGCAGGCGTGTCACCACACCCGAAACGCGGGTTGAGACCTCGTGCCAGCTTTCACCGCCGGGGGGGCGGATGTCGCCAGGCTGTTCCCAGAAGGCGCGTAGATGGGTCTGGTCAGGGATCGTGTCAAACCCCTGCAATTCCCAGTCACCGAAATGGATTTCGCGCAGGTCGCGCTCGTCACCGAGGCGAACGCGCGGCCCGGCAATGGCATCGGCAGTGGCGCGCGCGCGAATGAGATCGGAAGAGACCACCAAGGCCCCCTCGGGCAGATGCGCCGAGAGCCGCGCAAGCCGCGCGGTATCGCTCAGATCGGCGGGAATATCAGACCAGCCGACCATGGATTTGGCATGCGTGGGCCCGTGCCGTACCCAGAAAACGCGGCTCATGGCAGCGTGCCCCTGAGCACCATAGGCAACCCCGCGATGACATTCACAACCAGATCCGCCCGCGCCGCAAGCCTTTGGTTGAGGCGCCCCTGCGCGGTCTGGAACCGGCGCGCGAGCGCATTGTCAGGCACTACAGACAGCCCCACTTCGTTGGACACGACAACGACCGGTGCAGCGCAGGCGTCTAGTGCCGCCAAAAGCGCGACCTCGGCGCGTTCGAGATCGTTGTTGGACATTAGATGATTACTGAGCCACATTGTCGCACAATCGAGCAGCACAACCTCTGAGGCCGAAGCCGATGTTAGCGTCGGCGCAAGATCGCGCGGCGCCTCGACCGTACGCCACTCTGGGCCGCGCCGCGCCTTGTGCAGTTCAAGTTTCTCGCGCATTTCGGTGTCAAATGCCTCAGCAGTCGCGAGGTAGACCCTTGGACGTCCAGTTCTGGCCACAAGATCCTCGGCAAAAACCGATTTTCCCGAGGCCGCCCCTCCAAGCACGACTGTCAGCGGGGGCAACATGACTCCAAAACTCCCTTTATTGTGATCCGGATCGCGTCGCACTGCGTAGCACCCTTCGAAACGTTGAGAAAGACCACAACGGCACCAGATGCATGACAGGGGGATCACATGCCACTCGATGCACCGCAGCAAAGCAACATGTCCCGCACCGCCATGAAGGCGGAAATGCTGGACGCAGAAACCGAACTCAAACTCGCCTACGCTTGGCGGGATGAGCGCGACGAGGAGGCGTTGCATCGCTTGATCAACGCCTATATGCGCCTCGCGATCTCTATGGCGTCAAAGTTTCGTCGTTACGGTGCTCCCATGAATGACCTCATCCAGGAGGCAGGGCTTGGCCTCATGAAAGCCGCCGACAAGTTTGACCCCGACCGGGGCGTGCGCTTTTCGACCTATGCCGTGTGGTGGATCAAGGCCAGCATTCAGGATTACGTGATGCGCAACTGGTCTATGGTGCGCACCGGCTCCACCTCCTCGCAGAAGTCGCTCTTCTTCAACATGCGCCGCGTACAGGCGCGCATCGAGCGCGAAGCAATGGCCAATGGTGAGGAACTGGACGGCTATCAGCTGCGCGAGATGATCGCGCATGAGGTCGGTGTTCCCTTGCGTGATGTGGAAATGATGGAAGGCCGCTTGTCGGGCTCCGATTTCTCGCTCAACGCCACGCAATCGTCGGAAGATGAGGGGCGCGAGTGGATCGACACGATCGAGGATGAGGGCGCGCGCGGCGATGAGCTTGTCGAGAAGGATCACGATTTGCAGGCGCTGCGCGACTGGCTGGGCGATGCGATGAACAAGCTCAACGAGCGCGAACGCTTCATCGTCCGCGAACGCAAGCTGCGCGATGCGCCGCGCACGCTCGAAAGTCTTGGCGAGGAATTGAGCCTGTCCAAAGAGCGGGTGCGTCAGCTTGAGGCGGCGGCGTTCCAGAAAATGCGCAAGCATCTTGAAAAGCACGGCGGCGAGGTGCAGAACCTGCTCGTATGAGCCTGCGCGCCCTTGCCCTGACAGTCGGATTATGCGCCGCCCTTCCGGTGGCGGCGCAAGATGTGGCGATCCTGGGCGAAGTACATGACAATCCCGCGCATCACGCCGAACAAGCGGCGCAAGTCGCGCGGCTGCAACCTGCTGCCATCGTGTTCGAAATGTTGACCGAGGCACAGGCCGCGTTGGTGACGCCCGAATTGCGTGGCGATGCTGAGGCGATGGCCGAGGCCCTTGATTGGGCCGAGAGTGGCTGGCCCGATTTCTCCATGTATCACCCGATCTTCACCGCGGCCCCCGAGGCCGTGATTTATGGCGCATTGGTCCCGCGTCCCGTGGCGCGAGAGGTGTTCGACACCGGCCCGGTTGAGGCGTTCGGGGCAGAGGTCACGCGCTACGGCCTAGATCGCGATCTCGACCCGGCAGAGCAGGCCACCCGCGAGGCGATGCAGATGAGCGCGCATTGTGACGCACTGCCCGAGGACATACTGCCCGGCATGGTCGCGGTGCAACGCCTGCGCGATGCGGTGCTGGCGCGGGCGGTAGTGCAAGCAATCGACGAGACCGGCGGGCCGGTCGCGGTGATCACCGGCAACGGCCACGCCCGCCGCGACTGGGGCGTGCCTGCGGTGCTGGCCGAGGTGGCCCCGGATCTCGATATCTGGGTGCTGGGGCAGACCGAGGACGGTCGCCCGCTGGAGGGCGGGTTCGATGTGGTCAAAACCGCCCCCGCCGCCGAGCGCCCCGATCCCTGCGCCGCGTTTCAGTAACAGCCCGCGCCCTTGCACGCGCGCCGCACCCGCCCTACTGTCAGCGCGGCCCTGGAAGGAACGCCCATGCTCACCTCGAAACGGATTCTACTGATCATCGGCGGCGGCATCGCGGCGTTCAAATCGCTCGACCTCATCCGACGGCTGCGCGAACGCGGTGCAGAGGTGACGCCCGTGCTGACCCGGGCCGGCACCGAGTTCGTCACGCCCTTATCGGTCTCGGCACTGGCGGGGCGAAAGGTGTTTTCGGACCTCTTTGACCTGACCGACGAGGCCGAGATGGGGCATATCGAACTCAGCCGCTCGGCCGACCTGATTGTCGTGGCCCCGGCCACCGCCGACCTGATGGCCAGGATGGCGCAGGGTCATGCGGATGATCTGGCCTCGACGCTGCTGCTGGCCACCGACACGCCGGTGCTGCTGGCCCCGGCGATGAATGTGCGGATGTGGCAGCACGCGGCGACACAGCGCAATATCGAGACGCTTATGGCCGACGGCATCGGGTTTGTCGGTCCCAATGACGGCGACATGGCCTGCGGCGAGCACGGCCCGGGCCGCATGGCCGAGGTGCCCGAGATCCTCGCCGCAGTTGAGGCGGCGCTAGCAGATGGCCCGCTGCAGGGGCGGCGTGTGCTGGTCACGTCCGGCCCCACGCATGAGCCCATCGACCCGGTGCGCTATATCGCCAACCGATCCTCCGGCGCGCAGGGCACGGCGATAGCGCGGGCTTTGGCCGCGCTCGGGGCTGATGTGGTCTTTGTCACCGGCCCCGCCACCGTGCCGCCCCCCGAAGGCGTTGAGGTGATACGCGTCGAGACCGCACGCGAGATGCTGGCGGCGGTCGAGGGCGCGCTGCCCGCCGATGCCGCCGTCTTCGCCGCCGCCGTGGCCGATTGGCGCGTGACCAGTGAAAGCGACCGCAAGATGAAGAAGACCGACGGCGGGCTGCCGCTGCTGGAATTTGCCGAGAACCCGGACATTCTGGCGACGGTGAGCCAAATGACCGAGGGACGCCCGCCGCTGGTGGTGGGCTTTGCCGCCGAGACGCATGACGTGGTGGACCTTGCCACCGCCAAGCGCGCGCGGAAACGCTGTGACTGGATCGTCGCCAACGATGTGAGCGCCGGGACGGGCATCATGGGCGGGGCCGAGAATGCCGTGACGCTGATCACCGGAGAGGGCGCGGACAGCTGGCCACGCATGGGTAAGGATCAGGTCGCGCGGCAACTGGCCGAGCGAATCGCGCAGGCGCTGGCCTGAGGATTTTGGATATTTTTGGCAAGATGAAGAGAGGCCGTCCATGCTGACCGTCGCGTTTCAATGGGAGGAGGGGGCGGATCGCTCCCTGGGCCTGCCCGCCTATGAGACGGCTGGGGCCGCAGGGGCCGACCTGCGTGCGAACTTCCCGGATCGCGGCGTGGTGATGCTGGAGCCCGGCGCACGGGCGCTGGTGCCGACGGGGCTGCGGCTGATGGTGCCTGCGGGATACGAGGTGCAACTGCGCCCCCGCTCGGGGCTGGCGCTGAGATATGGGATCACCCTGCCCAATAGCCCCGGCACCATCGACAGTGACTATCGCGGCCCCCTCGGGGTAATCGTGATGAACGCGGGCGAGGAGCCGTTCGAGATCGAGCATGGCGCGCGGATCGCGCAGATGGTCGTGGCCCCGGTGGTGCAGGCGCGGTTCGAGGCGGTCGAGAGCCTGGAGGCCACCGCGCGTGGCGCGGGGGGCTTCGGCTCCACGGGGGAACGCTGATGCTGCTGGTTCTGGTGATGGCGGCGGTGCTCTGGGGCATCGGGGCGGCGATGGGCACGCCCCGGCGCCTGCGGTGGGCGATGATCGCGGGGCTCTGGGCTGCCGTCACGCTGGCGCATCTGGTCTTGCCCCTGGGTCACCCCATCCGGCTCGCCACCGGCGAGAGCGCGGCCCTGTGGCTGATGATCGGGGGCGCTGCTGTGCTGGTGCTGGTCTATCGTGCGGCGCTGCGCTGGTTGCGCACGCGGGCCGGGCGGCGCGAGACCGAGGCCGAGGCGGACACCAGCCCCAAGCCGCTCTTTTCTGAGGCGGAACTGGGCCGTTATGCCCGCCATATCGTGCTGCGCGAGATCGGCGGACCGGGGCAGAAGGCGCTCAAGCAGGCGCGTGTGCTGGTGATCGGCGCCGGAGGTCTCGGCTCTCCGGTGCTGTTGTATCTGGCGGCCGCCGGGGTGGGCACCATCGGGGTGATCGACGATGACGAGGTGGACAATTCCAACCTGCAACGACAAGTTATCCACCGCGATGCCGATATAAGTTTACCAAAAGTGCAATCGGCCATGGCCGCGATGCAGGCGCAGAACCCCTCTGTCGTGGTGCGCCCTTACCGGCGGCGGCTATCGCCCGAGATCGCCGAGGATCTTTTTGCCGACTACGATCTGATCCTCGACGGCACCGACAATTTCGAGACGCGCTATCTGGCCAATGCCGCTGCCGTGGCACAGGGCAAACCGCTGATTTCCGGCGCGCTGTCGCAATGGGAGGGGCAGTTGAGCGTGTTCGACCCCGCCCATGGCGCGCCCTGCTATCAATGCATCTTTCCCGAGGCCCCCGCACCCGGTCTTGCGCCGTCCTGTGCCGAGGCGGGCGTTCTTGGCCCCTTGCCCGGCGTGGTCGGCGCGATGATGGCCGCGGAGGCGGTGAAACTGATCACCGGGGCGGGGCAGTGCTTGCGCGGCGAGATGCTGATTTACGACGCGCTTTATGGCGAGAGCCGCAAGATCGCGCTCAACCGCCGCGCCGATTGCCCGATCTGCGGCGACAAAGGAGAAAGACATGACCAACCCGTTGCTGGCTGAGTGGGCCACGCCCTTCAACCTTGCCCCGTTCGACGCGATTTCGGACGAAGATTTCGCCCCCGCCTTTGACGCGGCGATGCAAGAGGCGCGAGCGGAGGTGGCGGCGATTGCAGACAATCCCGACGCGCCGACCTTCGCCAACACAATTGAGGCGCTGGAGGCGTCAGGCGACGCGCTCGACAAGGTGCTGTCGGTGTTCTTCACCGTGGCGGGCGCGGACAGCAACCCGAGGCGGCAGGAATTGCAGCGCGAGTTCGGCCCCAAGCTGGCCGCCTATTCCTCGGAGCTTTATGGCAACAAGCAGCTTTTCGCGCGGGTTGAGGCGGTCTGGCAGGCGCGCGAGACGCTCGACCTGACGGCAGAGCAGCAGCGCCTCCTGATGCTGACGCATCGCGCCTTTCGCCGGGCGGGTGCGGCGCTGACCGGCGAGCAGGACAAACGCATGCGCGCGATCATGGCACGGCTGGCAGAACTCGGCACGGCGTTCACACAGAATCTGCTGGCGGATGAAGCGGGCTGGCATATGGAACTCTCCGAGGCCGATCTGGAGGGGCTGCCGGAGTTCGTAATCCAGTCGGCGCGCGCGGCGGGGCAGGAAAAGGGGGCGGATGGTCCCGTGATCACGCTGTCGCGTTCGCTGATCGTGCCGTTCCTGCAATTCTCTCCGCGCCGCGATTTGCGCCGCCGCGCGTTTGAGGCCTGGACCTCGCGCGGGGCCATGGGCGGTGAGACCGACAACCGCGCCATCGCCGAGGAGATATTGCGTCTGCGGGCCGAGCGGGCGGCGCTTTTGGGCTACGAGAGCTTTGCCGCCTACAAGCTGGAAACCGAGATGGCCAAGACGCCAGAGGCTGTGCGCGATCTTCTAATGGCGGTGTGGGAGCCTGCCCGTGCGCAGGCCGAGGCCGATGCAGACAAGCTCACGACGATGATGCGCGAAGACGGGATCAACGGCGATCTGGAGCCGTGGGACTGGCGCTATTATTCCGAGAAGCGGCGGCAGGCCGAGCATGATCTGGATGAGGCCGCGCTCAAGCCGTATCTCTCGCTCGAGGCGATAATCGAGGCGGCGTTCGGCTGTGCCAACCGGCTGTTTGGCCTCGAATTCAAACCGCTCGATGTGGCGCTTTATCATCCCGATTGCCGCGCGTGGGAGGTGACACGGCAAGGGCGGCATGTGGCGGTCTTCATCGGGGACTATTTCGCGCGCGGCTCCAAACGCTCGGGCGCGTGGTGCTCGTCGATGCGCGGGCAGGCCAAACTGCCAAAGGTGCAGGGGCCGGTGGTGATCAATGTGTGCAATTTCGCCAAGGGCGATCCGGCGCTGCTGAGCTATGACGACGCGCGCACGCTGTTCCATGAGTTTGGCCACGCGCTGCATCACCTCTTGTCTGATGTGAGCTACGAGAGCCTGTCGGGCACCTCCGTGGCGCGCGATTTCGTGGAACTTCCGAGCCAGCTCTACGAGCACTGGCTGGAGGTGCCGGAGGTGCTGGAGCGCTACGCCACCCATGTCGAGACCGGCGACCCGATGCCGCCCGAGATGCTGGATCGACTGCTCAGGGCGACGACCTATGACATGGGGTTCCAGACGGTGGAATACGTGGCCTCGGCCCTGGTGGACCTGCGCTTGCACGAAGGCGCGCCCCCCGCGGACCTGATGGCGGCGCAGCGCAAAGTGCTGGATCAGTTGGAGCTGCCCCGTGCCATCGCCATGCGCCACGCGAGCCCGCATTTTGCGCATGTGTTCTCGGGCGACGGCTATTCCAGCGGCTATTACAGCTACATGTGGTCCGAGGTGATGGACGCCGATGCCTTTGCCAGCTTTGAGGAAGCGGGCGGCGCCTTCGACCCGGACCGGGCCGAGGCACTGGAGGCGTTCATCCTGTCCATGGGGGGATCAGAGGACCCCGAAACACTCTATCTGAAGTTTCGTGGCCAGATGCCGACGGTTGCGGCATTGCTCAGGGGACGTGGTCTGGCCGCCTGACAGACTGGCTGACGGGCACATCGCGCCAAACAGCCCCGGCTCAGGGCCGGGGCTGACTCAGATGGTCTGATCGTAGTCGCCAACACCCGGCTCGGTTCGGATCACCGCGTCGATATCGGCAAAGATCGCGCGCATCTCGGCCTCGCTGTCGCTGCTTTCGCAGACGACCACAAGGTTGGGTGTGTTCGACGAGGCGCGCACCAGACCCCAAGAGCCATTGTCGAGGATGACACGCGCGCCGTTCACCGTGACCACCTCCTTGATCGCACGACCCGCAACCGGCTCGCCCGCCTCATGCTTGGCGACCAGCCGTTCCACGATCCGGTCGAGCACCTGATATTTTTCGGTATCGGCGCACCAAGGGGACATGGTGGGCGTCGCGTAGGTCATCGGCAGGGCGCGCCGCAGGTCCGACATGGACATATCGGGATTGCGATCCATCAGTTTGCAGATTTCCACGGCAACGCGCATGCCGCAGTCATAGCCGCGGCCCACCGGCTCGGCGAGAAAATAGTGTCCAGATTTCTCGAAACCGGCGAGCGCACCCAGTTCCTTGACCCGGCGCTTCATGTGGCTGTGGCCGGTCTTCCAGTAATCCGCGGTGACGCCGTTCCTGATCAATTCGGGGTCCGAGGCGAAGAGCCCGGTCGATTTGACATCCGCCACGAAGGTCGAATTTGGGTAAATCTTCGACAGGTCCCGCGCCATGATGACACCCACCTTGTCGGCGAAAATCTCTTCGCCCTCGTCATCGACCACGCCGCAGCGGTCGCCGTCGCCATCGAAGCCAAGCGCGAAATCGGCCCCCGTGGCGCGCACGCTGTCGGCCATGTCATGCAGCATTTCCATGGCTTCGGGGTTGGGGTTGTAATGCGGAAAGGTATAGTCGAGCGTGTTATGCGAGGGGATCACCTCGACGCCGATGCGCTCGAACAACTCGGGCGCAAAAGCCGAGGCGGTGCCGTTGCCGGTGGCGCAGACCACGCGCAGCTTGCGGGTCATCCTGAAGTCACCGGCGAGATCGTCGAGATAAGCCTCGCGCACACCGGGAACGAATTCATAGGCACCACCGGGATGCGGCTGACCGCGCCCCTCCAGTACGATGCCCTTCAGCTCTGCCATCTCGTCGGGGCCATGCGTCAGGGGCCGCTCGAACCCCATCTTGACCCCGGTCCAGCCATTCGGGTTATGCGAGGCGGTGACCATCGCCACGGCGGGCACATCGAGGTGAAACTGCGCGAAATAGGCCATTGGCGACAGGCAGGGCCCGATATCCTTGACCGTGATCCCGGCCTGCATCAGCCCGAGGATGAGCGCATTCTTGATGCTGAGCGAATAGTCGCGATAGTCGTTGCCGACCGCGATCACCGGCTCAATCCCGCGCGCGCGGATCTGCGTGCCAAGGCCGAGGCCAAGCGCGGTGATGCCGGGCAGGTTGATCTGATCGGGATATTTCCAGCGCGCGTCATATTCGCGAAACCCGGTGGGCGCGATCATCGCGTCGCGCAGAAATTCCCATGTGTTGGGGGTAACGATCGGGAGCGGTTTGGTCATGGAAACTCTCTTGGCCAGTCAACTGAGGGGCGGATTGGTCTTTGGACCGATCCGGAAAGGCCACAGGATGCGCGCCTGTCCAGATCTAAGCAGACTATCAAGATGACACCTGTTCACGCAGAATAGAGGTTGTAAGCGAAATCATCAGGTAGATGCCCGAAAAGATCAGGAACGCCAGTATCGTATTCTCGAAAGCACGCGGATAAGAGGCGTCCTGCGACGGAAGGGGCCGAACGCTGACCGTGAGATAGCGCACCTGCTTGTTCGCCTCGATCTCGGACTGACGCTTGGCCTCGAGCGCGGATTGCAGTACAAGATCGGCCGTCGCAAGGTCGGCCTGTGCCATCTGAATCGCGGCGGTCTTGGACGCAAGCGAGCTTTCACCAGCGGTCGCCTCGGTCAGCCTGCTCTTCTGTTTGTCAAGTTCGGAGCGCAGTATCTCGATCTCACTTTCCAGCGCCTGGACCCGCGCGCGGTTGGGGCGCGCGTTGTTGTTCTGGATGTTGAGCGCAAGCTCTTTCTCCTGAAGTTGCAATTCGACTGTGCTGATCAGACTGCGAATACCTGCGATCTCGCCCTCGGGATCAAGAATGCTGTCCTCTTGCAACGAGACGAGATGCTCTTGCGCTGCACGACGGTCTGCCTTGGCCTGATCAAGGCTGTCGACCGCCGTGCTCACGGCATCCTGGCGTTTTTCCTGGCTGAGCTCGTCGACGCGCTCCTCGGCATATTTGATAAGACGCTGTGAAAAATCCGCGCTCACCTCGGGATTGGCGGTCGAGACCTCCATCCGGATCACACCCTCTGTCGGGTCGTAGCCGAGTTTGACATACTTGCTATAGAGCTTGTAGGCCGCCTCGTTCGAGGCATCGGGATCAAGCCGCTGGAGCGGGTCAATCCAAGGTTGGCTGAAATGCTCGCGAAAGCCCAATTCTTCGTCGAGGCGCAGCATCGCATCCTTGGACTCGAGATACTCCTGCGTGGCGATGGCATCTTGACCGGTGGCGAACTGGCTGGGCAGAAGGCCACCCAGGCCACCAGCACCACCGCCCCCGCCACCATCTGCCGACAATATGAGAAATGCGGATTTGGTGGCGTACATCGGCGTTGCGATGGCGTAGAAATAATACCCGACAAGCAGCGTTGGCAGCAATACGAAGGCCATGAGCCGCGAAAAGAGAAGCGCCAGTTTGCGTCGGCGGCGACGGCCGATATCGCGCTGAATCGCCATGATTTCCTGCGCGCGCCGATCGGCGGGGCTGACATCTGTGGAGGGTAATGTCTCGCGAGAAACGGGAACCGTCTGCGGCAGTTGCACACGTTGATCGGCCGCGCTTGCGCTCTCGGCCCCGTTGCCCTGCGCCGCCTCGCCATCATTGGCGACCAGTTCGAGAATGTTGGCACGCTGAAACGGATCGACGCCGCGCGCGCGCAACAGTCGCACCGCATCAAAATCAGAGGTCGGTGCGAGCCCGTGTTTCTGCGCCATGCGCCGTGCCATGCGCAGCTGACGCCCGGTCAGACCTTCGCGGCGGATCTCGTCTATGCTGGTTCCGGTGCCGGTCTCCCGACTTGAGGCAACCTGCCCCTCCTGCAAATTCTGTGCATCATTGGCGGGGCTGGCCGCCGGGCCCGATGACTGTTCGATGCCGTGCACCTGGTCATCGGCCTGCGCTGCCAGACGCGGCGAGAGCGGGCCCGTCGCGCTGCGCCGAATGCGAAATTTCCTAGCCTTGGGTTTCGTAGTCATAGAGCTCTTTTGCCTCTTCCAAGGAGTCGAACATATAGAGTTTTCCGCCCATCAGGACCGCTGCCGACCGCGCAAACTTTTCAAGCGTCTTTGGGTCGTGCGACACGATGATCACGGTGGTGGTGCGCAAACGTTCTTTCAGGATATCGCCGGCCTTGCGGTTGAACTCAACATCCGTGGACCCGGGCATGCCCTCGTCGATCAGATATATGTCGAAATCGAGCGCGAGCATCAACGCGAAGGTGAACCGCGCCCGCATGCCGGACGAATACGTGCCAAGCGGCTGGTCGAAATATTCACCAAGATTGCACAGCCAACGGCAATAGGCCTCGATATAATCCGGATCGAGACCATAAAGACGCGCGATGTAGCGCGAATTTTCGAGCGCGGACAGACGGCTTATCACACCGCCCATGAAGCCTAGGGGAAACGAAATGCGGCAGCCGCGACGGATCACGCCTTCATCCGGTTTTTCAAGGCCGGCCATCATATTGATCAATGTCGTCTTGCCGGTGCCGTTTGGCGCCAGAATGCCGAGGCTGTTGCCAAGATCCACACGGAACGACACATGGTCGAGAATGACCTTGCGCTGCGTCCCGGTCCAGAAGGACTTGCTGACATTCTCGAATTCGAGCATTTAATGGCCTCGGTGCAAATGCTTACCCGATATAACGGGACACTCTTAAGGTCGGCTTAGCCCATATCCGGTCATTATCGCCGATTTGAGAACAATGTGCCACTCGATCAAGGCAATATTATGATCGAAGGGACAAAAAGGCGTGGCAATTTCCCGGCAACCGTGGCCGGCAGGTGACGGGCGCGCCCGAAGCGTAGTGCGATAGATCGCGGCGATTGCCCAACGCGCGCCGCTGCGCTAGGGACGTAGAACGAGACGTTGCACGAGTGATGCCATGAGCCGAATTTCACATATCGAGTTGGATGATGCCAACCTGCCGCCCCCCACGCCCGAGATCGAGCAGGAGCGCAAGGTTGCGATGTACGATCTCATCGAGGAAAACAGTTTCGGTCTGCCCAAGCGCGATGATCGCGTTACGCCCGACGGCCCCTATCGCGTTGGGTTGGCGATCCGTGAAAAGCGTCTGGTCTTTGACATTCGCACTGAGGCCGATGAGCCTGCGGCAGAATTTCATTTGTCGCTCAGCCCGTTCCGGCAGGTGGTCAAGGATTACTGGGCCATTTGCGAAAGCTATTTCGACGCCGTCAAGAACATGCCGCCCAGCCAGATCGAGACCATCGACATGGCCCGGCGCGGGATTCACAACGAGGGGGCGCGGATACTGGCCGAGCGGCTTGAGGGTAAGGCTGAGATCGACAACGACACTGCGCGGCGTCTCTTCACGCTGATCTGCGTGTTGCACTTCGGGGGCTGATATATGCCCGACCCGCTGCCGCAGTCGGTGCTGTTCTGCTGCGACCACAACGCGGTCCGTTCGCCGATGGCGGAGGGAATAATGAAGAAATTTTATGGCTCCGATACCTATGTGCAATCTGTCGGCGTCAAGAATGATATGGAAATTGACGGGTTCAGCATCGCGGTATGCCGCGAAATCGGGGTCGAGCTCGAACGTCACCGCAGCCGAAGCTTTGACGAGATGGAGCAATGGGGCGACGATCTTTCATCGTTCGACCTGATCGTCGCCCTCAGCCCCGCGAGCCAGCGGCGGGCGCTCGAACTGACCCGCTTTTTTCATCTCGATGTCGTTTACTGGCCGATCATGGACCCTACCGGTCTTGCGCAGGAGCGCGAGGCGCGGCTTGTTGCCTATCGAAAGACCCGGGATCAGATCATCGGGCATTTGCAAGAGCGTTGGGGCCCACCCCGGGAGGAAAAATGAAAGAAACCGTCAAAGCCTATTTCGACGCGTTCAACCGCGGCGACGTACCCGGCATGCTGGCGTGTCTGAGCGAGGATGTGCGCCACTTCGTGAACGAAGGACAGGTGCGCGAGGGCAAGGATCTGTTCCGAGATTTTTGCGATCACATGAGCCATTGTTACCGCGAGGAACTGACCGATATGGTCATCTTCGAAGCAGAGGGGGGCACGCGCGCCGCGGCTGAATACGTGGTCAACGGCACCTATCTGGAGACCGACGAGGGTCTGCCCGAGGCCAACGGGCAGACCTACCGTTTACCTGCGGGATCTTTCTTTACCTTGCGCGACGGGCTCATCACGCGTGTTGTAACGTACTACAACCTTGCAGACTGGATGCGCCAGGTTTCCGCATGATCCGGGTCGAGCGGCTCACCGGCGACAGGCTTGCGCAGGCACTGCCGGGGGTGGCACGCCTGCGCATCGAGGTATTTCGTGCATTTCCATATCTCTATGACGGCGATGCCGCCTATGAAGAGAGTTACCTTCATGTCTACCGTGAGAGCGAAGATGCCATTCTGGTGGCGGCTTATGACGGTGACACCCTCGTGGGCGCGGCGACAGGCACCCCTATGGAGGACCACGCCGGTGATTTCGGGGCGGCCTTCGCGGGCACCGGACTTGCGCTGGAGCGGATCTTCTATTGCGCCGAAAGCGTGCTCTTGCCAGCCTATCGCGGTCAGGGTGTGGGCCATCGGTTCTTCGATCTGCGCGAGGCTCATGCACGGGCACTAGGACGCGATTACGCTGCATTCTGCTCGGTGATTCGGCCAAAGGACCACCCGGCGCGACCGCAAGGATACCAGCCGCTCGACGCCTTCTGGCATAAGCGCGGCTATACGCCGGTCGCGGGTGCGGTTGCATCGTTTGATTGGAAGGAGATCGGCGCGTCCGAGGAAACCGCCCATAAGCTTCAATTCTGGATGCGCGCGCTCTGACACGCGCACAGCATTGATTTCTTGCCACGCCCCAGCGGTTTCGTGAAAGTTTCGCTGGTCAATCAGAACCGTGATTGCTTATTTGGTGGTCGCCGGGGGGCGCAGCATGGGGACGTGACGGATGACACGTATTTTCGCCATCGCCGTCACGGCGATTCTCGGCATCACGGTATGGGTACAAGACGCGCAGGCCGAGGGGCGGCAGCGTCTTGGATATGGGTTGTTGTTCACCAACGATGTGCTCGGGGACACGCAGGACCGATGGCGCAGCGGATCGGTGACGTCAAGCCGCGTCTGGGGACCGGTCTGGCAGGGCCACGCGCCCGAGAGGTTCGGACAAATGCTGGAGTTCCGCTTTCACGGCGAGGTCATATCGCCGGAAAACCTCACCCGGCCCGCCGCCAATGACCGGCCTTACGCGGGCAATCTCGGTTTTGGCCTGCATACGCATTTCGAGCGCGCACGGATCGAATACGCCCTCGGCGCCGATCTGATCGTGACGGGATCGCAGACCGGTCTGGACGATTTCCAGGACTTTCTGCACGGTTTCCTTGGCGGGCGCGATGTGGGCCGCGCCGTACGCCGCAATCAGATCGACAATGACATTCGTCCCTCTGCCGTCTTCGAGGCGGCGCGCGCCTACGAGCTGGGATCGACGCGAATACGGCCTTTCGCCGAGGCGCGACTTGGGGTCGAAGACCTGATCCGTGCTGGCGCGGATATCATGATCGGCGGGATTGGCGTGGGCGAACTGCTTGTCCGCGACTCCGTCACCGGCCACCGCTACCGCGTGGTGCGGGCCGACCGTGCCGGAACCACGTTTTTGCTGGGCGGCGATATCGCCTATGTCGACGACAGCGATTACCTGCCCGCAAGCAGCGGCGTAACACTCAGCGAAGACCGCACGCGCCTGCGCGCGGGACTTCACTGGGAGAATCGTAAGGGAGCGGCACTTTTCTACGGTCTGACCTGGCTTGGCGAAGAATTCGAAGAGCAGCGCGAGGGGCAATTCCTCGGCTCTGTGCAGTTTCGGTTGCGGTTTTGACAAAAATGAAACGAGGGGCTTTTCAGACTGATTCGCCTTTGCTACCGTCGACCTAATAAAAAAACGAAGAGGCAGGCAGTCAGAGTTATGGGGACGGGCTTTAAAGGCACGTTCGTCATTTCCTGGTCGCAAATAGAGTTGGATGGAATGTCGACTGCACCCGTGCAGTCGCTTTCGGTGGGACAAACATGGTCCTGGCGGGGCGATGCCGTGCGCGTCGATGGCCCGAACGAGCTGTTGCGTCTGGAGATGGCGGAGGGGGAAAGCGTGAACCGCAAACGTGCGGCACGCATGGTGCGGCGCCTGGTGGGCGCCGCGACGAGCAACACGGATGATCTGCATCAGGTGACGGTCGAGGACCCGTTGATGGATCTCGGCTTTGTCGTCACAGACGGGTCACGCAGTTACACGGTTACGATCATCGAGGTGGGCCGCGGTGCGCCGCCTCTGCTGATGTTCCACGACGACATTCCGCCAAGAGCGCGCGAAATGTGGATCGTGCACCATTCGCTCGAAGGGATGCGCGGGGCGTCGACCGGGCCGGGGAGCGGCGGGGTGATCTGTTTCACCCCGGGCACGCGGATCGAAACCCCCGAAGGTCCGCGACTGGTAGAGGAACTGCGCGAGGGCGATCATGTGCAGACCCGCGACAGTGGCGCCGAAGAGATCCAATGGATCGGCAGCCGACGCATGACCGGTGCAAGGCTCTTTGCCATGCCAAAGTTGCGACCTATCCGGCTGCGTGCCGGGGCTCTGGGGGCGGATCGACCCGATGCCGAGCTATTGGTCAGCCCGGAGCACCGCCTCTTGGTGCGCGGCGATGTGGCCCGCGCCCTATTCAACACACCCGAAGTGCTGGTGATGGCCCGCGACCTGATCAACAACGACACGGTGTCGGTCGATCTGGCATCGCGCGAAGTCACCTATATTCACTTGTTGCTGCCACGGCATCAGATCATCTGGGCCAATGGCGTCGAAACCGAGAGTTTTCACCCCGCGAGCACGGCACTGTCGACGCTGGACGATGATGACCGTGCGCGGCTTTTGTCCATCAATCCCAATCTGGAATACGAGCCAAATCTCTACGGAGGCTACGCCCGACGATGCCTCAATGGGTCCGAAGCGGCGATACTCGCACATGAGGCCGCATAAAACACGACGTGCCTACATGTCCCGGCAGACGGCCCTGCAACCATCGCAGGTGCCATCAGGTTTGCGCTTGAGTTGCCTTAGAAGTAAACCGCGCCATTGACAGGCCGCGGCCCGGCGAGGACGCGGCCGCTTTCGGCGTCGTTCCGCGCCGGGTTTGCTGATTGAACGTCTGCATCAGGCCAGGTTTCACCAACTCAGCGGCAATACGGCCCGCCGCGATGCTTGGCCGTATCAAAATGAAAATGGTCGCGATGGTGACGGTCGGATTCAGGCCCAAGAACCGTCCCGAACGGGCCGCAGGCATCGCCATGAACCCGTCTGAGAATGCGCCCCTGATGGCCACGGTCCCAATCGCGGAGCACAGAGATTTCGGAGCCATCGTCAAGAAGCAGCGCCGAGATGTCTATGGCCTTGCCTCGTCCATGCTCCGAGATACGCGCGCCCGGCCTGTGATTACGGGTCCGGCAGACGTAGTGCGCGGCAACCCGTAACCCTTTGAGACCGCCCCCCATGCGCCCGACGGCGGTCTTGGCACTCTGATCCACCCAGTGGCCGACCGCGCGTGCCGTTGGGCAGTCGAGCGTGGCAGGCCGGCTCAGCCGCACGCCGTGCACCGCTTCCAGCCTGACGGCTTTTTCGACGCCGCAGCCGGCGAGCTTATTGGGCAGATAACCGGAGACCGATCCGACAAGTGCCGGATCGCCGCACAGCCCGCCACCCCGGCTCACCTCGTCGCCGTCGCCGCGTCCGCATGCCGACACGACAAGCGCCAGCCCCAGGCCAATGGCAAGAACCGCCCGCCTCATGATTTCTTTACCCGGCCAAAATCCGGCGCGTCGGTATCCTGCCCGGCCTCGATGATGCCCCGCCGGATGGCGCGGGTGCGGGTGAAATACGCGTGCAAATGGTCACCATCGCCGGTGCGAATAGCCCTCTGCAATGCAAACAACTCTTCGGTAAAGCGGCCCAGAATTTCCAATGTCGCCTCCTTGTTGTTCAAAAAAACGTCGCGCCACATGGTCGGGTCCGACGCCGCGATGCGGGTGAAATCCCGAAATCCGGCAGCCGAATACTTGATCACTTCGCTGTCGGTGACGCGGCGCAGGTCGTCGGCCACGCCCACCATCGTGTAGGCGATGAGATGCGGTGCATGGGATGTCACCGCAAGCACCAGATCATGATGCTCGGCATCCATCTCGTCGGTATAAGCGCCGAGTGCCTGCCAGAAACGCTCCAGCCGTCCCACCGCGCCGCGGTCGCTGCCCGCTTGCGGCACGATAAGACACCAGCGGTTGTCGAAAAGCTCGGCAAAGCCCGAGCGCGGCCCGGAATGTTCGGTCCCGGCCAGCGGATGCGCGGGGACGAAATGCACGCCGTCGGGCAGATGCGGCGCGACCGCCTCGATTACCGCCTTCTTTACCGAGCCCACATCGCTGACCGTGGCGCCGGGTTTCAGCACTGGGCCGATTTCCGTCGCGACGGCCCCCATCGCCCCCACCGGCACGCAGAGCACCACCAGATCGGCCCCTGTCGCGGCCTCGGCAGCGCTGTCGCAGACCCTGTCGCACAGGCCGATCTCGCGCGCGATGGCGCGGGTCTCGGGGCTGCGGGCATATCCCGTCACCTCACGCGCGACACCGGCGCGCTGGATCGCATGCCACATCGACGAGGCAATGAGCCCGAGCCCGATCAGGGCCACGCGGTCATAGATCACACTCATCGTGCACCGCCCTTGAACTGCCCCACGGCATGCGCCACCCGGCGGCAACTCGGTTCGTCACCGACCGTGATGCGCAGACAATTGGGCAGCTTGTACCCCGCCACCTGACGCACGATCAGCCCCTGCGATTTGAGATACTCGTCGCAGGCGCGCGCCTCTTCCGGGCTGCCGAACCGCGCGAGAATGAAATTCGCGGTCGATGTATCCGATGGCACGCCGTGCTCGGCAAGAGCCTCGGCCAGCCAGCCGCGCAGCCGCGCATTGTCTTCGCGGCAGCGCGTGGCCCAGGCCCGGTCGCGGACTGCGGCCTCTGCCGTGACCAGCGCGGCGTGGCTCAGGTTGAACGGTCCGCGTACGCGGTTGAGCACGTCGACAACGTGTTGCGGCCCATAGCCCCAGCCCACACGCAAGCCCCCGAGACCGTAGAGCTTGGAAAACGTGCGGGTCATCACGACATTCTCGCATGCCTCCACGAGTGCCGCGCCGCCATCATAGCCCTCGACATAGTCCGCATAAGCCCCGTCAACCACAAGAAGCGCCCGTTCGGGCAGCCCCTCGGCAAGACGGCGAAGCTCGGCTTCTCCAATCATCGTTCCGGTAGGATTGTTGGGATTGGCGAGAAAAACCAACCGTGTCGCATCGGTACAGGCCGCGAGGATCGCATCCACATCAGTAACCCTGTCGCGCTCGGGGACCTCCACGGGGGTCGCACCGTTCGCAAGAGTACTGATGCGATACATGGCAAAGCCGTGCTCGGTATGGATCACCTCGTCACCCGGCCCGGCATAGGCCTGACACAGAAAGGCGATGATCTCGTCACTGCCGACACCACAGACGATACGTTCTGCATCGAGCCCGTGAACCTCTGCGATAGCATTGCGCAATCCTGCATGATCGGTGGACGGGTAGCGATGCAACTCGTAGGCCGCCTTGCGAAACGCTTCCTTGGCGGCTTCTGACGGACCGAAGGGGTTCTCGTTCGAGCTGAGCTTGACCACGTTGGCCACGCCATCGATATGCGCCGCCCCCCCCTGATAAAGCGCGATCTCCATTACACCCGGCTGCGGCGCGATCTTGGTCATGTCATCCCTCTTCTCTCGCAGGTGGTTCTAGCTTTGACATCCCGCCTTGACCAGCATCAAAAGAAAAAGGCCGCGGCGGTTCCCCGTCGCGGCCTCTTCGCATATGGTCAGAACGCTTAGTTCTGGGCGTAGAATTCGATCACGAGGTTCGGTTCCATCATCACCGGATAGGGCACATCCGACAGGCCCGGCTGGCGCACGAAGGTGGCGACCATCTTGGAATGATCGGCGTCGATGTAATCGGGCACATCGCGCTCGGCAAGTTGGACGGCCTCAAGCAGCGCTGTCATCTGCTTCGACTTGTCGCGAACCTCGATCACATCGCCCTCTTTCACACGGTAGGAGGGGATGTTCACGCGCTTGCCATTCACCTTGACATGGCCGTGGTTCACGAACTGGCGTGCGGCGAACATCGTTGGCACGAACTTGGCGCGGTAAACGACGGCGTCGAGACGGCGCTCGAGCAGGCCGATCAAAAGCTCGCCGGTGTCACCGCGGACACGCTCGGCCTCGGCAAAGATGCGGCGGAACTGCTTTTCGGTCAGGTCGCCGTAGTAGCCCTTGAGCTTCTGCTTGGCGCGCAGCTGCAGGCCGAAGTCGGAAATTTTGGCCTTGCGGCGCTGACCGTGCTGGCCGGGGCCGTATTCGCGGCGATTTACCGGGGATTTCGGACGGCCCCAGATATTTTCGCCCATGCGGCGGTCGATCTTGTACTTGGCAGACGTGCGTTTGGTCACGGCTGATCTCCTTCTTTATGTGTCGAAGGGCGTTGTCCTTTGGATTGCTCCCGACAGGCATCCCCTCGCGGGGGCCACCAACACCAATGAAGTCGCGCTTATACAGGCACGTGTGAGGGTGTCAACAGGCCTGTTGGCGCAAGTCGTGATCCGCCCTGCCCGGCCATGAGGTTAGCCCAATGCCACGGCCTTGAGGTCATCGTCCACATGCGGCAGGTACTGCGCGAAGTTCTCGGCAAACATGCCAACCAGCTTGGTCGCCTGCCGGTCATAGGACGCCGGATCGTCCCAGGTGCGGCGGGGATCGAGCAGCACATCCGCAACCCCCGGAACCGCAACCGGCACGTCGAAGCCGAAATTCGGGTCCTTGCGGAATTCAACATCGTTGAGCGAGCCATCCAGCGCAGCGGTCAAGAGCGCCCGTGTGGCCTTGATCGGCATCCGCGAACCGGTCCCATAGGCTCCGCCCGTCCAACCGGAATTGACCAGCCAGCACGATGCGCCATGGCGCTCGATCTTCTGGCGCAGAAGATTGCCGTAAACCTCGGGACGGCGCGGCATGAAGGGCGCCCCGAAACAGGTTGAAAAGACCGGTTGCGGCTCGGTCAGGCCGCGCTCGGTTCCGGCCATCTTGGCGGTAAAACCAGACAGGAAGTGATACATCGCCTGCGCCGGTGTCAGCCGCGCAATCGGGGGCAGGACACCAAACGCATCGCAGGTCAGCATCACTACATTGCGCGGATGCCCCGCCTGCCCGGTCTCCGAGGCATTGGGAATATAATCTAGCGGATAGGCGCAGCGCATGTTCTCGGTGAGGCTCGAATCCTCGTAATCCAGTTCGCGCGTGTCTGCATCGTAGACCATGTTCTCGATCACCGTGCCGAACATTGAACAGGTGGCGTAGATCTCGGGCTCGGCCTCCGCGCTCAGATTGATGGTCTTGGCATAGCAACCGCCCTCGAAGTTGAACGTGCCCTTGTCCGACCAGCCATGCTCGTCGTCGCCCAGCAGTGTGCGTTCGGGATCAGCCGAAAGTGTGGTCTTGCCCGTGCCCGACAGGCCAAAGAACACGGCGGCATCTTCCGGGTCGTCCTTGGCGTGGTTGGCCGAGCAATGCATCGGCATGACATCCTTCTCGGGCAGCAGAAAGTTCATCAGGCCAAAGATCGACTTCTTGTTTTCACCGGCGTACTCGGTGTTGCCGATCAAGATCAGCTTGGCGTCGATGTTGACCGCGATCATTGTCTCGGACCGGCAGCCGTGCCGTTCGGGATCGGCCTTGAAACCGGGGCAGTTGATGACGGTATAGTCAGCCACGAAATGATCCAGCGCATCGCGGTCGGGACGGCGCAGCATGTGACGGATAAAGAGATTGTGCCACGCCAGCTCGTTGATGAGGCGCACGTTGATACTGTGTTCGGGATCGGCCCCGGCAACGAGATCCTGAACAAACATCTCACGCCCGGCCAGATAGTCCAGCATATCCTTGTGCAGCCGCTCAAACGGTTCCGGCTCCATCGCGGCGTTGTTTTCCCACCAGATCGCGTCGTCAGTCGTCGGGGTGCGCACGGTGAACTTGTCCTTGGGCGAGCGTCCGGTGAATTCGCCGGTACTCACCAGCAACGTGCCACCTTGCCCCAGCTCGCCCTCGCCTCGCCGAATGGCGGCAGACACAAGCGCTGGCTCCATCAGGTTATAATGCACGTGGCCCAGCCCCGAAATCCCCTGATCCTCGAGTCGAAAGCCCGGATTCACCCGTCCTGATGTCATGTCTCTCTCCCTTTTGGGCATGGCTGCCCGCTTTTGACTTGCGCCCACAAAAAACCGACTGTTGGTATCTGGTATTCCACGCCAGCATGGATTCGCAAGTCACGAATGGCGAGGTTTTTCCAAGTTAGCGCAATCACTTGGGCCAAGGCCAAGATGCTGCACCTGCAAACGCATGCCAGCGCACAGCAGCAGTCACGTTTGATATTGATTTGGGAAAGTGGCGCGGTTGACGGGGCTCGAACCCGCGACCCCCGGCGTGACAGGCCGGTACTCTAACCAGCTGAGCTACAACCGCGCGTGCACGGGTGCATAGGCGAGCCCCGCAGGCGCGTCAATCGCAAATTCAGGCGTTTGCGGCTTTCCCGTGACAAATGCCCCAAACACAAAGCCCCCGCCGAGGCGAGGGCCATTGGGTCTGCGATGAATGGCGCGGTTGACGGGACTCGAACCCGCGACCCCCGGCGTGACAGGCCGGTACTCTAACCAACTGAGCTACAACCGCCCGCAGTCACCCGGTCAGGCCGGGTGTGACGCGCTTCTATGCCGGGTCCGCGTGCCCGTCAAGCGCCCGCTTGAGTATTTTTAAACTTTCGCATCGCGTGGCGGCGATGGCGCAAATCGTGACCGCGATGCCGTGCGAAAGGTTTGATTTTCCGCACTGCTCTTGCCAAGGTCGTTGCGTCCCCCAAGGAGAGATGCCCATGCGGCCGGTTCTGCTATCCATCCTTTGGTTTCTTGTCGCCGGTCACGCCTTGGCCGAGCCAGCGGGTACGTTTCGCCACGCCCACAATGTCGGCTTCGGTGCGCAATCAAGCCTCGACCCGGCATCCAAGGGGCGCGTCTTGCAGATCATCGAAAAGATCCAGAGCCGCCTCGTGCGGCCCGGACCGGCAGGCAAGCCGGCGCCCGATCTGGCGACATCCTGGGCCCCGAACGAGAACGGCTCGGTCTGGACCTTTAAAATCCGCGAGGGCGTTCGCTTTCATGACGGTAGCGCGCTCGATGCCCGCGACGTGGCCTATTCGATCGCCCGCGTGATCGACCCCGAGTATGGCAGCCCGGCACGTGCCGCCGTCAGAATGATTGAAAGCGTAGAGGTCACCGGCCCGTTCACCGTGCGCATGCAGCTCGAATCTCCCTTTGCCGACCTGCCGCTGCAACTCATGGATCCTCGCCTGCGGATCATTCCCGACGGCTCGGGCGATACGGTCGCCAGTACGGGGGTCGGCACCGGCCCTTTCAAGGTAAAGAAGTTCGATCCCGACGGTATCACGGTTCTGACCGCCAACACATCGTATTGGGAAGGGCCACCCGGGCTGGCCCGAATCGAGGTCATAGGTGTCCCAAACGCACAGGCCCGGCTTCAGGCATTTCTCAGCGGCCAGCTCGATATGGAGCGCGGCATCGTGCCGATGTTGCGCCGCGCGCTCGACAAGTCGTTGCGTTATCAACTCCTGGAGATTCCAACCGGCAACTGGATGGGCCTTGCCTTTCGCACGGATATGGAGCCGTTCGATGATCCGCGCGTGCGCCGCGCGCTGCGCCTCGTGGTGGATCGCGACGAGATGCTGCAACTGGCACTCGATGGCGGCGGGGTCATCTCTTGCGATACCCCTGTGGCGCCCAATGACCAATACCGCGCCGAGATGGACTGCCCCGCGGACCCGGCCCACGCCCGCGCGCTGCTTGCCGAGGCTGGCTATCCCGATGGCATTGATGTCGATCTTTATGTCTCGGGGCTCGATCCAAGTTGGCCGGTGATTGGCGTCGCCTTTCAGGAGCAAGCATCGCAGGCAGGTATTCGTGTCAACCTGATCAATGCCGCGGCAGATGGCTATTGGTCGAACGTCTGGATGAAGAAAGAGGCCTTCAGCACCAGTTGGGGCGAGCGCCCGGCAGATCAGGCTCTGAACGAGGCGTTTCACTCGGACGCCAAGTGGAACGAAAGTCATTATGCAAACCCGCATTTCGATCATCTGTTGGAAACGGCGCGCGCCGAACTCGATTTCAAGAAGCGTCGCGCGCTTTACGTCAAGGCGCAGGACTACCTTGCCAAGACCTCAGGCACGCTGATCCCGTTTCACGTCACGCAACTTGTGGTTCTGTCCAACCGGGTGACCCATTTCGACCCGGTACCGAACGATGCGTTGCGATGGCACACCGTCACGGTTGTTGACTAAGAAGGTCGGCCCGCGGCCCCCCCGCGAGCGCGAGAACCTGTTGCCAGACCGCATCGGCCACCTCGACCGGATCGGCGGCGCGCTTGCCCTGCCCCGGCAGGCGGGCACCCTCGTCCTGCGTCGCCCCCTCGGCCACCTGCGCCAGCCGGTCAAAGAACGCACCCGAGACCTTCGGGTCCATCAGCAGGTAATACTGCCCCAGGTCATGCGGCGGCCCCTCGGGGGTCTTGAGCGGCTTGACGTCACGGCTCACCACCCCGCCCGTCATCCCTGCTGCCAGCAGCTCTGCCATCAGGCCAAAGCCCCAGCCCTTGGGCCCACCGATGCTCACCAGCGACCCGCCAAGCGCGGCGTCGGGGTCTGTGGTGGGCCGGCCCTCGACATCGACGGCCCAGCCGTCGGGGATAGGCTCGCCCGCGGCCTTGGCCATGGTGATCTTGCCCAATGCGACCACCGTCGTCGATTGATCGAACTGCATGGCAATCCCGCCCTGCCCGTCCGGCACCGAAAAGGCGACCGGGTTGGTGCCAATGACCCGCGTCTTGCCACCTGGGGCCGCCACGATGGGCGAAGCATTGGTCATCCCCAGCCCGATCAGGCCCCGGTCCGCGATCTGCTCGGTGAAATACCCCAGCGAGGTGCAGGTATGCGCATGCCCCACCGCAAGGCTCGCCACGCCGCAGGCGCGCGCCGCCTCCGCCGCACGGTCGATCCCCCGGGCAAAGGCGGGCTGCGCAAAGCCGAATTTCGCATCGACGACCACAGCACCCGGGCGCGGCTGCGTCACTTCGGGCTCCACATCGCCCTTGACGCGCCCGGTCTGCAATTGCTGGCAATAGCTTTCGAGGTAGTAGAGCCCGCAGATCCGGTTGCCGGTGCTTTCGGCCTTGCGCACCGCGCGTGCGACCTCCTCGGCGATCCACGGCTGCGCCCCATGCCGGATCAGCGCCGCGCAGGTCTGTGCCTCGATATCGTTCAGGGAAATATGCACCATGCCGCTCTCCGATCGGTTCAACGACAGCTATGGTGGTGCCGCGATCGCAGGTCAATTCAGACCTTCTGAATGCAGCTTCAGCTTTTGCGAAATGCTAGGGTTCAGCCCGGCACGATCCGCCCCTGATCAAGCTTCACGATCCGGTCCATTCGCGCCGCCAGATCAAGGTTATGCGTGGCAATCAGCGCCGACAGCCCGGTGCCCCGCACCAGCCCCGTCAGCGCCCCGAACACCTGGTCCGAGGTTCCGGGATCGAGATTGCCGGTCGGCTCATCGGCCAGCAGAACGCGCGGGCTATTGGCCAGCGCACGGCAGAACGCCACGCGCTGCTGTTCGCCGCCTGACATCGCGGAGGGGCGGTGCCCCGCACGCGCACCCACGCCGACCTGCTCCAGCAGCTCTTGCGCCCGCGCCTGCGCCGCCTTGCGCGCCACGCCATTGGCCAGCTGCGGCAGCACGATGTTTTCCAGTGCGCTGAACTCGGGCAGCAGATGGTGGAACTGATAGACGAAACCGACCTCCTGCCGCCGCATTGCCGTGCGCCGCCGGTCGCTCAGCCCGGTCATGTCCTCGCCGCCGATCTCGACCCGGCCCGCATCGGCCACATCCAAGAGCCCCGCGATATGCAGCAGCGTCGATTTGCCCGCCCCCGACGGCGCCACGAGCGCCACCATCTCGCCCTTCGCCAGCGTCAGGTCGGCACCGCCTAGAACCTGAACCTCGCCGGTCTGCCCCTTGTTATAGGTCTTCTCGATCCCCGTCAGCCGCAGCATCACGTCACTCATAGCGCAGCGCCTCCACCGGGTTCATCCGCGCCGCCCGCCGCGCCGGAAAGATCGTCACGACAAAGGACAGCCCCAGCGACAGTACCACCGCCGACAGCACATCGCCTGCCTGCAACTGCGCCGGCAGGTGATAGATGCCGCGTATCGACGGGTCCCAGACCTGCCCGCCCATCAGCACGTTCACGAAGCTGAAGATCGGATCGATATAGATCGCGAACAGGCACCCTAGGATCACCCCCGCCGCCGTGCCTATGAGGCCGGTAAAGGCGCCGCAGATGAAGAAGATGCGCAGCACCGAGCCCTCGCTCAGCCCCATGGTGCGCAATATGCCGATATCGCGCCCCTTGTTCTTGACCAGCATGATCAGCCCGGAGGTGATGTTCATCGCCGCGATCAGCACGAGGATCGATAGGATCACGAACATCACGTTATCCTCCACCTCCAGGGCGCGCAGGAACGACCCGCTCGAATCCTGCCATGTCCAGACCTGCGCGCGCTCACCCGCAGCACGCAACAGCGGCAAGGTCATGTCATCGACGTTTTCCGGGGCCTCGACCATGACCTCCAACTCATCCGCGCGCCCGTCGCGGTTGAAGAACGATTGCGCCTCGGCAAACGGCAGATAGACGCGCACCCGGTCGATGTCATAGCGCCCGGCGGTGAAGATATAGACCACCTCATAGGCATTGATGCGCGGGCTTGTGCCGAGCGGCGTCTTGACCCCGTTGGGCGAGATCAGCTTGATCCGCTCGCCCACCGTCACGCCCAGCTCCTGCGCCACACCCGAGCCGATGGCGATGCCCTCGCTGAACCGGGCGATATCGCCGCGCGATGTCTCGGGGTCGGCCACGCGCGGGATTGTGCGCAGATCCTCGGGCCTTATGCCAAAGACCTGCACCCCCGCGTTGCGGTCGCGCGCATTGGCCATCACCTGTCCCTTGACCAAGGGGGCCACGTGGGTGACATTTGGCACGTCTCGCACCCGCTCGGCCATCGCCTCATACGCCTCGATGGTGCGGTCAATCCGGCCCGTCTGCGCATCGACCGTGCCCGCATTGTAGATCGTCACATGCGCGTTGGCGCCGAGGATCGTATCGACAAACTCCGCTCGAAAGCCCGAGCGCACGGCAAGCGTCGCGATCAGCGCAAAGACCGCCAGCGTGATGCCGATGAGGCTGATCCAGGTCATCACGCTCACGCCTCCCTCGGCGCGCTTGGCACGCAGATAGCGCCAGGCGATCATCCACTCGAACGCGGCAAAGGGGGCGGGTGATCTGGCCATTCCAGCTCCTTGGTCAATCCGCGCGGACAGTGCGGTCTGCGGTTGGGGGCGTCAAGGTCATGCGGGCGGATTTGGCCTGGAGCGGACATTGGGGGGTCAGAAACAAGCCGCGCGGTGCCCGACCGCCGGGTGGGCGCAGCAACCTTGGTGGACCGCACTTTATGCCAGCCAAACACGTCCGCGCTTTCAATGGCTTGAAACGTTGCAAAAGCGCCCGCCCGAGGGGGCGGTCGGGCGCTGCGCGGCGGTGCCTGCGGCACCTTGATTCCGCGCATTGGTGCTGCACTTGAACGGCAGCTCCAGGCCACTTTCACCCCGACCCGATCTCTCAGAGCGCCGGGCGCAGCACATGCCCCGCATAAATCTGCGCCAACTTCTCCACCGCCGCTTCGGGCGGCAATTCCTCGCTCTCGCCGGTCCGCCGCGAGGTCAGTTCCACCACACCGTTCTTGAGGCCGCGCGGCCCCACCGTGATCCGCCACGGCAAACCGATCAGGTCCATCGTCGCGAACTTGCCCCCGGCCCTCTCGTCCCGGTCATCATAAAGTGGCTCCAGCCCAAGCGCCGTGAGGGAGGCATAAAGCGCCTCACAGGCGGCATCAGCCTCAGCGTCGCCCTGCTTGAGGTTGACGATCCCGGCATGGAACGGCGTCACGCCCTCGGGCCAGATAATCCCCTTGTCATCATGGCTCGCCTCGATGATCGCGCCCACGAGACGCGAGACTCCGATGCCGTGGCTGCCCATGTGGACCGGCACGGATTTGCCATCGGGGCCCTGCACCGTGGCCCCCATCGGCTCGGAATACTTGGTGCCGAAGTAAAAGATCTGCCCCACCTCGATGCCGCGCCGCGAGCGGCGGCGATCCTCGGGGATGGCGTTGAATTTCGCTTCGTCATGGGTCTCGTCGGTACGGGCATAAGGCGTGGTCCACTCCTTGACGATGGCCTCGCATTCGGCGCGGCTGTCGTAATCGACAACGCGCTCGCCCAGCTTCAGATCGGTGATCGCGCTGTCATAGAACACCTCCGACTCGCCGGTTTCGGCCAGCACAAGGAATTCATGCGTATCGTCGCCGCCAATCGGGCCGCTGTCGGCACGCATCGGGATGGCCTGCAAGCCCATTCGCTCATAGGTGCGCAGATAGCTGACCATGTGACGGTTATAGGCGTGCAGCGCGTCCTCTTTGGTGAGGTCGAAGTTATAGCCGTCCTTCATGAAGAACTCGCGCCCGCGCATCACGCCGAAGCGCGGCCGCACCTCGTCGCGGAATTTCCACTGGATATGGTAGAGCGTCAGCGGCAGATCCTTGTAACTGCCGACATGGCTTCGGAAAATATCGGTGATCAGCTCTTCGTTGGTGGGGCCATACAGCATGTCGCGCCCGTGCCGGTCGGTGATGCGCAGCATCTCGGCACCGTAATCGTCATAACGCCCGCTCTCGCGCCACAGGTCCGCCGATTGCAGCGTCGGCATCAGCATCGGCACATGGCCCGCGCGCACCTGCTCCTCGTGGACGATGTTTTCCAGCTTGCGCAGCACCTTGAACCCCAAGGGCAGCCAGGAATAAATCCCGGCGGTGGCCTGCTTGATCATCCCGGCCCGCAGCATCAGGCGGTGACTGGCGATCTGCGCCTCCGAGGGCGTTTCCTTGAGGACGGGCAGAAAATAACGGCTGAGACGCATGGGACGGGCACCTTTGGATCAATGCAGTTGGTCCTCCGACTACCTCACCCCCGCGTGCCCCGCAAGCGATCTGCGAAAAGCGGCGGGGCGGAAAATCCGCCACCGCCCTCCAGACCCATCAGATGAACGAGAAATCGTCGAGCGTGAGATTGGAGGCCGCCACGCCTTCGACCAGAACCAGGTGGCCATCGACGTTCAACTGGGCGCCCGCGCCGGTATCAGTGATTCCCAACGCGTCGAGAAAGCCCTGCAACCCGTTGCCGCCATTGTCGATATTAGTCTCACCGGTATCCGGATTCACGATCCGGATAACAAAGCCGTCGGTGCCGTCCTCGTAATCGGTGATGATATCCTCATCACCGTCTTTGAAGAAGTTGAAGACAAAATCATCCGCCCCCGTACCGCCAGTCATCGTGTCATCACCATCGCCACCATTGATGCGATCGTCTCCAGCCTCACCGAGTATCACGTCATTGCGCCCGCCACCGGCGAGAAAGTCATTGCCGGCGCCGCCACGGATCTCGTCATTGCCCTCTCCGCCGCCGACACTGTCATTCCCTGATCCCGCGTCGATCGTGTCACTGCCAGGACCACCGCCGATATCGTCATCTCCGCCGCCGCCACTGACCACATCGGACCCAAAACTCGCACCCATCGTGTCATTGCCTTCGCCGCCCGCAATATCATCATTGCCGGGGCCGCCATTGACTACATCGTTACCGGGGCCGCCATCCATGATGTCGTCATCCTGACCGCCACCCATGAAGTCGTCACCGGCGCCACCGAGCATTGTGTCATTGCCCGTTCCACCTCCCATGGTGTCATTGCCACCGTCGCCATTGACCGCGTCGTCACCTTCGGCCCCGGCAAGCGTGTCGTCACCGTCTCCACCGTTCAAAGTGTCGTCGCCCTCCTGTCCGAACACGCCGTCGTCACCATCAAACCCATCAATGGCGTCATCCCCCCCCTGCCCGATGAGCGTGTCGTCACCCGCGTCACCCTCAATAACGTCGTTTCCGGTAGTTCCAGTTTCCTGAAAGCCAGCCGCCGGCAAATTCCGCACCTGTGCCAGGCTGAGAACCTGGTCCGAGAAAGAAAAACTCTCGATACCCGCGACCGTATCCTCGCCCTCGGACGAGACCAGAACGAGGATGTCATTCCGGGTTCTGACGCGCATTTCAGCCGAGGACAGGTCGAAAAAGGCCGTATCCTGACCACCCCCGCCCAACAGGCTGTCATTACCAGCGCCTCCGTCGAGGCTGTCATCGCCTGACCCTCCGTCAAGGGTATCGTCGCCGTCCCCCCCATCGAGCACGTCGTCTCCGGCCGCGCCATCCAGGTCATCTTTCCCTGCTGCACCGGACAATTGGTTGTCCTCGTCATCGCCGATGAAAGTGTCGTCGCTATCGCCGCCAACGACGCGCTCGAAGCCCTCGAAATCGCCAGAGGCCGGCGTGTCGATATCAATCAGTTCGATCTGGAATGCGGCAAAACCCGGGTCCGCTCTCTCCGGCAGGGCACGCGTAACATCATCCGCGCTGTCGGATTGGTTCGGATCGGCCTCGAAAACGTCCTGGGGCGTCAGCGAAACACTATCAAAAACGCGCGTCTCCGTGCCATCGCTTTCATCGACACCGTCACCATCCAGATCCCGCTCCGCCCAGCGCGGCGACCGGTCAGTGAGCGTGCCGGTGTAGGACATCGCGCCGAGGTCCAAACTTATGGAACCATTCACCGTGCCAAAATCAAGCGTATCAAAACCGGTGCCACCATCGAGGCTCTTGACGCCTAGCCCGACGACAACCGTGTCATCATCCGCGCCGCCAGAGACCGTGTCATCGCCCGACCCGGTGATCAGGATATCGTCGCCGTCTCCGCCTTCGAGGCTGTCATCGCCCTTGCCTCCCGAAAGCATGTTGTCGCCCGCGTCGCCTATTAGCCGATCATCCCCTGCGCTGCCGACCACATTCTCGATTGAGACCAAGGTATCCGTGCCAAAGGCACCCGTCGCGATATTCGTGTTGAGATCGACGGTCACCGCCCCGAAACTGTCGGCGATGACCTCACCATCCTGCCCACCGGGCCGTGCCCAGGCATAGGATGCTGTATCGTTGTCCGCCCCGCCATCGAGACGGTCATTGCCCGGCCCGCCATGCAAGAGATCATCACCCGCACCGCCCTCGAGCGTATCGTTGCCCGCGCCGCCATAAAGCTTGTCCAGACCGTCGGCACCACGGATCGTGTCGCTACCACCACGGCCCAAAAGCTGCTCTGACTGACTGCTGCCATCGATCAGATCGTTGAATTCGGTTGCAATCAGGACTTCGAAATTCTCAAGCGTCATTCCGACCTGGTCGGCGTTGTTAACAGGTGCCCCCTTGAACGAGACCGCCGTGCCATCCGCAAGATCGACCTCGATGCGAGAACTGAAGCCGACGTCGAAGGAAATCGTGTCAAACCCATCGCCACCATCGGCATTGCCGAAAAAGCGTTCGATCTGCACGAAATCATTATCCCTCCCCATAAGGGCGGCATTTTCCCGTGTGGTGTCGTCGAAAACGGCAAAATCATTGCCAGCACCGCCGCGGAAGATACCCCCGCCGCCACCGTTGAAATTGCCGATGTCGTTTCCATCGCCCGCATGCACATCGGCAAATCCGTTTTCGCCATCGAACCGGTCATTGCCCGCCTGAAGAAAGAACACCGCCGTAGAAGAGCCGCCGGGCTCATAGATCGCGTGGTCGTCGAAATCTCCGAGCGAGATTTCCTCGACGCCTCTGGGCTTCAGGGAGAAAAAGACGTCGCGCGCATTGCGCAGGTCCTCGCCCTGAACGGTCGTCTTGTGCGCCCGCAGTGTCAGGGCAATCGCGCTCTCGACCTTGTAGTACCACCGTGCATCGCTCACCTCTTCAAGGCTGAGGCGATCAAAGCCGCTGCCTCCCTCGACCTGAAGCGACGTCGATCCGCCAGCAACCTCCTGAACGTGGATCAGGTCGTCCCCATCGCCGCCATTGATATCCTCGGTGCCGCCCGTGAAAATCTCGTCATCGCCGCCACCGCCGTGCAGCAGCTCAGCTTCCGGGGCACCGATGAGCGTATCGGCAAGATCAGAGCCCATGAACCCCTCGACCCCCTCGGTCGTATCCGTGGTGACCTCGTTGCCCGCCGTATCGAACCGGGTGATCCGGCCCGTTGCGGCGTCGATCCGGACCGGTCCGCTATCCTCGATCTCCTGCATGTAATCACGCAACTCTTGCAGGATGGAGGGATCGTCGCTCTGATCGTTTATGTCGAAACGGATGGTATTCGACGAGCTGGTGTAGGACACCAGATCAAAGCCGTCACCACCGATGTAGTGGTCGCTCACGCCTGATACTGCGGCGCTGCCCGAAATCATCACGTCAATATTGCCGGCACCCGCGTTGATGATGTCGGCACCTGCTCCACCAACGATGTAGTCGTCCTCGCCGCCCGCATCTATGATGTCGTCGCCACCGCGTCCGCTGATCACGTCGATGCCATCACCGGTAAAGATCGCATTCGGGCCATTGGTGCCGCGCACCTTATGGTCCTGATCCGGCGAGGCGACGACATTCTCGATGGAACTAAGCGTATCCTGCCCCTGACCAAAGGACGTGCCATCCGTGAGGTCAACCGTGAGCCGCGAGTTTGCCCCCCTGAGCACCTGAAACGTGTCCGTTCCCGAACCACCATTCGCCTCATCATCGCCTCGCCCCGGCAACAGCACGTCGTTGCCCGAGCCACCATTCAGCTGATCGTCATCGGTTGATCCGAAAATCCGGTCATCTCCACCCAGACCGTTGGCGACGAAAAAGCCGTTTACCTGCGTCCCGGTCGAGTTGAGGAACATCAGATCGTCCGCGACACCGTCCACGTCGCCATTCAGGATCGAGCCCCCGATCAGCGCGTTGTTGAGCTCTTCACCGGTAAAGGAAATATCCGTGAACACGACATGATCGGAATCCTGTAGAGACAAAAGCACGTCGATCCCGGTGTTGATCGGAGTTTGCGGCGCAAGATGACTGACGATGATATCATCCGTATCCGGGTCGCGGGCCAGCTCATACTCCGTGAAGCTCGCGCCGAAATAGAACAGGTCGTCACCACCCCCGCCCTCGAGAATGTCAGAGCCGGCACCGGCGATGATCACGTCGTTGCCGCCGCCGCCACGGATCGTATCGCTGCCGTCGAGCGCGTCGAGGATATCATCACCGCCATCACCTTCGAGCAGGTTCGCGATATCGTTTCCCCAACCGGTCGGGCCTTGATCGGCCTCGCCCACGACATCCCCGAAGAACCTGGATTCGACGACATCGAGAAACGGAACGCTCCCCAAACCGTCGACGACATACTCCAGCAACAGGTCCTGCAACGGCTGGATCAGTTCCGCGAAGGCATCAAGAAGACCGATTGAGGGAATAAGCGCCCCGATCGCCTCTTCGGTCGCGTCCAGGATACTGTCGAGCTTCAATGTCTCGATCACAAAATCGATGACCGGATTGACGATCAATCCGATGAGCGCGTCGACAGCGTTCAAAAGCGGCTGGATCGGTTCCAGCAGCTTTTCCGCGACCGAGAGTGGGGTTTTGAGGAAATCAAAAATCTTGCCGATCTCTTCAAAGTTGACCAGCTCGCCCAGTATGCTGTCGAAATCAATATCTTCGAGAACCTTCAGGAACGCATCGACCTCAGACTGCACCGAGTTGTAGAGCCCCTCGACACCTTCGATCTCGGCGTTCCGCGCGCCCATCTGTGCCTCGATGGCTGAATTCAAGGCGCCAAAGTCACCGCTCCAGGCTTCGCTGCCGCGTGTGGCCACCGCGATGGCATCCACAAAGCTGCCGGTCGCGGCCGAGGCAATTTCGAGTTGCCTCAGCCGAAGGTTCAGGGTGTCAGTGACGCCATCGATTGCCAAACCTGCGGCCGAGAGGCTGGTTTCCAGGTTATCGACGAACCCGCCATCCTCTTCCTGCTCGGCAGTGGATGTGTCGTCCTTGCCGCTGATCTCATCGAATTTTTCGTCGATCTTGGCGGCAGGAGGCCGGATGTTATCCAGAACCTCTTTCAGAGCCGTCACGGGCGTCTTGAGCGGAGACACGAACCCGACAACTGTCAAAAGGTTGTCAACGGTAAAGAGCGAGTCGTCGACCTCTTCCGCCGTATCGTCCGCAGTCTTGTACTTCTTGACCCCGAACTGCGCGGTCGAAACCAAGAACCTGACCTTTGCCGTGACGTCTTTAAGAGCCTCAATTCTTGGAATAGTCTCGTCAACATTCGCCCTGTAGGCGTTCAATTCAATACCCATAACATTCGTCCTTAAAATGCGACTTGAATGGCCGCAGCTTCGAAAAATTAAAAAAGTACTCGTTCACTAAAAATAAAAAAATATCACGAACAAGTGTACCAAAAAAAAGTGTCTGCGCCAAGAGAGCGATGTCAGGCCCTCAAGCGGAGACGCGCGGTGACCGCCCTTCGCATCCGGATTTCACACTATCCTTTCGGTCAGTTGTGCTACTAAAGCTCTGCTTTTATACCAATTTCATTGAAGCCTACACCTTCGATTAATTGACGCGCCAGAACGTGGCGCTTAGCGTGGCCGAATAGAATTTCTGACCCCAAGGGCGACGTGCTCATCGCGAAATCCCGATAAAAAATGTTCTAATACCTAGTATCAGAGGAACCACCCATGGAAAATTCCGAGCTGTCCATTGTCGCACAATGGAACGAACTCCAATTGGAAGCGGTACGAGAGGGAGGCGCTTCGCCTACTCCGACGACATACCAACTCCATCTTGCGAGTGCAGCCGTCTACGACACCTACGCCGCCCTGTCGCCTGACGCGTCGGGTCACTATTCCGAAATAGAAACAGCCCTTGAAAACACCCAAGCCAACAAGGCCGAGGCGATCAGCTATGCCGCCTATACAGTCCTGAGCCAGCTCTACCCGGAGAAGGAAGCGGATTTCGCCGCATTTCTGGAGGAGTTGGGATTTGATCCATCAAATTCGTCAAACGATCCCGACACAGCAGCCGGTCTGGGCAGGCTGGCCGTGCAGCGCGTCTTTGAAGCACGCGAGAATGACGGCTCGAACGCCGAGAACGGTTTTGCGGATACAACTGATTACCAGCCCGTAAACGAGTCCGACCCGACCTCGGACAGAGCCCCCGGAGGAGAGAGCTTCGACCCCAACCAATGGCAGCCGCTCCGCGTGCCCAACGGGACGCTGACCGACGAGAACGGCGTGCCAATCTTCGACAATGACAATCCCAGCACCTTCAACGACCAGCAGGCATTGACGCCCCATTGGGGCGAGGTCGACAGCTTTGCTCTCGCATCGGGTGATCAATTCCGTCCGCCCACACCGCCGCAATTGGGTGACACTTCGGAATATGTGGACGGCCTCGGGAATGTCACGACGAACGATCAGGCCTACCGCGATCAAATCAACGAGGTGATCGAATTCTCCGCTGAGCTGACCAATGAACAGAAGGTTGTCGCGGAATATTGGGCAGACGGTCCGCGCACCGAGTCGCCTCCGGGCCACTGGAACCAGATTGCGCAGGATCTTTCGCTTCGGGAAGGGCACGGCATAGACGAGGACGCCGAAATGTTCTTTGCGATGAATGCCGCCGTCTTCGATGCCGGGATCGCCACTTGGGAAGCGAAATACGAATACAACTACGTCCGTCCTCAATCCGCGATCCGCAACCTGTTCTTCGATCAGGAGATACAAGCTTGGGGTGGCCCAGATCAGGGGACGCAGACGATCCTCGGACAGCAATGGCAACCCTATCAGAATGTCACATTCGTGACACCGCCCTTCCCGGAGTTTGTATCCGGCCACTCGACATTCTCCATGGCCGCAGCCCGCACATTAGCCAGCTATCTCGGCACCGATGCCTTTTATGATGGCGAAACCCTGAGCAATTATGACCTTGACGGTGTCGAAGGCACGGATCTTCTGGGCCAGTTCGTGACAAGCGAGTTGATTTTCGAGGAATTCGGTGACGGCCCGCCCGTCGTTCTACAATGGGAGACCCTGACAGAAGCCGCCGAAGAGGCCGGCATTTCGCGCCTTTATGGCGGCATTCATATTCAGGACGGCAACCTGCGCGGGCTGGAAATCGGCGAAAGTGTCGCCGCCAACGCGGAACAGCGATGGAGTGCACTGTTCTCGAATGGGGGCGATGATTTCATCCTCACGGATGCCGAAGGCGGCCTGACCCTCGGCGGCGATGGCAATGACAGTATTTTCGGCGGTGACGGCAATGATCAGATCGAGGCCGGGGCGGGCAATGACCTGACCGGCGGCGGCGCTGGCAATGACGTCATGAATGGCGGTCACGGCGATGACATGATGGGCGGTGGCACCGGCAACGACACGCTCGATGGCGGCGATGGCAACGACATCATCGGTGCGGGCCAAGGCGATGACAGCGCCACAGGCGGTGAGGGCGACGACATCGTGAATGGCGGTCACGGCAATGACGATATCGACGGTGGTGCAGGCCTTGATACCATCGGGGGCGGCACCGGCGACGACGTGATCGCTGATGAAGCAGGCAACGACGATATTGGCGGCGGCGCGGGTCAGGATGTGATTGACGCGGGCGACGGCGACGACAGCGTTGGCGGCGGCGAAGGCAATGACGACATACTCGGCGGTGACGGCAACGACTTCCTCGCCGGTGGCGGCCGTGACGACACGATTGATGGCGGCGCGGGCGACGACTCGATCAATGGCGGCGACGGCGACGACGTGATGACCGGCGGCGCCGGCGCGGATGTCTTCGTCTTCAACGTCTTCAAGGCCGGCGATGAGGACGTGATCACCGACTTCGAGGACGGCGTCGACAGCTTCCTTATCCGGACCACCAACCTCGAAACCGGTGAGGTCAATATCGACAACGGCGGCAACGGCTTGCAAGGGTTCCTAGACGCGTTGGGGATCTCTGACACCGATGCCGGCGCACAGATGAATGTCGATGGTCACTCGGTTCTGATTGCAGATGCCGCAGCGTCCGACCTGACACTGGAAGATTTCCAGTTCATCTGATGACACAACGCAGGCTCGGGTGTTCTCCCGCAGCTCTTCGCCCTCCCTGTCGACAACCGGGAGGGCGCTTTGGTGTCTAAAGCAATTTCAGAAAAAGTTGATAGACCGTTTCGGTTCGAAATTGTGCAGAAGTTGGTGATGGCCCCGAGCACGCATCTAGGGAACGACAATCACATTGGACATTTCTGTCCAGTAGGTGAAACGTGAGCGGCGCGACCACCCTTCGGGATGCCCGCACTGCACATCCGCCACTCTTGATCGCTAGTCTGTTGCCAGCTTCCGACGCAGGTAGTTCTCCAACAGGCGCGAAATATCATTGTCAAAGTCATTCCACGGCAGGCTGCCGCAAAAGGTGATCGAGCCCACCGAAAAGACCGAGCCGCCCTCTGGCAGATCGAAATAGATCAGGTCGGCATGTTTGGCGTCTTCCTCCGGCCCGCCGGTCAGGTTCGTCAGGTGCGTCAGCTGCTCTTCGGGGACCAGCATGAAAGACCGGTTGTCGCCCGCGGAGCGTGCCAGCAGGACGTGGTTCTGTGGCGAGCCGATGCGGTGGTCGACATGGTCAAGCTCGAACCCCGCCGCGCCGTTGCCGCTGAACCCGTAATCGCCAAACAGATCCTCGGTCACACCCTCGAAGAGCCAGTCGAACGCCGGATCAAAGCACATCCGCTGATAAGGCGCGCCGTGAAACTCGCCCTGCGCGGCAAAGCCGATCCCCACCAGCGCCTGCGGCGCCCGTCCGCTGCGCCGCCAGAGGCCGCCATAAGTGCCATCGAAGGCGTTGTAATACTCGCCCGGCTCCGCCGCCCATGCACGAATGCCATCTTCGGCCCGGCGAATTTCGAGCAGGCTGTCATTCTCCACATGCCGCGCGATGCGCCAGTAGAATCCGTTGCCGCCCAGATACAGCAGATTGCCACCCGCATCCCGGTATCCGCGCAGCGCGTCCAGCGTCTCGGCGGTGTGGTATTCGGGGTGTGTGGTGGTGGTGACGGCCTTGTACCCCGCCAGAACATCCGCCCCCTCGGCATGCAACTCGTGGTCGGTGATAATGTCATAGCCGATGCCCTTGGCATGCAGCCAGCTGATCAGGTGGCTGTCGGCCGGGAAATGCCGCAGCCCCGAACAGCCCGTCCCCCCGAAGGTCAGAAATCCGGGCCGGAAATTGAACAGCGGCCGACGATGCGAGGCGTGGCAGATGCCCGACCCGTCGGAATGGGTATTGTAGGTCGAGAGGCCATAATCGCGATAGTCCGCCGGGTTATGCGGATAGGCCCCCCACTCGCGCATCTGCCCTTGCCAGGCGGGGTCGTAATCGGGTCGGGCATGATTGCCGTAGACCACATAGGTAAAGGTCGGGATCAGCACGCAGAGATCAGCGCGCCGCGTGCCCTTGGGCGGGCAGATATAGAACGGCAAGGCATCGCTGCCATGATCGCCCTCGATATGCATGACATAGACGCCCGACGGCATGTCCTCGGGGACGGTCAGGGTGAAATCGGTCTGCCAGCCGAAATCATAGATATCATCCTCGTGGAAATGGATCGCGCCATAGTGCTCGGGCTTGTGCCGCCAGCACATCTCGGAGGCATCCCATTGCGACCCGGTCATCGCACGGGTGGGAAAGTTGACAAGCGACAAGGCCGGTCCGGCCTGCGCGGGCACGCGGGCCGACGGGATCGCTGTCGCCAGATCCCAGGCCGCGATCGGCCCATCCGGGCCTGTGATGGCCGGCGCCTCGATCTTGCCGTTAAAGAAATCCGCCGCTTTCGTCCCGTTCAGGCATGCGGCAATCGCGATTGGGGCCCTGATCGCCTCGCGCGACAGCGCACCGCTAGCCTCATGCGTCTCGCGGCTGTGATGCCCCAGAACCGTCTGCACCAGCGTCGCGCGCCCCTCCGTCAGCCGCGCCTCGATCCGCGTCCAGCGATGCGGCGGCAGCGGCACCCGTGCCGTGACCCGGCCCTCGCCCACCGCGAAGAAAAGGCAGCCCGCCGCATCGAGCCCCAGGGTCAGCGGACCGCAGGACAGCACCGCCTGATCGCGTCCGTTGAGATGCGTGGGCTGGATCGTGGCGGACAGAGTGACGTCGCCCTGCGCGGGCAGCGTGATCGCCGCGTCACTATGGCCGTAAGAGCCGGGAAAGAACGGCTGATGCCGGGCGGGCAGGTCGCGCGGGGCAAACCATGCGCTGGCATCCTCTTCGATGAGCCCGGCGCCCGCCGGGTTCGGATCGGCGCAGATCGACCGCGCCAGCCGCGCGCGATACCGCCCGCCACCGGTCGACGAAACCTTGAAGGCGATCTCTTCGCCCGGCCGCGCCGAGAGGCGGTCGGTATAACCGGTCAGGGGAACTTCTTTCATGCGCTTACCTCAGTTGCGGGCCGTAGACGAGATCGGGCAGCCAGGTCACCCACCCCGAGAAAAAGACGAGAAGCAGGATCATCAGCATGTAGGGGATCAGCAGCGGCAGCACCCCGACCGAGATATCCTCGATGGTGATCCGGCTGATCCGTGCGGCGACAAAGAGGTTGACGCCGATGGGCGGGGTCAGGAACCCGATCTCGCAGGTCATCACGGTGAAGATGCCGAACACCACCGGGTCCACCCCGAGGCTGGTCACCAGCGGAAAGAACACGGCGGTGAAGATGATGATCTGCGGGATGCTCTCCAGCCACATGCCGACGAGGATATAGAATATCCCGATGAACAGCATGATCAGCCACGGATAGGCCGCGAGCCCCTGAAAGAGCGCGAGGATGTCGCTGGGGATATCGAAGATCGTGACCAGTTGCCCGAACGCCTTGGTGGAGCCGAGGATGAACAGCACCGTGCCGATGACGATGGCGGTGAATTTGAACGCGTGCAGCAGCTTGGCCCATGTCAGGCCGCGATAGACAAAGAGCCCGACGAACAGGCCATAAGCCACCGCAACCGCCGCCGCCTCGGACGGGGTAAAGATGCCGGCATAGATACCGCCCAAGATCAGGATCGGCGCGAAGACCGCCCATTTGCCATCCCATAACGCCCAGAGCAGCGGGCCCCAGCGAAACCGCTCCTCGGTGCCGCCATAACCGTTCTTCCAAGAGATGACAAAGACCACGACCATCAGCATCAGCCCCAGCACGAGGCCCGGCAGGATACCCGCCAGAAAGAGCCGCGGGATCGAGACATCCGTGACCAGCGCAAAGATGATCAGCAGGTTGGAAGGCGGGATCATGCTGCCGAGCGCCCCCGCCGAGGCGGCGATGGCCCCGGCAAAGCGCGAGCGATAGCCCTCTTTCTGCATCGCCGGAATGGTGATCGAGCCGATGGCGGCCGTGGTCGCCGGGCCGGACCCCGAAAGCGCGGCAAAGAACATGCAGGCCACCACCGTCACCAGACCCATTCCGCCCTTGTAGGCGCCGACGAGGCGTTTCGCGATGGTCACCAGTTTTTCCGACATGCCGCCCTGTTCCATCAACTGCCCCGCCAGAATGAAGAGCGGGATGGTCACCAGCGGGAACGGCTCGAACGCGGTCCAGGCCGCCTGCGCCATCAGGGTCAGGGGAATATCCGCGATCAGCAGGCCCGCGACCGTCGCCAGCCCGGCGGCGAAGGGAATAGGCACGCCGATGGCCATCGCAAAGACGAAGGCCGCGGCCATGACAAGGGGGCCATTCATAGCGGCAGATCCTTCCAGCCGTCACGCCCCCACCGCCAATAGACCTGAAGAATGCGAAACAGCATCAGGCCAAACGCCATCGGGATGATCATCTGCACCCATCGCTGCTCGATCCCGAGACCCGGGGTCATATAGGTGACGTTGAACAGAAGCTGCGTGTAGATCGTGGTCTGCACGATCATGAAGATCACGAACCCAGCCCACAGCGTATCGGCCAGTACGACAGACGCGACCTGCAAGGCGCGTGGCAGGCGGCTCACCAACAGGGTGATGCGGATATGCGCGCGCTCGCGCACCGCCATCGTCGCCCCGAGATAGACCGCGAAAATCATGCCGTAGACGGCGGTTTCCTCGGCCCAGGCGGCGGCGGTGGAGAAGAAATACCGCAAGATGACCTGAAGCAGAACAGACCCCACCACGACCGTCAGGCAGATGGTGCAGATCACCTCTTCGAAATATCTGTCTAGCTTGGACAGCATGCTCCCGCCTCCGCGCTGAAGGTGTCAAACGGCACGGGGGCGCGCGGCCCCCACGCGATGTTGTGCGATGTTACTCGGCCTCGGCGCGGATCGCCTCGACAAGGGCGATAAACTCCTCGCCCTTGTCGGCGGCATAGCGGTCCTGCACCCGCAAGCCGGCCTCGATAAAGCCGGAGCGGTCAAACTCGGCCGTTTCCATGCCGCCCTCACTGGTCAGGAATGCGCGGATTTCGTCGATCTGCTCTGCCATTGCCTTGCGGTGATAGACGCCGGCCTCGGCAGCCGCCCGCATCACCGCGTCGCGCTGCGCCTCATCGAGCTTGTTCATCACGCGGTCGCTGGCAAAAAGCGGCGAGAAATAGGTGAAATGCTCCAGCACGGTGAAATAGGGCATGATCTCGTAGAACTTCTGCGACTTGATGAAGGAGGTGCCGTTATCCGCCCCTTCCACCGTGCCGGTCTGGAGCGCGGTCGGCGTATCGGCCCAGGGCAGCGGGATGGGGGCTGCGCCGAATTCCTCGTAGGTGTCGATCATCACCTGGTTCTTGGGGACACGCACCTTGAGCCCCTCCATATCCTCGACCGAGGCGATCGGGCTGCGGGAATTGTAGAAATCGCGATCCCCGACAAAGCCGTAAGTCAGCAGATGCACGTTTGTCGCCGCCTGGAGCTGCGCGGCGAAATCGCGCCCGACCTCACCTTCGAGCACGCGGTACGCATGCTGCTTGTTCTGAAAGATATAGGGCAGAACGAACGCATCCATCAGCGGGAAATGCGGCGAGATGTTATTGCCGGTGATGACGAACATGTCCACCGTGCCAAGCTGCATCGCCTTGAACGCCTCGTCCTCGCCCATCAGCTGACCGCAGCAGCGCACCTTCACGTCGACGCTGCCTTCGGTATAGTCCTCGACCAGCTCCTCGAACTTGTCGGCAAGCACGGCATAGGTGCTGGTCTCGGAGGCCGCATAGCCGAGATTGATGGTGACATCTTGCGCCGTGGCCGTGCCCGCGACGAGGGTCAGGGCCGCAAGGGGCCCGGCGAAAAACAGAAAGGGTGAATGTGACATGATCGCTCCCGGTTGCATGTGGAATTTTTGTTTTTGTTATCCGGTCAGGGTAGCCGGGCCGGATCTGCAAGTATAATATCAATTGATTAGTTTCCGATGCATAAAAGGTATCATGAAAATCGGTCTGCGCCATATCCGCTATTTTCTGGTCCTCGCCGAGGATCTGAATTTCCGACGCGCGTCGGAGCATCTGCATATCTCGCAACCGGCGCTCACCCGCACGATCCAGCATCTCGAGGCGGAGTTGCAGGTCACGCTCTTCGACCGCTCGCAGAATTTCGTGCGACTGACTGATGCGGGGCGCGCCTTTCGCGAGGGTGGTCAACGTGTGCTGAACGGCATGGAAGCCACCATTGATCTCACCCGCCGGGTCAGCATCGGCGAGGCGGGCGCGCTGCGGGTGGGCTATACCGATTTTGCCATCGCCGATGCGCTGCCCGAACTGCTCAAGCAATTTCACCAAAGGCATCCCGGCATCACCGTGCGCCCGCATCACGGGGTCACGACAACGCAATTACAGGAATTGCGGGACGACAAGCTCGATATTGGATTTGTCACTGGGCCGGTGCGTCAACCGGGGTTTCACAGCCGGGTAGTGCAGACCGACCGTCCGATCTGCATCGTGCCAGAAGGCCACCGGCTGGCCTCGCGCGCCTCGGTTACGCTGGCTGATCTGGCGGATGAGGATTTCGTGCACGGGCCCGCCGAGGCCTGGGCGCATTTCTACGACTACCTCTTTCCGCTCTGCCGCAAGGCGGGCTTTCAGCCGCGCATCGTGCAGGAGGCGTTCAATTCCGTCGGCATTCTCGGTCTGGTCTCCTGCGGCATGGGCATCACCATCCTGACCGAGAGCATCTACGACTTCGCAACAGGTGGCTTGGTGCCCTTGCCACTCTCCGACATTGCCGAGGAAATGGTAACAGAGGCGGTCTGGGCCTCCGAAAACCTGCGCCTTCCGGCACAACACTTTGTCGATTTTCTGGAGCATCAGCACAAGAGTTGAGGCCAGAACACCTCAAGTACAGACCTGCGCATCCGTCAGGTGCCTTGCACAGTCACGCCTGAGATCGCTCCCCTGACCGCTCAAATCTGACAACTGCAACTGCGTACAGAACGCCAGAATGACGTATGACCCGGACTTGCTCCGGGTCATACCATTCTCTTGCATCAGACAGGCGTGTTGCCTGCCAGGCTCGTCAGCGTGGCAAAGCTCGACCCCGATTAGAAGTCAAAGTCGAAACCGTCGATCAGTCCAGCCGCACCGGTCACGCTGATGGTGTTACCAAGCCCGTCCGAAATCTCGGCATCCGCGCCAACATCCGTGACCGTCAAGTCACCGAATGCGCTGATCACAGTATGCTCCGAAAAATCGAACCGGTCGGTACCATCGACAAAGTCGGTCACCACATCGCCGCCGAAACCATCCTTGAAGACGAACGTGTCAGCCCCGGCACCACCCTCAAGCGTATCGTCACCCTGCGCGCCCTCAAGCACGTTGGCACCACCATCACCGGTCAGATCGTCACCGTGAGCCGAGCCGAGAATGTTCTCGATGTCGATATAGGTGTCGCCGTTGGCTTCTCCACCGGTGCCGGTCCCGGCTCCAAGATTGGCCGTCACCCCGGCTGCCGCATTGGCATAAGACGCGGTATCCGTGCCAACACTGCCGTTGAGGATATCGGCCCCGATCCCGCCTTCCAGCGTGTCGTCGCCAGAAGCACTGCGCAGCAGGTCGTCGCCTTCGCCACCCTGAAGCAGGTTGTCGTCGGTCGAACCGGTCAGCGTGTCGTTGTGGCCCGAGCCCAACAGGTTCTCGATCCCGACAAAGCTGTCACCAGCCGCATCTCCGGCAAAGCCATTTCCGCCGCCAAGATTGGCGCTCACCGCCGCCGAAGAGTTGGCGTAGGATGCGGTATCCGTCCCAGCACCACCATCAAGCGTATCTGCGCCAACACCGCCCTCGAGCGTATCGTCACCCTGCGCGCCCTCAAGCACGTTGGCACCACCATCACCGGTCAGATCGTCACCGTGAGCCGAGCCGAGAATGTTCTCGATGTCGATA
>NZ_CAMYMD010000106.1 GCF_947259555.1 uncultured Roseovarius sp.
AATGACATTCCAGACGATCAGCCCCGGACGCCATCATGAAGCAGCATCGCCTGACTTCGGAGAGAACCACGACCCCGGCGGACAACAAACCTAACGCCCTTGACACAACCGCGATCAGAGAACCGCTTACGATCTTCTGCCACGCGCGCCGCGCGCAGACCTTCAAGCAAAAGACAAACGTCCTCGATAGCGTGGTGTTCCGGGTCGATCATCGCAAACCGCGCGGCCTCGACACGGTCGAGGTCATCGACGTGGCGCAGGCTAAGCAAGTCTTCAAGCGCATCGAGCGCGCGGTTAAGGCGGCGAGAGACGGGCGACGCGAGGGTCAATTCATCGACCAGCGCCTTGACGCGTTGCTCCGCCTCCGGGGCCGCCGAGTAGTGACGCTGACGAGGTCAGCGCCGAGCAATTGGCAACGACGAACTGCGAAAGTGGTGAAGGTGAAAACAAGTCTTTGGGCATTCCAGATGGTCCTTCTCATCCGTGCCAGTCCCCAATGGACCGGCGTCAGCCGACCGCAGCGCTGCCCATCTGCGCCGCTTCGAAGTGGAGATTGGCCAATGTCCGGATACACGAAGGAAAATTTGAAAATTCGTGCGATATCGACGTTCGGTGCTTCATGGGCGCTCAAAAAGACGAGCTTGCTCAAGGCCTCAACACGTGTCGAAGGTATGGGTATGAACATGCGATGTTAAGCCTGCCATATGGGCAGTAATTTATGGTGGCAAGCGCGAAGGTGCTGATGCTCCTCGAATTTTCAATCCCTTCGCATCATGCCTTGCGCGAGGTCTCCGGCGGGGACTGCCGGTAGCTTGATGGAGGCCTCAAAACCGGAAGACGTGCCCGGACGCGGAGATGCCAGGTTGAGCGGACTACCGATCCGGTTCGCGATGGCGGCGACGATCGCGAGGCCCAGCCCGCTGCCTTCGGTGCTTGCACTTGCGCGCTCAAAACGGGCGGTGAGGCGGTCAAGGGTGTCGCGGGAGAGAACAGGACCATCATTCGCGACGACAAGCCGCCCCTCCGCCGTCAGCGCCATCTCAACCGGAGCATTTTCATCGCCGTGGCGAAGGGCGTTTTCCAGGAGATTCCGGCAGACGATGGCGAAGGCGTCGGGGTCAATGTCCGACATGACAGCCGTTTCCGGCAGTGTCAGCACGATGCGGCCCGACGTGCCCGCGCGTCCGATATCGTCCACCACTATTCGCACGACGGAGCGAAGATCCGCGCTTTGGTCCATCCGCAGGCGCCCGCCTTCGGCCCGCGCAAGTTGCATGAGCCGTTCGGAAAGCCGCGTTAGCCGCTTTAGGGACGCCTCGATATCGGCTGCCCGGGCGTCAGTGGCCGGGTCGCGCGTCTCCGAGCGGAGCCGCTGCGCCTGCGCAATGGCACCCGCGAGCGGCGTTCGAAGTTCGTGCGCGGCATTCGCAGCAAAGCTGCGCTCGGCCTCGAATGCATCGCGCAACCTGGCCAGCAGGCTATTCAGCGTGTTGGCCAGTGGTCCGATCTCCGTTGGCAGATCGTCGGCGGGAACCTCTGAAAGGTCGCGCGCGCCGCGCGACTCCAGCCGCACCCGGAACCGGCGCAGGGGGGCGAGGCTGAAACGGACAGCAAGGATGATCGCAGTCAAAGCGACCGGCAGGACGATCAGCAGTGGCAGACTAAGGCCCATCTGGATTTCACGGGCGGCCGACGCGCGATGTGCCAGCGGTTCGGCTACGGTGATGCGGATCGTCCCTTGAAGCGCTGCGTCACTGTAGAGCCGGTGGGTGGCAGTCTGCCGAATCCCCGGCCCGTCATAGGGCGGGAACCCGGCAGGATCGGCTGCGTGGGATTGCAGAAGGATCCGGCCTTCGGCATCGCGCACGAGGTAGGTGAAGAACTCGTCGTGCTTCCGGATCGGGGCGAGCCGCTGCGTTACCCCCTCATTTTCCCGTCCGACGATGTCGGTCACGGCCAGCGGCAGGATACGCTCAGCGGTCTCGCGCAGGGCGCTGTCGAACACCTCGTCCAGCTCGCCCCGCACAATCACGGCCGTGACGGTGGCTGCCAACAACCAGAGGAGCGTCAGCACCAGACCCAGCGACAGACCGAGCCGGGCCTGCAGGCTGCGCGGCAGCCTCATGGCTTGCCCAAGCGGTAGCCCATGCCGCGCTCGGTCTCGATGACCGCGCTCCCAAGCTTCTTGCGAAGGCGGCTGACATGGACCTCGATGGTGTTGCTCTCCACTTCCGAGTTGAAAGCGTAGAGCTTTTCCTCCAGCTGCGCCTTGGACAGGAGCTGACCTGGGCGGGACAGGAATGCCTCGAAGAGCGCCCATTCGCGCGCCGTCAGCTGCACTGGCTTGCCGCCCTTGTGGATACTGCGCGCGGCGAGGTCGATGTTCAGCGGCCCGTGGCTGACGATGGGGTTCGGGTTGCCGCTGTAGCGCCGCGCGACCGAGCCGATCCGGGCCGAGAGTTCCGCCAGGTCGAAGGGTTTGACGAGGTAATCGTCGGCGCCCGCGTTCAAGCCCTCAATCCGGTCCGAGATCTGGTCGAGTGCGGTCAGGATGATGACCGGCGTCACATCGCCCCGCGCGCGGAAGGATTTTAGAAACCCGATGCCGCGCCCGTCCGGCAGCATGAGATCGAGCAGGATCAGGTCGTAAGAGGTTGCGCTGAGCGCATCGCCCGCCGCGTCAAGACGCAAGACCCAGTCCACCGACTGGCCGTCGGCGGCGATCTGGTCTCGTACGGCGGCACCGAGCGTGGTGTCGTCCTCTATCAGCAGGATGCGCATGGTCGTTTCCCCTTCGGCCATTCTTCAGTCATCGGCCTGGCTTACGCAATGCTGACCGGTTCGGGGCAATCGCTTCAGGTTCGCGTCAGGTTTGCAGGTTGCCCCTCCAGATGCCCGAATTCGGAACATCACGGCTTATCCGTCGGGTGAATAACGTTTGTCACTGATTGAAATCAACGAACTGCGCGCCGCACAAGAATATACTCTTTTTGCCGGTTTGATTTGCGATCTCCGGAGAAACAAAAGGAACAAAAGATGAACAAACTTGTCTTGCCGGTTGCCTCGGCGCTTTTTCTCGGAGGGTTGCTCGTCAGTTGGGTCACCCACGGGACAGGCGTCGTGGTTAATGACCCGGAACGCAACATCAGCATCCCCGAAACGCTGACCGTGCCCTTGCAGGTGCAGGCGGCCTATAACGACGAAACGATGTTCTTCCGCTACCGCTGGCCGTCGGACCGGCCCGGTATCTTCCATGACGTTTTGGTCTATCAGGATGGCGAGTGGCAGCGCCGCGGCAACGCCGTGCCGGGATCGAACCCCGATGGCCTGCACGAAGATCGTGTTGCCATGATGCTCGATGACGGATCGGTGCCGGAATTCGGTCGGTATGGCGGATATGTCACGATCGGGGCCGGTCTTGCCGGCTTGACCGATGAAGCCCCCGAGGAAGTAACGAAATACCTGCCCGCCACACGCAACAGGCTGGGTGCGTGGGACGATATGGCACCCGAGGATGTGCAGGCGCGACTGCGCAAGGCCGGGTATTTCCTCGACCTTTGGCATTGGCGCGGGGGGCGGTCGAATGCAGTTGGCTTTGCTGATGACCAGAATGTTGGCGCGGGGCGCGGTGGCGATGACGGAACGTCGACCTATTCGACCAACTGGGACAAGGAGACGTCGCAGCCGAAGGTGATGTTCGATCCGCAGACGGCAGGCTATGCCGCGCTGCGTTGGGAGGACATCATGGCTGGTCTGGTCACGCAGGATCAGGCCTATGCGCTGACACCCGAGGTTTCGGTTCCGTTCGATCCGGATCGCGTCTGGCAGAATGGCGATGTGATCCCGCGCCGTACCCTGCGCCGGCCTGATGGATCGCGCGCCGACATTACCGCCCCCGGCAAGGGGCATTGGGCAGATGGGTATTGGGATGTCACGCTCGCGCGCGCGCTGGATACGGGCGCACCGCAGGATGACAAGATCCTGCATGATCTGGGGGTTTATGACGTTGCTTTCGCGATCCACCGCAACGCCACCGGCGGGCGCTGGCACTATGTCTCGCTGCCGCAGCGATTGGGCCTTGGCCGCGAGTCCGATATCACGGCTGCGCGTTTCACCGGCCGTCAGCCGCAATGGGGTGATGCGTGGAACGATATCACCTTATTCTATCCCGGACAGGTGACCTGGCCCTTGCTCAACTCGGAGGCCCATGCCGGGGCAGAGAAGATCGCTGAGGGCGTGCCGGTTCGGTTCCGCCACACCCCGGAGCAATTGACCAATTACGGCATCGAGGTCGAGTTCACCGATCAGATCCGGCGGCAATGGCTGCTGACCATCCTTGCCGGGGTCGTTCTTATCGCGGGGTTCGGCGTTGCCCTGAACCGCACGGTCTCTGCCACGAAAGGAGCCTGAAAATGGCCGCATATCATGTTGTTCTCGTTCACTTCCCAACGGCCTTGTGGCTGGCCTCGGCGCTGTTGATCTTTCTGCGGGCCATCAATGACGGTCCGGTGGGGCAGGCCGCGGATCGTGCCTTGCCGGTGTTTCTTGTGCTCGGCGTCGTGTTCGGCGCAGTGGCCTATGTGGTCGGGCTGACGGTCTGGGATTGGCAGGCGCTGTCGTCCAGCCCGATGGGCCGTAACCACATGCTGACGGCAAGCTGGTCGCTGGCCTATTTCACGCTGCTGGCGGTCACCCGCCTGCTGCAGGGCGATGCGCTATGGCATGGGTTCCCCAGGCTTGTGATGCTTGTCCTGTCTGGTGTGGGCGTCGTTCTGGTCGGGGTTACCGGCACGCTCGGAGGGCATCTGATCGGGGTCTATACCGAGGTCGGGCAAGTCCTGCGCCTGCTCGGGTGGGAAATCTATACCACCTATTATGTGCCCAACCTCACGGTCGGCGTGCTGATCGGGCTTGGTATCGTCATGGCGCTGCTTGGCGTGATGGCGGGTCGCAAGGCGTCGGCCTGATCCGGGCCGCGGGGCGGCCTTGCGAGGTGGCCCCGGTTCCGAACCGAGGCTGAAGGCAATCTGACGCGGAAAGCCATATGCCTTCAGCCTGCCGTCAGCTTCCCCGCGCATATCTTGCCCCAAGAGGGATGCCGTGAGGAGTGTGACCCATGAAGACAACATTGACAATTCTTGGCGTTCTCGCGGTCTTTCCGGCCGGGGCCGCGCTGGCGGACGACGACTGTTTCGTGCCGATGGCCGATTGGCAGCCGCGTGACGCCGTCGCCCGGCTGGCAGAGGAGAACGGCTGGACCATGCGCCGGATCAAGATCGACGACGGCTGCTACGAGATCGACGGCCGCGACGCCGAGGGGCGCCGGATCGAGGTGACGGTGCATCCCGCGACGCTGGAGGTCATCGAGTTCGAATACGAGAACGAGGACGATGACGACGATGATCGCCGCCGCCGCGATCGCGAGAGAGAGAAAGATGACTGATCTGGCGCAGGGCGCAAAGAATGTCAGCTTGGGGCCAGTTCGGGCGTCCAATTTCTTGACGACAGCTGTTGGCAACGGTCTGACTCTGTCTGGCCCCGTGCTGGTCGCCCTGCTGTGCGGTCTGGCGGGGCTGCTCGGCTTCACGACGTATGCCTCCTACGGTTTGGAGGCAGCCATCGGGGTTGCGGTCGGGGCCGCGGCGGTGATCGCCATGAGCCAGACACTGATCCTTGCCGCAAGACCGCGTCTGCTGGAACCGCTGTTCGGTGGGCTCGACCGCATGTACCGGGTCCACAAGTGGCTGGGTATCTCCGCGATGCTCCTGATGATCCTGCACCAGCAGATCGAGCCGGATTTCGAGCGGACGGTGCGCGAGACCGGGTTGGGGGAGCTGGCCGAGGAGGCAGGGGAGTTTGCCTTCAATGCGCTGCTCGTGCTGATCGCGATCAGCTGGTTCCGGCGACTGCCATTCATCCCACTGGAGATTCCCTATCAACTATGGCGGTTCAGCCATCGGTTCATGGGCGTCCTTTTCGCCATCATCGTGTTCCATCAGTTTTTCGTGGACCTGCCGACCGGGGTCGATCCGTCGCTGTCGGTGATGCTGAACACCTTCGGGCTCGGTGGAGTGATTGCCTGGGTCTACACCGAGTTCTTCGCACCGCGCCTGCGGCGCAGCGAGTACACGGTCAGCGACATCAGCCGACATGGCGACACCGCTGCGTTGACGCTCAGCCCTAAAGGGCGGGCGATGCGCTGGCGGCCCGGGCAGTTCGCCTTCTTTCGCGCGCCGGAAGCGGGCCTTTCCGAACCGCACCCGTTCACGATCGCCAGCGCCCCACGCTCTGACGGCGCGCTGACCCTGTCAATCAAGGGGCTGGGAGGCTGGACCCGGCGCTTGCCTGACGCCCTTCGGACCGGAATGAGCGTGCAGGTCGAGGGGCCCTATGGCCGGTTCGACTTCCGCAAGGGTGGCGCGCGCCAGATCTGGCTGGCGGGGGGCATTGGCATCACGCCGTTCCTTGCATGGGCGGAAAGCCTGACCGAGGCGGAGCAGCGAAACATTCACCTCGTTCATTGTGTCCGCACTCCCGAAGAGGCGCTCGGGGTGGAGATCCTTCAAGCAGCGGCGGCGCGAAACCCGCGGTTCAGCTTTCAGGTGGTCGCAACAGCGCGTGATGAGCGCCTGACGGCCGAGCGTCTGACCGGTATGGTGCCCTTCGCGGTCCGGGATGCCGATCTGTGGTTCTGTGGCCCTGAGGGCCTGAAAGACGGGATCCTGAAGGGTCTGAAGGCGCTGGACCAGACGCCGCGACGCGTCCGCTTCGAGTATTTCGAGTTCGCCTGACGCGCTGAAGATCGGTTCTGCACGCGCACCATGTGGTGGCCGTGCCCAGTTTTCCGCCCTGCCAGATCGGCGGGGCGTTTTTCTTCCTGACGACAAGCTGAAGCAGGAATCGCGAAGACGTCAGGAAAGCCTCAGGTCGGGTCTGCATATCAGTCTCATCAAACGAAAAGGAGACCCTCCGATGCGAAAGACCCTTACCATTCTTGTCGCCTCCACCGCGTTGACCGCCGTGATCGGCACCACCGCCTGGAGTGCGATGCACGCCCCCGCCGACGGGAGCCCTCGGCTATTCGCGGCGATCTGGCAGGATGCGACGCAGTCATTGCCTCTCATCCTCGCCAGTGGTGACGATGACGACGACGATGATGATGAATACCGCGGTTCACGGCGTGATCACGACGACGATGACGACGATGACGATGATGACTGCGACGACGAAGACGATGATGACGACTGCCGCGGCGGCGCTCGTAATCCAGCGCCCGCCGGCACTATCCCCCCACCGCAGAACGGGCTTTTCGGAAATGGCGCCCCACCGCAGGTCAAGGTGAACTGAGCCACTTCGACGCACCGCATAAACAAGGACAAACCCGATGAAATCGCTTCTTGCAACACTCGCGCTGACCACGGCGCTGACCCTTCCCGGCCTCGCCGTGGCGCGCCCGGTGACGCTGACCACGAATCTCAACAGCTACGGTGGCGATGGAGCCTATCTCGCACTCTACGTCACCGATGCCTCCGGCGCCTACATGGGCAGCCTCTGGATGGCTGGGACAAAGTCGAAATACTACGAGCACCTGACTGACTGGTACCGCGCAACCGGCGGCGACACGGGCGAGGTCAATGGCATCACCGGGGCCAGCGTGGGAGCGGGGAGGACTCTTGAGATCACGCTCGATCTCGCCGATGCGCTGTTCGACGCGGGCTACACCCTGCACATCGACGCCGCCGTCGAGGACATGCGCGACAGCCCCAACGAGGTCGCGGTGCCGCTGACGACGACCGGCGCGGGCACGCCGGTGGCCGGGCGTCGCTATATCGCCAGCTTCGCCTACGACATGTGAGGGAACAGGTCATGATCCGCGCATTCCACCGCTGGCCGGGTCTTCTGGCCCTCGCGCTTCTGACCGTCCTGACGCTCAGCGGCGCGGCACTGTCCGTCTTCCCGGCGGCCGAGCGCCTGACTGCGCCGCAAGCAGCGACGAGCCTGACTGTCGGAAAGCTGGCGACGCGCATTCAGGCGGTTTATCCGGGCGTCGAGCAGATCCGCCGGGCGCCCTCGGGGCGGATTATCGCCTATTGGTTCGATCAGGGCAAGCCCGGCGCCGCCGTGATCGATCCTGCGACCGGACAGGGCGTGGCCCCCGCCGACCCGAACCAGACGCAACGCTGGCTGACGAACCTGCACCGGTCGCTGTTTCTCGGCGACGGGGGGCGAATTGCCTCTGCTGTCGGTGCTGTGGCGATGCTGATCCTTTCGCTCAGCGGCATGATGCTGGTTGCGCGGCGCGTGGGCGGTTGGCGGCACTGGTTCGCACGCTTGCGCGGGCCGCTTGCCGGACGGCTGCACGTAGAAATCGCGCGGATCGCAGTCACGGGGCTTGTCCTGTCCTCCACCACCGCATTGTGGATGACGGCCTCCACCTTCGATCTGCTGCCCGATGGCGGCGCCCCGCCGGCCTTCCCGACCGAGGTGAGCGGCGAGACCGGCGTGGCGCTTGGCAATCTTGCGATGCTCGGCGACACGCCGGTGACAGAGCTGCGCGAGCTGAGCTTCCCCTATCCCGGCGACGCCACGGACGTCTTCACCCTGAAGACCGACCGCGGCACCGGCTATCTCGATCACGGCACCGGCGCGCTTCTGAGCTGGGCCGACCTGACCAGGTGGGAGCGCGTTTCGGAAACCATCTACATGCTGCATACCGGACAGGGCGCCGCGCCGCTTGGGCTCGTGCTCGGCATCATGGCGCTCGGCATGCCCGCGATGGGCGTCACCGGCGTGCTGATCTGGCTGGCCGGGTGGCGTGGACGCCCCCGCATCCGCAGCAACCGGCCCGCATCCCGCGCCGACACCATTCTGCTTGTGGGCAGCGAGGGTGGCAGCACCTGGGGCTTTGCAGCAACGCTTCATGCCGCGTTGACCGAGGCGGGGCACAGCGTGCACGCAGCCCCCATGTCGACTTTCGCGCCGCAGCGCTACGCACATGCAGGCCGGATCGTCGTGCTGGCCGCAACTTACGGCGACGGCGATGCCCCAGCCTCGGCTAAGGGATTTCTGGAGCGATTGGAGGCACTGGACACTGCGCCAGACATACCGCTGGCCGTTCTGGGGTTCGGCGACCGCAGTTTCCCGGCCTATTGCGCTTTTGCCCGGAACGTCTCGGACGCGGCCAAGGCGAAGAACTGGCCCGAACTCATGGCCCTTGAAACGGTCGACCGCCAGTCGCCCCAGGATTTCGCGCGCTGGGGGCGGTCGCTCGGGCAGGCCCTGGGCATCGACCTGGAACTGGCCCACACGCCGGTTCTGCCCGCGACCGAGACGCTGACACTGGTCTCGCGCCGCGACTACGGCGCGGACGTGCAGGCGCCAAGCGCGATCCTGCGCTTCGCCCTGCCGCGCACGACATTGTGGCAGCGGCTGACCGGGGCGGGCTTCGCGCGCTTCAACGCCGGCGACCTGATCGGCATTGTCCCCGACGGATCGCCCGTGCCGCGGCTCTATTCGCTGGCCTCCGCGTGCCGCGACGGGTTCGTCGAGATCGTGGTTAAGAAACATCCCGGTGGCCTGAGTTCCGGCCAGCTTACGGCGCAGGTACCGGGCGGCACGGTCCGCGCATTTCTGCGCCGCAACCCCGGCTTCCAGCCCGGGCGGGGGCGAACGCCGCTGATCCTGATCGGTGCGGGCACCGGCATCGGGCCGCTGGCGGGGTTCATCCGCGGCAATGCGCGGCGGCGGCCGATCCACCTGTTCTTCGGGATGCGCCACCCCGATAGCGATTTCTTCTATGATGAGGAGATGCCCGGCTGGCAGGGTGCGGGTCGCCTTGCCCGGCTCGTCACGGCGGCCTCGCGCGAGCGGCAGCCCCGCTACGTGCAGGACGTGCTGCGCAACGATGCGCCAGAGGTCGCCCGGCTCATCCGTGACGGCGCGCGCGTGATGGTCTGCGGCGGGCGCGACATGGCGGCAGGCGTGGCCGACGCGATGGCAGAGATCCTTGCGCCCGCCGGGCTGACGCCCGCAACGCTGAAAGCGGAGGGACGTTATGTCGAAGATGTCTACTAACGTGGTGAGCCATGCCCTGAATGGTCCGACCATGGGCACGTGCTGGTCGGCGCTGTTCTTCGCGGGGCCGGGCTTTGATCCGGCGCCCGTCCGAGCCGCGCTGCAGACGGCCGTCGACGAGGTCGACGCGCAGATGTCCACCTGGAAACCCGACAGCGACCTCATGCGCCTCAACATGGCGCCCGTGGGCGCATGGGTGCCGGTGCCGGATCGGCTGGGGGAGGTTCTCGCGCGCGGACTCGAGATCGGGCGCGCCTCGGATGGGGGCTTTGACCTCGGCATGGGCGATGCGGTGACGGCCTGGGGTTTCGGGCCAGAGGCCGCCGCGCCCGAGCGTATCCGCGCCGCCATTTCCGCGGACCGCGTGCCCGCGCACGCGGCGCTCGAGATCGGCGACCATCATGTCCGCAAATCCGCGCCCATCGCGCTTGATCTGAACGGTATCGCCAAGGGCTACGGGGTCGATCGGCTGACCGAGACCCTTCGAACCCACGCGATCACGGATGCCCTCGTGGGGATCGACGGCGAGATGCGCGCGCTCGGCCTGCGGCCCGACGGGCAGGCCTGGACCATCGCGGTAGAAGCCCCGGACCCCGAGCGCCGCGCACCCCATTCCATCCTCGCGTTGCAGGACGCCGCCGTGGCGACCTCGGGCGATTACCGCCACTGGGTCGAGGTGCAGGGCCGCCGCCTGTCGCACACCATGGACCCGGACCGTGGCGGGCCGCTGGCACATTCACCCGCCTCGGTCACGGTCGTGGCCGAAACCTGCATGGCCGCGGATGCATGGGCGACGGCGCTGATGGTCCGAGGACGCTTGGTAGGCGCGACATTGGCGCGTACACTTGGTCTGAACGCCCTCTTCATCGACCGCGACGGTGATCATCTTCGCGAAACGCGCGTGGGACGGCTGTTCGAGAGACGTCCGGACCACGGGCGCGTGATGTGACACCGGGGATATGCACAAGATAACGGCTCTGTTTGAGGATCGCCTGAACGTCGCCCTGCTGGGCATGGCGCTTCTTGGTCTGGTGTCCGGCGGTGTCCTTTGGCTTTCAGGGCAGCCGGACCTTGCCGAAATTGCCTGGGCGGCAGGCGTCATCCCTGTGCTCGCAGCGCTCTGCATCGAGATCGTCCGAAGTCTGTGGAAAGGCGAGGTCGGGCTCGACATCGTGGCGGCGCTGTCGATGTCGGCTGCTCTGTTCTTCGGGGAAACGCTGGCGGCGGTGGTGGTCGCGCTGATGTATTCGGGTGGCACCTTCCTCGAGAGCTTCGCGCAAGGTCGCGCGCGGCGCGAGATGAGCGATCTTCTGTCCCGAGTGCCCCGGACGGCCACGCGCCACCGGGACGGCGCGCTCGATGAGGTGCCTCTGGAGGATATCGAACCGGACGACCTGCTGCTGATCCGGCAGGGCGACGTGGCGCCGGTGGATGGAACCGTCAAAAGCGAGCGCGCCATGCTCGACCAATCGGCGCTGACGGGCGAGTCGATGCCCGCCCGATTGTCCTGCGGGCAGGACGTGATGAGCGGCTCGACCAACGCGGGCGAAGCCTTCGATCTTCGAGTAACGCGGCGGGCCTCCGACAGCACCTATGCCGGGATCGTCCGGCTGGTCGAAGAGGCGCAGTAATCCAAGGCGCCGATGGCCCGGATGGCCGACCGCTATTCGCTGGTATTTCTCACCGTGACGGTCGTGCTGGCGACCTCCGCGTGGTGGTTCACGGGCGATCCGATCCGCGCGGTCGCGGTGCTGGTGGTCGCGACCCCCTGCCCGCTGATCCTCGCCGTGCCGGTGGCGCTGGTGGCCGGGCTGTCGCGGGCGGCGCATTTCTGGGTGCTGATCAAGGGCGCGAAACCGCTCGAGGCGCTGGCCCGGATTACCACGCTGATCCTCGACAAGACCGGCACGCTGACGGACGGCCGCCCGCAGATCGTGTCGATCGACACGCAGGGTGACCTCTCCGAAGACGTGGTCGAGACGCCGGGCGAAGGCGTTGCGGGAACCGTCGACGGACGACGCGTCGTCGTGGGAGGTGCAGGATTCGTCGCCGCTCAGGCCGGCGTTGCCGACCCGGAAATCGCGGTCGTCGAGGCGGGATCGGTGGTCGTGTCGCTTGCCGTGGACGAACAGCTGATGGGCCATCTCGTGATGGCCGATGCGCTGCGCGGCGGCACGGCCGACCTGCTGGCCGGACTGCGCAGGTTGGGCCTTGCCCGCATCCTGCTGGCGACAGGAGATCGTCGCGCGGTTGCCGAAGCCGTGAACGAGGGGTTGGGGCTCGACGCCGTCCGGGCCGAGCTGACCCCCGACCAGAAGGTGCTGCTGGTCCTGACCGAGCGCAAGAACGGCCCGGTCATGATGGTGGGCGACGGTGTCAACGACGCGCCCGCGCTGGCTGCCGCCGACATCGGTGTCGCGATGGGCGCGCGTGGGGCGGCGGCTTCGGCCGAAGCGGCGGATGTCGTGCTGCAGGTCGATCACCTTGATCGCCTTCTTCCGGGGATCGAGACCGCGCAACGGTCCCGCCGCATCGCCCTCCGGATTGCGCCGCACGAAGCAGCAACACAGAAACCGCAGGCTGTCTCCAACGGGCAGGCCGACATCCCCGAAGGAGCAACGCCGTGACCCGCCTTTCGCATTCAGAAATCCACATGGTTCATCGCATCGGCTGGCTGCGCGCCGCTGTTCTTGGCGCCAATGACGGCCTCGTGTCGACCGCAAGCCTCGTCGTCGGCGTGGCCGTGGCCGGGTCCGGAAAGCCAGAAGTGCTGATCGCTGGTCTCGCAGGGCTCGTGGCCGGTGCGATGTCGATGGCTGCAGGCGAGTACGTCTCGGTCAGTTCCCAGACCGACGCCGAGCAAGCCGACCTTGCGCGCGAGACGCGCGAACTCAAGGAAATGCCCGAGGCCGAGCTTGAGGAACTAACGCTGATCTATGTCGATCGCGGTCTTGACCGCGACCTGGCCGAGAAGGTCGCGGTTCAGCTGACCGAGCGCGACGGTCTCGGATTGCATGCGCGCGATGAACTCGGCATCTCCGAGACCGTGACGGCCCGCCCGATCCAGGCGGCGCTGATTTCCGCGCTTATCTTCGCCGTCGGCGCGGTGGTTCCGCTGATCGTGGTGCTGCTCTTGCCAGAGGCGCAGATCGCTGCTCTGGTGGCGGTGTCGACGATCGTTGGTCTCGCTGCTCTTGGCGGCCTGGGGGCATCCGCTGACGGCGCAGGACTCGTTCATGGGGCCGCCAGGGTCATGCTCTGGGGCGCCCTCGCGATGGCCGCGACATCGGCAGTCGGCACAATCCTTGGTGTGACTGTCGGGTAGGGAATGATGGCAGCAGAGGGTGGAGAAGTTGGATATCAGGGCCACCCCTCTCCCCGGGTTCGGCCACTCCTTTCGGCAATCGCGTCGGTCTTGAATTTAACCTACGAAGCGATTTAGATGCGCCGCCAAGGGGTTATGGCGTCCAGTGTGCGTTATTGTTTGCAAGCGCCTCCTAAAGTCTGCAAACGGGTTGAAGCAGTCCTTCACGGCCGTTGCTGGAACGGCAGGCTTTTCCGCAAACTGTGAGTTCGAGGGCACCGATATCATGCATCTGCAGTGAAAGTCTGGACTGGTGAAGCTGAAGCGCAGCAATTGACGACATCGGCCATGGCCGGTAATTGGGCCGTTCGTGCCTGATTTGACCCGCCGACTCGAGCGGGGGGATTCCGGACATTAGCTGCGGCGAGCCTGAACGTCTGGTTCAATTCCCTACGATGCAATGACTCGTTCGTATCGAACTTCGGCAGAGTCTGGTGCGAGGAAACACGGAAATGGACAAGCGCCCGTGTTTCACTATGACAGGGATGCTGTCAAAATTTCGAGAATTGATTTGGGTCATCGTCCTATAGATGCCCGCGCGTTAGCGTGGACCAAGACATCTGACTGAGTGGCCAAAATGAAAATCCTCTTCGCGACTCTGATCGTCCTTGCGATCGTCCTTTTAGGGCTGGCCGTCATTGTTTTCTTGGACCGGCGCGCGGATCGCTCGGAGTGGGACCGGCTCGCGACGCTCCAGCCGGTCGACCCGCGGGTCTTCGACGAAGAGATGGTGGCGGACCTTCCCGATCCTGCGCGCCGCTATTTCACCTATGTCATCCAGCCGGACACACCTCTCCTTCCGGTCGTCGAGATCGAGATGACGGGGCAATTCAGCCTCGGGGCCAAGGACAACCCGCGCTACCAGCCGATGGAAGCGCGCCAGATGCTCGCGGCTCCAGAAGGATTCGTCTGGGCTATGAAGACGACCGGTGGCATGCCCGTCGCGGGGTCGGATTCGGGTCTCTGGACGCGGTTCCGGATCTTCGGCTCGATCCCGGTCGCCCGCTCCGGCGGCGATCCGGATCATGCCCGCTCTGCCTTTGGGCGCTATGTGGCAGAGGCGGTGATCTGGTCGCCGGCGGCCATGTTGCCAGGTCCGGGTGTATCTTGGGCAGAGGTGGGCGATGACACCGCACGTGTCACGGTACGCCGCGGAGACCTGAGCCAGGTGGTGGACGTGACTGTCGACGCACAAGGCCGACCGGAAGTCGTGTCTTTCGAACGATGGACCAACGCGAACCCCGACAAGGCCTACCGCTTGCAACCATTCGGCGCAATCGTGTCGGACTTCCGCGAGGTCGGGGGATATCGCCTGCCGTTCCACGTTGAGGCGGGCAATATGTTCGGGACGGACGACTACTTCCCGTTCTTCATCGCCGATATCACTGAGATCCGATTCCCGGACGGACAGCCATGACAGCTATGGTCCTCGGCATTCAAGTTTTGCTTCCTCTGGCACTGCTCGCATGGCTGTTGTTTCTGCCGGCGGGAAGCCTCGTGGGGTTCGCGCTTCAGTCGGCTGGAACGGGTGCAATGCTGTTTGCGCTGGCGCGCGTGGCTCAATGGGCGCTGCCTGTCTGGTGGCTGCCATGGATCTATGGGTCGCTGTGGCTGGGTCTGGTTGTTTTCCGGGCTGCAGGAACGCGTCTCGATGACCGGCCTGTGCTGCCTGAAGGGACTTGGGGATGGACGGGGTTCGCGCTGGCGGTCCTGTTATGCGCCGTCGGGGGCTGGTACGGGGTACGGGCGCTGATGGGGCGCAACTTGCCGGCGGTAGAGGTCGTGGATATCGCCAACCCCTTTGGCCCTGGCCGCTATCTCGTCGGAAACGGCGGGTCCAACGCTGTTGTGAACGTCCACCTGAAGACGCTGGATGCCAGCGTCGCGCGGTTCCGCCCCTGGCGCGGGCAATCCTATGCGCTCGATTTCTTCGGGCTCGGGCCGTGGGGGCTGCGCGCCGAAGGATGGTGGCCGGCCGAACCTGCCGCCTACGCGATCTTCGGCGCGGAGCTGCGCGCGCCCTGTGCGGGGACAGTTGTCGCCGCTGAGGACAACATGCCGGACTTCGAAGTGCCGGAACAGGACCCGGTCAATCGCCTTGGCAACCATGTCATCCTGCGTTGCGGCGAGATCGAGATCGTCTTTGCCCATATGCGCCATGGAAGCGTGAGCGTCGCATCCGGGGACATCGTCGTCGAGGGAGATCGATTGGGCGAGGTCGGCAATTCCGGAGCGAGCACAGAGCCGCATCTGCATATCCACGCGCAGCGTCCCGCCGTCGAAGAGGCGCCGCCGATCTCGGGCGAGCCGCTGGCATTGCAGATCGAGGGTCGCTTTCTCGTCCGTGGCGACCGGCTCGGTGGGAGGTAAGGCAGCGTGCAGCGTTCACCCCGATAAGCTCGCCTCCTGGACACGTGAGACCCGTACGTTGAACGCTTCCACTGTTTGGCGCGTGGCGTGCTGTCCATGCGGGCTCTTCTGTCGCAGCAGGCACAGCTACGCGAGCTGCGACCGCAGAATGCCAGCTGGGTGCTGAGAGTCCGATTTGGGCCGATCGCGACCAAGAACCTGTTGAGTTGCAAAGAATGGCATTCGCATGCTCACAAGGCGGTTTCGAAAGTTTTGTCATTCCGAAAGGTTAGGTCATTGGGTTCGCGCCCTCAGGCGTGCGACTGCCAACAATAGAGATCAAGAACATCTATGAATCCTGGCCCTTTCCAAGACCAAAATCCCTCAGCTGCGAGAAGTCAGGCGGTCCGCTACGAGTCAGCATGTTTTCGATGAAGGGGCCGGTCGGCCCCGGGATGGCCGGATGGCCCGCGTGGCTCGTGCTCTTGTTGACCTCGACCTGATGGAATTCCAACAAGAGCAGGCTGTAGTCATGTAGCCAGCTGATCGCCATGAAGAGCCATTCGGATTCCGCCGGAGTGATATCCCTCAGGGTATCGATAGGCAGAATGCGTCGCATCTGATCAACGAACTCCTCATCGGTAATCTGTCTGCCGTCTTTCACGATGCGTGCAAACTCAAGTAGGTCGATCTTGTGCTGCGGTGCCATCGTTATGTCCTTTCCCAGCAAAAATTGGGATGCCTACCGCCTCGCGCGATTCAGAGCGCGGTTGCAAGTCTTGGACCGGAGTTCATGCCTTGGGTACAACCTCTCTGCTTTCGGGGCGAACTCGACGTTGACCCAATCGAACAGCAGAAACGCTGTTGAGTATGGCGAAGAACTCCACGGAGATCTCGGCAAGATCAGCCATGGATCGTTCGAAGCCAAGATGGACCGCACCCTAAATTTGTACGAGAGGCGCGGAGAATGTCGTGCTGTACTGCCTTCGGACGAAACCGTGGACACTCTGTACCATTTCAGATTGGCGTTTGCATAGCCTTCGGACTGTTCTTCTACAGATGTAAGCTTCAAACCCCAGCTGTCTGGCTTGGCCTCGATCACGCCGACTGCTTGGCGCGCTTTGACAGCATAGGTCTCCCGCCATCCAGCCCGTGGCGGTGGCCACACGTTTTTCGCTGGTGTCAGAGTCGGCGGTGCCGGGAGAGATGAAAGATTTGATGTCCGGGCTTGGAATTATTCCTTCTCTCTTGATGCCTTTCGATACGGTGCAAGCCTGATCAAAACCTTGGCTCATTGCGGTTTTGGCGAAGCGAAAAAGTGTCTTCGGGCCGAAAAACTTTCATGATCATTCCAATGGGCATTGGCGTTCAGGCAGCTTCTTGGCTTCACGGTTGGGTTTCCATCCGGTAAGCGAGGCCCGGCACCGATCAAGTGCCGGGCCAAGGTTTATCCGAGCACGTCGAGCTCGCGCCGCAGCCGTCGCGTCATCGGCGGTGCCAACGCTCACCCGAATCTGGGCAAAACGCGGCACCCGCCCGCGCGCGGCATCGCCGTCGGGCTGATCCCTCCTCATGTCAACGCGGAAGCGATGGGCCTGCATCTCATTGAGATCGCAAAGGCGGTTGCGCCCTGCTCACACGCGCTCCAGATCGTGGACGGCGCGGGATGGTATGGCGCGACAGCCCTCAACGTGCCCGACAACATCACCCTGCTGAAGCTGCCGCCATACGCCCCCGAACTCAATCCGATGGAAAACGTCTGGGCCTATCTGCGTTCAAACAAACTCGCCATCACTGTGTCCGACAGCTATGAAGATATACTCAACAAATGCGCAGACGCCTGGAATTTCTTCGCGAATGATCCAGACCGCATAACCTCAATCACCCAAAGAGACTGGGTAACGGTCAATTGATAAAACCAATGGTATAATGTCGCTGTTTTAGATTGGTTCGGTTGAGGCGGAGGCTACGAATTGCACGTAGTTACTGATCCGGAGATCGCAGGACAAGAGACCGTGCGAGCCAGTTCAACTCGCCGCGTCGGCTTGCGCCGGTCCGATGAAGGACTGCTTCACAATGGCGTCGGGCAGTATTCGGGCTGATGCCTAATCGTGCGGCTGCGTCCTTTGTCGAAAGGCCATCGAGCAGACAATGCGTGATGTCTTCCTGACGCTTTGTAAGGCCATACTTCGCTGCCAGTCTCGACGCCAGCGTTGCGGCGTCGGGCGGCGAGATAGCAAGATAGGCGGCATCCGGACCTGGCAACGGCAGGTTCAGAAACGCCCCGGTACCGCCTTCGGACCACTCTTCGCCCTCCTGGACACTCACATCCATATCGCTCTCGGCGATCGCACGCTGGAGGCGCTCGAAATTGCGTGCCTGCCGGTCCAGAGCCTCAAAGGTGTTTGCGAAAGCCGGCAGCAGGAGGTTGAGGATGATTTCCGCGTTACCTCCGACCAAGGCGGGCGATTTGCCGCTTCGGTAGCCCATCGCGAATACGGCCTCACCCACCGCCAGGCGCGTCGTCATGCCGACAACATGGTTCATGCCCGCAGGACGGAACGCCTCGCGGTGAAAGGCCGCGCTCTCGATCACAGCGCGACCAGCAAAGGCGCTTTCGTGGTAGACACCGCTGCCCATCTGTCGCCGGGTCAGATTGATGCTATCAAGGTCCGGGTCCGTTGACCGGATGTTGCCGTCGCGGTCCACGCCCGCGAACGTCCGAAAGAAATACTCTTCGATCTGCGGACCCGCATTCCACGTAGCGAGCAAGGGCGTTCCCTCGTTCAGCCATCCCGCCATGGCGGCATCGGCCTCCACCATTCTTGCGGCATCCTCGAGAATACCTTCGACGGTGCCGGGGTTCGTTTCAAGCTCGAGCAGCCGACGCTGAATGTCAGCAAGCCTCTTGGCGAGTCGCAGGTCAATTTCCATGACCTCGGCCTAACATGTTCAGAAAATAGGGCAAACGCCCCATGCGGATGGGTTTTCAAGCTGCCACCGTGCCGTGAAAACGTGGGGAGAGACGTGTGTTTGCAAATCGCTCGATGACAGGACTGATCGGTGTTGCCGCGCTGGCGGGCGCTGCCTGGGCGCAAGACGACGGCGGAACGATGATCGTTATCGACGGATCCGGCAGCATGTGGGGCCAGATCGGAGGCACCGCTAAGATCGAGATCGCGCGAGACGCGGTCGAGCGCATGGTGGCCGATTGGCCGGAGGAAAGGGCGCTTGGCCTGATGGCCTACGGGCACCGGCGCGAGGGAGATTGCGGGGACATCGAGACGCTGCTGGATCCTGGTCCACTGGACCGGGGCGCTGTCAACGCCGCGCTGGAGGACATCACGCCGCGTGGCAAGACACCCGTGGGCGCATCTGTCCGCGCCGCCGCCGATGCGGTCGGGCAGTCCGGGTCCGTCATCGTCGTGACGGACGGGCTCGAGAATTGCGGCGCTGACCTTTGCGCGCTGGGTCGGGATCTCGCCGGATCGGGTGCAAGTTTCACCGCTCATGTCATCGGCTTTGATGTAGACGACGCCGACGGCCAGCTCGCGTGCCTCGCCGAGGAGACGGGCGGGCGCTACATCCCCGCTTCGGACGCGGCATCGCTGACCGGGGCGCTCCGGAAGGTCAGCGCACCCGAGCCCGAACCCGAACCGGCAGGTCCGCTTTTTGCGGACGACTTCGATCGCGCCGAGCTCGGCCCGGACTGGACAGTCGAGAACCCCGATCCGTCCGGCTTTATCATCGACGACGGCGCCCTCGTGACGATGACCGTCGAGCCCGGCTACATGGGCGATGCCGAGGATCAACCCAACGTCTTTCGCTGGTCAGCCGCAGAGTTTCCCGACGGCGACTGGGACCTGAGCGCGGACTTCACCGCGCGCATGGGCGAGGTCCAGTCGCTGGGCGGCCGACGGGCTATCGTGCAGGTGGGGCGGCACGCCGATGTTGATAACACGCTCTCGGCCTATGTCTATCGGCAGGGCAACTCCAACGACGACCTTTGGCTGCGGTTGCGGGCCATGTCCGGGGGGACGGAAACCCGCGCCGAGGTCGAGATCGCCGGCGATCTCCGCGGCTACGACCTGGCCCGGATCCTGCGGGATTTCGAGGAAAAGGGCGCCCGTCTGACCATCTCGAAGCGCGGTCGAGACTATATCGGCCGACTCGAGATGAATGGCTGGAGCATGCAGGAGGGCGGCCCCGAGGTCATCGAGACGGACCCGATCCAGCTCCTGCGCACGCGTGGCGACCCGGCGCTTTTCGCCGGCACTCTTGGGTCGGAACAGACCGTCGCCGAGTTCGACCGCATCGAGATCGTGGAGGTGAAATGATGGGGCGTGAGTTTCTTTGCACGGCCTTTGCATGGGCCAGCGCGGTCCTCGGTGTCGCGACCGCAGGCGCTGCCGCGCAACCCTGTGGCGCGCCAGATGACACGGAAAGAGCACCGCTCTATCCGTTGCCGCAGGGCGCAGAGTGGGGCTATGTCGGGGGAGACGGCGAATGGCGCCTCGCGCCGGAATGGCGTCAGGTCCGCCCCTTCTCGGACGGTGTCGCGGCCGTCGAGACCGATACGGGCTGGGGTCTCATCGACCGGACCGGCGCCTATATCGTCGAGCCCGGCGCGAGAGATGCGGACCGTGTCGTGATTGCGAAGGAGACATTCGCGCTCTCGCCCTTCAAGCCGATGTCCGAAGGGTGCAGTGCCTTCACCCCGGCCGATGGTGCCCCGCGTTATGTCACCCGCGACGGAGACACATGGATCCCGCGCGCCTTTGCGGACCGCAATGTGGTGGATATCGGCGGCTTTTCGGACGGGCTGGCCTGGGCCCGCATTGCAGGGGAAGGCGTGGGCTGGATCAACACGGACGGGACGATGGCGATCGCGCCGGAGTTTGTCGAGGGCGGCGACTTTGTCGGCGGCCGCGCCCCGGCGGCCGTGAATACCGAGAACCGGGGGTATATCGACCGGTCCGGCGATTTGGTTTTCCCGCGCAAGTTTATCCTGCAGGAGGCGGGTCGCTATGCGAACGGTCGCGCGCCCGTGCGCCTGAACCGCGAGGTCGGCTACATGGGCACCTCCGACTGGGTCATTCGAGAGATATCCGGGCTCGATGGTAGCACGCGCGAGATCGATGCGGCGGCGCCCTTTGCGGACGGGCGGGCGGCCGTGCGGCCCGGCCCGGTCTGGATAGATTCGGGGGGGGCGGTTGCCGTTGATCCGCAGGCCGGAGCACGTCTGACGATCTGCAACGAAGCGCGGTTGCCGGCCTACCAAGACGGGCTGCTGCCGCTGGTCGTCGGCAACGGGACCAATATCTGCGGCAATCCCCCGGATATCCGCTACGCGGGTCCAGGCGATCTACGCTCCGGGCCGGACCGCATGCTCTGGCACCTGCCGTGGTCGCGCGACAAGCTGGTCTGGCTTGACAGGGACGGCGCCGAGGTCATCGACTCGACCGCCTGCCGCCGCGCGCCGGGCGTCGCTGCCCTGCCGGTTGAAACCGACAACGGCGATCTCACCGCGGGCGCCTATCGCATGGCGCTGTCCGGAACGGTCGAAGGCGATGTCGCGCCGCGCCGTGCAGACGCGCCCTGCAACCGGTCGGACTTCACGATGGACGGCAACCAGGCTACGAACGCCGAAGGCCCTTGGAGCCTGTCGCTTGCGGGAATGGCTGCATGGAATGGCGAGACCGTGGACCTGACGCTCAGTATGGGCCTCCCAAAGGGCATCGGGGTGGGCCGGCACGAGATCGGCCCCACGAGCTCGGACGACCTGCCGTCGGCCTATCTCTGGATGAGCGTCCGTGACGAGGGCCCGAACGCCCCGAGCCCAGCCACCTATACCTCTCAAAAAGGTGGTAGCCTAACGCTTGAGCGCCGCGACCAGGCCGCGATCTCCGGCGCTGTCGAGATCACCTTCGTGTCCCGCGACGACCCCGGCGACGAGATCACGCTGTCGGCCCGGTTCAACCAAATCCCCTACGACGTCGGGGCCGAAGTCATTCTGGTCGAGACGACCGGGGCGGTGACCGCGCTCGACAAGTCGATGCCGGACGACCCGCTTATCAACTTCTTCACCCCGGCAAGGGCCGTCGAGCGCAATGACAGGTTGGTGCTGTCGCTCGGCAAGTTCGGTCCCAAGCTCGAACTGGACTTTCCGACCGGATATGTCGGCCCATTCAACGCCGGGCCGAACGCACCTGTGTCCATCACCTTCGCCGACGTCGAGGTCGCCGCCGACGGCCGCCTCGAGCGATCGGATGGCCGTCTGGCCGGTGAGGTCACCGCAAGGCTGGGCGCGCATGACCAGGTCGACGGCGCGGGCAGCGTCACCGTGCGCTTTGCGGAAATACCGGTGGAGACTGCCAAATGATCCGCTTGGCGCTGCTCGCTCTGGCCCTGCCGGCCGCGGCCCATGCACAGGACATGGACAGTGTCTACACGAGCTACGATTGGGAAAACGACTGCAGGACACTGGAAACGGATCGGCCAGCCGACGAGGCAGGCATGGGCTTTCGACTGATCTGTCCGGGACCGAACGGGCTGCACTTGATGCTGACAGATGGCGATGCGCGCATCTCGATGGACTACGGCAGCACGCCTGCTTTCGGTCCCTGGGAGAGCTTCTCGCCGTTCAATACCGTTCACGACACCGTCGAATGGCGGCGGCAACCGATGCAGGGCGAGATGCGGCCCTTCGCCACCATTCACCGCTGGAGCGTCGGACCAAGCCACGATTACCGCGAGATGCTCGTTGTCAGCACCGTGGCTCATGCCTCCGGCACGGAAAGCTGCATGGTGGGCTTCATCGACATTACCGACACGCCTGACGCCAACGCGCTGGCCCGTGCCGTGGCCGACCGATACGCGCCCGGTTTCGTCTGCGGCAACGCCCGCGCGCGTGGCTTTGGCTATGTCGGCCTCGACACGCCAGTGCCGCGCCGAGCCACCCCTCATCCGGTCAAACAGACAGGAGACGAACCATGATCCGGTCTATTCCCGCTGCAATCCTCGCCACCCTCATCACCGCTGCGACCGGCCATGCCGAGGGCCGGGTCAGCTATACCGCGGATGCCGGGGACGCCGGCCAGATGAAAATGACCGAACGCTGGACGGGCAGCGCCCTGCGCACCGATATCGAGGGTATGGATGCCTACATGCTCATGCGCAATGGCACGATTTACTCCATCATCTCGATGGCCGGGCAGATCACCGTCATGGACCTTGGCAAGTTCAAGGACATGTCAGGAGCGGGTGCAGCTCAGGCACCGTCGCATGATCAGACCGGTGTCGTCTTTCCCGAAAAGATCAGGGAGATGCGTCGATTGGGCGAGAGCCGCGAGATCGCCGGGATCGAGGGCGAGGTCCATGAAATCGAGTGGGTCGACAATAGCGGACAGGTGCAGACCGATACCGCGGTGCTGACCGACAACTCCCGGCTGCTGGAGCATCAATCCCAGAAGATGAGCCTGATCGAGAGCGCCAGTGGCGAGGCGCCCAATACGCTCTTGGTCGAACTCGATAAACGCGGCCTCGCGGCGTTGTCTTTCGGGGATCGTTTCCTTGTCACCGCAGTCGGTGACGATCCCGGCCCGGCCGGTGATTTCGAACTGCCTGCCGAGCCGGTGGACTTCGGCGGCGTCATGAATATGAGCAACCAGTGAGGCGGCGAATCCCGCTCCTTTCCGGGTCGGGTCGCACCGGGGCGGCGTTGGCGGCCCTGTGCCTGTTTGCCCTGCCGCTGCGGGCGCAGCACGGGTGCGGTCCCAACGATCCGCCTCCCGTTCCGCTGTGCTCGGTCGGCGGCATGCTGGAGGCGATAAACCCGCCACAGACCGGTGACCTTCTGGGCAACCTGAACCCGCGCGCGTTCGCCGGCGGGGCGAATGCCGAGCTGATGCCCGGTCAGGCCAGCATGTCAATCTCGGGCGGTGTCAGCGCGGGCGGCGCGGCCTGTGCACGCCATCTGGCGGCGAAACGCATTGGCGGCACCGAGGGCGTCCCGGGGCTAGATCAGGGAACAGTCGGTTTCATTGAGGAGATGTCGGGCGAAAGCCTCGACATCGACACGGCCAGTGGCGGTACCCGGCGCGCGGTGTTCGAGATATTCAGTCCCAACATCTTCTCGTTTCAGGGCGGCAGTCTCGGCAGGCCCCTGGGCTACCGCCATGGTGGTGTGGGCGGCTGGCCGCTTAACAGCGGTGCGCATCTGGTCATCGCACTGACCAACGCCGGACCCGGCGATCTGCGCGCCGGACAAAGCTATCGGGCCCGTGCGGTCGGCAGTGACGGGGAGGGCGGGCCGGCAGGTATCTTCAAATCCTGGACTGGCCAGATCCGGCCCCGGCCGTACCTGCCACCCAGGACGGAAAAGCAGCGCCGCGAGCAGGAATTCGAAAAGCGCATGTGCCGTGCCGTGCGACAGGGCGCGCTCGAGGCGATGGACTTTGCGTCCGTGCCGTTGGACGCGACGGTCGGGCGGCAGGTCAGGGACATGGACTGCGACATCGACGGGGTGGGGCAGGCGGGCACGCGAACGCGGGTTCCGAGCGGCAATCTCTCGGGCACGGTGTATATCGAACGGATCACCGAAACCGAGGTATACGGTCGGTTTGACCTGTCCGGGACCGCGCGGGTGGAGCAGGAGCGCCGCAGCTGGAGTTCGAGGGGCCCGGGTCGCGTCGATGTCGACCGCGAGGCGGGCGAAAAGCCGTTACAGGTCACCGGCCGCTTTGCCGCGCCGAATATGCGCAATATGGGCTATGCGATGTCGCTTCTGGAAATCGCGCAGGCACCCTCGAGCGGCACTGCGCCGGTCGGCGAGCTGCAGCTCGTGTCGCACCGCCCGATCCGGGGCGAGACGAACCTTCCCTGGGACGATCCCGGCATCAGCCTGACCTTTGACCGTCCGCTCGATCCGGCCTCTGTCACCCCCGGCACCGTGCAGCTGGAAACCGGTCTTGCCAATGGCCAGGGCGGCGCTGACATGGCCCAAATCCACGTGCGTCCGCGCCTTGCGGGCGCCGATACCGTGGTCGTCACCCCTCAAGAGCCGCTCCGAGACGGGGTGCGGTACCGACTGACGGTGCGCGCGGGACCGCAAGGCATCCGCGGCGCGGAAGGCGAACGGATCGCCGTCGATCAGGTCTGGTCTTTCGACACCATGGTCGATCTCGATGATACCGAACGCATGAAAGAGGGGCTTGCAGAGCATCTCGTGCAGTCGGAAGGCATCGAGAGCGACACAATCCAGGTCGTGACCAATACGCCGCTGGTGGGCGGCAAACCCACGGTCATCCGGGCCTATCCGAAATGGCGGGTCGATCCACAGGTTGCAACGGGCTGGCAGGTCGTGTCCTTTCCCGCGCATGTGCGAGTCCGCCCTGGCTCCTCCATCGGTGCTCCGCTGCTGGTCGACGAGAAACGTGATGTTACGCTACGGCGCCCGGACGTTTTTTCTCCGCAAGAGCGGCGCATGGCGGAGAACAGCATCAATTTCTTCGGCTGGACACCCGACTTCGAAGAGGTGAGCTTGGTGCGCACTGAGGTCGAACCGGTCAGGGATTGCGACGGCGCGACGCGCATCTTCTCGGGCTACGAGACCATCCGCTGGGACCCGCTCGAACGCGATCTGAACATTGGTTACGTTTTTGCCCGTGTCGGCCCGTGGTATGATTATGTGCCGCAGGACGCACTCAATGAGGCGGTACTTACCGCCGAACGCTCCGAAGAGTACATCGAACAGCTGTTCCCGGTGCAGTCGGTGGAGTTCTCCGAAGCGCCGGCGCCGCCGGCTGACCCCGACCTCAATGAAAAGCTCGTTTCAGCAATAGAGAAAATCTACCAGTTCGAGATGCTGGCCGAAACCTTCTCGAACGACACCATGGAGACGCTTCGGGCATTCAACGACTTTCTGGCGAGGCCGCCTGCCGTGACAGAGAAGATCCGGAAACGTCATGCCGTGCGCTCGGAGCTCATCAATGCCGTGCAGACCCATCTGATCGCGAACAATAGTTACGACCGCTTCGACTTGGTGGTGATCTTAATGCCATTTGAATGGATCAAGCTCGTGGGTGTTGCGAATATCCCGATTGTTGATGAGGCCGACAATCCCACGAAGGCTGCCGCGCAGCCCTTCATTGGCATGAGCCTGACACAGGCGCTGACAGGCGTTGAACGAATCGCGAATAATGGTGCTATTGCGCATGAGGTGGGGCATGCCTTTGGCCTTGACCACATGCCCGTGGTCCCGCCGCAAAGTACGACGACCGCAGTGTCGGACATGCATGAAGGTACGCGCTGGAAAGGGATCGAAGGGATGCGAATTGCTTCGGATGGTCAGTCCGGGCAAAACAAGTCCTACGAAGACGGGAACGCTGAAACCGAACAGGAACTGCTGCCGTTGATGTTTCCAAGGGCGCAGCCAAAGGAAAATCAATTCATTTCGAAGGACCACTATCTTCTTTTGTTGAAAAATCTGAAGAAAGACTTCGTTGCACTTTCGCCTTAGCGGCGTTGCGTGAGGTCGGGGCGCGGCCTCGGCACATGCCTTTTCCTATTGCATGCAATCCGGCGCGGGCCTCTGCACAGTTATGAAAGCCCCCCAAGCTGTCCGCGGCCCGCCGGAAGAGCTGGGTGCCGAGCTGCGCCTCGCGCGCCTCGATCTGGCGACGCAGGGTCGCGAGGGTGCCGCCCAATTGCTCGGCCGCCGCCCGAAGCGAGCCGTTCCGCGCAACAGCCAGAAAAGCGGGAAGGGATTTCCAATCCATAAAACGGGCGGATGTCACCGATAGATCTCAAACAGCAGCAAAAGCTGAAACTGCAAAGCGTCTGGGAAACTAGGGTCTATTCAGACGCCGACTTTTTCAACACGATCGGCCCTTCCAAAATGTGAGGTCATTTTGGCCATCTATAGCATTATCTCGCATTGTTGTGCCTGGAACGTTCGGTCTGGCAACCGAGGGCGAACCTGAGGCAGGCCGGGGCTCTTCTGTCAGGTAGCGCATATTAGTTTCTCATGGGGATGCCGTCTTCCCACCGGAATCCGACGCCGCCGCCTTGCCAGACGCCCTCACCAATTGGATTGGGGCCGTCGATATTCACATGGAGGGGCAAGTCGAAAGCGGGTGCGAGGTTCTGCACGCCCTTCACCGTGCTGCGATGCATGATCCGCAAGCCCTGTTTTTCCACGGGCATGTGCGCTTCTGGTGCCGCGCGATGGGCGACAGCCAGATTGTCGATAAAGACGCAATCGTTCTCGCTGTACTCGTAGGCCACCGCGTAGCCATTTGTCAGCCCGGCGTTCAGGATGTCGTTGTAGTCATGACAGAGCTGCTTCAGGTCGTCCGCGTGAAGAAGGCTGAAGCCATCCCGGTCGGGCAGCTTTTCGATCACCGCGCCGGTCATGCCCAGATGCAGCCAGATGCACGTTTGACCGGAAACGGGGTGCGCATGCACCAATGGATGCACGGCACCCGAGGCGGAGTTCACGGATGACAAGCGCGTCCAGCGCTCGCGGCGATCCTCGGGGAGCGCCTCAAATGCAAGACCCTGGTGCGCGAAATACGTGCCTCCGCCATTCTCGGCGGGTCGAATGATGTGATAGCCCGAATGAGAAAACGTGGCGGGGAGAAAGCTGCCGTCATTGTGCCATTGTGGCCCGACATCGGGAATGCCATGCCGCTCATCGTTCGAAAGCCGGAAAATATGGCGATTTCCGCCGGGCGTTGCCGGGTGAACGCCATGCGTACTTTGCAATTCCTTGCCGCCCCAAAGGCAGCTGGTACGCAAGAAATCCTCGGGCGTCAGCTGCGTCTCGTTCTTGAAAACGAGAAACCCGCGATGCGCCATTTCACGTTCCAGCACGGCGACAACCTCGGGAGGTGGTGCGTCTCTGGAGGACAGGTCTATCCCCGAGACTTGCGCCCCAATCGGATCGAGAGCAGTGATTTCGCCGCCAAATCGTTCAATGATGGCAGCATGCGCCGGGTCAATCGGTGGGAGCTTCGTTGCGTTTGCCTTCACCAGTAGCCTCCGTTTTTTTCGCTGAATCCAATACGAGGTTCGTCATTGTGAAAGTGGCCAGGCCACTTCGGGTCACGCGTTGTGGCGGGCACTCGGCCGAAAAGCGGGCTGACATTACCGATGACCATGCCCAAAGCTCTTTGCCATGAACACCCACTTTACTCGCCACAAATCCTTACATGTTGCGTGAGGGGCGGCTTTCAAGCGCCCCGCGACGGCATCCCGCAGTCCGCCCAAAGCTTGGTCGGGCCGGCGCGGGCGTTTACCTACAGTTTCAGTTCGGGGATGCCTGTTGCCGGGACATCCGCGCTTTTCGCGTCAAACCCGCTGGTCAGCGGCAAAGGCCGCACTGAAGCGAAGTCAAGCAGGATGAGGGCGCTCAGGCCCCTGATTTGCCGGGCTTGAACGGGGCCATGCCCGCGCGCGCCAACTCGTCCGCGCGCTCGTTCTCGGGGTGGCCCGCATGGCCCTTGACCCATTCCCAGGTCACGGTGTGGCGCTTTTGCGCCTCATCCAGACGCTGCCACAGTTCGACATTCTTGACCGGCTTTTTCGCGGCGGTTTTCCAGCCGTTGCGCTTCCAGCCATGCATCCAGCCGGTGATCCCGTTCTTCACATAGGCGCTGTCGGTGACGATTGTGATCGCCGAGGGTTTCGAGAGCGCCTCGAGCGCGTGGATTGCCGCCAGAAGCTCCATCCGGTTGTTGGTGGTGTCGGCCTCGCCGCCCGAAAGCTCGCGTTCCTTGACGATGGCGTCGCCTGCCATGGCGCGCATTAGCACGCCCCAGCCGCCGGGGCCCGGATTGCCGGAGCAGGCGCCGTCGGTATAGGCAAAGAGATCAGCCATCCGTCAGCCCAACGTAGCCCGGCAGCGCCACCATGCGGGCGCACCATGCGGTGAGGCGCGGAAATCGGCCCATCTCGAACCCGCCGCGCGTACCCGCCGTGTGGGTATAGGCGTAGAGCGCGACATCGGCGAGCGTGGGCGAGGGGCCGCATAACCAGTCCTGCCCGTCAAGAGCCTCCTCCATCAGCCCAAGCAGCGCGTGGCCCTCGTCGAGCAGCGCCGCCATGCGCTCGGGCGTGGCCTCATGCGCGAGATGGGGATAGGTCGCGAGCGAGGCACGCACGGCGACGACCGGCTCGTGGCGGTTCTGCTCGAAGAACATCCAGGCGAGCATCTGCGCCTGTTCCAGCGCGTCCTCGGGCACCCATCCGGTGCCCGCGCCGAGATACCACAGGATCGCGTTCGATTCCGTCAGGATCGTGCCGTCGCCGAGGTGCAGCGCGGGCAGCTTGCCCAAGGGCAGGTGGCCCGCCGCCTTGGCCCCGGCCAGGTCGGGGGTGTTGGTCTCGATCGGCACATGGGTATAGGCCCGCCCTTCGAGCGCCAAGAGCAGCCGCACCTTGTAGCTGTTGCCCGAGGAGGGCATGGAATAAAGCGTCAGATCGGTCATGTTTGGCCCTCAGAGAAAGACGCCGACCGCGAGGCAGGCGATCACCACGGCGCTGAGCCCGAGCCGTAGCGGCATCCACCATGCGGGCGCAAGACCCCAGCGGGCGAATTGCAGATCCAGCAGCAAAAGACCGGCAAAGCCGAAGATCAGGTTCATCCCCGCCGAGACCGGCCCGCCGCCGGTCATGAAGAAGGCCCAGAGCGCCGGGATCACCGAGAGGGCGTAGCCGGTGGTGGCCATAGTGCCGGTGGCTTGTGCGGCAAAGCCCCAGAGCACACCGGACATGAACGACAGGATGATCGCACCATAAAAGAGCATCACGTAAGGCCCGGCAAACCGTGGGCCTATGGTCTGCATGGTCCAATCCGCGAGATCGGGGAAAAGCACCGTCAGTGCGCCCCATACAAATGGGACGAGACCGGCAAGGCCGAGGATCAGCGGGGCACGCGGGATGGTCTGAAACATGGGCGGCAACTTGGCGCTGCGTTGCCGGTTTGGCAAGGCCGCGTCGGACGCTTGGGACGACTTTGTTTTGCGTGCGCAGGGCAGGGGGCTGGCCAGTTGCGGGGAACATGATAGATAGCGGGCCATGGATCGTCACGCTGCCACCCCGGATTTCATCGACGCATTGCGCGCTCGCCTCCCCGCAGCCGTATTTCGCGAGACTGCGCCGGCCTATCTCGAAGAACCGCGCGGCCGTTGGCATGGTCAGGGTGTCGTGCTTGCGCCCGCATCTGTCGAGGAGGTGGCGGAGATAATCCGAACCTGTGCCGCGGCCCGCGTGCCGGTGGTGCCCTATGGGGGTGGTACTGGTCTGGTGGGGGGGCAGATCGCGCCCGATGGTCCGGTTCCCGTCATCCTCAGCCTTGAACGGATGCGCGCGGTGCGGGGAATCTGGCCGCAGGAAAACGTGATGGTGGTCGAGGCGGGTGCCATCCTGCAGGATATTCAGGACGCGGCTCACAATGTGGACCGGCTGTTCCCACTGACCATCGCGTCGAAAGGGTCCGCGCGGTTGGGCGGCCTGCTTGGCACCAATGCGGGCGGGGTCAATGTGCTGCGCTACGGCAATGCGCGCGATTTGTGTCTGGGGTTGGAGGCAGTGCTACCCGACGGGCGCATCTGGCACGGATTGAAACGGCTGCGCAAGGATAACACCGGCTATGATCTGCGCAATCTGATGATCGGATCCGAGGGCTCATTGGGCGTCATCACCGCTGCCGCGCTCAAGCTCTTTCCGTGTCCGGCGGGCGAGGGCACGGCGCTGATGGTGGTCGAGGGGCCGCGCGCCGCGCTCGACCTTCTGGCGATGGCGCGGGAGCACATGGGCGAGGGCATCAGCGCGTTCGAGATCATGCACCGGCAGGGCCTCGATTTCCTAGCCGAGACCTTGCCGGATATCCGCCAGCCATTTTCTGAAGCGCCCGAATGGTTTGTCCTGATCGATGTGGGGCTTGCGCGCGGCATAGACCCGGCGGAGGCTCTTGAGGCGCTCTTTGCATCCGCCTTCGAGGCCGGGCTTGTGAGCGACGGCATGATCGCGCAATCGCAGGCGCAGCGGCATGATTTCTGGGAGGTCCGCGAGCAGATCCCAGAGGCAAACCGCCGGATCGGTTCGATTAGCTCGCACGATATTTCTCTGCCGATGTCGGTCATTCCCGAGTTCATCGAAAAAGGCAGGGGTGTGATTGCGGAGATCGGTGATTTCCGGATCAACTGTTTCGGCCACATGGGTGACGGAAACCTGCATTACAATGTCTTTCCGATGCCGGGCAAATCCCGTGCGGATCATATGGCCGAGCGGGATGCGATCAAACGGGCAGTGCACGACTTGGTGCACGACATGGACGGGTCTGTCAGTGCCGAGCACGGGATCGGTCGACTCAAGGTCGAGGATCTTGAACGCTATGGCGATCCGGTCGAGCTTGAGGTCATGCGCAGTCTTAAAACTGCGCTCGATCCTTTGGGTATCATGAACCCCGGGGCGGTGCTGCGGGCATCACCCAACGGGTCTGGTTGACGTTGGCCTGGAGCGGACCTATGAGCCAACCGCGCGAACAGCACCGAAGGTGCCGCGCGATCGCCATGCCAGAGGCATGCCTCCGGCATGACGCCGTCCCGCGGCCTGGCGATTTGATGTGGCGTGCAACGTGTTGAGGTTACAATGACTTGGCGGGCATAAAGCGCCCGCAAAGGCCGTTGCATCGCCAGTCCCCTGCCCTGCGACCGCGCGGCACCTTCTGGCGGGATGCAACGTCCGCTCCGGGCCAAACCTGCCTTCAGCCGCCCCACGTCGGATGAAATCGCCCCGCAGGCGAGAGCGTGAAGATGTCCGCGCCCTCGGCGGTCACCCCGACTGAGTGCTCGAACTGCGCCGAGAGCGACTTGTCGCGCGTGACAGCTGTCCAGTCATCGGCGAGCACCTTGGTCTCGGGACGGCCCAGATTGACCATCGGCTCTATGGTGAAGAACATGCCTTCTTCGAGCACGGCCCCCGCGCCTTCGCGCCCGTAATGCAGCACGTTGGGGGGCGCGTGAAACACCCGGCCGAGCCCGTGCCCGCAGAAATCGCGCACCACGGACATGCGGTTGGCCTCCACATAGGCCTGTATCGCATGGCCAATGTCACCAAAGGTGTTGCCGGGGCGTACCGCCTCGATCCCTTTCATCAGGGCATCATGCGTCACCTGGACGAGACGCTCGGCCTTGCGGCTCAGTTTTCCTGCCACATACATCCGGCTGGTGTCGCCAAACCAGCCATCCACGATCACGGTCACGTCCACGTTCAGGATGTCGCCATCCTTGAGCACCTTGTCGCCGGGAATGCCGTGGCAGACCACGTGATTGACGCTGATGCAGCTGGCGTGCTGATAGCCCTTGTAGCCGATGGTCGCCGATTTGGCCCCCGCGGCATTTACCTTGTCCTCGATCAACGTGTCGATGGCGCCGGTGGTCTGGCCGACGAACACATGATCGGCGATCTCGTCTAGGATCGTCGCGGCAAGCCGTCCTGCGGCATACATGCCCGCAAAATCCGCAGCCTCATGGATGCGGATGCCCTCGCGTGTCATGCGTCCACGGTGTTTCTGGGTCACATCTGGCCTCGTAGCTTCATCAGTTTTGTCTTTAGTTAAGCCCATTTGCTCAAAAGAACCAGAGGGGCATGCCTAGTCATGCTGCAACTTATGACCGATCGTGACTTGATCGCGGCTGATATCGGCGCGGTATGACAGCACCGTGACTCCCGCCGCGCGCGCCGCCTCCAGCGCGCGGGCATAGCCGGGGTCGATATCGCCTGCGACCCGCACCACCTGCGCATCTGTCCGCTGCACGAGGTAGAACAGCACCGCCCGGTGCCCTGCCTGCGCCACCCTCGCCAATTCGCCGAGATGTTTCGCGCCGCGCGCGGTGACACTGTCGGGGAACTCGGCCACGCCCGGCGCTCGCGAGAGCGTCACCGACTTCACCTCGACATAGGCATCGGGCAGACCCGCGCCCGACAGCAGAAAGTCGATCCGGCTGCCCGCCCCGTATTTCTGCTCCGGTCGCACGGTCTCATAGCCCGCCAGTTCCGCGACCTCGCCCGCCTCCAATGCGGCGCGCAGGGCGCGGTTGGGCAGGCTGGTATCGACGCCGGTGAAATGTCCGTTCTCGTGATCGACCAGCCGCCAGCCGTATTTCAGCTTCTTCTTGGGGTCGTCATTGGGCTCCACCCAGATCCGCATGCCCGGCTCCGCCAGCCCCATCATCGAGCCGGGATTGGCGCAATGCGCCACCGCCTCGCACCCGTCCTCCAGCCGGATATCGGCCAGGAACCGCTTGTAGCGACGGATCAGCCGCGCGGGCACGAGAGGGGTTTGAAAGCGCATGCGCTGCGCCTATACCGAAGGCATCCGCAGATCAAGGAGGCCCCCATGCCCAACCCGAGTGCCGCCATGCTTGTCATCGGGGATGAAATCCTCTCCGGCCGGACGCGCGATGCCAACATGCACTATCTGGCAGGTGAGTTGACCCGCGTAGGCATCGACCTGCGCGAGGTGCGGGTGATCAGCGACGAGCCCGACGCCATTGTCGCGGGTGTGCAGGCGCTGAGTGCTGCCTATGACGTGGTCTTCACCTCGGGCGGCATCGGTCCCACCCATGACGACATCACCGCCGAGAACGTGGCGCGCGCCTTTGATCGCCCAATTTCAGTGCGCGACGATGCCCGCGCCATCCTCACCGCGCATTACGCCGCGCGCGAGCAGGAGCTGAACGAGGCCCGCCTGCGCATGGCGCGTATTCCCGACGGGGCGGCGCTGATCGACAACCCGATCAGCGCCGCCCCCGGTTTTACCATCGAGAACGTGCATGTCATGGCAGGCGTGCCGTCGATCTTTCAGGCGATGCTGGCCTCGGTCCTGCCGACGATCACCGGCGGCGCGCCGGTTCTGTCGCAGACGCTGGAGGTGCGGCGCGGCGAGGGCGATATCGCCGGGCCGCTCACCGATCTGGCGGCGCGCTATCCGGACCTCACGTTCGGCTCTTACCCGTTCATCCGCGACGGCTGTCACGGCGCCAATGTCGTGGTGCGCGGGCAGGACGGCGCGCGGGTTGATGCGGCGATGGCGGAACTGTCGGGGATGTTCGCCGGATGACGCCCGATGCGCAGATGCTCTATGCCGTGACCGAAGCGACATGGCCCCCGGCGCGGATCGAGACGCGTGGCCCGGTTACCCTCCGCGACGGCGCGGGCGGTGGCAAGCGGGTCTCGGCGGCGACGGCGACCCGCGCGCTGACGGCCGATGAACTCTCCATAGCCGAGGCCGCGATGCGCGGGCTGGGGCAGGATGCATTATTCCAGATCCGGGCGGGCGACGAGAGTCTTGATGCCATGCTGGCCGATCAGGGCTACCGCGTGGTCGATCCGGTCAATCTCTATGTCGCCCCGGTCGCGGCACTGACCGGCACACGCGCGCCGCGTGTCACAACCTTCTCGGTCTGGGAGCCGCTCGAGATCATGCGCGAAATCTGGGCCGAGGGCGGCATCGGGCCTGCCCGCATCGCGGTGATGGAGCGCGCGGCCTGCCCCAAGACCGGCCTTTTCGGGCGGCATGACAACCGCCCCGCCGCCGTGGGCTATGCGGGCCTGCATCAGGGCGTCGCCATGGTCCACGCGCTTGAGGTGCGCGCGGCACACCGGCGGGCGGGCATGGGCCGCTGGATGATGATCGAGGCCGCGCATTGGGCGGCGACCCAGGGGGCCGCGCATATCGCCGTGCTCTGCACCCGGGCCAATACGGGGGCCAACGGCCTCTATGCTTCCATGGGCTTTGCACCTGTGGGAGAGTATCACTATCGCCAGAAGGACTGAGCCATGACCAAGACCTCACCGCCCACAGCACTCGATCTGCCGATGGTCGACCCGCTGCCCGAAGAGACCCGCAAGTATTTCGATATCTGCGAGGACAAGCTGGGCATGATCCCCAACGTGCTGCGCGCCTATGCGTTCGACATCGACAAGCTCAACGCCTTCACCGCGCTCTATAACGACCTGATGCTTGCGCCGTCCGGGCTGAGCAAGCTGGAGCGCGAGATGATCGCCGTGGTGGTCAGTTCGATCAACCGCTGCTGGTATTGCCAGGTGGCGCATGGCGCGGCGGTGCGGCAATTGTCCGGCGACCCGGCGCTGGGCGAGGCGATGGTGATGAACTGGCGCGCAGCCACGCTCGATGCGCGCCAGACGGCGATGCTGGGCTTTGCCGAAAAGATCACCAAGGCGTCGTCCGAGATCACCGAGGCGGATCGTGCGGCGCTGCGCGAGGCGGGCTTTGCTGATCGCGATATCTGGGACATCGCCAATGTCGCGGGGTTCTTCAACATGACCAACCGGGTCGCCTCGGCCACGGCCATGCAGCCCAATCCCGACTACCATGCGCAGGCGAGGTGAGCGGTCATGCGGCGCGTTCTCGCTCTGACGTGCATTGCTCTGGCGGTCAGTAGCCCGGCGCGCGCAGTCGACCTCGCGTTGCCCGCGAATGCGACACTGACCCGCGAGGTGGAGCGCGCATCGGATAGCGTGTCAGTGCCCACCGGTCCTTATTCCAGCGAGGGTGCCCCACTGCTGCGGCTTGACGGTCGGCTCACGACGCGGGCATGGCGGTTTCCGGCGCAGGAGGCCACGACGCTGCAAATCCTGACGCCGTTGCGTGATCAGCTTGTGGAGGCCGGCTGGGACGTCATTTTCGATTGTCCCGATCAGGAATGTGGCGGATTTGACTTCCGGTTCGCGTTGCCAGTCCTGTCCGCACCGGCAATGTTCGTAAATCTGTTTGATTACCGTTATCTTTTGGCGCGTCGTGGAGGGGCCGGGCAGACCGAGCATGTAGCCCTGATCGTCAGTCGCAGTGGTCGGACTGGCTATATTCAGATCACCCGGGCCACGCAGAGTGACGCGCCACCACAACTCGCTTTTGAGGCGCCAGCGCAGGTGCCGGATTCATCTGCGGGTGGTCTCGCGCAGAGCTTGCGCTCCACTGGGCATGTTCGGCTGGATGGGCTGGATTTTGACTCGGGCGCGAACACGCTCGGATCCGGGTCGCATCCCAGCCTAGAGGCGCTTGCCGGGTTTCTTCAGGCCAATCCGGATGCGCGTGTGGCTCTTGTGGGACATACCGACAGCGTGGGCGGTTTCGAGCCGAATGCCACGCTATCGCAGGCACGCGCAGAGGCAGTGTGGGTGCGGCTCACTGAGGAGTACGGGGTGCAGCCCACGCAAATAGAGGCGCACGGCATAGGGTACCTGTCTCCACTGGTGCCGAATACCACAGCCGAGGGCCGCGATCAGAACCGTCGGGTCGAGGCTGTCCTGCTGGATACCGGCGAAGGTTAGGGTTTTGCAAGTGGGTTAGGTGCCCTGCAATTTACCAGCTGCGTGGCATCAAGATGGCGCTCGTTGCGATTTGCCAAGAGCCACTCACGACCAATGGATGTGGCCAGGCCCTCAAAGTTGAGGAGCATTCAGCGCCACAGGTTGGCATGCGTGGCCAACGCGCCCTGCAGTTTGGCGAGGATACGGTTGGCCAAGCCACGCCGGGGCACCATACCATGGGCCAGCCGATCCGCGACGACTTCGACCGGACAGGGCCGCTTGGTCACGGGGTCGAAATACCGCGGATAATCAATCAGCGTTGCGTGCACGAGCCCGGCCAGATCAGGCCGGGCGGTGCGCCGTGCAGGGATCGCGCCGAGATCGCGGGTCAGCCCCCAACCCGCGTAGAAGGGCGTGCCCGTCGTGGTAACCGCGACACCACGCAACAGCGCCTCGAACCCCAGAAGCGAGGTCATTGTCCAGACCTCCGCGACCTGCGGAAGCAGATCTGCGGGGTCGGTCTCGGTGAGCGTGGCATCCGCAAGCGCCTCTAACAATTCGCTCGAGATTGCGCCGGGGCGCAGCCCGGCCTCGACATCGGGATGTGGCTTGTAGAGGATTACGGCCGTCGGGTTGGCGGCGCGTGCGGTCTGTAACAGCCCTAGATTGGTGCTGACTGTGCCGGCACCAAGCTGAATCGATGCGTCATCCTCGACTTGTCCAGGGACAAGGATACGGTGCCCGCGAGGCAGATGGCCGACAGGCTGGCCGAGGTTGTATTTGCTCAGAGCATGGCCATTCAGCGTGGCGATCAACGCGTCTGCCCGGAGGTGTTGATCCGGGCGCAGCCGGGCCCGTTCGACGATGAGACGTTCGAGGCGGCTTTCCTGAGACGGGTCGTAATAAATGCCGAGATCGTCACAGACCAGTGACAAGGGCGGCACCAGATCGGCGCCAAGGCCCCGCGAGCGAAGAAATCCGTCTTCGATCCGAACAGCGTCCTCCGGGGCCTGATCGTTCCGGGAGGACCAGACCATGGCACGGCGGTCTGGCCGTGGTGCCTTGGAGAAGATGACGCGACGGTACTGACCGAAGAATTGCTGCAAGGGCGCTCGTTTCCACAGTCGCATGCCATAAGCGGCCCAGCCCGCGTGATCCTCGCGCCATGCGCGGGTTTCGGCCGCAAGCGTCGAGATGGCCGTGTCGAGATCACAGAGCCGATCATGATATGGATCGTACCATGTCGGATAAAGTTGCATCACGCCCGCAAAAAGCTGCGCACGGGTCAGGTTTCGGCCTCGCCTTGGTATGGAGTGCGGATGGCGGTCCTCGGTCAGGCCCCACCCGGAATAAAAAGGCTGGCCAAAGACCTTTGGCCGGTGGCCCGCAAGAATGGCGTCGAACCCAAGCTGCGAGGTCACGCAATAGACCGCGACAGCGCCCTCCAAAAGCGTCCAGGGGCTCACGGGAGCGGCAAAGAGGCGCACTCGCTCGGTTTCGTCATCGGCCGTGAAATACCCCTCGCGGTGGCCCTGCGCCGTTTCCGGGTGGGTCTTGATCAGGATGCGTGCGCCGGGATTGTCTTGCTGCGCCCAATAGAGCATCTCGCGAAACGTATTGGCATCGGCACCGCCATGGGTAACCGAGGCATCGCCACGCGTCTGGTCGATGACCAGCACATAGCCGGGATCGGGGCAGGGGTGCTCGGGATCGAAGGCCGTGTACTTGGTGAGATGGACATCTTTCATCCGGGCGATACCGCTCCGGGCCTTGTCAAGCAGCGCGGTATCATCCAACGGATGGGTGGCCAGAAGATACTCTAGGTCCGACGGCGCACTGCTGTCAAAGTAAATGCCGCGCCGGTCGATCACCAGCCCAAGCGGTGCCCCGCCGCTGCGGCCTGGATATAGCGAGCGCAAGAAGGCGTCCTCGACCCGGATGAGCCCTGCGCCTGTGCGCTCTGACACCGCCTCGCCGCGTTTGGCGTAGGGGCTGCGGCCCCAGACCGCGATCAGATCCTCCGGCGCGGGCTTGCCGAGGCGGAGTGGATAACCTTTGAGCGCAAGGATGCGGCGTATACGGGGCTGCCGGAGAAACCCGCCGTTGAAATAGAAAACCCGCCGGGGGGGCTTGGCCTCCCCGGCGGGATCACGTTCCTGCATCGGCGTCAAAAGTCCCCGGACAATGTGCTCGATGCCGTCGAGATAGAGCCGACCGCGCTCAGAGTGCCGGTGAGTGCCGCGATGACCTTGGACCATTGCGTGAACGGGGCCTCGGTCACATAGATCGTGTCATCGTCACGGATCGCGAAATCACGGGCCATGAACATGCCGTTGGGCTTGGTCAGATCGAGAACGTAGACCAGCCGCTGCGCGCCGATCAGATCATCCCGTCCCAGAACCTGATTGGCGACCGCCGCAGGTTCGTTGCGCAGCACGAACACACCGGTCGGATCGGCGGCAGAGGTGGTCAGCCCGCCGACCTGCGCGATGGCCTCGATCGCACTGAGAGTCTGGGTCTCGAAGGTTACGCGCGCCTGCGTCCCGGTCGCGCCGAGGGCGGTGTAGGCACGGGTGTCAGACTCGACGAGCACGCGGTCGCCGCCGCGAAGCGCGATGTCGAATTGCGGATGTTTGAACAGATCCTGAAACCAGACCTTGGAGCGTTTGTCGCCTCGTATCACGGTGATCTGTGCAACCTCCGGCTCGATCGCGATTCCGCCTGCCGAGGCGATCATGGCTGACAGGGTTCGGGTCGGGGCCTCGATGGGATAGACGCCTTGCCCGCCAACCGCACCGCTGATCGACACGGTCGATCCATCGCCCGCGAGCCGGCGCACCTCGACCTGGGGATCGGGGGTCTGCTGATCGAGTTTTTCGGTGATGACGCGGCGCACGCCCTCGGGCGTGTTTCCAGCGGCCCTGATGCGTCCGGCATAGGGCACGAAGATAAAGCCCGAACCATCGACCTGCACCTCTTCGAGAATGGTCTGGTTCGTGGCTTCGCCCGCAAGAAGGCCATCATCGACGTTTTCCCAGATCGTCAGACCGAGCGTGTCGCCGGGGCTTATCGTATCAGAACCAAGCAGCCCTGCATTCTTGAAATCATCGGTAAAGCCGAGCGCGGGCTGTACCGCAGTGGCGCGCGTCACCCTGTCATTGACGGTGACAACGAACGCATCGCCTTGCTTTTGCACGGAGCCCGCGTAGATCTCGCGCTTGTTCGGGCCGCTGCGGGGAAGGGCGCATCCGGCCAATATGGATGCAATAGCCAAAAGCGCGATAGACCGCGCCCATCGGGAATGTCGGGGTATCACTGCTCGGTCTCCTCGACCTGTTTTTATTCTGCCTCGGGTCTTTTTTTCTTAAAGTACCGGAGATGCCTGCGAAAATCCAGTATTTGTATCGAGGCGGGTCAAGGGATGGCGCGCAACTGTTGCCTTGGGGCCGCGGTGCCAGAACTGAAAGCGTCATAGGGGTCTTCTGCCGCTAGCATCATGTCGACTGCCTGACGCAAGAGTTGCCGCCGGCCGCGTGCGGAATAGAAGCCACCGGCGATCTGGCTGGTTTCCAGCAGAAACCGGCGATAATCAGCATAGGCGCGGCGGTCGGGCCGCTCTGCGCCGGCAAAAAAATCGCGCAGTGGCTTGGTCGAGACGAATTGCGGTTTGGCATAGACAGCCTGCCCGAAGGTGCGCAGTGGAATGCCGCGCCACAGCACTTGCTGGGCAGCTGTCGAATTGACGGTCACGGCGCTGCGCGCCTCGTCAAGAAGTTTTGCCAGCTTGCCGCCCCGCAAATAATGCACGCGCCCGCGCAACCCATTGGCCTTAATGAGACGGCGCAGTTCTGCTCGGATGGGCACCCGCCCGTCCTCTAACGGGTGGGCCTTGATCACCAGATGATGATGAGGTGGGGCGCCTTTGGCAAAACCGTCGATAACGGTCTCCAGAAATTCTGTCATGGTGGAGAATGGTGAATGGGCCTGAAATGACGCGTCATGTTCCAGTTGCAACAGAGCCATATGATAGGGAAAGCCGCCGGTGCGTACACGCCAAGTGGCGACGCGCCGCTCTATGGCCTGAAAGGGCATGAGCACCAGCCGTTTGAGATAGAGGGTGAATTCCTGGCCGACGCTGAGCGCGCGATGCGGTCGGAAATGTCGGTAACGGCGGTTCAGAAACAGGACAAACCCATGATAAACCGCACCGTAGAACACGTGCTGGCGCATGTCGCCCCAGCTTGCCGGGGGGAGGGCGGTGTCCATGTCGGAATTCTCCAGCGCCTGCCGCATCTCGGGCACGCTCATCTCCATCAGGCGCGAGTTGCCATTTGTGCCGCCCCGCTCGTATGTGACCCAGTAGGGCCGCATGTAGCCTTCCTCAAACACATGAATCGTAATGCCGGCGGCGCGTGCGACATCTACCGCTTGGGCGTGGATGGGGCGCGTATCGCCGTAGAGGACGAGATCGGTGATCCCCTTGTCTGCGACGATCTCGCGCAGGGTGCAGGCCCAATCCTCGGCCCGGCCGACAAACGGGATATAGCTGCTGCGATCGGGCCAGAAGGCCCTGTCGCCCGCATTGAAACCCACGCGCCAGACATCCACCCCGGCCCGGCGCAGCATTTGCCCGAGTTTGTGAAAGAAAGGTCCGTGCGGTCCTTGAAGAAACAGAAACGCGCGGTGTGTGCCGGTCTGTCCTGTCATTGCGATACGTTTTGCCTTTGTGCTCAATCGCGCTTTGGTACTGCATAAACGGGGCAAAAATAAGCCCCTGCCGCAGCGATGCCTTGTCTTGTTGCAACGGCGGCGCTAGGGCGGGACCACGGCAAAAGGAGAGGCTCTCATGTTCACGGGCATAATCACCGATGTGGGGCACATCCGGTCGGTCGAGCATCGCGGCGACATGCGCGCGCGGATCGGCACGGGCTATGATGTGTCCGGAATAGAGATCGGGGCATCCATCGCGTGCGACGGGGTCTGCCTGACGGTGGTCGCGCTGGGGTCGGACTCTTTCGATGTGGATATTTCCGCCGAAACCCTGTCAAAGACCAACCTGTCGGCATGGCAGGATGGCCGCCGCGTCAATCTGGAACGTGCGTTGCGTGTCGGGGACGAGTTGGGCGGTCACATCGTTTCGGGCCATGTGGATGGTTTGGCGGAGGTCGTCGGCTTGCGGGACGAGGGCGACAGCACCCGCGTCACCTTGCGCGCGCCAGACACATTGGCGCGGTTCATCGCGCCCAAGGGTTCGGTCGCGCTCAACGGCACATCCCTTACCGTGAACGAGGTCGAGGGCCGCGAGTTCGGGATCAACTTTATCCCCCATACGAAGTCTGTCACCACATGGGGCGACGTCGACATGGGAGATCTCATCAATCTGGAGATCGACACGTTGGCACGCTACGTGGCGCGGCTGGCAGAGGCGGGCTGAGCGACGTTCAGCCGTCCTTGGGGACGGCTGCACGGTAGATATGCCACGTGGCATGGCCGAGTACCGGCAGTGCGATCACCAGCCCAAGAAACGCCGGGATCATTCCGATTGTCATGCAGACCGCGACGATCAGGCCCCAGCTGGCCACGACGCGGGGATTGCGGCGCGCGACGGCGACCGATGTCATGACCGCGACCGGAACCCCGGTGCGCCGGTCAATCAGCATTGGAAACGAGGTCAGGCTGATCACCAGCACGAGCGCCGCAAAAACAAAACCCGTGCCCATCCCGAGCACGATCATCCGCCATCCCGCAGGCGTCGTCAGCACATCATTCACAAACCCCCCAATCGTTTCAGGCGGAAGTGGCCCGAGAGTGATGTCATAGATGAACATGGCCGCAAACATCCAGACCGCGAAGATTGCGGTCAGGTAAAGCGCGAGCACCAGAACAGGCCCCAGAACATGAGCCCGAAGCGCCCCAAGCGCCGTGCCCCAACTTGCAGGCTGTCCGGTTTCGCGTTGCCGGCTCATCTCGTAAAGCCCGGTGGCTGCGACCGGCCCCAACAGGGTGAACCCTGCGGCGAGTGGAAACAGCATCGGAAGCTGCGCCGAGTTGAATGCCATGAGCGCCAGTGTAATGCCGATGATCGGATAGATCGCGATGAGGAAGAACACGTCGCTGCGCAACGCGGCGAAATCGGCAAGCCCTTTGCGAAGCGCGGTCCGGATGTCCTCTTGGGTGAGGGTGCGCACCTTGGGCGGGGTTGTGACCTCGCTGCGCACCGCCTCTGCCGCGTCCGTTGCGCCGCGACCCGCGCTTGCTGTGGTTCCCGCAAGCCAGCTCAGCGGATTTCCGATGGTCTTGGTCATTATGGCCTCCCTTTCATGGCGCGGGAGCCTGTCCTGTGGCGCCGCGCCGTTGCGTTGCCATGCACCACCTTAACACGAATTCTGCCGCGCGTCGCATCACAATCGGGTATGGGGGGACGTAGCGCTCGCTCTAAAGCACTTGACCGACTCTGCGGATGAGGCCGTTTGCAGGTCTGCCTAGCCCGCGCGCATGCTGGATGGCACCCTGTTCTCTACCCATCTGAACAGGAGAGCGATCCCTCCGGCGATGATCATGTAGACGAGCGCCAGCAACAAGAGTGGCTCATAGACGATAAACGTATCGGCCCTGACCCGGCTTGAGACGGAATAGATCTCTATTACGGTGATGGTGGCCACCAGCGGTGTCGCCTTGAGTTGCAGGATCGTCTCGCCGCCCAGTGTCGGCAGGACGTTGCGGATCGCCTGAGGCAGCCAGATCCTGCGAAAGATGGTGAGTCGCGGCATGCCAAAGGCGCGTGCGGCTTCAAGCTGTCCCTTTTGCACGCTGGCAAAGCCGCCGCGCATCACCTCGCCTTCATAGCCCGCATAGGACAGCGTCAGCGCCAGCACCGCATAGGGCCAAGCCTGTCGAAGATAGGGCCACAGCTCTGATCCTCGAATCCACGGGTATTGGGGAAAGAGCGAGCCGAGACCATAATACAAGAGCCATATCTGCAAGAGGAGTGGTGTGCCTCGGATGATCGTGCAGAAGACGCGAGCGGGTGCCGCCAGATACCATGGCCCGGCTGCCTGCGCGAGCCCCAGAGGCACAGCCAGCATGAAGCCGAGAAGGACAGTGACTCCCAAGAGCCAGATGGTCCGCCATAGCCCCTCGAGCGCCAGCGGGAGGTACTCTGGCAGCCAATCCCAACGCAATGACAGCGCGCACCACAGTACGAAGCCGGCAAAGAGTGCCATCAGGAACAGGCGACGTGGGATCAGCAGGGCGCGCAGGTTGCTCATCGGCCGCCCTCGCGCAACGAGGGTTGGCCGCGCCGGGCCCATCTCTCGACCCGCCCAAAGATCACCCCCGAGAACAGCGTTACCATGAGATAGAGCGCACCGGCGGCCAGAAAGAACGTGAAATAGGCGCGGGTGCTGCCCGCCGCCTGTCTGGTTTCCAGCGTCAACTCGCTGAAGCCGACGATGGCGAGCAGGGCTGTGTCCTTGGTGGCGATGAGCCACAGATTGGCCAGCCCCGGCGTTGCAAAGCTCATCATCGCCGGAATCGTCACCCGACGCAGCGTCATCATGGGCGGCATGCCAAAGGCGCGGGCGGCCTCAAGCTGACCGGGCGGAATCGCCTGAATGGCGCCGCGCAGGACTTCGGTGGCATAGGCCCCCTGTACGATGCCGAGCACCCAGATGCCCGCGACGACGCCGCTGATCTCGACACGGCCATAGCCCATGGCGGCGGCCGCCTGATTTATCAGGTCAGAGCCGACGTAATAGAGGATGAGAATCAGGACCAATTCCGGCACGGCGCGGATCACGGTGGTGTAGATCGCGAGCAGATCTCGGAGCAATGGCCCGCCATAGATCTTGCCACAGGCCCCCGCGAGGCCGATCACGAGGCCAAATCCAAACGCGCCGAGCGCGATTTGAAGAGAATTGGCCAAGCCGCGCAACAGGTTGCCGCCCCAGCCCGGAGGCTCGAGCGACAGGAGCTGCGCGGTTTCCGCCAGCCCAAGGTATTCTAGCAGTGCCTCCAAGGGGCTCAGTAGATGCTGGCCTTGAAGTAGCGCGCGGTGATGGCGTCATGTGTTCCATCCGCAAGAATGGCGGCAATGCCCGCGTTGAGCGCCTCGCGCAGGTCATCGTCGCCTTGGCGCACGCCAGCGCCCACGCCTTTGCCGAGGATTGCCGGATCGTCGGCCACGCTGCCCTTGATCTCGCAGCAGGCGCCGGTATCGGTCGCCACGAAATCGGCCATCGCGATGCTGTCGGCCTGAGTGGCGTCAATGCGGCCCGCGAACAGATCCTGATTGGCCTCGTCCTGGGTCTGGTAAACGCGGATCTCAGCGGCGTCAGTGAAATATTTTTGTGCATAGGCCTGATGGATGGTTGACGCCTGCACGCCTAGGATCTTGCCCTCCAGGCTCTCGGGGCTGGCGTCCATGTCGAGCGCCTTGTCGGCGACGATTACGGCGGGCGTGTTATAGTAAGGGTCCGAAAAGTCGATGGTTTTCTGCCGCTCTTCGGTAATCGACATGGATGCCATTATCGCGTCGATCTGCCCGCCGGTCAGCGACGGGATGATCCCGTCCCATGCCACCGGGCTCAGCACGCAGTCGAGTTCGGCGGCGGCGCAAACAGCATCAATCACCTCGATCTCCCAGCCGACCCAAGTCCCCGACGAATCGAGCGAGGCGAAGGGCGGATAGGGCTCGGCGGCGATGCCGATCTTGACCTCTTGGGCGGCGAGCCCAGTGCCGAATGCGGCCAGTGCTGCTGCGGTGAGGATAGATTTCAACGTCATTGTAAGTCTCCCTTTTGGGTTATGGTTGAGTCGTTCCGCCTTATCCGACGGTTTGCAGGAATTGCTTGAGGCGGGCGGTTTCGGGCGCGCCGAACACGCGCTCTGGCGGGCCTTCTTCCTCGATCCGGCCCTGATCGAGATAGACCACGTGATCGGCGACCTCGCGGGCGAATTTCATCTCGTGCGTGACCAGGAGCATGGTGCGCCCTTCTGCCGCGAGATCCCGGATCACTGTCAGCACTTCGCCGACCAATTCGGGGTCAAGCGCGCTGGTTGGTTCGTCAAAGAGCATCACCGCGGGGTCGACCGCGAGCGCCCGCGCGATTGCCGCGCGCTGTTGTTGGCCACCAGACAGAAACGCAGGAAACGTGTCGGCCTTGTCGCCGAGGCCGACCCGGTCAAGCAGCTGTCGCGCACGAGCGATGGCCTCGGTTTTGGGGGTTTTAAGCACATGCACCGGCACCTCGATCACATTTTCCAGCAGGGTCCGATGCGTCCAGAGATTGAAGGCCTGAAACACCATGCCCAGCCGTGTGCGAATCCGTTCAATCTGGCGGCGGTCTGCGGGGCTTCCATCCGCGCGCATGGCGATTTCCTCGCCATTGACGATGATGCGCCCGGACGAAGGCGTTTCGAGAAAGTTGATGCAACGCAGCATCGTCGATTTGCCAGAGCCAGAGCCGCCGATGATCGCCACCACATCGCCTTTTCGCGCGGTCACCGAAACACCCTTGAGTACTTCGAGAGAGCCGAAGGACTTGTGCAGATTCTCGACGGTGATCGCGGCCTCCGCCGGGGCGGGCGCGGTGGCGTGTCGGGGCTCTGCTGTCACGACAAATGTCTCCTGCTCCGGCGTTTTTCAGCTTGTAGTAAGGCGCAACAGCAGTAATTATGCAAGTGTATAATTCTCTGGACATGGGAACACAGCATCTTGACGGGAGATCGCCGCAAATTCAGGCGCGAAGGGGCCGAAACGCGCCGTCAGGCGCTGGTCAACGCGACGCTCGCTCTGATCGCAGAACAGGGCGTCAGCGGCGCGACCGTCCGTGCGATCGCCGAGAAGGCGGATGTGACGCAGGGCCTCATCCGCCATTACTTTTCGTCCAAGGACGAATTGGTGCAGGCGGCCTATCTGGCGCATATGGCCGGCATGACCGAGCAGACCTTTGAAGGGGCGGCGCATGCCGGCAGCGCGCGGTCGCGGCTGGCCGCACTCGTGGTGGCGTCTGTGTCGCCGCCGGTCGTGGATGCTGCCGCTGTCGGGCTTTGGGCCGGATTCCTCGGGCATGTCCGGCGAGATACGGAAATGCGAGAGGTTCATGCGCGCACTTACCACGATTTCCGCGACCGTCTGGAAACGTTGATCGTGGCGGCGCTGAAGGAGGCCGGACGCGGAGCGCAGCCGACCGAAGCGCGGCGCTTGGCGATTGCCTGCAATGCGGTGATTGACGGGCTATGGCTTGAGGGCGGTGCGCTGCCCGAGGCCTTCGGCCCGGACGAGTTGATCGGAATCGGACTACATGCCGTGGGCGCGATCGTCGGAATGGATTTGGAAGAGGGTGTGACGACATGAGATTTTCGTCGATTAATGATCGGCTGGCCGGGTTGGGCGGCGCAAAATGGGAGATCCACGCGCGCGCCAAGGAAATGGCGCGCGCCGGTCAGGATGTCATCGGGCTGACCATCGGAGAGCCCGATGTGCCAACCCCCGAGCGCCTCAAGGAAGGCGTCTTTGCCGCGATGCAGGCAGGGCGCACCGGCTATTCGGACGGGCGCGGAGAGCCCGGTCTGCGGACGGCTCTGGCAGAGACCTACACGGCGCGTGAGGGGCGCAGTTTTCACCCCGATCAGGTCATGTGTTTCCCGGGCACCCAAACCGCGCTCTACGCCGTGATGATGGCAGTGGCCGAAGCCGGTTGCGAGGTTCTGGTGGGGGATCCGATGTATGCCACCTACGAGGGCGTCATTCGGGCTACGGGGGCCGATATGGTGCCGGTTCCGTTGTGGCCCGAGAATGGCTTTCGGATGGCGGCAGCGGATGCCGCTCGGTTTATCACACCGCGCACGCGGGCGATCCTGTTGACGACACCGCACAATCCCACCGGGGCAATCCTGACCCGCGACGATATCGCCGCTCTGGGGCGTCTGGCAGCGGAACATGACCTCTGGATCATCTCGGATGAGGTCTATGAAGAGCTTGTTTTTGATGGCGCGCGCTTTGTCTCGCCCTTGTCCGATCCCGATCTGGCCGAGCGTGTGATTGCGGTCTCGTCGATCTCCAAGAGCCATGCCGCTCCTGGGTTTCGCAGCGGCTGGTGCGTCGGGCCTCTGGAGTTCACGGCCACGTTGCTCGCCCTGTCAGAGACGATGCTTTTTGGAAATCAACCGTTTATCGCGGACATGACCGAGCAGGCCGTGCGCGAAGGCTCGCCGGTCGCCGAAGGGATGCGCCAACGGTTTGCGGGCCGGGCCAAGCTCTTGGCGGATCGTCTGGCAGCGGAAACAGCCCTCACGGTGCACCGGCCTCAAGCCGGGATGTTCGCCATGATCGATGTCAGCGCAACAGGGTTGGATGGGACGTCTTACGCACTTGACCTGCTGGAGAAAACGGGTGTCGCGGTGATGCCGGGCAGTTCGTTCGGGCAAACCCTGAACAGCTGGGTGAGGGTTGCCTTGACGGTGGAGGATGGCCCCTTTGCCGAGGCCATCGGCCGGATCGTGCAGCACGCCAATGCGAGGCACGTCAAAACCGCCTGAATGGGCATTGCAACAAGAGGGTTTCCCATGAACGCCACCTTTGAATTCCGTCACGCGGTCACGCGCAAGCCCGCCCCTAGCATCATTGACGGTTTGCGGGCCGAGGATACCGGCGCCCCGGATCTGGAACAGATGCTCTCCGACCATGCCGCCTATGTCAGCGCGTTGCGTAGCACAGGGGCAGAGGTGCTGGAGTTGCCGCCGCTCGATACCTATCCTGACGCTGTGTTTGTCGAAGACACCATGCTGTGTCTGCCCTCGGTGGCGGTTGCGATGCGTCCCGGTGCGCCATCGCGTCAGGGGGAGGTGGCCGAGATGTCCCCGCATCTACAGGCGTTCTATGGCGAGGCCATGGCCGAGATTACCACGCCGGGAACGATCGAGGGCGGTGATATTCTGGTCACCGGACGTGAGATTCTGGTGGGTTTGTCGGCGCGCACCAATCACGAGGGCGTGACGCAACTCTCCGATATCGTCCGCGAACATGGCCATTCCCTGCGACGGGTGGACACGCCCGAGGGTATTTTGCATTTCAAGACCGATTGCGGCCTGCTGGATGCAGAGACGATCCTGAGCACGACGCGGCTGGCGGCGTCGGGCTGCTTTGAGGGCTACAGGGTGCTGCATGTCCCGGAGGGCGAAGAGGCTGCGGGCAACTGTATCCGGTTCAATGGTTTGGTGATCATGGCCGCCGGGTTTCCGCGCACCGCCGAGATGCTGGATGCCCACGGGTACGAGGTCGTGCAGATCAATAACAGCGAATGCGCCAAGCTGGATGGTGGAATGTCTTGTCTTTCCTTGCGATTCTGAGTGTTGATGCCTTGGATCGGGGTTTCCCGGCTGTGGCGCTGCCTGCCAATCGCGGCGCATGAGGGACACAAGGAGGGACCATGCGGGTCGAGTGGGCAACAGAGGCCGAGTTGGGCACGCCGTACTGGTGGGATGCGCTCGCGCAGCCCGCGCCAGGAGAGGACTTGCCGGATACCTGTGACGTCCTTGTGGTCGGTGCAGGATATGCCGGGCTATCGGCCGCGCTCGCGGCGCACGAGAGCGGCGCGCGGGTGGTCGTTGTCGATGCGGCCGAGCCCGGGCATGGGGCCTCGACCCGAAATGGCGGCATGTTCGGTGCCCATCCGAGGCTGGGCTGGGGGGCATTGAGCAAACGCTTCGGGGCCGAGGCCGCAGACGCGCTCTTTGCCGAGGCCAGACCGGCGCTCGACTGGGCCAAGGACCTGATCGCGCGCGAGCAGATTGAGTGCGACTTGCAAGAGACCGGCCGTATTCAGCTGGCCTACACGCCGGCGCATTTCGCCAATCAAAAGACGCTGGCGCAAACGATCGTCACGAAATCGGACGTGGCGGCCCGAATCGTCGAGCGCGCCGACCTTGGGCGCGAAATCGCCACGCGCAAGTATCATGGCGGCCTCTTGTTTCCAGAGCACTGCGCGATTCATCCGGCCAAGTTTCATCAGGGCCTGTTGCGCGCTGTCAGGGCGCGCGGCGTTCCGGTGGTGGCGCATGCCGCGGTCACGGGGCGCGCGGCGGATGGTGCGGGCTATCGGGTGCAGACCGCAAAGGGAATGATTCGGGCGGCAAAGGTCGTGCTGACCACGAATGGCTACACGCGCCGCCCGTTTCGCTGGCATGTGGCACGGGTGTTCCCGCTGCCGTCTTATATCATCGCGACCGAGGAATTGCCGCGGAATCTCATCGGCCAAATTGCGCCGGGGCGGCGCATGATGGTCGAAACGCGGGCACGTCACAGCTATTTTCGAATTTCGCCCGACGGCAAGCGGGTGCTCTTTGGGGGGCGTGCCTCGATGGCCGAAATCGGGCCGGAACGTTCGGGTGAACACTTATACCGTACCATGGTCGGGATCTGGCCGGAATCGGAGGGCGTCAGGCTCAGCCATTCGTGGCGGGGCTTCACCGGCTATACCTTCTCGCACATGCCCCATGTCGGCCATGAGGACGGGGTGCATTACGCGATGGGCTTTTCGGGGTCGGGCACGGTCATGGCGCCCTGGCTGGGGGCCAAGGCGGCCTACCAAGCGGTGGGCGATGCGCGGGGGGCAACAGCCTACAGCGCCACGTCGCTCGGCCGCAGCTGGCTGCATCCCGGCGAAACCCCGCATTTCCTGCGCGCCGCGAATCTGTGGTATCGGCAGGTCGTGGACCGGATCGAGGATTGGCAGGCTGACAAGGAGCAGTGAGATAATGAGCACATTTGACGAAGACCTCTTTCTCAAGGGGCTGGAACAGCGCAAGGCCACGTTGGGCGCCGAGTATGTCGAGCGCAACCTCGCGGCGGCGGATGAATTTACCCGGCCTTTTCAAGAGGCTATGACCGCGTGGTGCTGGGGGTTTGGCTGGGGCGACGAGGTGATCGACGCGAAAACCCGCAGTATGATGAATCTTTCCATGCTGGGGGCGCTGGGCAAGATGCATGAATGGGAGATTCATTGCCGGGGCGCGGTCCGCAACGGCGTGAGTCCCGAGGAAATCCGCGCGATTATCCACGTCGTCGCCATTTATTGCGGTGTGCCGCAGGGGGTGGAATGTTTCCGGTCTGCCAAAAAGGTGCTTGAGGAGTCGCAGGGCTGATGAGTGGCGCGTGTTTGCCACAGCTATGCAGAAGGTGTGTGGTTTCTGCGTCACAATCCGGGCGGGAAGCGGCGCGAGCCGGGTGGGTGCGTTGACAGTTTGGGGGGGAATGGCGCATTTCATCACCCAAGCCGTTTCCAATGACTGGTGCGGCGGATATGAATAAACCTGCTTATGAGGAGGGACACCCTTGAAAAAGCAACTTCTGAGCACCAGCGCGATCGCACTCGGCGTCGCAATGGCCGCACCGGCATCGGCCCAGGAATGGGACATGGACTGGGGCGGTTTCGCAAACACCCACGTTGGTTACTCCAGCGTTGACGGCACCGGCGTTCCCGCTGGCGCTGACTTCGACGGCGTGAACGTCTTCACCAACTCGGAAATCATCTTCTCGCCCTCCGTCACGCTCGACAACGGCATGACCTTCGGCTTCAACGTTCAGATGGAAGCTCTGAACGGCGGCGGTGGTATTGACGGCATCGACGAATCGTATGTCACGATCTCCAGCGACACGCTCGGCCGTATCGACCTCGGCTCCGAGAACTCGGCTGGTTACCGTTTGATGGTTGCCGCACCGCAGGTTGGCTCCATGGCGATCAACTCGCGTTCGACTTCGGCCTTCGTTCCGGTCACCGGTTCGGGTGGTTTCCGTCAGGCGGCTCTGTCGTCCTACACTGAAGTCGCGGGCAACAACGACGTTCAGCGCATCACCTACTTCACGCCGTCGTTCAACGGTCTGACACTTGGTGTTTCCTACGCGCCGAGCAGCGCTGGCAACGCGGCGAACAACGCGCCGGTTAACTTCAATGCGGCCGCCAACATCACCGACATCTTCGACCTCGGTGTTGGCTACAGCCAGTCGTTCAACGGTGTTGACGTCAACTTCGGCGCACGTTGGGGTACAGGTAACTCGAACGTCGCAGGCCGCTCCGATCCCGAAACATGGGGCCTGGGCGCATCCTTCAGCGTCAGCGGTTTCACCTTCGGTGCATCTTATGCCGAGAACGAAAACGGCTTCGCCGGTGGCGTTGGCGATCAGGAAGGCTACAGCATCGGCGCGTCCTATGACATCGCTGGTCCGTGGACTGTTGGCCTCGAAGGCTATGTCGGCGAAGTCACCAACGCTGGTGCCGCTCCGACTTCCGACTACGAAGCGTACAAGCTGGGCGCATCGCGCTCGCTGGGTGCCGGCGTGAGCTGGGACGTGTACTACTTCCACCAGGAATCCAACAACGGTGCCGTTGCCGGTAACCCGGATATCGATGGTGACGTGATCGCAACCGCGATCAACCTCAGCTTCTGATCGAATTGATCTGAAAAGCTTGGCGGCGGGGGGTGACATTACCCCCCGCCGCTTTTATTTTGCGGACGGAAATATTCACCGCCCCAGCACGGACGCCCCTAATGATGAAGAAAAGTATCGTCTGGATGGCGTCCTATCCCAAATCGGGCAACACTTGGACGCGCATCTTTCTGGCCAACTATATTGCGAATGGCAAAGATCCGGTGCCGATCAACAACGCACATCGGATCGCGATGGGAGACTCGATCGCCAAGACCTATCAGATGGTCGCTGGCCACCCGATCGACACCGCTGACATCGATCTCACACTGAAACTGCGCCCGAGTGTCTTGCGGGGCATCGTCGCCAACAAAGCCGACATCAACCTCGTCAAGACGCATAACGCGCGTGTCGTCGCGCGTGGTGTACCCCTTATCCCCGATGAGGTGACCCGGTCCGCGATTTATCTTCTGCGAAATCCGCTCGATATGGTCCTGTCCTACGCGCGCCACTACGGCATGACGCCCGCAGAGGCGGTCTATACGGTCAGTCACGTGGATAACGCCAACCCTGCGGATCATGAGACCGTCACACAGTTCATGGGCTCATGGTCGGACCATGTGCGAAGCTGGACCGCGCCATCGTCCTACCCGGTCCTGGTGCTTCGATACGAGGACCTGCTCGCCGATCCACACGAGAATTTTGCAAAGGTCATCGAGCATCTTGGCATGCCGGTGGAGCCGGAGCGCCTCAACCGGGCGATCATGTTCTCCAGCTTCAAGGAATTGTCCGAGCAGGAAAAGAAACAGGGCTTTGTCGAGAAATCACAGCAAAGCGAGCGCTTCTTCTCAAAGGGCACGAGCGACCAGTGGAAGACCGATCTCGAGCCGCAACTGGTCAAGAAGATGAAGCATGCACATCGCAAGGTGATGAAGAAATACGGGTATCTTGAATGAGTGATTTGCAGCGCATCATCTGGCTCGCCTCTTTTCCCAAATCCGGCAACACGTGGATACGTAGCCTGCTGGCGCATTATTTCATGCCGCCGGGGCAGGTGCCCGATCTCAACAATCTGCGCGATTTCACCACCGGAGATGTCCGAAGCGACTTTTTCGATGCCGCCGCCGGGGGCAAATATACCGGAACAACAGTCGAAGATTGGCTCAAGGTGCGGCCCAAGGCGTTGCGCCTGATCGCTGCGTCCAAGCCGACCCATCATTTCGTCAAGACACATTGCCAGACGATGCGCGTTGGAGAATATGATCTCATCCCGCCAGATGTGACGGCGGCTGCCATTTATATCATGCGCAACCCGTTCGATCTGGCCCCGTCCTTTGCCCGTCATCAGGCGACGGACATGGACACGGCGATCGACCGGATGATGAACCCCGATTCCATGGCCGGGACGGCCCAAGGTATATTCGAGCCGCTTGGCCGGTGGGACGATCACCTCAACAGCTGGACACGCGCACCGGGGTTGCCGATCTATACCCTGCGTTACGAGGACATGCTGGCCAATACCGGCAAGGCGATGCGCGGCCTGATCGAGAAGTTTTTCAGAGTGCCGGTGGACAAGCCCAAACTTGCCCGCGCGGTGAAGGCCACGAATTTTGACGCGATGAAGAAGTTCGAGGAAACCCATGGGTTTGCAGAAAAGCCGAGCGAGATGAAGGCGTTTTTCGCCAAGGGGCAGGCCGGGGTTTGGCGCGAGGATCTGACACCGGCGCAGGTGGCGCGGCTTCGCGAGGCGTTCTTGCCGACGCTGGAGCAGTGGTATCCGGAAATGCTCAAGGAAACCGCCGAGGTTGCCGCACGGGTATGACCGACTGGTGGGTGGCAATCGTACAGCGGATGCATATGTTAGGCTTGAGAGATATGTTTCAAGCCACTGGTCGCGGAGGCCCTGCACAATGCGCAAGAGTTTGATAATCGGTGTTCTGGCACTTGTCGGTTGCGCCGAGACCGGTCCACAACTGGTTGCGCGGCTTGGGTCCGATCCGGTCGTTTCAGGCGGAACCTATGACAGTGGCGGCGGATTGAGCGTGGCGGTGGACATCAGAGAGTATCAGGGCCGGACCATGGTGTGCGGCGTCTGGGCGCAGAGCCGTCAGCAATCTATCCTGACCAAGTATTCTGCGCCAAAGGTCATCAGGTCAGGGGCGGTCTATCTGGGGCGGGACGTGTTGGTGCGTGGGCTGGGCTTTATGCCCGAGGTGGAGCCGGCTGAAGATTATGCAGGCCAAGAGGCAGGCTGTACAGTGACCGGGCGGCCCTGGCAGGCTACGGACGCCTCCCAAACGCCTGTCCTGCAACTGCCGCGTCAAGTTGTGCATGTAGAGGACGACGAGTCAGGCACTTTCGTCGTGGTATTCAAGCAAACCGGACCCGAGGCCTGAGTTTGGCAGTCCTGCCACAGGCGTATTGTATTCGCCTTTGCAACACAGTGTTTTCGGGGAAATAAATTGACAGCGATCGGCGATCCCATACGCTTTACCTAGTTTCCCAAAGTCTTAAAGTGAGGTCGCAATGCGTTTCCTAGCAAAATCCCTGATTTCTGCGCTGGCCCTTGCCGTATTGGCGGCCCCTGCCTCGGCGCAGGGCCCCAAGATTTATGCGTATGAAAGCCATGCCAATTATTGTCCTGCCGGTTTGCAGCCGGTTTCGATCAACGGTGTCATCTGCTGTGGCGAGCCGAACCAGTCGCAGTCATATCAACAGGCGATGCGGCATCCGGTCGCCAAGGTACGGCATGTCTCCCGAAGTGCGCGCGCGCATCTGAATTGCCCGGTTGGCAGCAAGGGCTGCAACTGACGCCTTGATACGACCCGAATCACAGGGCGCGCCGTGGCGCGCCCTGTGCCGGGATTGCGAGAAATTGGCCTGAACTGCCGCTGGCGTTTCAGAGCAGCTTTAAATCTGCCGCCATCTGACGTCCGTCCCGTCCGTCCTGAAGTTCGAATCCAACCTTTTGATTGTCGGCGAGCCCGGTAAGCCCGGACCGTTCGACGGCCGAGATGTGCACGAACACGTCTTTTCCGCCGTCGTCCGGGGCGATAAACCCATAACCTTTTGTGGTGTTGAACCATTTCACGGTGCCAGTCGGCATTCCGCTTCTCCTTTTCGTCTCTTCCCCGGGAATATGCCGGGCCATGTCACGCCTGTGCCTAAAGGACCGGCCAAGCAGAGCAGGGACGGTATCTTTACGCCTGTCGTCACGGCTTCGATGATTGCATTGCCAATGTAAAAATCAAGCGAAACTCAGTGACGGGCGCGTAATTGCCCGGTATTGAGGCGAAAACGAAAGAGGACACCATGATCCTGTACGGCTTGAAAACCTGTGATACTTGCCGCAAGGCATTGAAATCTCTTGGTGAGGCGGTGGAATTTCGCGATATCCGATCTGATGGTCTACCCGAGGGGCTTGTACAGGTGGCTTATGCGCAGTTTGGCGAGGCTTTGGTGAATCGAAAATCGACGACGTGGCGCGGATTGAGCGAGGAAGATCGGGAAACGGATCCGATCACCTTGCTTGCCGCATATCCCGCGCTGATGAAGCGTCCATTGATTGACGATTCGGGCACGCTCTATCTCGGATGGGGCAAGGACACGCAGGCGGCGCTTCTTGGATAACGCCTATAACCTGCCCACATCGCTTGTGTCGGAACGGAGGAACGAATGAGAGCAGCGGCTATGGTTTTGGGGATCATCGGCGGATGTCTGGCGATCCTTGTCGGATTTTTCAGCTATGGCTACACCGAGGTTGTCGCGCGTATCGGTGATGTGGATGGGGTGATCCAACAGGTAAGCGATCCCGAGCTCATCCGGACTGCAAGCTTTCTGGCGCCGTTGCTGGCAATTGCCGGCGGCGCTATGGCCAAGGTCCGCGCGCTGATCGGTGGTGTACTGCTGATCCTTTCGGCCGGGCTTATGTATTACGCGTTCGGGTTCAATGTGTTTACGATGTTCCCGCTCGGCTTTACTGGCCTCGCCGGGCTGCTCGCGGTGAGTGCGGGCAAGCCGGACGAGCCGAAATCACATTTCTGAGGCGCGCGCGCCTCAGAGAAGGTCCGGGGGCGTTGCCTCGCGCGCCAGCGCCTCGGCCATCTCGTCAAGGCCGCGCATGCTGGTCTGTTTTTCGCCCAGACGACGCACCGAAAGGGTGCGCTCCTCAACCTCGCGCATGCCGCAGGCGAGGATCACCGGCACCTTGCCGACCGAGTGCTCGCGCACCTTGTAGTTGATCTTTTCGTTGCGGATGTCGGCCTCGGCGCGGATGCCGAGGGCGGTCAGTCTCTCAACGACTTCGTGCACATAGTCATCCGCCTCCGAGGTGATCGTGGCCACGACCACCTGACGCGGGGCCATCCAGAAGGGCAGGCGGCCCTCCCAGTTCTCGATCAGGATGCCGATGAACCGCTCGAACGAGCCGAGGCAGGCGCGGTGCAGCATATAGGGGCGGTGCTTGTCGCCATCGGCACCGATATAGGTGGCCCCGAGGCGCTCGGGCAGGTTCGGGTCGACCTGGAAGGTGCCGCATTGCCAGACCCGTCCGATCGCGTCGGTCAGGTAGAAATCGAGCTTTGGCCCGTAGAACGCGCCGTCGCCCGGCTCTAGCACATAGTCGCGCCCGACCGCCTTGATCGCCTTTTCCAGCGCCCCCTCGACATGGTCCCAGCTTTCGTCCGAGCCCACCCGCTTTTCGGGTCGCGTGGCAAAACGGATCTCGAAATCCGGAAAGCCCAGCTCGCGATAAACCTCGGCGAGGAAGTCGATGAAGCGCGCGCATTCCTCCTGAATCTGGTCCTCGGTGCAGAAGATATGCGCGTCATCCTGGGTAAACCCGCGCACCCGCATGATTCCGTGCAGCGCGCCCGACGGCTCGAACCGCGCGCAGGAGCCGAATTCCGCCAGCCGCAGCGGCAGGTCGCGATAGCTCTTGAGGCCCTGGTTGAAGACCTGCACGTGGCACGGGCAGTTCATCGGCTTGAGCGCGTTGATCCGGGTCTGGTCACGGTTACGGGCGCTGGCATCGTCGTTCTCGCCGTCGCGGCTTTCATCCACCTCGACCAGGAACATGTGGTGCTGATACTTCTCCCAATGGCCGCTTGCCTCCCAGAGCTTGCGGTCGACCACCTGAGGGGTGTTGATCTCGCGATAGCCGCCGGCGCGCTGCTTGCGACGCATGTAATCCTGCAGCCCGGTGTAGATGGTCCATCCGTTGGGATGCCAGAAAACCTGGCCGGGGGCCTCTTCCTGCATGTGGAAAAGGTCCAGTTCGCGGCCCAGTTTGCGGTGATCGCGGCGTTCGGCCTCTTCAAGGAAGGTAAGGTAATCCTTGAGCTTTTCCTTGGACTGGAATGCCACGCCATAGATGCGTTGCAGCATCGGGCGGCTGCTGTCGCCGCGCCAATAGGCCCCGGCGACGCTCATCAGCTTGAAGGCATCGGCGGGCACCTGACCGGTATGTTGCAGATGCGGGCCACGGCACAGATCCTGCCAGTGCCCGTGCCAGTACATGCGCAGCGGCTCGTCGCCGGGAATGGCCTCGATCAGCTCGATCTTGTAGGGCTCACCGGTGCCGCGATAATGCTCGATGGCGCGGGGACGCTCCCAGATCTCGGTGCGCACCGGATCACGCAGGTTGATGATCTCCTTCATCTTCTTCTCGATGAGGCCGAGATCTTCGGGGGTGAAGGGCGCCTCCCGGTCGAAATCGTAATACCAGCCGTTCTGCACGACGGGGCCGATGGTGACCTTCACCTCGGGCCAGATCTCCTGCACCGCGCGGGCCATGATATGCGCCAGATCATGACGAATGAGTTCGAGCGCCGGGGCCTCGTCCTTCATCGTGTTGATGCTGACCGCCGCGTCCTGCAGAATCGGCCATTGCAGATCCCAGTGCTGGCCGTCGACATGTGCCGAAATGGCCTTTTTCGCCAGTGAGGTCGAAATGCTGGCCGCGACGTCGGCAGGGGTCACGCCTGCGGGGTAGCTGCGCGCATTGCCATCGGGAAAGGTGAGGGAGATATCGGCCATTGCTCTGGCTCCTCGTCGGTTTGGCGCCCACTGAACGCCCGGTTGCGGGTATGTGCCGCCTGTCATGCCCGGTGATATCCACAAGGTCAAGGCTTTGGGCCTGGTCACACAACGCTAAGCGGCCACACAATGCCGCAGTTGCGAAATAAACGGTGGACAGGTCGCTAATGAGGCCCTAAATGCCGTATATCGAACGCGCAACATTGTTGCGCGGTCAATCAAAGCGAGGAACTGTCATGCCCAGCTATAATTCGAGATTTGAATTGACGGTCGACGACATGGACCTGATCGAAAGCGCACTTCAGCGCACACGGGCCGACTTGACGGCACAGCCCGATCAGCTCTTCGAGGAAGGTGTCTCGCGCGATGACAGGTTGCGTCAGGTGCATGACCTTTTGGGCCGGCTACACAACCAAAAGGTCTTTTACAGACCGCGCCGCGCTGCCTATATCGGGGGCTGACCTCGCGCCTTGCCCTCTTTCATCAACGCTCTGATTGCAACAGAGCGCGACGATACCGGTGACCGTGCTGCTGCGCGCCGTCATGTCGGTGCGCTCAGTCTGAGCAAGATCGCGGACGGGCTGCTCGACCCCAAGCTGGTTCTGAGCTGGCTGCTCACATCTTTGGGCGCGCCTGCCTTTTTCACCGGCATGCTTGTGCCGATCCGCGAGGCCGGGGCGTTGCTTCCGCAGCTTGTCCTCGGCGCGTGGCTCACTGGCATGCGGCAGCGTCGTTGGATGTGGGTCGTGGGCAGTGCCGGGCAGGGCGCTGCTGCGGCACTCATCGCGCTGGCCGCCCTATGGACGGAGGGCTGGCTCGCAGGTCTTCTGATCTGTCTCTGCCTTGCTGGCCTCGCCATCGCACGCGCGGCGTCTTCGGTGTCTTACAAGGACATTCTTGGCAAGACCGTTGCGCAGACATGGCGTGGGGGCGTGACCGGGCTCGCTGGGTCATTGTCGGCCGCGGCGATCTTGGTCTTTGCCACCCTGATGATCGTCGGAGTGCTGCGCAACGAGGCAGCGTTGATCGGTGCCGTGGGCCTGGCGGCGGTGTTGTGGGGTCTCGCAGCATTGGTGCTGGCCGGGCTGCGCGAAGAGCACAGCACGCCGGATGAACCACAAAAGGCAGGGCAACGCTATCTGGATATTCTCCGAAATGACGCCAATTTGCGGCGCTTCATCGCGGTGCGGGGGCTCTTGGTGAGCGTGGCGCTGGCACCGCCCTATATGGTGATGCTCACGGCACAAGAGGCGGGCGCACTCGGCGCGCTCGGGGGATTGCTTCTCGCCTCTTCAGCCGCGTCTCTGCTCAGTTCCTATGCTTGGGGTCGGATGGCCGATCGCGACAGTCCACGCGTCCTTGCCCTTGCCGGTGGCCTCTCGGCGCTTGCGATGGGGGCTGCGGTTTGCGCAGCACTTCTGGGGCTGGCCCAGATACCCGGGATCATCCCGTTCATCCTGTTTGTATTGATGCTAGCCTATCATGGGATCCGGCAGGCGCGCTCGGTTTACCTTGTCGATATTTCAGACGAGGCCCGGCGCAGCCAGAATGCGGCGCTCGCCAATACTGTCATAGGTCTGTTGCTGCTGTTGGTAGGCGCGTTTGGTGGTGTTCTGTCGATCATAGGGCCCATTCTGGCATTGACCGGTTTCGCCCTGTTGGCGGGCGTAGGTGGCCTTTTGGCACTGAGCCTGCGCCCGGTCACCTCATAAGCCCTTGATGTGATCGCGATCCTGCGCGTCTGTCTCGCGCAGAGAATCAGGCCTCTGCGACCTCCAAGAACCGCGCGATCTCCGCGTCGGTGATCGACCAGTCGCAGACAAAGCGCGCCAGCAGCCGCTCCTCCGCCGGGCCTTGGTCGAGCGGCCCTTCGTAGAGCGCATAAGCTGCGCCCGCCGATTTCAGTCTCTGATGGGTGGCGCGCGGCAGGCGGGCGAAGATCATGTTGACCTGCGGTTCAAATGTGATCTCGACTTCGGTCAAGTCGCGCAATCCCCGCACCAGTCTTGTCGCCTGCGCATTGGCCGTCTGCGCCGTGGTCAGCCATAGATCATCCGCCAGATAGCCCAGCATCTGTGCCGAGAGATAGCGATGCTTGGAAAACAGATGCGCCGAGCGTTTGCGGCGCAATTCAAACTCCCACGCGTTTTCCGGGTTGAAGAAGATCACCGCCTCGACCCCGAGACAGCCATTCTTGGTGCCGCCCATCGACACCGCGTCGATGCCCGCCTGCCAAGTCATCTCGGAGGGGGTGCAGCCCAAAGCCGCGACCGCATTGGCAAAGCGCGCGCCGTCGAGGTAGCAGGGCAGGCCGTGATCGCGCGCGATTTGGCTTAGCGCGGTGATTTCCGCGCAGCTATAGATGCGCCCGCGCTCGGTCGCCTGTGTCAGCGCCAGCGGCCCGTGCTGCGGGTTGTGGACATCGCCTGCGGGCCAGGCGCTGATCGCGGCCTGCAACTCATCCGGCGTCATCTTGTCGGCCTCGCCCACAAGGCTGAGCTTTGCGCCGCCGGTAAAGAACTCGGGCGCGTTGCACTCATCGGTGTGGATATGCGCAAGCGGCGTGCAGAACACCGTCTGCCACGGCTGCGACAGGGTGGCGAGGGCCAGCGCATTGGCCGCTGTGCCGGTGGCCACCAGATAGACGCTGGCCTGCGGAGCCTCGAAGAGGGTGCGCAGCCGGTCGCGGACGCGGCTCATCAGCGCCTCGTCGCCATAGGACGGCATGTGCCCGGCATTGGCCTCGCTCATCGCCTGCATGACGGCGGGGAGCGCCGGGCCGGAATTGTCGGAGGCGAATTGCATCAGGTGGGCTCCTCTATGATATGCTCTTCCCAGTCATCCTCGGGCACGTCGAACTCGGGCACGGTGCGATGCTGCATCGACACGCCCGCGTCATGCACGCTCTGGGGATCGCCGGAAATCAGCGGATGCCAATCGTATAGCGGCTTGCCCTCGTAGAGCAGCTTATAGGCGCAGGTTTCGGGCAGCCAGTAGGCGTGGCGCTCGATCGTGTGGGGCTTGAGCGAGATGCATTCCGGCACGAATTGCTGGCGGATGGAATACTGCCCGCAGCGGCAGGTGGTGTCATCGAAGAGCCGACAGGCGACGCGGGTCAGCGCCACCTCGCCGGTCTCGTCATCCTCCAGCTTGTTGAGGCAGCATTTGCCACACCCATCGCAGAGCGCCTCCCATTCCTTTTGCGTCATCCGGTCGAGGCGGGTGGTTTCCCAGAAGCGCGGGCGCAATCCGCTGCGGTCGATGGGATCGCTCATAGTGCCGCCAGTATGCTGCGCGCGCGGGCGCAATCGGCATCCATCTGCGCTATGAAGGCGTCGAGACCGTCAAAGGTTTCCTCGGGGCGCAGGTAATCGACCAGCGCGACCGAAAGCGGCGCGTCGTAGAGATCGCCGGAGAAATCAAAAATGAAAGTTTCCAGATTGGGCACCTCGCCGTGGAACATCGGCCGCAGCCCGAGCGAGGCGGCGCCGTAATACTGCCCCTCATGCGGCCCGTCGAGCACATCGACAAGCACCGCATAGACGCCGAATTTCGGTGGGTGCAGCCCTTCGATGGACATGTTCGCGGTCGGATAGCCAAGCGTGCGGCCCCGCTGTTCGCCGCCCACCACCGGCCCGTCGATGCGGTGCCAATGGCCCAGCATGGCGGCAGCGGTGCGCGGGTCGCCGTCCGAGAGCGCGCGGCGGATGGCGGTGGAAGAGACCTGACCGGCCTCGCCTTCGAGCAAATGCGCTATGGTCAGGCCAAAGCCCATCTCCGCGCCGAACGCCTGCAAATCTGCGGCATTGCCCGCGCGCCCCTTGCCAAAGCAGAAATCCGCGCCGACCACGACATGCGCAAGGCCCAGCCCGTCACGGATCACGTTCTGTGCAAAGTCGCGGGGGCTGAGCGAGGCGAGCGCCGCGTTGAAATTGATCTCATAGAGCCGCTCGACGCCGAGTTTTTCCAGCCGATGCGCGCGCGCCTCGCGGCCCATCAGCCGGAACGGGGGCGCATCGGGGGCGAAATATTCGCGTGGATGCGGCTCGAATGTCAGGATGCCGAGGGGCGCGCCTGTCTCTCGGCCCGCCGCGCGCGCTTGATCGATCACCGACAGGTGGCCGATATGGACGCCATCGAAATTGCCGATGGCGACGGAGGCCCCGCGATCGGCCTCGGTGACATAGGTGTAATCCCGGATGATACGCATGGGGCATGGCCTAGCGCCGCGCGGCGGCGTGCGCAAGGGCGATCAGGCGGGACGGCGGGCAAGGGCCGCTGTCAGATAGACCAGCATCAGGAGCAGCGCCGCGCCAGTGACGAAGAGTGCGAGCGCGGCCATCAGCGGGGCCAGCGGCAGGAGCGTCGCAAAGGGCGCGGGCAGGGCACCCGTGGTCAGCGTCCAGCCCAGTGTCACCGTGAACCAGCCGAGGATCATCATTGCCGCCGTGCCAAGCGTCACGCGCAGCCCCGCGCGGCGCACCCGCAGGCCCCGGCGCAGGGTGGTCACGGGCTGCGCAAGGTCGCGCCCGATGGCCAGCAGGGCAGGCACCACCAGCAGCACCAAGAGCATGCCGAAGCCCAGACCGTAAACCAGCGTGATCACTGTGGGTTTGAGGAATTGCGCCTGCGTGGACCGCTCAAAGAGCAGCGGTGCGAGGCCCAGAACGGTGGTCAGCGTCGTCAGCAGAACCGGGCGCAACCGGTCGCAGGTGCCCTCGATGATGGCGGGGATCAGCCCGCGTGACTCGGCGTGCTCATCAATCGAGGTCACCAAAACGATGGAATCGTTGATGATGATCCCGGTCATGCCCAGCAGGCCCACCACGGTGAACATCGACAGTGGCACATCCCATTGCGCATGGCCCCAGATCGTGCCGACAAGGCCGAAGGGGATGATCGCCATCACCACCATGGGCCGGGTCCAACTGGCAAAGACCAGCGACAGCACGAGGTAGATGCCCAGAAGCGTCATGATCAACCCCATGCGGGCGTCGGCCATGAACTCATCCTCTTGTTCACTCAGCCCCGCGAGGCGGTATTCGACCTGATGCGTGGCGGCGATCTCGGGCAGGATCTCGGTCTCCAATGCGCGGCTGATCTCGGCGGCGCGGGCCGGGTCGTCTTCGGAGATGTCGCCGGTCACGTTGATCAGGCGCAGCCCGTTCTCGCGCCGCACGGTGGCAAAGCCGGTGCGCTCGGTCAGGCTGACCACGTCTCCAAGCGGCACGTATTGGCCTGAGGGCGCGCGCAATTGCATGGTATCGAGGAAATCGGCGGTCAACTCGCCCCGTGGCAGCTCGACCCGCACCTCGGCCGAGCGCGGACCGTCGGGATAGGTGGCGGCCTCGATCCCGTTCACCCGGTGGCGCAGGATGCGGCCAAGATCGTCGATGGTAAAGCCCATGGCCGCGCCCTGCGGCGTCAGATCGAGGATCAGTTCGGATTTGTCATAGGCGAGGTTGTCTTCGAGCGCCGAGACCTCCGGGTAGCGCGCGAGCGCGGATTTGAGGGCTTCGGCGGCAGTCTTGAGCTCGTCTGCCGTCGCTCCGTGCAGTTCCACGTCGAGCGCGTCGCCACCGGGGCCCGATCGGCTGCCGCGAAAGCTGAGCGTCTCGGTGAGCGGCAGTTGGGTGACCTTCTCCTGAAGGTCGGCGACAAACGCAAAGCTGGAATAGGGGCGCAGGTCGGGATCAATGAGCTCGATGGAAATGCCGCCCAGAAGATCGGCATCCTTGGTGTCCGCGCCCGACAGACCGCGCCCCGAAGTGCCGCCCGCCTGGGCGATCACATAGCTGAGCGGATTGGCCCCATAGCGCTCCTCATATTCCGCACCAAGCGCCTCGGTCGCGCGTTGCATCTCGCGCATTTGCGCCAGCGTGTCGGCGCGGCTCGCCCCCGGGGCCATGGCGAAATTGCCCGACACGCTGCCGCGTTCCGGGGCGTTGAAAAAGCGCCACGTGACGTCGCCCTGCAAAAAGCTGCCGATCTGCGTGGCCAGCAGCAGCACCGCACCCGCAAGCACCGCGTAGCGCGCCCGGAGCAGCAGGCCCAAAGCCGGGCGAAACCCCCGCTCACGCACCCATCTAAAGCCCCGGTTCACCACCCGGCTGGGCAAGTCGTACCAATGCGCCTTGGCCGAATGCGCGAGCGCGTGGGCCATGTGATTGGGCAGGATCAGAAAGCATTCCACAAGGCTCGCCGCCAGCACGGCAATCACGGTGAAGGGAATGTCATAGATCAGATCCCCGAACCGCCCGCCGATCACCGCGAGGCCGAAAAACGCGATCAGCGTGGTCAGCGTGGCCGAAAAGACCGGCAGCGCCATGCGCCCGGCGGCGCGTTCTGCGGCGACCATCGGCGGCTCGCCATAGCGGCGGTGACGCGCGTCGGCATGTTCGCCCACCACGATGGCGTCATCCACCACGATGCCGAGGGTAATGATGATCGCGAACAGCGAGATCATGTTGAGCGTGAGACCAGCGGCATACATGATCGCCACCGCCGCCAGCATGGCCACCGGAATGCCCGCCGCCACCCAAAAGGCGGTGCGCGCGTTGAGAAAGAGAAAGAGCAGCCCGACCACGAGCGCAAGCCCGGTCAGCGCATTGTCGAGCAGCATGTCGAGACGGCCCGATATGGCCTCGGACCGGGTGCGGATGAGGTCGATCGAGACGCCCTCGGGCAGGGTTTGCAGCATGGTGCCCGCCACCTCGCGCACCTGCGCCTCGATATCGAGCGCATCGCCCTTGGCCGAGCGGGCCACGCTGACCGAGATGGCGGGCCGCTCGCCCACGAAATAGGCCACGTCCCGCGCTGCCCCGGCCACCCGGATATGCGCCACGTCGCCGATGGTGAGGGCGGTGCCGTCGCGCTCCATCCGGAGCGGGATATCGGCGATCTGGTCGGGCGTCCGCTTGGCGGTGCCGGTGCGCACCCGAGTGTTGGCCCCCTCCATGTCGCCTGCCGGATCGGTGGTGATCTCGGCGGCGATGGCACTCGCGATCTCCTGCATCGTGATGCGATGCGCGATCAGGTTGGCGCCGGGCACCTCAACCACGGTTTCAGGCGCGGCGACGCCTTCGATGGTGGTGCGGGTGACGCCCGCATCGAAAAGGCGCGTGACGAATTCGTCGGCAATTCGCGCCAGTTGCTCGGTGCCAACGGGGCCGGTGATGACCACATCCGTGACGCTGTCGCGCCAAGCCCCGCGCCGCACCACCGGCTCTTCGGCCTCGTCGGGCAGGGTGGTGATCTGGTCAAGTGCTGCCTGCACCTCGTCGGCGGCACGGCCCATGTCCCAGTCGGGTTCGAATTCGAGGACCACGGAGGCGCTGTTCTCGCGGCTTGATGCATTCGAGCTTTCGACGCCCTCGACCGCCAGCAGGGCGGGCTCAATCAGTTGCACGATGGCATTGTCCACGTCCTCGGCGCTGGCCCCGTCCCATGTGACCGAGACGGTGACATTGTCGATGATGATGTCGGGAAAGAATTGCGCGCGCATGCGCGGCATTGCCATCAGGCCAAGCGCGATCAGCAGCACCAGAAGCAGGTTGGCCGCCGTGCGGTGCCGGGTGAACCATGAGATGACGCCGGTCATGGGCCTCAGCCCCCCATCCGGCGTTCGAGCCGTTCGACGGTCTGCGCGGGCACCTGCGGGCGCTCCAGTTCCGCCAGCAGGCGGGCGCGCATCGGTTCGGGCATGGCGCGGTCGCCCTCGACATAGGCGCGCAGCCGGGCGCGGCGGTCGGGGCTGAGGTTGAGCGTCGCCCCGGCATTGGCCTCGGGGCTCAGTCGGCGCACCTTGATGCCGGGGCCGAGGACCGGGCTGCGTTCGCTGATCACCTCGCGCCCGGCTAGCCCCGCGCCGCGCACGAGGATGTCGTTGCCCTGACGGCGCAGCAGGGTGACGGGCAGGCTCTCAAGCCGCTCATCCGAGCTAAGCGCCAGTACCGTCCTATCCGGCCCGAGCGCGGTGGCGGGCAGGCGGATCACCGCGTCGAGCGAGGGTTCTTCGACGCTGACGGACACGAAATCGCCGGGCTTCATGGCCGGGGCATCGCTGAGCGTGGCAAAGAGCATGCGGCCGCTTTCGCCTTCGGCGAGGCTCGCGGATTGCCGGGTGATCTGGCCGGTTGCGGTCAGGTCGAGCCCGCCGGTATCCAGCGTCACGGTGACGGGCGCGGGCAGGAGCGTGCCGTCCGGACCCAACAACCGGGCATATTGCGAGGTCGAGACGCGGAACGCCACCTCGAGCGCCGTGCCATCGACCAGCGTGGCCATCTGTTCATTGGCCGTCACCAGCCGCCCCTCGATCACGGTCACATCGCTGAGCGTGCCGGAAAACCCGGCAGTGATGCGGGTTTCCGCCAGCCGCCGCTCGGCCTCGGACAGGGCAAGCTCGGCGCGGGCGGCGGCGGTCTTGGCCTGATCGACGCGGGCCTCGGCCAAGGCCAGCGCCTGACGGCTGGCGAGCACCGCCTGACGCGCCTGCACGACGTTGTATTCGGCGGTTTCCACGGCCGTCAGAGTGCCGACGCCGCGATCCTCCAGATCGCGCTGACGGGCCAGCGCCCGGTCCTGGATGTCGGCCTGATCGCGCCGCGCCGCCAGCTCGTCACGCGCCAAGTCGAGCGCGCGCGCCGCCTCACGCTCCTCGGCGCGGGCATCGTCGAGATCGGTGCGCGCGCGGCTGACGGCGGTCTCGGAGTCGGCAGGGTCGATCCGGGCCAGGAACTGCCCGGTCTGCACCGCGCCGCCCTCGATGAAATCCGGCGAAAGCTCGGTGAGGATGCCGGTCACCTGCGCGCGGATTTCCAGCGTGCGGCGGCTCTCGATCTGGCCAAAGGCGGTGAGGACGGGGGCGATCCGGGCCTCTTCGGCGGTTACCGTGCGCACCGCAAAGACCCGCTCGCGACGTTCGGGTGCGCGCGGCTCCTGCGCCATGCGCTCCTGCACGGCGCTGACCACGATCTGACCGGCATAGGCCAACAGACCCAGGGTCAGTGACAAAAGGAAGAGACCGAAAAGCCCCTGACGCAGAAACCGCATGGCGTGCCACTCTCATAGTACCGGCCCGGCTGGCTGGCGGATGGACTACATTTAACCGCGACAGGCCAAATGCCAAGTCACGGGAGGGTTATACGCGGGGCGCACTCATTTCCGGCGCTGGTGTTCATCGAGCCGTGGCATGATCTCGACAAAGTTGCAGGGGCGGTGGCGGTAGTCGAGTTGAGGGCTGAGGATTTCGTCCCAGGCGTCCTTGCAGGCGCCGGGGCTGCCGGGCAGGGCAAAGAGATAGGTGCCCCCCGCGACGCCGCCGGTGGCGCGGCTCTGGATCGCCGAGGTGCCGATTTTCTGCATCGAGACCATGGTGAAAACCGTGCCGAACGCGTCGATCTCTTTCTCGTAGACATCGCGATGCGCCTCGACCGTGACATCGCGCCCCGTAAGGCCGGTGCCGCCGGTGGAGATCACCACATCCACCTCCGGGCTCGTGACCCATTCACGCAGCTGATCGGCGATCTGATCGCGCTCGTCGCGCACGATCATCCGGTCGGCGAGGATATGGCCCGCGGCCTCAAGCCGCTTGACCAGCGTATCGCCCGAGCGGTCATCGGCCATGTCGCGGGTGTCCGACACGGTAAGAACGGCGATGCGGACGGGGATGAAATCCTTGGTGTCATCAATGCGGGACATGGGGGGTCAGCTCCGGGACATGAGGGCGAGACGGGCGGCGAGCGCCGAGAAGATCGCGGCCGAGGCGTAGCCCAGCCCGCGATTGAAGCGCGCCGAGGTGGCCAGGCGGCGGCCAACACCGCCGGCAAAGACCCCGACCGCACCGTTGATGAAAAACCCGCCCACGGCCAGCACGAGGCCGTAGATCAGGAATTGCGGCAGGATCGCGCGGGCAGGGTCGATGAATTGCGGAACAAAAGCCAGCACGAAGAGGATCACCTTGGGGTTCAGCAGGTTCACCAGCATGCCCTCGCGAAAGGCGCGGGCGGGGCTGAGGCGTGGCGCGTCGGGGCGCATCGGCCCCTGACGCAGCGCGCCCCATGCCAGCCACAGCAAATAGCCCACGCCAAGCCAGCGGATCACGTCGAGCGCCAGCGGCAGGGCGGCGATCACGGCGGCCAGACCCAGCCCCGCCAGCGTGACATGCACGATACCGCCCGCCGAGATGCCCGCGCTCGCGGCGATGGCGGGGCGCGGACCTGCCCGCAGCCCAAGGCCGAGGCAGAACATCATGTCCGCCCCCGGCGTCAGGTTGAGCGCGAGGGCTGCGGGGACAAACGCAAGCAGGGTCAGCGGATCGACGATCATGCCCGCCCCGCAAGCCGCGCCTTGAGCGCCAGAAGATCGGCCCAAGCCTCGCGCTTGGCCGCCGGGTTGCGCAAGAGGTAGGCCGGATGGAACATCGGCAGGGCGGGTTTGCCATAGGCCTCAGACCACTGCCCGCGCAGCCGGGTGATGCCGCGCCGCCCAAGCCCCGCCTCGCAGCTGATATTACCCATCAGGACAACCACGTCGGGGTTGGCCAGCGCCACATGCCGCGCCATGAACGGGCGCATCATCGCGATCTCGTCGGCATTGGGGTCGCGGTTCTGCGGCGGACGCCAGGGCAGGATATTGGAGATATAGAGCGCGGCCTCGGGCGTCTCGGCCCCGCGTGACAGGCCAATGGCGTCGAACATCCGGTCCAGCAACTGCCCGGCACGGCCCACGAAGGGCTTGCCCTGAATGTCCTCGTCGCGGCCCGGTGCCTCGCCGATGATCATCAGCCGCGCGGCGGGGTGGCCGTCGCTGAACACCAGATTGCGCGCGCCGCGCCGCAGATCGCAATGCGGGTAGGCGTCAAGAGCAGCGCGCAGCGCGTCGAGCGTGGGCGCGGCTGCGGCGGCTCTTTCCGCCTCTGCCAGCGGGTCGGCCTTGGCCTGTGGCGCGGGGATCACGGGCGTGGCCGTTGCGGTGTCCGGCTTGGCGGCAGGTTTCGCCAGTTTCTCGGGCAACTCATAGCGATTGACCGGCGCATCGCCGACCGCCTCGGTTGCGCCAAGCTCTATCTGCCAGGCAAGGCTGGCAAGGGCTGTCTCGGAGGTGAGGGGCGATTCCATGCGCGTGAGGCTATCCCGCGCGGACGCTGTGGAAAAGGGCTGATGATCCTTGCGGTGTCAAAGCAGAGGAATTTGCGCATTTCCGGAAAGATGAAGCGGCTGCGGCCGTTAATCCCCGCCTTGCCCCGGGCGGGCCGGGGTCTTAAGAAGGCGGCACACCGGTCGGAGGACAGCATGACATTTCCGCACGCGCATCTCTTGGGGATCGAGCCGCTGTCGCAAGGGGATATCACCGCGATCCTCGATCTTGCCGAGGAGTACGTCACGCTCAACCGCAGCGATGCCAAGCATGCCGACGCGCTGGCGGGCCTGACGCAGATCAACATGTTCTTCGAGAATTCGACTCGCACGCAGGCCAGTTTCGAGCTGGCGGGCAAGCGGCTGGGCGCGGATGTGATGAACATGGCGATGCAGGCCAGCTCCATCAAGAAGGGCGAGACGCTGATCGACACGGCGATGACGCTCAATGCGATGCATCCCGATCTGCTGGTTGTACGGCATCCGCAATCCGGCGCCGTGGATCTCTTGGCCCAAAAGGTGCGTTGCGCGGTGCTGAATGCGGGTGACGGTCGGCACGAGCACCCCACCCAGGCGCTCTTGGATGCGCTGACGATCCGGCGCGCCAAGGGACGGCTGCATCGTCTCAATATCGCGATCTGCGGGGACATCGCGCATAGCCGTGTGGCGCGCTCGAACATCATCCTTCTGGGCAAGATGGAAAACCGCGTGCGCCTGATCGGCCCGCCGACGCTGATGCCCTCGGGGATCGAGGCGTTCGGCGTCGAGGTTTTTGACGATATGCGCGCAGGCCTTGAAGGCGTCGACGTGGTGATGATGTTGCGGCTTCAGCGCGAGCGGATGGATGGGGGGTTCATCCCGTCCGAGCGGGAGTATTACCACCGCTTCGGGCTCGATGCCGAGAAGCTGGCCTATGCCAAAGAGGATGCCATCGTGATGCATCCCGGCCCGATGAACAGGGGCGTCGAAATCGACGGCGAGATTGCCGACGATATCAACCGCTCGGTCATTCAGGATCAGGTTGAAATGGGCGTTGCGGTGCGCATGGCGGCGATGGATCTGCTGGCGCGCAATTTGCGGGCGCGGCGGGCTGCATGAGCCTGCGTCTCGATATTCCGCCGCAGGAGGCGCATGTCGTGCGTGTCTTTGCCGTGATGGAGGACAAGGCTGCACCCCTGCAAGACGCGGCTGTACTGGACAGCCTCGGTGCCGACGGGGATCTGCATAGCGAGGAAATAGAGCTGTTCGATCTCGAGGATTTGCAGGACATGCCGCTCTCGACCTATCTGGCCGAGGGTCATGGAATCCAAGAGAGGCAGCTTCGGGAGATGCGCGGGCAGCTTGACGGGCTTACTGGCCGGGTCCTGATCCTGCCGTCCCGCGCCTTTGGCGGCCGAGCGATGAAAATGCGCGTTGGGGCGGGTTTGCGTCTCGTGGCTCGGCTCGAAGAGGATGTGCCGGCGGTCAGCTTTGATCCGCTGCCCGCAGGTGGGGCGCATGGCACGGTTGCGGGCACGGGCGAACCGGCCGAGGCCCCGCCCGGCATGCGCCGGGCGGCGCTGGCGCTGGTGGTCCTGTTATTGGCTGGACTTGGATTGGCGGCCTTTCTTATGGGGCGCTCATGAGTGAGGGCCTGATCCATTCCATGACCCCAACCACCCCGCTGGCCGAGGGCGAGCGGGTGCTGCACTGCTTTCATCCCGACCGCGCGACCTATTGGCGCGATCATGCCTGGCTCGCGGCGGGGGCGATGGCGCTTGGCATGGCGGTGCTCTGGGCCATCGGCAATCCGCATGCCTGGACCGGCGCGGTCGGCGGGCTGGCCGCGATTGCCGTGCGTGCGGGTTACGTGGCCTCGGACGAGCTCACGGCGCGGTGGGACCTGACCGACCGTCGCCTCCTTGGCCCGCAAACGCGCGCCGTGCGGCTGGCCGAGATCAAGACCGTTCGGGGCTTGGGCAGCGCCGTGCAGGTGGTCACCGCCGCCGGGGACAAGCACCTGATCAAGTATCAGGCCGACCGTGCGGGCGTCGAGGCGCGCATCCGCGCCGCCGCCGGTCTGAAGGAGGGCTGAGCGATGCAGGAACCGAAAGATCCGCGCATGTCCGGCAAGATCGCGATGCTGGCGCTGCTGGTAATCGTGGCGCTCACGGTGGTGATGGTCTGGGTGGCGGGATGAGTGATTTGGGACGGCTCCGGCGCGTCGAGTTGCGCGACATCTGGCAATCGGAGGCGCAGGATTTCACCCCGTGGCTCGCGCGCGAAGATAATCTCGCGCTCTTGGCGGAAACTCTTGGAATTGACCTTGAGTTGGAGGCTGTCGAGCAGAATGTCGGGCCTTTTCGCGCCGATATCTTGTGCAAGGACACGCTTTCGGATCGTTGGGTGCTTGTCGAGAACCAACTTGAGCGCACCGATCACACGCATTTGGGACAGTTGATGACCTATGCTGCGGGGTTGGATGCGGTCACCATCGTCTGGATTGCGGCGCGGGTGGCTGATGAACACCGCGCAGCGATGGATTGGTTGAATGAGATCACTGATACCGAGGTTCGGTTCTTCGCGCTTGAAGTTGAGCTTTGGCGTATAGGAGACAGCCCTGCCGCGCCAAAGTTCAACGTGGTGAGCAAACCGAATGATTGGTCGCGGAGTACATCGGCGGCAAAGAAGGCGGTGGAGGATGGAGACCTTTCACCCACGAGGCAGATGCAGCGCGAGTACTGGACCGGCGTACAGGAAGAGATCGCGAAAGATACTGGGCAGTTACGTCCGGTCTCGCCGAACGCAGCATCTTGGGTGGGCCACGGTATCGGAAAGACAGGGGTGTCTCTCAATATGTCTTTGAATACACGGGACAATTGGGCAAGGGTTGAAATCTATTTATCCGGCAGGACCGCTAAGTTGTATTTCGACGCTCTGAAAGCGAATCGAGAGGCGATCGAGCAAGCGTATGGCGGAGCGCTGGACTGGCAACGCTTGCCGGATAAAACGGACGCGCGCATATGCGAGACCATCTACGTCAACGTAAGCGACAGGAGCGACTGGTTACGTCAACACAAGTGGCTCGCTAGCCATGCGCAGAAATTCTACGATGTATTTCGGCCGTTTGTTCGCGAACTCCGGCATTCCACTGTTGGGGATAAGAGCTTATGACCACAAACCTTTTCACCAATGCCCGCCTGATCGATCCCGAGGCGGGGACGGATGCGCCGGGCTGGCTCTTGACCCAAAAGGGCGTGATCGCCGCGCGCGGGAGCGGGGACGAGGTGCCGCAGGCTGACACCGTGATCGACTGCGGCGGGCAGTGTCTCGCGCCCGGCATTGTCGATATCGGGGTCAAGGTCTGCGAGCCGGGTGAGCGGCACAAGGAAAGCTATCGCTCCGCCGGTCTCGCGGCGGCGGCGGGGGGCGTCACCACCATGGCCACACGGCCCGACACGCTGCCTGCCATCGACACGCCCGAGGTGCTGGAATTCGTGGAGCGCCGCGCCAATGAGGCGGCCCCGGTGAACGTGCTGCCGATGGCCGCGCTGACCAAGGGGCGCGAGGGGCGCGAGATGGTCGAGATCGGCTTTCTGATGGATGCCGGTGCCGTGGCCTTTACCGATTGCGACCATGTGGTGCGCGACACCAAGGTGCTGAGCCGCGCGCTGAGCTATGCGCGCAGCCTCGGTGCATTGGTGATCGGGCACCCGCAGGAGCCGGGGCTGAGCGCGGGGGCGTCGGCGACCTCCGGCAAATTCGCCAGTCTGCGCGGCCTGCCTGCGGTATCGCCCATGGCCGAGCGGATGGGCCTTGACCGGGACATCGCGCTCCTGGAGATGACCGGCGCGCGCTACCATGCCGATCAGATCACCACGGCGCGCGCGCTGCCCGCCCTGCAACGGGCCAAGCGCAACGGGCTGGATATCACGGCCGGCACCTCGATCCATCACCTGACGCTCAATGAGCTGGATGTGTCGGACTACCGCACCTTCTTCAAGGTCAAGCCGCCGCTGCGCTCCGAAGAGGACCGGCAGGAGGTGATAGAGGCGCTGCGCGAGGGGCTGATTGATATCATTTCCTCGATGCACACCCCGCAGGACGAAGAAAGCAAGCGCCTGCCCTTCGAGGCGGCGGCGAGCGGGGCGGTGGCACTGGAGACGCTGTTGCCGGCAGCACTCCGGCTTTATCATGCAGAGGCGCTCGATCTGCCGACGCTGTGGCGGGCGATGTCGCTCAACCCTGCCAAGCGGCTGGGGCTTGACTGTGGCAGGCTGAGCAAGGGCGCGCCCGCAGATCTGGTGCTGTTCGATCCCGGCAAGCCCTTCGTGCTGGACCGGTTCGCGCTGAAGTCGAAATCCAAGAACACCCCCTTTGACGGGGCGCGGCTACAGGGTAGGGTCACCGCGACCTATGTGGCCGGAACCCGCGTATACGAGGCTGAATAATGCCCCTGATTGAAAGCAGTTTTGGCGTTCTCCTGCTCTGGGCCGTGATCGGTTACGGTCTTGGGGCGATCCCGTTTGGCATGGTGCTGGCGCGTGTCATGGGGCTGGGCAACCTGCGCGAGATCGGCTCGGGCAATATCGGGGCGACGAATGTCCTGCGCACAGGCAACAAGGCCGCCGCCGCGCTGACGCTCCTGCTCGATGGTGGCAAGGGGGCGGTGGCGGTGCTTCTGGCGCGCGCCTTTGTGGGCGAGGATGCGGCGCAAGTGGCTGCACTCGGGGCATTCCTCGGGCATTGCTATCCGGTGTGGCTTGGCTTTCGCGGAGGCAAGGGCGTCGCGACGTTTCTTGGCATCCTGTTGGCGCTTGCGTGGCCTGTGGGGATCGCGTCATGTATCACATGGCTTGCCACGGCCTGGCTTACCCGGATCTCATCCAAGGCGGCCATTGTTGCTGCGGCGCTTTCGACAGGCTGGATGCTGGTGTTTGGTTATGGTTCGGCGATGGTGCTGGGGTTTGTCCTGACGCTTGTGTTGTTCTGGCGTCACCGCAGCAATATCGTCCGCATAAAGGCCGGCACCGAGCCGCGCATCGGACAAAAGGACTGAGCCGGGCCTCAGTCCCACGCCCCAGCCTCGGCCACATCTTCCACACGTGCACGTTCGGCGTCGCTTTCATAGCTGGCCCAAGGCCGGTCGGTGCCGGTCGGCGGCAGGTCAGTGGGCTTGTGCAGCAGGTGCAGATGCGTCTTGGCGATGAAATGCCCGGTGATCGGTGCCGTCAGGAACAAGAACAGCGTGATCATCAATTCGTGGAACGAGAAATTCCCCACGACGAAGTAGAAATAGAGCATCGAGGCAATCAGCGCGCCACCGACCCCGAGCGTCGTCGCCTTGGTCGGCGCATGCAGGCGCATCATCGGGTCGGGCAGCTTGATCAGGCCGAACGAGCCCACCAGCCCGAATATGCCGCTGATCACCAGACAGGCGGAAATGAGGATGTCGATAAGCATGATCTTTCCCCTTATTCGATGATGTCGCCGCGCAGCAAAAAGCGCGTATAGGAGACGGTGGAGATAAAGCCGGTCATGGCGATGATCATCGAGGCCTCGAAATAGACCGTCGTGCCCTTGTGGATGCCGAATAGCGCCAGCAGGGCGATGGCATTCACCACCATCGTGTCGAGCGCAAGGATACGGTCGCCCACGGCGGGCGCGCTGATCACCCGGTAGATGTTCATCAAAAGGCCGAGGCCGAAACAGGCGAAGGCGAAATAGAGCGCATACTCGATCATTCGAAAATCTCCTTCAGCCGGGCCTCGTAGCGCGCCTTGATCTCGTCGCGCACGGCGTCCGGATCAGGCGCGTCGAGGCAATGCACCAGCAGGCTGCGCCCGTCGGCGGCGACATCGCTCGATACCGTGCCCGGGGTCATGGTGATGGTGCCCGCAAGCACGGTGATCGCCTCGGGGGTGCGCAACTCGAGCGGGATGGAAATCCAGGCGGGATGCGTGTTGGCATTGGTTTTGAACAGGATCACATAGGCCACCTGCACATTGGCCACGCAGATATCCCAGAGCACAACCAGCACGTATTCCACGATACGCGGCGCGCTGCGCAGCTTGGGCCGGTTGGGCCAGTAGGGCGAGGTGATGACCGGGATGATCAGGGCCAGAATTGTGCCGAGCAGCAGGTTGCCAAGGGTCAGCTTGTTGACCAGCATCTGCCAGACCACGATCAGCGTGAGCGTGAGGAAGGGATGGGGCAGCAGTTTGCGGAGCATCGTCTTGTCCCTCCTCAGTTGGTGCCAAGCACGGCGGCGATATAGCCATCCGGTGCGTGCAGTTGCGTGGCCGTGGCCTCGATATAGCCCATCATCGGCCCGGCGAAGACCGAGAGCGCGATGACCGCCCCCAGCATCGCGCAGACCGCCACAATCGGCAATGCGGGCTGCGGGGCGGGGGCCTCTTGCGGGGTGTCATCTGTCGCCGGCGCGAGTTTCCAGAACACCATGCTGCCAGCCTGCGCAAATCCCAGCACCGCGACGAGCGAGGTGGCGAGGATCACCGACCAGATCAGCCAGACCTCTTGCATCTCGCTCACCGCATCGAGCACCAGCAGCTTGCCGATGAAGCCCGAGAGCGGCGGCATGCCCGCCGATGCAATCGCCGCGCCGAAGAACAGCGCCGCGATCAGCCCGTGCTGCGCCATGCGCGGGCCGGGTTGTATCGCGCCGCCCATATCCCCGCGCCGTTCGCGCACCAGATCGACCACGAGAAACAGAAGCGCCGCCGCGAAGGTGGAATGGAGCATGTAATAGATCGCCGCCGCCGTGGTCTCGGGGCGGAAACCGGCGATGGCGATCAGCAGCGTCCCCATCGAACCGATGGAGGCAAAGGCCGCGAGCCGCCCGAGGCGCTTGGCCCCGAGAATGCCGATCATACCCGCAGCGATGGTGATGAGGGCCGCGTAGATCATCATCTGGTCGATGAGATCGGCCGTGGCCCCCAGGTCGGGGCCGAAGACCAGCGTGTACATGCGCAGGATCGCATAGGCGCCGACCTTGGTCATGATGGCGAAGAGTGCGGCCACCGGGGCGGGCGCCTCGGCATAGGTTTCGGGCAGCCAGAAATGCAGCGGCAGGAGGGCGGCCTTGATGGCGAAGACCAGGAACAGCAGCATCGCGCCAACGCGCAAAAGCGCGCTGTCCTCGACCGGGATTTCCGCCGCACGCACCGCCAGATCGGCCATGTTGAGCGTGCCGGTCACCGCGTAAAGCGTGCCGAGGGCAAACAGGAAGAGGGTAGAGCCCAGCAGGTTGTAGATGACATATTGCACCCCCGCCTTGAGCCGGCGTGCCCCGCCTGCATGGATCATGAGCCCGTAGGAGGCGATCAGCAGCACCTCGAAGAACACGAAGAGGTTGAAGGCGTCGCCTGTGAGGAACGCGCCGAAGATGCCCATCAACTGGAACTGAAACAGCGGATGGAAATTGTTGCCGCGCTGATCCCAGCCCGAGCCGATGGCATAGAGCAGCACCAGCCCCGCGAGCACCGCCGTCAGCAGCACCATCAGCGCCGACAGCCGATCCAGCACCAGAACGATGCCGAACGGCGCGGGCCAGTTGCCCAGTTCATAGACTTCAATTGCGCCGCTTGCGGCATGCAGCGTCAGGCCAAGCGCCACCGCCAGCACCGCCACCACGCCCGCCAGCGAGAACACCCGCTGCAAGAGCGGATGGTGCCGCATGGTCAGGGTCAGCACCGCCGCGAGCACCGCCGGAAGAAGAACAGGGGCGATAATCCAGTGGTTCATGCCTCTTTCTCCTGCTCGGGTGCGGTGCCGTCATCCATGTTCACACTGTCCTCGCGGCCCGAGAGATAGGCCCCGAGCGCGAGCATCACCACCACCGCCGTCATCCCGAAGGAGATCACGATGGCGGTGAGCACCAATGCCTGCGGCAGCGGGTCGGTATAGGTCTCGACCCCCTTGCGCAGCACCGGGGGCAGGTTGATGGCCAGGCGCCCCGCGCCGAAGAGAAAGAGGTTGACCGCATAGGTCAGCAGCGAAATCCCGATGATCACCGGAAAGCTGCGCAGGCGCAGCACGAGATAGATCCCGGCGGCGGTGAGAAGCCCGATGGCTGTCGCGAACAGAAGTTCCATATCAGGCCTCTCCCTCGTTCGGCGCGTTCTCACGTGCCGGGTTGATATCCATCGGGAAGACGTTGACCGTCTCGCCCGACCGGCGCGCCATGCTCGACAGGCTGTTGAGCGCCAGCATCACCGCGCCCACCACCGTCAGGAACACGCCCACGTCAAAGGCCATTGCGGTGGCCCATTCAAACTCCTCGATCGGCGGGAAATGCAGATAGCCGTAATCCGAGGTCAGGAACGGTCGCCCATTGAGCCACGCGCCGATGCCGGTCACGCTCGCGATCAGCACACCGAGGCCGATGGTAGCGTGATAGGTCACGCGCTGCCGGTCCTCCGCCCAGGCAAAGCCAGAGGCCATGTATTGCATCAGGAACGCGATGGCCACGATCAGACCGGCGATGAAACCGCCGCCCGGCTCGTTGTGGCCGCGCAGGAAGATGAAGGCCCCGACCATCAGCGCGATCGGCATCATCACGCGGGTCGCGACCACCATCATCAGCGGGTGACGGTCGCCCGCCTCGGCATAGCGATGCGCGTCCCAATTGGCGAGCCAGCGGCCCCCCGGCCCCTTGAGCACGGTTTCCGTCAGCGCGTAGATCACCAGCGCCGCGATGCCCAGAACGATGATCTCGCCATAGGTGTCAAAGCCCCGGAAATCCACCAGGATCACGTTGACCACATTGGTGCCGCCGCCGCCCTTGTAGGAGTTGGCCAGGTGGAAGGCCGAAATGCTCTCCTGCGCAAAGTCACGCACGAGGATGGCATAGGTCAGGCCGGTGACCGCCACGCCGCCGACAATGGCGATGCCTGCATCGCGCAACCGGCGCGCCGGGCTGCTTTCGGCTGGCGTCTCGCGCGGCAGGAAGTTGAGCGCCAGCAGCAGCAGGATGATCGTCACCACCTCGACCGAGATCTGCGTGAGCGCAAGATCGGGGGCCGAGAAATAGACGAAGCCGAGCGAGACCATCAGCCCGACGATCCCCATCAGCACCAGCGCGAGAAATCGGTTGCGGTGGAAGGCCACGAGGCAGATCGTCGCCAGCACAAGCAGCAGCCAGCCGATGGCGGGAATGAGGGTGACCGGCAGCGCCTCGCGCGTCGGGCCGAGCGCGTTGCCACCCGACCAGGCCAGCGCCCCGGCTATGATCACCGCGACGGCGAAAACGGCGGCGTTGCGCGTCAATGCGCCGTTGTGGATGCCGTCGGTCAGCGCGTTGGACAGCGATGTGGCGGCGCGGGTCACGGCATCGAACATCACCTTGGCCTCGGGGCGCGGCGTGGCGCTCCACAGCCGCATCAGCGGGCCATGCAGCGCCAGCAGTAGCGCGCCGCCCAGCACGGCTATGATCGACATCCACAGAGCGGGGACGAGCCCGTGCCAGTGGTAGATTTTCACATGAGGCTCGGCCTGCGTCACTGCCTGCGCCGTCACCTTCACCAGATCACCGGCAAAGGTCATCGGCATGACCCCGATCAGCACCACCAGCACCGTCAGAAAGGCGGGGGCCGCCCACATGCCGAAACCCGGATCATGCGGCTTTGCGGGGTAATCGTTGCGTTCCTTGCCGAGAAACACATGCGCGATGTAGCGGAAGGAATAGGCCACCGAGAAGAGCGCGCCGAGCGTCGCCACCGCGCCCATCAGCCAATGCGGCCCGATCCAGTGGGCATGCGCCACCTCTTCCAGCATCATTTCCTTGGAGAGGAACCCGTTGAGCGGCGGGATACCCGCCATCGACAGCGCCGCGATGGTGGCGATGGTGAAGGTGATCGGCATCAGGTGCCGCAACCCGCCAAGCCGTTTGATATCGCGGGTATGCGCCTCGTGGTCGATAATGCCAGCGGTCATGAAGAGCGCCGCCTTAAACGTCGCGTGGTTGATGATGTGGAACACCGCCACCACCGCCGCCGCCTTGGTACCAAGACCCAGAAGCATGGTGATCAGGCCCAGATGGCTGACCGTGGAGAAGGCCAAAAGCGCTTTGAGATCATCCTTGAAGAGCGCGATCTTGGCGGCCATCACCATGGTGATGAGGCCGGTCGAGGCCACGATCCAGAACCATTCCGGCGTGCCCGCCAGCACCGGCCACATCCGCGCCATCAGAAAGAGCCCCGCCTTCACCATCGTCGCTGAATGCAGATAGGCCGAGACGGGGGTGGGCGCAGCCATCGCGTGCGGCAGCCAGAAATGGAACGGGAACTGCGCCGATTTGGTGAAGCACCCCAAGAGGATCAGGATCAGCGCGGGCAGATACATCGGGCTGGCCTGAATCGCCTCTTTCTGTGTCAGGATCACGCTCAGGTCATAGCTGCCCGCGATATTGCCGAGGATCAGCATGCCCCCGATCATCGCGAGACCGCCGAGGCCGGTGACGGTAAGCGCCATCCGCGCGCCCTGCCGGCCCTCGGGCAGATGCTTCCAATAGCCGATCAGCAGGAAGGACGAGAGCGAGGTCAGCTCCCAGAAGACCAGCAAGAGCAGGATGTTGTCGCTGAGAACAATGCCCACCATCGCGCCCTGAAAGAGCAGCAGATAGGTGTAGAACTGCCCCATCGGGTCCTCTCGCGAGAGATAAAACCGCGCATAGAGGATGATCAAAAGGCCGATCCCGAGGATCAGCCCTGCAAAGAGAAGCCCCAGCCCATCCAGCATGAAATTGACGTTGAGCCCGAGCGAGGGCAGCCAGTCGATGCCAAAGGTCAGCACCTCGCCGCGCATCACTGCAGGCACGCACAGCAATAGCAGGATCAAGGCAAGAATCGTGGCAGAGGCGGTGAAGGCGGCGCAGGTGTTGCGCCCTGCCCGTATCATCAGCCCCGGAAAGAGCGCGCCAACAAAGGGCAGCGCCGCGATGATCGGCAAAAAACTCCCGGCGGTATCCATTCTGGTCCTGCCCCCCCTGTCCCTGTTTTCGACCTCGGTCTTGGCTACGCGATACACGTGCGCTTTTCGGGCCGTTTCAGTTGATCCACGGTAATATACGGCGTGTCTGCCCCGCCACAACCCGATATGTCACGATTTTTCGCACCCAAGCGCCACGCACACCTTGCACCGCTCAGGAGGCGGTGCTTTGCTGCATCTGCAAAACCGACAGGAAAACGCTCTTGCAAAACAGCCCTCACGTCTTTGCCCTGCGTGTTTACTATGAAGATACCGACATGGGCGGAATCGTTTATCACGCCAATTATCTAAAATTCATCGAACGCGCCCGAAGTGCATGGGTGCGTGATCTGGGCATTGACCAGAACACGATGCGCGAGCGGGATGGGTTGATCTTTGCGGTGCGTCGGGTCGAGGCGGATTACCTTGGGCCGTCGCGTTTTGACGACACGCTCGAGATCGAGACACGTACGCTGAGCATGTCCGGGGCGAGGCTGGTGATGGAACAAAAGGTAAAGCGCGGCGATGTCGAGGTCTTTGTTGCAAAGGTCACGATTGCCTGTCTCACGCTCGCAGGCAAACCCGTCAAGCTGCCTGCGGTGTTGCGCGCTGCGCCAAGTTGACTGCCCCGGCCTGGCTCTTGAGAGGCGTCTGGAAGCTGGTCAGGTGTTCTGGCTTACCACCCTCAAGTCGGGGGTGAGCGTCGTTGAGGCCGCGCCGAAATCGCGCAGCACCGCAGATTCGGGATGATCGTCCGGGATAATCGCCATATCGCCTTCCTCCCAATCTGCGGGCGTTGCAGCGCCGGTCCCGTCGCGCAGTTGCGGGGCCTTTGCCACGCGCAGCACCTCCTCTGTGTTGCGCCCGACAAACACCGGGTATTCAAAGATCATTCTCACCCGTTGTGACGGGTCAACAAGCAAGCTCTTGCGAATGGGCCATTCGACGGGTTCCTTGACGTGCAACATGCCAAAGAACAGAGCGTCGCCAATCCCATGCCGGGGTCATGCGCGCAGGCAAAATCGACATGGATCTTGGAATTCGATGTGCTCATGGTTCTGGCCGCCCGTACCAATGCCATCCTGTCGCGTGACCGGATCATTCAGTCGGTGCGTGGCGGCGATTGGTCGATCAGCGACCGGTCGGTGGACGGGATCATCAGCCGCTTGCGGCGAAAGATCTTCGAGGGCGACGAGGGCAACCGTCGTATAAAGACCGTGCATGGCCGTGGCTACATGCTGCTCGAGGGACAAATGGCCTGAACTGCTGGGATCGGCCTCACAAACCCGCTCTAATCCGGCAGATATCCGCCTGAACCGCTGCCGTGTGCCGGCACAAACCTGCGATACCGCAAGGATGCTGTTGGCTTTCGCTTTGGAAATAGGGTAGTTTGATGCGCAATAAGGCCGGGAAACGGCCACACACAAGCAGAGCAGGCAAATGGAAGCAGAAACCCTTGCATTGGCGCAGGAGATGGATTTCTCCATGTGGGCGCTGTTTGCGCGCGCCACCCTTATCGTAAAACTCGTGATGCTCATTCTGATCGTAGCGTCGTTCTGGGCATGGTCGATCATCATTCAAAAACTCATCACCTACCGGCGCGCGAGGCGCGAGGCCGACATTTTCGACCGCCGGTTCTGGTCGGGCGAGCCGCTCGATGGTCTGTTTGACGAGATCGGATCAGATCCTGCGGGCCAGTCCGAGCGGATCTTCGCGGCGGGGATGATGGAATGGCGGCGCAGTCATCGCACCGATGGCGAGCTTATTGCCGGCGCCACAGCGCGGATCGACCGCAGCATGGATGTGGCCATCGTCAAGGAATCCGAGAGCCTTCAAGGCGGGCTTCAGGTGTTGGCCACGGTCGGCTCCACTGCCCCGTTCATTGGCCTGTTCGGTACGGTCTGGGGCATCATGAATGCCTTCATCGAGATTGCGGAGCAGCAAAATACCAACCTGGCCGTCGTCGCGCCGGGCATTGCAGAGGCGCTTCTGGCCACCGGCCTGGGCCTTCTCGCGGCGATCCCGGCCGTGATTTTTTATAACAAGCTGAGCGCGGACGCCGACCGGATCGTCGCGTCCTACGAGGCCTTTGCCGACGAGTTCGCCACCATCCTCAGCCGCCAGTTGGACAGTTGAACAATGGGCGCGGGGGTTGTTCAGAAATCGGGCAATTCGGGCCGCAGGCGTCGCGGGCGCGGGCGGTCCAGACCGATGGCCGAGATCAACGTGACGCCGTTTGTCGATGTGATGCTCGTGCTTTTGATCATCTTCATGGTCGCGGCGCCGCTGATGGTCGTGGGCGTGCCCGTAGAGTTGCCCAAGACCGCTGCCAACTCACTGCCGGGCGAGGATGAAGAACCATTGACAGTCACCGTCACGTCCGAGGGCCGTGTGAGCATCCAGACCACCGAAGTGGCCCGCGATGAGCTGGTCGCGCGGCTGCGCGCCATCGCGACAGAGCGTGACAGCACGCGGGTGTTTCTGCGCGCAGACGGCGCCGTGCCCTATTCCGAGGTGATGCAGGTGATGGGCGCGCTCAACCGGGGCGGCTTTGCCAATATCGGGCTGGTCACGGATGCCGGCGGCCCGGCGCTGGACGGGCAGGGCGGCTAGGGGCGTATCTGGTGAACACCGGACAGATCATATCGGGCGCGGGCCATCTGGCATTGATCGGCTGGGCCCTGATCGGTGGTGCCTTTCGCTCCGATCCGCCGCCGTTCGAGGTCGTTCAGGCGACGACGATCTCCGCCGAGGAGTATGCCGCGCTTGTCGAGCGCCCGAGCGCGCCCGAGGCCGTTGCCAATGTCGACACGCCCGAGCCGCCCGCGCCGGGCGACGCGGCCCCGCCGCTGGCTTCCGAGCCCGATGCAGCCTTGCAGAGCAGCCAGCCCGAGCCGCGTGAGACACCCCCGCCTGACGCGGCGCCCGATGTGAGCGAGATCGCGCCTCCGGCACCGGCTGAGGTCGAGGACACGCCGCCCGCGCTTGAGCAGCCGCAAGAAGATGTGGCCGTCGTGGTGCCCGAGATATCGCCGCGTCCGCAGCCCCGCCCGGCCCCGCGCATCGCGCCCGAGCCGGTGGATCGTCCCGAGCCGGATGCTCGGATTGACGACGTGGTCAGCCCCGAGGTCACCCCCGAAGACGGTGCCGAGGTGCCACAGGAGCCGGCCGAGGCCACTGCCCCCGAAGAGGCGGCGAGCGAAATCGTGACAGAAGCCGAAGAGCCCGAACAGAGCGCGCCGACCGCGTCCCTGCGCCCGAGGCCACGCCCGGCGGCGCGCACCGAAAGTGCCGCGGTCGACACGCCGGAGCCATCCACCGAGGCCCCTGCGACGGATCAAGGCGCTGTCAACGACGCGCTCGCCGCCGCGCTCGGTGCGTCAGAGCCGACGCAAGACCGTCCGAGCGGCCCGCCTCTCACGGCTGGCGAAAAAGATGCGCTGCGGGTCGCGGTTCAGCAATGCTGGAATGTCGGTTCGCTCAGCACCGAGGCGCTTGGCACCACGGTTGTGGTTTCGGTGCGCATGGGCGAGAATGCCAGGCCCGATACCGGCTCGATCCGCATGCAGAGCTTCAGCGGTGGCGGCGACAGTGCGGCGAGACAGGCCTTCGAGGCCGCACGCCGGGCGATCATACGCTGTGGCGCACGCGGGTTTGACCTGCCGGTCGAGAAATACGACCAATGGCGTGACATTGAAATGACATTCAATCCGGAGAGTATGAGGATCAAATGATGCGTTTTATGATGAGCCTTTTTGCGGCCCTCACGCTTTGGGCCATGCCCGTGCAGGCCCAGGACAGTGGCCCGCTTCGGATCGAGATCACCGAGGGTGTGATCGAGCCGATGCCCTTCGCCGCGCCCGATTTTGTCGCTGACACAGCGGCCGGAACAGAGCTGGGGCGCAACATCGCCCGGGTCATCTCGGCGGATCTGGCCGGCACCGGCCTGTTCCGCCAGATCCCGGCCGAGGCGCATATCAGCCGAATCACCAGCTTCGAGAGCCCCGTGCAATTCGCCGATTGGCGCGCCGTCAATGCACAGGCTCTGATCACCGGCGCGGTCAGTGTCGATGGCGCGGGCCGAGTGGTGGCCCGTTTTCGCGTGTATGACGTGTTCGCCGGGCAAGAGCTGGGCTCGGGCCTGCAACTTGTCGGCACCCGCGACGGCTGGCGGCGCATCGCGCACAAGGTCGCCGATCAGGTCTATAGCAGGATCACCGGAGAGGGCGGGTATTTTGACAGCCGCGTGGTATATGTCTCCGAGAGCGGCCCCAAGAATCAACGCGCCAAGCGGTTGGCGATCATGGATTACGACGGGGCCAACTTGAAATATCTCACCGACAGTTCCAGTCTTGTCCTCGCGCCGCGGTTTTCCCCCACAGGCGACCGGGTGCTTTATACCAGTTACGAGACGGGGTTTCCCCGCATCTACGTGCTCGACGTGGCGAATGTCGGCCGCCGTGTGCTGCCCACACAAGACGGCACCATGAGCTTTGCACCGCGCTTTTCCCCGGATGGGCGTTCGGTGCTCTATTCCCTGACGCAAGGCGGCAACACCGATCTCTTCGTCATGGATATCGGCAGCGGGTCCAGCACACGGTTGACCAACGCGCCCTCGATCGAGACCGCGCCGAGCTATAGCCCCGATGGCCGCCAGATCGTGTTCGAGAGCGACCGTTCTGGCACGCCGCAACTCTACATCATGGCGGCAGGCGGCGGCGAGGCGCGGCGGATCAGCTTTGGCCAGGGCCGCTACGGTACTCCGGTCTGGTCGCCACGCGGCGATCTCATTGCCTTTACCAAGCAATCCAAGGGCCGCTTTCACATCGGTGTCATGCGCACCGATGGCAGCGAAGAGCGTCTGCTGACCGCGTCCTTTCTCGACGAGGGGCCGACATGGGCGCCGAATGGCCGGGTGATCATGTTTACCCGCGAGACGCAGGGCGCGCAGGGGCAGGCAAGCCTCTATTCGGTAGACATCACCGGGCGCAATCTCAAGCAGGTCTCGACCAATGGCGGGGCAAGCGATCCGTCATGGGGGCCATTGCAGGACTAAGGCGCGACGCGCCCCGCGTTTCCTTGGCGCGCGGGCTGTGGTATCAAACACCAAGGCATATAACAAACGGGGCTGAAATGACCTATCTGAGCAAGACATTCCTTCTATTCGCAGGGCTGGCACTGGCCGCCTGTACAAACCCGGACCGGTTCGATGATGCCACAGGTGCGGGGCTCGACAGTGGCGCGGCCAGCGGGCTGACCGGCGCGGCCTCGGATCCGGCCTCGGCGGCCTATTTCCAGCAGGCGGTTGGTGATCGCGTGCTCTTTGCGGTCGACCAGTCCAACCTTGGCACACAGGCGCAAACCACGCTCGATGGCCAGGCCGAGTGGTTGATGACCAACCGGGATTTCACTGCGATCATCGAGGGCCATGCCGATGAGCAGGGCACGCGGGAATACAACCTCGCACTTGGCGCGCGCCGCGCCAATTCGGTGCAGGAATACCTGATCAGTCGGGGCGTCGCCGCGGATCGTCTGCGTGTGGTGAGCTATGGCAAGGAGCGGCCTATCGAGATTTGCAGCAATGAGGCCTGCTATGCCAAGAACCGCCGCGCGGTGACCGTGCTCGCGGCCGGTCCCACAAGCTGAGCCGATCAAGGGAGAGAAGGTCATGCGCCGTTTCGCGATAGTGCTTGCTTTCGGGGTGTTTGCGGTGCCTTTCGGGGCAACGGCGCAATCCGCCGAGACCCTTGCCGATATCCGCCAGGAATTGTCGGTCGTGTTTGTCGAGTTGCAAAGGCTCAAGCGAGAGCTGAGCACGACGGGGGGGGTGGGTGAGATGTCCGGCGGTGGGCCTTTGCTCGATCGCGTCAATGCCATCGAAAGCCAGGTGCAACGTCTGACCGCCAAGACAGAACAGCTCGAATTTCGCATTGATCGTGTGGTCGAAGACGGCACCAATCGCGTTGGCGATCTCGAGTTTCGCATTTGCGAGCTCGAAGAGGGCTGTGATATCGCCAACCTTGAGCCCGGGGATACGCTTGGCGGCGCAGAGCCTGTGACGGGTGGCGCTGCTGCGGCGGAACCTTCGCCTACGGCGCCCGCGTCCGGGACAGAGAGCGATGACCCACAAATGGCTGTCGGCGAGCGTGACGATTTCGAGCGTGCCGAGGCGGCGCTTGCGGCAGGAAATCATGTGCAGGCGGCGGAAGGCTTTGCCGAGTTTCTCTCGGCCTATCCCGGCAGCCCGCTGGCCGGTCGCGCCGGGCTGTTGCGCGGCGAGGCTCTTGAAGAGGCAGGCCAGCAAAGTGCTGCGGCGCGGGCATATCTCGAAAGTTTCAGCACGGCGCCCGATGGGGCCGAAGCGCCTGAGGCGCTGTTTCGACTGGGCCGCGCGCTCGGGCGTCTTGGTCAAAGCGAGGAAGCCTGTGTGACACTGGGCCAAGTGGCGGCACGCTATCCCGACGCAGCGGCTGTCGATGCGGCGCAGTCCGAGATGAGCCGCCTGGGCTGTTCGTGACAGGGCCCGATGCGGCGCTGGCGGCGCGCGTCGCGGGGCATTTCAACGACGATCCGCCCGAACGGCTCGGTGTGGCTGTGTCCGGAGGCAGCGATTCACTGGCGCTGCTTTTTCTTTTGCAGGAATGGCAGCGTTCGGGCGGACCCGTTTTGCATGCGGTGACGGTCGATCATGGATTGCGCCCCGACGCGGCTGCGGAAGCGATGCAGGTGGAACGTATTTGCGGCCAGTTGGGCATCGCGCACGTCACGCTGCATTGGCGGGGGTGGGACGGCAAGGGCAATCTGCCCGACCACGCACGGCGGGCGCGGTACCGCCTCATTGCGGACTGGGCCGAGGCAAATGGAGTGCGCGATGTCGCAATCGGCCACACCCGCGACGATCAGGCCGAGACATTTCTGATGAGGCTGGCGCGCGGCGCTGGGCTGGATGGGCTGTCCGCGATGCGTGCTCGTTGGACGGATGGCCGGGTGACCTTTCATCGGCCGATGCTCGGCCTTGGACGCGCCACGCTGCAAGAGTATCTGCGGGCGCGCGGCCAGACGTGGACCGACGATCCGACCAATGCCGACACTGCATATGAGCGCCCGCGCGCAAGGGCCGCGCTTGCGGCGCTTGCGCCGCTTGGCCTTGATGCCGACAAGCTCTCGACCGTCGCGCAGACCCTCGCAGAGGCGCGAACGGCGCTCTACCACGCGGCTCATGCGGCCCTGCGCGATCTGGGTGACATAGAGGCAGGCGATCTGCTGCTGCACCACGACGGGTTCAACGCCGTGCCCGACGACGTGGCGCGACGCGTTTTGCAGGCGGCTCTGCGCTGGCTCAGCGGTGCAGATTACGTCCCGCGGGGTCAAGCTCTCACAAATCTTCTTGTGGCGGCACGTGCCGGGCAGGCGATGACGCTGCAGGGCTGCCTTTTGTTGCCTGCGCAGCATGGCCGCCTTCGCCTGACGCGCGAATTTGACGCGGTCAAGGCGCTGCGGGCACCGGCCCACGCGCTTTGGGATGGCCGCTGGAGGGCCGATGGCCCCGACATCACCGGCGATATCGAGATCGCGGCGCTCGGCCCAGAGGGCTTGGCCCGGTGCCCCGACTGGCGTGGCAGTGGCCTGCCGCACGCCTCGGCCCTGGCCACCCCCGGTCTATGGAAGGGGAGCACACTGGTCGCCGCCCCGCTGATGGGTTGGACCAACGGCTGGACGCTCAAACTCGATCGCGACCGGGACAAACTGCTCGCCATGCTATTATCTCATTGAAGATAGGGCTGTGATCTCTATTTATGATCTACATGCCCCGTGCTAGACGCACCGGGATCAGAATTTTGGGAGAGAATCCTTGGGTAACGCAAGAAATATCGCCTTTTGGCTGGTGCTGTTCCTGTTGATCCTCGCGCTGTTCAACCTGTTCAGTGGCTCGGGCAACACACTTCAGAGCCGTTCGGTGTCATATTCCGAATTTGTCGAGGCGGTCGATGACGGCTCGGTGAGCCAGGTCACGCTCGATGGCGAAACCGTGCGCTATCGCGGCTCTGACGGGCAGGATTACGCAACGGTCAAGCCCGAGGATGCAGAGATCACGCAACGTCTGATCGATGCCGGAATCCCGGTCAAGGCCGAGAGCCAGGAGCAATCCGGCTTTCAAACCTTCATCGTGTCCCTGCTGCCGTTCCTGCTGCTGATCGGCGTGTGGATCTATTTCATGAACCGCATGCAGGGTGGTGGCAAGGGCGGGGCCATGGGCTTTGGCAAATCCAAGGCCAAGATGCTCACCGAAAAGCAGGGGCGCGTGACCTTTGACGACGTGGCTGGCATCGACGAGGCCAAGGAAGAGCTGGAAGAGATTGTCGAATTCCTGCGCAACCCGCAGAAATACAGCCGTCTTGGCGGTCAGATCCCCAAGGGTGCGCTTCTGGTGGGCCCGCCGGGCACCGGCAAAACGCTGCTGGCGCGGGCGATCGCGGGCGAGGCGGGTGTGCCGTTCTTCACCATTTCGGGCTCTGACTTCGTGGAGATGTTCGTGGGTGTTGGCGCGTCCCGTGTGCGCGACATGTTCGAGCAGGCCAAGAAAAATGCGCCCTGCATTGTTTTCATTGACGAGATTGACGCCGTGGGCCGCCACCGTGGCGCGGGCTATGGCGGCGGCAATGACGAGCGCGAGCAGACGCTCAACCAGCTGCTTGTCGAGATGGACGGTTTCGAGAGCAACGAGGGTGTGATCATCATCGCCGCCACCAACCGCAAGGACGTGCTAGATCCGGCGCTGCTGCGTCCCGGCCGCTTTGACCGTCAGGTCACCGTGCCCAACCCCGACATCAAGGGGCGCGACAAGATCCTCAATGTGCACGCTCGCAAGACGCCGCTTGGCCCCGATGTTGACCTGCGCCTGATCGCGCGTGGCACGCCGGGCTTCTCGGGTGCGGATCTGGCCAACCTCGTCAATGAGGCCGCGCTGATGGCCGCACGGGTGGGGCGCCGTTTCGTCACCATGGTCGATTTCGAGAACGCCAAGGACAAGGTTATGATGGGGGCCGAGCGCCGCTCGATGGTGCTGACCGACGACCAGAAGGAAAAGACCGCCTATCACGAGGCCGGGCATGCGGTTGTGGGTCTTGCCCTGCCAAAATGCGATCCGGTCTACAAGGCCACGATCATTCCGCGCGGCGGTGCGTTGGGCATGGTGGTCAGCCTGCCCGAGATCGACCGGCTGAATTGGCACAAGGCCGAATGCGAGCAAAAGCTGACCATGACCATGGCCGGCAAGGCCGCCGAGATCCTCAAATACGGCGAGCAGAACGTCTCGAACGGCCCGGCGGGCGACATTCAGCAGGCCAGCGGGCTGGCGCGCGCGATGGTGATGCGTTGGGGCATGTCCGACAAGGTGGGCAATGTCGATTACGAGCAGGCGCATGAGGGCTACATGGGCAACGGTGCCGGTGGCTTTTCGATCTCGGCCCATACCAAGGAGCTGATCGAGGACGAGGTCAAGCGCATGATCGACGGAGCCTATCAGGAAGCCAAGACAATCCTCGAAGATCGCCACGACGAATGGGAGCGGCTGGCGCAGGGTCTTCTGGAATACGAGACCCTGACCGGCGAAGAGATCAACCGCGTCATCCGGGGCGAGCCGCCCGAGGCGGGCGACGGCGACGGGGGGGCCGCCGAGGCGGCAAAACCCTCGGTCACGGCCATTCCCAAGACCAAGCCGAAATCCTCGCCAGATGGCGGAGACGGCGGGCTGGAGCCAGAGCCCTCGACGTGAGCCCGACACACGCCAAACAGGACTGGAACCCCGGAGCCTATGCGCGATTTCGGGACCAGCGTCTGAGACCCGCGCTCGACCTCTTGAATGCGGTCGGGCAGATGGGCGCGGGGGATGTCGTCGATCTGGGTTGTGGCAACGGCTCCATGGCCGAGGCGCTGCGGGCTCGCTCGGGTAACCGCACGCTTGTCGGTGTCGACAGCAGCCCCGCCATGCTCGACAAGGCGCGTATCTCTGGCGGTTATGACGCGCTGCAACAAGGCGACATTGCCGATTGGCACCCGCGCCGCGCGCCGGGTCTCATCTATTCCAACGCGGCGCTGCATTGGGTGGGTGGTCACGAGGTCCTGATGCCGCGGCTCGTCCGGATGCTGGCCAAGGGGGCGACGCTTGCGGTGCAGATGCCGCATCAAAACAAGGCACCGTCGCATCGCGTGTGGCTTTCGCTGGCGGAAGAACTGTTTGCGGGACGCGTCGAAAAGATGGGCACGCCCGGTGTCATGTCCCCCGTGAAATACGAGGAATTATTGGCTCCGATGGGTCAGTTTCGTCTGTGGGAGACCGACTATTACCAGCGCCTGACAGCAGAATCGGGCAGCCATCCGGTGCGGCGCTACACAGAGAGCACCTACGCCCGCCCGGTGCTTGCGGCGCTGGACCCGGATGAAAAGGCCGATCTCATCCGCCGCTACGAAGAAGTGATGCACACGGCCTATCCGGTGCGCGCCGACGGCACCGTGCTCTTCCCGTTCCGCCGTATGTTTTTCACCCTCACCGTCTAAGGCGGCTCGAGGTGGATGCACAGGCCGCAGGAACCAAGCTTCAACAGAGAAAGAGATATGCCCAGATGCCAGCTTTGATTCCGACGCAGTACGAAGGGCGGATCACGTGGCTGGGCCGGGTGACAAACCGCAAGGCTACGCTCGCAGCCGAGGCTCTCGATGCGGTTGACGTGACCTTTGCAGGCATCGCGGGCGAAGAGCATGCCGGCTTGACCCGGCCCTCGTGCAGCCGGGTACTGTCACAACATCCGCGTGACACCGAAATTCGCAATGTTCGTCAATTCTCGATCCTGTCGGCAGAAGACTTGAGAGCGATCGCCGAGACCATGGGCGTAGACCGTATCAATCCGGCATGGGTCGGAGCGTCGATTGTTCTTGAGGGTTTGCCCGATCTCACACATCTGCCGCCCTCGTCGCGGCTACAGGGGCCGGATGGTGTGACTTTGGTCGTCGACATGGAAAATCGCCCATGCCAGTTGCCCGCCCGCGTGATCGAAGACCACGCGCCGGGCTTTGGTGCCCGTTTCAAGCGCGCGGCTCAGGGACGGCGCGGCATCACCGCATGGGTCGAACGAACAGGCCGGATGGCGCTTGGAGACGTGATGCGCCTGCACATTCCTGATCAACCGGTCTGGTCCGAACTTGCGCAAGCGCGAGGCGCCCTGCTCTGAGGCGCATACGGTTTCCGATGCGAAACCGACCTGCGACAGCCCGCCGCAACGAGGTCTGGATGTGTCGGATTCGCATGCTGAGGGCGGCTGCCGAAACGTTATAGCCGAAGTCGAACCAACCGCCCTGACGGGCAGCACAAGGACCGATCATGAGCTACAAGAGTGACATTGAGATTGCGCGTGAGGCGCGGAAGCGTCCGATTCAGGAGATCGGGGCGAAGCTCGGGATATCGAGCGACGATCTTCTGCCTTACGGGCATGACAAGGC
>NZ_CAMYMD010000107.1 GCF_947259555.1 uncultured Roseovarius sp.
CTGCCGCCCGGCGCAGCACTCGGACAGGCAGACCCGACGGCCCCCGCGACCGGCCTCATGCCCATCGAGACGGCGGCGATGACCCGTGCCATTCCCGCCCGGATGCGCGAATTCGCCGCCGGACGCCGCGCCGCCCGCGCGGCAATGCTCGCCCTTGGGCGTCCTCCCGGCACCGTGTCACAAGGCACCGACCGCGCGCCGATCTGGCCAAAAGGCATCACCGGGACGCTCAGCCACGGTGGCGGGGCATGTATCGCGCTCGTGGCAAGCACCCAAACAACCGCCGGGCTCGGCCTCGACCTGGAACCGGCGGAGACGCTCCCGGCCGATTTACTGGATACGGTCTGCACACCGGTCGAGCGTCTCATGGCGGCACGGGATCAAAGCGGGCTTCTGGCACGCATGATTTTTTGCGCGAAAGAAGCGAGCTACAAGGCGCAATACCCCCAAACTCGCCAGATTCTCGACTTTCACGACCTTGAAATTGATTTTGACGGCTCAGGCGACCGTTTCATCACGCGGTTGCGACGCCCCTGCGCGCCCTTCCGCGCAGAGACCCGATGGGCCGGGCAGATATTGGTCAAAGACTCAATTGTCGCGGCACTGGTCATCCTGCCACAGGCGTGAAACAGGCAATAAACACACTGTTTCCATTAGCTTGCGAATAATCTGTGGCGAAATCGTGGTCAGATCGTTAGATTGTGGTCAAGTTAAGACGTAAATCTGTCAGGGCCGTTTGGGGGCATTCGGTCGGCAGGGTGGCATCGCGTTGCAGCGGGCGCACCTGTCGACAAGAATTCGCCGGGCGGCGTTTCGTTTTGAAATGAAGCAAGACTGATAGGTAGACCATGGGTTCGATCCAATCCCTTCCCGATTTTTTGCGTGTCATACGCCGCAGGCTCTGGCTCATCCTGCTGGTTGCGTTTACGGGCTCCGTGCTTTCGGTCATAATTGCGCTCAACCAGCCCAAGATTTACGAGGCAACAGCGGTGATTCAGATCGAGTCTCCGCAAGTCGGGCGTGACGTCACGGGCCAGACGGTCGCCAGTGATGCCAATCATCGCCTCCAGCTGATCGAGCAACGCCTCATGGCGCGAGACAACCTGATCAAGGTGATCGACCGGCATGACCTCTTTGCCAACGCACCAAACATGCCCATTGCTGAAAAGATCCATAGTCTACGCATCTCGGCCCGAATTGAGCCGATTGCAGTCGGCTTGCCGGGCATGGGGCCCGCAACAAGGCCCTCTGGCCTGAGCGTTACCGTCAACCTCTCCGACCCAGTCAAGGCTGCGGAAGTCGCCAATGATTTTGTAGAGACGGTCATCGCACAAAACCGCGAGCGCCGGCTCGATCTGGCGCGCGAGACACTGGATTTCTACAGCGCCGAAGAAGAGAGAGTGAGCGGGCAGATTGCTACGCTGGAATCCGAGATCGCTGATTTCAAGCGCGCCAATGCCGACTCGCTCCCTAGCAGCATCTCTCCTCTGCGTGATGAATTGCGCACATTGAACGAAACCCTGCTGACGCTCGATCAAGAGATCATCGCGCTGGAAACAGAGGCCTCGCGCCAGCGTGAAGAGGTCTTTGCCCGCCAGATCGGCCAGTTGAATGATCAACGCGCGCTGGTTGCCGGTCGGATTGACAGAATAGAATCCGCACTCGCCGCAGCCCCGCGCGTAGAGCGCGAACTTGGGGCACTCACCCGAGACCTGACCCAATTGCAGGACCAATTGAGCACGATCACCCGCAACCGCGTCGAGGCGGAAATGGCGAGCGTTCTGGAATCGCGTCAGCAACAGGAGCGCTTCGAGATTCTCGAAACCGCGATTCCCCCCGATTTTCCGGTTTCCGCCAGCCGCAAGAAAATGGCGATTGCGGGCGGGATCGCGAGCCTGATGGCCGGACTGGGACTGGCGCTGATACTGGAATTCATGAACCCCGCGTTGCGCAGTGCCGCACAACTGGAAAAGGAACTGGACATCACACCGGTCGTGACAATCCCGGTCGTCCGTCTGCGTCACGAGCGGCGCCGCAAGATCCTGCGGGTGGCGGGCACCGTGGTCATGGTCCTGCTCGTACTGCCAATCGTGTTCCGGTTCGTGCAGGAAAGACTGATGCCAATGCGCTTGATCGGCGGCAACTGAGGTTCGGTCAGGCCAGGCGGCCAAGCTCGTTCACAGACACCCCCCCCGATATCCGCGCCTCATGTCGATCAGTAACCGTACTTGGCGATACTCTCTCCCTCGGCGCGGTTCATCACAACTCCCAGGAGTGGCGTCTCGGAACCGAAGCGCTGCTTCACATCGCGCACCTGTTGTGCAGAGGTCTGCCCGCCGCCAACCACCAGCAGAACGCCGTCGAACTGCGGGCGAAACCCCAGGACATCGTCATAATAGAGCGCCGGCGGCATGTCGAAGATCACGACATCGGGTGCAAGCCGATCATAGACGTCTTGCAGGACAGCGCCGGTTTGCGGAGCCTGAAGCAGTTCCGCGGCATAGGTCTCGGCCCTGTCATTAAGCCCAAGCGCAAGGTTTTCACCGATCTTGAGATCATTTTTGTCCGGGCAGGAAAAGAATTGGTCCAGCTGAATGTCACCGGTCAGGAAATTCGCCATGCGCCCCGGGTCTTCCAGCCCAAGAGTGCGCGCCACCGACGGGCGGCGCAAGTCCAAATCCATGAGCACTGTGCGCAGGTTGGATTGCCGGGAAAGGCTGATGGCGAGGTTTGCCGCAACAAAAGATTTACCGCAGTTCGGGGTCGGCGAGGTAATGGCAACCCGATGCCAACCCTGCGCGCGCAGCGCCGCGATGAGCTTGGTACGCAATACGTCAAATGCCACATGCGCCGGATCTTCGCGGGTCGCGGAAATAAGGCGGTTACGGGCAAGATGACGCGGATCAAGCACGACGCGCCGCAAAGCCGGCCACAAAAGGGGGACAGTCTTTGACTCCTCAGGCTCAGGCTCAGGCTCAGGCTCAGGCTCAGGCTCAGGCTCAGGCTCAGGCTCAGGCTCAGGCTCAGGCTCAGGCTCAGGCTCAGGCTCA
>NZ_CAMYMD010000108.1 GCF_947259555.1 uncultured Roseovarius sp.
GCGCTTTTGCAACGTTTCAAGCCATTGAAAACGCGGGAGTGCTTGGCTGGCATAAAGTGCGATCCACAGAGGTTGCTGCGCCCACCCGGCGGTCAGGCACCGCGCGGCTTGTCTCGTTAGCAATGAATGTCCGCTCCAGGCCAATATTCCCACCGGCCCGCACCACGAACCGATCAACCCGCGCCCGGTTCCGGCTCCGCTCCACGCACCGATGCTTCCTTGCTATAGCGCTGCACCAGCAGGTAATCCGAGACCGAGTCGACATCCACAGAGGCATGCGCATAGGGCAGGATCACCACGCCGATGCGCAGCCCCACCCGTCGCGACAGACCTGCGAGCGCGGCATCGAGGCTCAGCCAGCCCATCTTGTAGCGCAACAGCGCCCACAGCCCCAGCAGCCGGATGACCACCAGCGGCTTCTTGCGGTCCTTTTCGACCTGCCGCCAGAAATCGGCCACGCGTCGCCCGTCTGCCGTCAGAAAGGCGAAGAGATTGCAGCCACAATACCCACCATCCCGGAACCGCAGAACGGTCTTTTTCAAATCCGGATAGGTCTGTCGCACCAGGTCATAAGGGGCCAGACCGACGACGACGTCACAGCCCGATTGCACGCTGTCGCGGCAGAAATGATCGACGATCTCAGCGGTCAGCAGGGGATGATCGGCAGTGGTGATCAGAACCGGCTGGGTTTCGGGAAACCGGCCCAGCATGTCATGGGCGCTGGTGCTGGGCGAGGGCCCGGGCGGGGTCCAGTCGATGTGGTTCTCCTCAATGAGGCCCGCAAGCCCGGGGTCGCTCTTGACGCAGGCCTCCGTTGGGCCGCTCAGATGGATCGAGTCGATGGATGCGGCGCCGTCCAGCGCATTGATCACGCGCCGGATCATGATCGTTCCGTCTATGTCGAGCAACGCCTTGCAGGCGACACCGGTTTCATCGCGCAGCGGATCGCTATCGGCTCTCTCACCGGCGAGGATTACTGAGGTAAAGGCTGTCACGGTCTCACTTTCCTAGCGTCTTCGATTCTGATCCGGTCTCGACCGACCTACAAGGTTTTCTGGTAGACGCGATACCGTTTGTAGATCGTGCTGCCGATCGCCTCGATGATATGACGCATGCCATCATTGTCTTCCAGAACCCAGCCCATTTCGACGGATGTGACGTTCCGTTGCACCATCGCCTTGCGCACTGCGTCGATCACCAGAAAGGCAAGCGTCGGGCCAAGCCGCGAATACTGGTATTCCTTGCGCACGCCCATCAGCGCGACCCGCGCGCTGCGCGCGCCCCTGACCTTGATCCGCCACAGCAGTTTCGCCCAGCCGAACGGCAAAAGCCTGCCGCGCAAATCACCGATCAGTTCGTTGATGTTGGGAAACGCAGTGATGAAGGCTACGGGCCGTCCCTCGATCTCGGCGATCTGGATGAAATCGTCGGGCAACAGCAGCGACAGTACCTTGGCGGTTTCCTCGAATTCCGCATGGGTGAAGGGCACGAAACCCCAGTTGTCCGACCACCCATCGTTGAACATTTCACGCATGGCCTCGAAATCGGCAGCCTTGTTCTTGCGGTCGAGCGTGCGGATCTTCACGGTCCGGCTGGCGCGGGTGGCCAGTTTCTGCATCACATCAGGGGCCACGAAATCGGGCTGCACCTTGTAGGTGAGCAGGTTCTTGACCGTCTCGAAGCCCTGCTCTTCCAGTCGCTCGGAATAATAACGCGGCGCATGGCCCATCATGATGAACGGCGGGTCCTCGAAATTATCGACCAAAAGGCCCAGATCCTCATTTATGGACAGGTTGTAGGGGCCCCGCACCGACGCTGCACCGCGCGCACGCAGCCAGCCCTGTGCCGTCTCGAAGAGCGTGTCGAAGACAGCCCGGTCATCCACCGCCTCCAGCATGCCGAAATAGCCGATCTTGCCCGCCTCGTCCTCGGGCTGCATCTGATCAAGCTGCGCGGTGATCCGACCAACGGGCACCCCGTCGCGGTAAGCCACCCAGGCCGCGACCTCGCAATGCGCGAAAAGCGGCTTGTTCTCGAACACGCGCTGTTTTTGCTCAAACAGCAACGGCGCAACCCATGCTGGATCATCTGCATAGATACGCTCGGGGAGGTGCAGAAAGTCCTGTAAAGCTTGACCGGTCCTGGCCTCGACGAGGCTAATCTGATCGAGGTCAGTGGTTGCAGATGACATGGAGGGCCTTTCTTGCAGTGGCTGTGACCTTCCGCGCATTTGCACGAGAGACCGACAGGAGATAAACTGAGCCTGTCCGCATCCCGGTTCGGGACACTCCGAGGTCGTACGGTACACTCACCCATGGCTCCGGGATGGACCCGGATGCACAAATCTTGGAAACCGCTTGCAATTCCCGCACCTAACCTCAAATAACGGCGCGAGTATCCACATTGCACAAGAAGAAGTCGAGTCTCATTGGCCAAATTCATCCTTGGAAACACGTTTCGGGACAAGGCGCTCGACAATGCGGTCGCACGGAATACGCTTTGGTTCCTCGATCTGATTTTCGTCGGCGCCGTTATGGGACTTTTCAGAGTGCTTCCAGTACGTTGGAGCTCTGCATTCGGCGCGCGTCTCGGGAGGATCTTTGGCAAGATCGCCAAACAGCGCAACCGTCATGTGCGGGCCAACCTGACACTGGCATTGCCGGACAGATCTCCCGAAGACGTCAATCGGCTTGCTGGCGAGGTCTGGGCGAATGCGGGGGCGGTTCTGGCGGAGTATCCCAATTTGAAAAGGATCGGTGATCCTCGCGGGGATCGCATCGAAATAGAGATCCTTGAGCAAATTCCCGCCTATAGCGAACCCGATCAGCCGGCGGTTTTTGTGTCCGCGCATATGGCCAACTGGGAGGTGATCGCCCTGGCGATCACGCGCCTGGGATTGCCGTCCTGTGCGATGTACGCACCGCTGTCAAATCCCTGGCTTGACCGCATCATGCTAAACTATCGGGAGGCTTTGGGCTGTGACCTGGTGTCGCGAGAGGACGGGTTGCGCGCGTTCATGGACGCGCTCAAGGCCGGTCGTTCCCCGACAATGATCACAGACAGACGCATCGAGGGCGGAAAGCCGATCCCGTTCTTCGGCGAGGACAAGGCATCGTCCATCCTGCCCGCGCGTCTTGCCTTGCGGTTTGGCGTGCCGCTGGTGCCCGTTCAGGCAGAACGCCTGCCCGGCGCGCGGTTTCGCGTACGCTTTCATGCGCCACTGGTTCCGAGCGACCTCAGCGCAGATCGCGACGGTCAGGCCGTTGATCTTGCCCACCAGATCAACGACAAGTTCGAGGACTGGATCAAGGCACGGCCCGGCGAATGGCTGTGTACCAGCAAAATCTGGCCATCTTCTGTTCTCCGGGCTAAAACCGACATATATATACAACCACGCAGAGCAGCCGAATAACTGGAGCCAAACCATGTCCAACCATCAACCGAGTCGCACCCACCGCGTCGACGAGTCGGTGCGCCTGTTCAAGAATCCGATCCTTGAAAAGCTGAGCCATGTTCACCCGATTGTCCCGCTCCTGGTATGGGGCCCGGTCGCGATCTGGCTACTGGTGCGCGCGGTGACGTTTCATCAGATCGGCTTGGCCGGCTTGGCGCTCATCGGCGTGGCGGGCCTCGTGACCTGGACGCTGGCCGAATACCTGCTGCATCGCTACCTGTTCCACTTCGAGCCCAAGACCGATCTGGGCCGCCGCTTTATCTATCTGTTCCACGGGGTGCATCACGACACGCCGCAGGACAAGACCCGCTTGCTCATGCCGCCCGCCGGGGCGCTGCCGATCATCGCGGTGCTCTACCTGATGTTCTGGCTGGTCCTGCCCTACCCCTGGGCCGAGCCCTTTACCGGGTTCTTCATCATCGGATATCTGATCTACGACTATATCCACTATGCCACGCATCACTTTCCAATGCGGCATCCGCTGCTGAAGTTCCTCAAGCATTATCATATGCGGCATCATTTCTCGGATGATGACGGGCGCTACGGGGTCAGCACTCCGTTCTGGGATTGGGTGTTTAATACCTACCCGTCCAAGCCGGAGAAACCGAACAGAGGCTAGGCCTCGGGCCTGCCTCTCTCTTCTCTATACCGCCGCTCCGGGTTGGGGTCTGTCGATGGCCAAAAACTACTTGTTGCCCAAGGGGCTGGTGAACCGGTTTCGATGGGTGCAAACGCCAATCTGGATGATCGAGGCGGCGGCGTTCTACGCCCTGCTGGGCTTTGCCAAGGCGCTGCCGTTTCCCGTGGTCGCGCGCCTCTTCGCAAGTACGATCGGCACCTTGGGCTATTGGAACGCCCAGAAGCGCTGGGTGGTGCGGCGCAACCTGTTCACCGTTTTGCCCGAGGCCAGCGAAAGCGAGCGCGAGAACCTGGTCCGGCAAATCTTTCGTACGACCGGCCTGGCGGCGGCGGAACTGTTCCTGCTCGGGAGGATTTGGCCGCGGCGCGCGCGTTATCTGGAGGTCTCGATCCATCCGGCAGCAAAGGACATCATCGCCCGCAAGGAGGCCATCGTCTTTGCCACGGCGCATGTCGGCGCATGGCAACTCTGCAACCTGATCGGACGTGAATGTGATTTGAACATTTCCGTGATCTACGCACCAGAGCCCAATCCCTGGCTGCACCGCTTCTTTCTCGCGCGGCGGCGCGATTTCGGCGGCCCGCTGGTGCCGAGTGCCGGGGGCGCGCGCACGTTCCTGCGTGAACTGACGGCGGGCAACTCGGTCGGTGCGGCGTTCGATACGCGGGTTGACCAAGGGGAAATGGTGCCGTTCTTCGACACGCCCACCCCGACCAGCACCTTGCCCGCGATGCTGTCAATGCGCGGCCATGCGCTGCTGCCCATTCGCACAGTGCGCTTGCCGGATTGCCGGTTCCGGATCGAGGTCGAAGCCCCGCTTGTCCCGCGCAACCCGGACGCGCCCCGGTCCGATCAGATCATCGACCTCACCCATCAGCTAAACCAGCGCTTCGAGGACTGGATCCGCGAGTTTCCCGGCGAATGGATCTGCATGAAACGCCGCTGGCCCAAACACGGCCTCGCGCCACAGGATGCCGATGTCTGAGCCGGTTGAGACCCCGCGCGTCTGGGTCGTGGATGCCTACCGCTCCGGCGAAAAGACCCAGTTGCGCGCGCTCGCCGAGGGGCTTGGCTGGCCCTACGAGATCAAGACCCTGCGCTATCGCAAATACGAGATGCGCACCAACCTGCTGCGCGGCAGCGATCTGCGCGGCATTGATCTTGCGCATTCCGACGCGCTCGCACCGCCCTGGCCCGATCTCGTGCTCTCGATGGGCATGCGAAACGAACCGGTGGCGCGCTGGATTCGCGATCAATCCGGGGGCCGCACCCGGCTGGTCTTTCTGGGCCGTCTCTGGGCCGACCCCGAACAGTTCGACCTGGTGATCACCACCCCGCAATACCGCGTGCCGGACCGGCCCAACGTGCTGCGCAACGCCCTGCCGCTTCATCCTCTCGGCCCCGAACCACTTGCCAAGGCAGCGGCCCGCTGGGGCCCTGCCCTGTCGCATCTGCCGCGCCCCTATCTGACAGTGAATATCGGCGGCACCAGCGGACCCTACGCTTTTGGCCCGCGCGCCGCAGAGAGGCTGGTGCGCGATACGCTGGGCCTAGCGCGACAGCGCGGTGCATCGCTGCTGATCAGCTCGAGCGCACGGACACCGGCGACAGCCATCGACGCCTTTGCCGCTCAGTCCGAGGTGCCGATGCAACTCTATCGCTGGCAACCGGGCGACCCCGACAATCCCTATCTGGGGTTTCTGGCCCTCGCGGATGAAGTCATCGTCACCGCCGACAGTATCTCGATGCTGTCAGAGGCCTATGCCAGCGGCAAACCCGTGCACATGTTCGACACAAGCGCAGGGCGTCTGAGTATGCGTCGTGACATGCTACTGGCGCTTGGCGAGACAGGGCAGGCCCGGGCCTTGATCCGGCAGGACACCGACCGCCCCGACCTGTCGCTCGGATCGCTTGCCTATCGCGGCCTGATGCGGTGGGGCTGGAAGCACCTGTCGCGCGATATAAGCCAGATGCATCTCAGGCTGGTGCAGTCGGGTCGTATGGGCTGGCTGGGTGATCCAATACCCGCAGAGCGACAGACACCCCCTCCGAGCGACATGGAGCGTGCCATTGACCGCATCGGTCGGCTAATGGAAACGGTGCCGCCGGGCACACCCGGGACAAGCCGCCGCGCAGAACGCATTAGCCAGCTTTGAACTTGCCCCCCGGCCCCAGCCGGTGAACAATGTCGGCGGCATCAGACAAACGGCTGTTATGAGTGATGGCGAGGATCGTCAATTGATCCCTCAATGCGCGCATCGTCTTGATGATCGCCGCCTCGCTTTCAGGGTCGAGCGCGCTTGTCGCCTCGTCGAGGATCAGCAGTGTCGGGTCGTTGATCAGGGCTCGCGCAATGGCGATGCGCTGACGTTGTCCGCCCGACAGCCGCCCGCCGCGTTCGCCGACCACGGTATGTATCCCCTCCGGCAGGGCACTGACAAAGTCCCATGCCCCCGCTTTCTTCAGCGCTTCTTCGACGCGCCCCTCTGACATGCCCGGGTCGCCGAGCGTAACATTGTGAAGGATGCTGTCATGCAGCAGAACGGTCTCCTGCGGCACATAGCCCACCATTCGGCGCCATTCGGTAAGCTCGATCTGCTCAAACGCCACCCCGTCGACCTTGATCGTGCCCGCCTCGGGACGCAAAAGCCCGATCACCAGATCTATAACCGTGGTCTTGCCCGACCCGGATGGCCCTACAAGGGTGGTCATCCGATGCGCCGGTATATCCAGGTCAAGACCAGTGAACACAGGATTGCCATCATAGGAAAAATTGATACCGCGCAGTTCGATACCCGTCTCCAGAGCCGGGGCCACATGCCCGCCGAGATGTTCCCGCTCCTCTTCTGCGCGACGATTGGTTTCCTTCAAGGACCAATAGGCGCTCTCGCTCTGGGCCAGTTTCTGATACTGCTTCTGAACCTTGCCAAGGAAATTGAAAGCACGCCCCAAGGTCACCGCCAGAATAAGCACGGTCGCAAACTCCATGGAGAGGATTCCCAAGGCGAGGTAAATCCCGAACGCGATGACGATGATGAACATCAGGTCCTGCCCGGAATTGAGCCCTGCGCTGGCCAGAACCTGACGCCGCAATGCCTTGTTGAGACGATTGGTCTCGTGATGCAAAAGCTGATCCGCGAGGTTTTCGCGTGCCATCGCCTTGAGCGGCTTCACCGATTGCAGGGTGTCGGTCAGATGCGACATTAGGGACACCATCAGTTCGGTCTGCTTCTTGCCCGCCTTGCGGGTCACGCGCACGAGGAAATGCGATAACCAGATGATCACGGCCCCGCCAATCAAACTGAGCAGCGTCGCCTGCCATGATACCAGAACCGCTACCGTACCATAGACCAGCGCCTGAATGAAAAACGTGAGCGCCGTCGCCCCGTTCATATAGGCATCAGCCGCTCGCTGCGCCTCGGTCGCCAGTGCATTGCTCAGCTTGCCCGCAGGCTGATGCAGGAAAAAACTCCAGCGGCTGCGCATCATGTTACGCAACGTCTCAAGCCGCAGATCGGTCGCGACCTGTGCCGCAGTATAGCCGACCTGCCGCTGTGCAACCAAAAGCAGGATCGCCTTGAAGAATGCCGCGACCACGATCAACACGAGCAACGCCCCGAGGGTGACCGGAATCCCCAGCCACAAGAGCACATCCAGAACCGCCTGCTCCAACTCTCCGGGCGGCTCAACGTTTGCGGCGCCTTCGTCTGCATAGAGCGCGATCTTGAGCATCGGAAGTAACGCCGAGAGGCCCAAACCCTCGGCCAGGCCCGAGAAAAACAGCGCGACGACCATTAGAAAACTGGCCATTGGATAGGCGCGGAAGAGGTGCAGCATCAAACGCATGGGTGGTCCTTCGTCAATTAGCCGAACATCTGGCGCATGAAAGGTGCGCGTTTCGCGTGTCGATAACACGAGATCGAACCGCCTACCACGTGCAGCGGTGCCGGCGTGGCGCTCGATTGAGCCGCGCTCCTCATGCCGCGTGCCGGCGTGAGATTGCCAGGCTTTCGCATCGCCCCGCCTCTATCGTCTGATCCGACCCCAGACGCCGCGCGCGCAGCGTCACCTGCCAGCCCCCATGGCCGGGCGCAATCCGATAAAGGTGATAGGCCGCCGGTTCGTGATGCATTGACGACGCCGAGGGCACGCCGATCACCGGGGCCGGTCCGTCGCACGTGGGCAGCATCTGGTGATGGCTGCGGTGGCTATGGCCATGCAGGACCAACTCAACACCTTCGCGTTCAAGCAGTGCGCAGAACTCGGCGTGATCGCGCAGGTGCTTGCGCGGTGAAACTGTGCCCGGCAACGGCGGATGATGGATCATCAACAGACGAAACAATCCCTCCTCCCGTGTTTGGCGCAGCAGCGCAGCAAGTCGCTCACGTTGTGCAGCCCCCACCTCGCCCACGGCAAACCCAAGCGGCGACACCACGGCGCTGGACACGCCGATCAGGGCAAGCGCACCACGTCGGCGTAGCACCGGAAAGGCGCGTGACAGGTCAGGGGCCCCGGATACCGCATCGCCTTGCCAATAGGGCTGCCATTGCGCGGCACCCTTGTCCCAGGCCCCGGCCACCAGCGCCTCGTGGTTGCCGGGAATCGTCATCACGCGGGACGCGTCGCCCAAGGCATCCAGCCAGTGCCGCGCCGCGCGATACTCGCTTTCGAGACCAAGATTGGTCAAGTCACCGCTGACCATGATCAGGTCCGGCGCATGGCCCTGCATGTCCGCAACCAGACGCGCCAGGATTTCGGGACGGTGGCGGCGGTGCCGCTTGGTGCGCCAGGACAGCAGCCCGAGAAGGCGCTTGTTCAACACCTCGCGCAACGGCACCTTCACCGGCAAAGGCAGATGCGGGTCCGAAATATGCGCGAGTGTCACCCCTGCGGGTGTGTTGCTTTCGGGTCCCTGCATTGCCATCGCCACCATGTCCGAAACGGGTCTCGCGCGCCGGGCGCGCGGGCTGGATGCCTAATGCGCGCTTGCGCCGACGGCTCTGTCCGATCCGGCACTGACCGCCTTGAACGCGCTCAGAATGGCGTCGATCTGCTCAAAGCTGTGCGCGGCGCTCAGGCTGCACCGCAAGAGTGCCGCCGAATCGGGCGCTGCGGGCGGCAGCACCAGGTTGACATAGACCCCCTCGTCGAGCAGCGCATTCCAGAGCCGCGCCCCCTCTTCCTTGGAGGGCACACGCACCGCAATCACCGGGCTGACGGTCGACGCAAGCTCGTAACCCTGCCCCTCGAGCCCGTCATAAAGACGATTGGCATTGGCCCAGAGCTTGTCCTTGATCTCGGGCCGGGTGCGGATCGCGCGCAAGGCGGCATCGGCGGCGGCGATATTGGCCGGGCTCGACGACGCGGTGAAGATATAGGGGCGGCTGCCATACCGCAAAAGCTGCATCTCGGGGTGGCGGCTGACGCAGAAACCACCCAGCGAGGCCAGGCTCTTACTGAACGTGCCGGTGATGAAATCGACCTGATCGAGAATACCCGCCTCTTCGCAAAGGCCCAGCCCTCTCTCGCCATAGACACCGAATGAATGCGCCTCATCGACCATGAACCAGGCGCCATATTCCTTGGCCACGGCACATAGATCGGCCAGCGGCGCGACATCGCCCAGCATGCTGTAGAGTCCTTCGGCAATGACCAGCGCGCCCTCGGCCTCGCCGCCCAGGCGGCGCAGGCGCTTGCGCAAGTCTTCGGGGTCATTGTGCCGGAACGCCAGAAAATCGGCCCCGCTGATGCGACAGCCGTCATAGATACAGGCGTGGCTGTGGCTGTCGAGCACGACCTTGTCGCCCGGGCGCAGGATGCCCATCAAGAGGCCCAGATTGGTCTGGTATCCGGTTGAAAAAATCATCGCCGACGGCACGCCGTAGAACTCCGCGAAATCGCGCTCCAGCGCGGCGTGCCCGGCAAAGCTGCCATTGGCCATGCGGGACCCGGTGGTGCCGCTGCCCTGCTCATGCATCGCGGCACAGGCCGCGTCGAGCAACTCCGGCTCGAAGGTCAGGCCAAGATAGTTGTTGGTGCCAACAAGGATCGTGCGCTTGCCCGCGATCAGCGCCTCGGTGGGCGACAGGATCTTTTCCATGACGATCCGGCTGGGATCGGCCTCGACGGCCCCCAGCGAATCCCGAATATGCGCCAGTTCGGCGAAGCGGTCTGAAATACTCATGGCCTGTTCTCAACCAGTTGCTTGATTTGATCGGCGAGGTCCTGAACCGTATTGACGTTGGCCATCATGTTCAACGGAAAGCTGATGTCGAAGGTATCCTCGACCTCCATCAAAAGCTCCATCATGTTGACCGAGTCGATGTTCATATCGGCGGCCAGGTCGGTTTGCGCGTTCAGCTCGTCCGACTTGGTGGGAAACCGCGCCAGATGCGTCAGCAGCGTCTGCATGATCTCCTGGTCCAGGTCTTGGGTCTCATGTGACATTAGATTTACCTTCACGAGTTTTGGCGGTGCGTCCCGGCAAGAGCGGAGACAGACCGTCCTGCAGAGAGATATCCGGCTGCCAGCCGGTGGCCAGTGTTATTTCAGTATTGTCGCACACCCAATCGGGGTGGCGAAGCTCGTTGATCTTGCCGGGTGTCATCATCGGCATGTAGCCAAAGACACGGGCAGCCATCAGATTTACCGTTGCAATGGACCGCAAAACGCTCTCGGGCAGTTTCAGGCGCCAGCCGCGACCGCGGCCCGCCACGCTCTCGACAATGGTCGCGATCTCGTCCCAGCTATATCCTGCATCATGGCCATCGTGGAGTTCATAAGTACCCTGCGCCGGGCTGTCCAGAAGTTTGACCGCAGCTTTCGCAAGGTCATCCACATGCAACAGAGAGGCGCGCGCGCCCGCAGCCCCGGGCATCGGCACGACCCCCCGCGCCATCAGCTGCAACAGCGGCAAAAGCTCTTGATCGCCGGGGCCGTAGATCGCCGGGGGCCGCAGAACGGCGCAGCACAGCTCGCTGCCTTCGGCGACCTCTGCCAGCATCGCCTCGCCCGCCCGCTTGCTCGCGGCATAGGGGGACAGTCCGGGCTCACGCGCGGCCAGTGACGACATCAGCACGAAACGAGAGACCGAAGGGGCCTCGCGCGCGACACGCGCAACCCCTGCAACGCCTTCGGCATTGACCGGTAGAAAGTCGGCCTCATCCCGACCGCGCACCTTACCCGCCACGTGGATCACGCTGCCTGCGCCGTCCATCAGTCCGCGCAGGGTGCCTTCGTCAGACAATTCACCCTGCACGATTTCCAGTCCGGGATGGCTGATCGCCAGCGGCTTGCGGTGCACCAGCGCCCTTACAGGCCGCCCGGACGCGAGCAGGTGCGCCACAAGGGCCTGCCCGACAAACCCAGACGCACCGGTCACGGCGACGGCTGTGCTCATGCGATATTACGGATCGGTGCCCTGTCGTGATCAACCGGTGCGGTGTCGATGGGCTCGGGTTTGACCTCCGCGCCCGCCGCACGCCGCCGCCCAAGGAAATCGAGCCGCGCCCGCGCCCGCGCCAGCTTGCCCGACGATGTGCGGGGCAAGGTGCGGGTTGGCACCAGTTCGATCACGCAGTCGATCCCGAATTCCGAGCGCACCAGCGACGCGATGGTCTTGACCAGACGCGCGCGCTTGATCTCGTCCCGCTCGCGGCATTGGATCACCAGAACGGCGGTCTCCTGCTGATCCTTCTCCGACGGAACCGAGAACGCAGCGGCATCGGTGTAGTTCACACCGGGTTGCGTCTTGGCGATGTATTCCAGATCTTCGGGCCAGATATTGCGGCCATGAATGATGATCATGTCCTTCTTGCGCCCGGTCACGAACAGCCGACCATTCGCGAGATACCCGATATCGCCCGTATCGAGCCAGCCATCGGCGCTCAGCGTTTCGCGCGTCATTCCCTCATCCTTGAAATAACGGCTCATCACACTGGGACCGCGCAGGTGAACGACACCGGCGTGACGCTCGGGCAGATCATTGCCGTTTTCGTCCCGGATCGCGATGTCAAAGCTTGGCAACAACGCGCCGCAATCGACAAAGCGAGAGACGCGGCGTTTGGCTTTCAGGGCCTCTTCTGGAACGAGCGGGTTTGCAACGCTGTCTTGCTGCATGTTTTCAGCATCGACATAATCGATCTTGAGTTCCTCATCGAGCCCCGCAAAGCTGATGCCGAGCGAGCATTCGGCCATGCCATAGCATGGCAGGAACGCGGTCGACTTGAACCCGGCAGGGGCCAGCGCCTCGGCAAAGCGTTGTAGCGGTTCGGGATTGATCATCTCCGCGCCCACACAGGCAACGCGCAGGGCGCTCAGGTCCCACTTTTCGGCATCGCTCGCGCGCACGCGCATCGCCGCCAGATCATAGCCGAACGGAGGGCCCGAGGTGATCGTGGTTCGATTGGCCGACATCATTTCCAGCCACTTGCGCGGCCGCATCGCGAAATCCTGGGTGCCCAGGAAGTCGACTGACCGTTGGGTCGCCATCGGCATCATGATGAAGGCGACAAGGCCCATGTCATGGTAGAATGGCAGCCAAGAGCCAAAGCGGTCATCCGAGGCCATCTTGAGGCCGTGCTCTGCCATATCGCGGATGTTGGCCAGAACGGTGGCTTGGTCGATCACCACACCACGCGGAAACCGGGTGCTGCCCGATGTATACTGTATATAAGCGATGCTGTCCGGCGCGATCGACGGCAGGTCTTGCACCGATGGATCAAGAGCGTCGAAGTCGTCCGGAGTTCCGACAAAGGTCAGAGCGGCATCGGCAGTCGCTTCTTCGAGAAAGCTCATCCACTCGACGGGAGCCATGGCCACCGACGCGCCGCAATTTTCAATCAAACCGCGAAGCTGCGCGACATACCCTGCATGGCCACCGATATGCATTGTGGCAGGCAGCGGCACAGGCACCAGACCGGCATACTGGCAAGCCCAGAAGAAACGCACAAAATGCGGCGACGTTTCGGCGACAAGCCCCACCCTGGCACCCGGCTCCAGGCCGAGACCCAACATGCGCCGCGCAAGCGCTACCGCATCGCGCTTCAGGTCGCGATAAGTCGCACTGGCATAGACTTCACCACGAGCGTTGTAAAAGTTAACGCCGGTTTGACCTTGTGCAGCGTAGTCGAGAGCTTCTTTAAGAGTCGGGAAGTCTGCCCGTCGCAAAGCGAGGGCGTGCGAACTGCCTGTCGCCTGCATCTCAATTATCCTTGTTTCGTTTCCGAATATCTTCGGTTTTCACGTCGTCATACCAAGTGTATTGCATGGGGGCATCTACTGGCACAAGCCGCGGTTTCGCGTCAAGTCTGCGGCGAGGGACGTCCCCGGCCCGTTTCGGACGAAAGTGCAGTCCCACCGCCGTTATCCCCCGCGACACTGCACCAAAGTCGAGAGCGCGGGGCTGGTGCGTCGACGGACGCCGACAGTGGCGATTTGGAGCGAGAGACAGGTGACACGGATGCGCGCCCCTACCCCGTTTGAGCGACGGATGTTTGGCACGGTCGAGAACGCGGCAGCAGAGATGCGTCGTCCGACCCGCATCGCTATGGCGCTTCGCGTATACACATGCATACTACGCGGTCCTCGATATCTCATATTATCTTTTTATTACAGATATTTATGATATATTACCTAGTCCATTCACGACGTGCGATCCTGGCGGTATCCGGCCTGATACCAAGACCATCAGTTTGGGCGAGCACAATGCAGATCTGCGCCGCGACCGATCCGGGCCCAGCACATGAATTGAGCCCGGACCCAGAACCGGTAATCAAAGCATCGAAAGCGGCGCGGAAACGCCGTCTTGTGACGGGTGAAACGGCTCTCTGAAACCCGCCGCGACCGGGCCTGAAACGCATCGGCAACATCTTGCACTTCATGTAACAAATGGTTTCCAAGCCGTAACATGATCACGGGTCCAAACCGGCCATTCACCAAATATTACCGAATATAATCAAAACGTCGCACAGATGTGTTCAAAGCCGTTCGTCCAGCTTTCCTGCGCGGCTGTCGTATGGTGCGGGTGAAGGGACTCGAACCCCCACGGATTGCTCCGCCAGAACCTAAATCTGGTGCGTCTACCAATTCCGCCACACCCGCAATTGCGGCACCAATATTGGCGCCGCTGGCGCGTTCTCTAGCAAAGCGACCCGACGGATGCGAGAGGAAAATGCGGTCACCCGGCCTGCATCGCGTCCTAAAAAAAGGCGCGACATTAACCCAATCTTGCCATATTGTGATGAAAAAAACTGAGGCAGTTAACAAGCGAGATACGCCATGAAACCGAAAACGGTCGGGCGGACAGACGGCGAATTGGCCGTCTTGGCCCCTGTGGATACATCCGGTCTGTTGGCCGAGAGCATCATTCTCACACTCGACGGAGAGCGTCGTATCACCGATCTGCGGCCCGGTGACCGTGTCATCACCCGTGACAGCGGATTTGCAGTACTAGAAAATGTGACGCAACGAGAGACGCGCACGCGGGCAGTCCGGATCAAGGCCGGATCATTGGGCCATACGCGCCCCGAACGCGATGTGACGCTCCCCGCGGCACAGCCAATCCTTGTACGGGACTGGCGTGCGCAGGCACTCTTTGGTGCATCACGCGCTCTTGTTCCGGTAGAACGGCTGGTCGACGGAGAATTCGTCACATTGGACCCGGACACGACGACCATGACGCTCTACACGCTCGATTTTGCGGCCCCGCATTTGATTTACGTGGATGGGCTCGAACTGAGCAGCAGCGCGGATATGCCGCTAACGGCGCGCGTCGTTTAGGCGACGAACTCACGCAGCACGCGCGGCAAAGCTTCAGGCAGGTCCTCTGCGATCAATCCCGGGCCGAACACGCGCGCGCAGGCGGCGTGCAGCCAAGCCGCAGACTGAGTCGCTTGCCATGACGTCATATCGCGCGCCATCAATCCGGCGATGAACCCGGCCAACACATCCCCCGCCCCGGCTGTCGCGAGCCACGGCACGGCGTCATCATAGCATGCGGCATGGATGACACAGCGTCCGTCCGGGGCCGCAATGACCGTATCCGGCCCTTTCAAAAGCACCACACAGCCGGCGCGGTGCGCGGCCTCTTTTGTGGCATCCAGTTTGGAGCGGGCGGGCCCCTTGACCGCATCTCCCGTGACGCCTTCAGCCAGATCCGGGAAAAGCCGCCCGAACTCCCCGGCATGCGGCGTGAGCACACAGTCTTGGTGCAACATATCAAACAGGATTTCGGGCACCTCGGCATAGGCGGTCAACGCATCGGCATCAAGCACAACGCCCGGCGCGTGAGGCGCATGCAGCGCCACCGGCACAAGCGCCCGCGCACGCGCCTGACCCAACCCCGGCCCGAGACAGAGCGCCGTGATCCGCCGATCTTTCAGGCTGCCGGCCAGATCATCCGGCGCCGAGATCCTGCGCAGCATCAAAGCGGTGATCTGCGTCGAAACTTCCAGCTGTGCAGATGGCGGCACCCCAAGCGTGACCACGCCCGCCCCGACGCGCAAGGCACCGCGCGCCGCCAATCGCGCCGCACCTGTGGCCCCGGCCCCACCGCTCAACACCAGCGCGTGACCGCTGCTGTACTTGTGGCCATAATCGTCTTTTTTGGACACATCGGAACAAGGCCGCGCAACGCGGTGTGTTGCGCCCTCGACCGAACGGTCCGGCAAGCCGATATCGACCAACGAAAGGCGGCCACAATGCTGCGGCCCGGCATCGAGGTAATGCCCGCATTTGGCACGGTGAAACGTAACAGTGAGATCAGCTCGAACCGCGGCAGTGCCGAGCACACGACCACTGTCACCGCACAGCCCTGACGGCAGATCGACAGCCACAACTCTGCCCCGGCATCCTCCCTGCGCCCAGGACAACGCGTGCCCCTCCAGAGGCCGCGTGAGACCAGTGCCAAAGAGCGCGTCGACGTAAACATCTGCCTGAGCATCGCGCGCAGCGTCAAGCGGGGCAACGTCATCACCTGCATGCCAGCGATCATAATTCGCCCGCGCATCCGGCGGCAGTTGCTCCGCACTGCCCAACAAGAACACGCTGACCTGCCAGCCGCGCGCCTTCATCAGCCTCGCCACAACAAAGCCGTCGCCGCCATTGTTTCCCGGGCCGCATAGTACGGCCGCACGATGTGGCACAGCGGCCAGATCGGGCCAACGGTTGAGAATTGCATCGAGCAAACCCTGTCCCGCCCGCTCCATCAACGCGCAACCGGTCGTGATCCCCGACTCAATGGCGGCCGTTTCCTCGGCGCGCATCTGCGCTGCAGTCAGTATATTCATCTCGTCGCGCACTCCGCGTTTCAATTTCGCCTAAAAAATCATCATCACGCACATTTTTAACGCGTGCCGTTCATTCACTAGCGGACGCGCAACGATTGCCGACCGTAACCGATTGAGCCCGTTCCCCAGAAGTGCTCTGCACGTTGCGAAACGTCAATCCGGGAGGCCGAAGCCGATGAAAAAGATCGAAGCGATCATCAAGCCCTTCAAACTCGACGAGGTGAAAGAAGCGCTTCAGGACGCCGGCATTCAGGGCCTGTCGGTGATCGAAGTCAAGGGATTTGGCCGTCAGAAAGGCCACACGGAGCTCTATCGCGGGGCCGAGTACGTGGTTGATTTCCTGCCCAAGGTAAAGATCGACGTGGTTCTCGACGATGATCAGGTTGACGCCGCAATAGAAGCGATCGTCGACGCCGCCAAAACCGACAAGATCGGCGACGGCAAGATTTTCGTCAGCCCCGTGGAACAGGCCATCCGCATCCGTACCGGTGAGACCGGCTCGGACGCGCTCTGAACATCTACTCCAGCAAGAAAAGGAAAAAGAGAATGAGCAAGGACGCAGTTCTCAAGCTGATCAAGGACGACGATATCGACTATGTCGACATCCGTTTCACCGACGCGCGCGGCAAGCTTCAGCACGTGACCGTTGTGGCCGATCTGGTTGACGAGGATTTCATTGACGAAGGGTTCATGTTCGACGGATCGTCGATCGCTGGCTGGAAGTCGATCGAAGCCTCCGACATGAAGCTGATGCCGGACACCGACAGTGCCTATGTCGATCCGTTCTACGCCGAAAAGACCCTCTGCATGCACTGCTCGATCGTCGAGCCCGACACCGGCGAGGCCTACGCTCGCGATCCGCGCGGCACTGCGGAAAAGGCCGAGGCCTATCTCAAGTCCTCGGGTATTGGCGACAGCGCCTTCTTTGGCCCCGAAGCCGAGTTCTTTCTGTTTGACGACGTGCGTTTTTCCAACAGTATCAACAAGGTGTCTTACGAAGTTGATGCGATGGACGCATCGTGGAACACCGACACCGAATATGAGATGGGCAATACCGGCCATCGCCCAGGCCTCAAGGGCGGCTACTTTCCGGTCAACCCGGTGGATGATGCGCAGGACATCCGCGCCGAAATGCTCTCGACCATGAAGCGCGTTGGCATGAAGGTCGACAAGCATCACCACGAGGTGGCTAGCTGTCAGCATGAATTGGGCCTGATCTTTGGCTCGCTCACCAAGCAGGCAGACGAGATCCAGAAATACAAGTACATCATCCACAACGTCGCGCAGGCTTATGGCAAGTCGGCCACGTTCATGCCCAAGCCGATCTATGGCGACAACGGGTCGGGGATGCATGTCAACATGTCGATCTGGAAAGACGGCAAGCCGCTCTTTGCCGGTGACAAGTATGCTGATCTCAGCCAGGAAGCGCTGTATTTCATCGGTGGCATCCTCAAGCACGCCAAGACGCTCAATGCCTTCACCAACCCGTCGACCAACAGCTACAAGCGTCTTATCCCCGGGTTCGAGGCTCCTGTGCTGCGCGCCTACTCGGCTCGCAACCGCTCGGGCTGCGTGCGTATCCCGTGGACAGAGAGCCCCAAGGCCAAGCGCGTCGAGGCTCGTTTCCCCGATCCGGCGGCCAACCCCTACCTCGCGTTCGCCGCGTTGCTTATGGCCGGTCTCGACGGGATCAAATCCAAGATCGACCCCGGTGAGGCGATGGACAAGAACCTCTATGATCTGCCCGCCGAAGAGCTCGAAGGCATCCCGACGGTCTGCGGCTCGTTGCGCGAAGCACTCGACGCGCTTGCCTCGGATCACGACTTCCTTCTTGCGGGCGACGTGTTCACAAAGGACCAGATCGAAGGCTACATCGCCCTGAAAATGGACGAGGTGCACCAGTACGAGCACACGCCGCACCCGGTCGAATTCGGCATGTATTACAGCTGCTGATAAAAGACGGCCCGGCCCCCACAACGCCGGGCCTGACCTGACCACCTTGAGAGACCTGTTGCCAATCTGGCGACAGGTCTTTTTCGTGTCCGGGCGCACAATCCTTGGCAACGCGCCAGACGGACGCCCGATAGTCAGGTCTCGTCCGCAGGTTCCGTCGCGAAGAGCGCCCGCGCGGCCACCCGCGCGGCATCGTCCCAGCCGGGCAAACCAGTGGCGGCCCGTTGTGCCCCGGCGGAACAGCCGCCTTGAAACTCCGGATCGCTCAACATTCGACGCAGGGCATTTGCAAAAGCAATGGGATCTTCGGGGACCACCAAAAGCCCCGCATCCGCAGCCACCGTGTCGGGCACCGCGCCGGCACGGGTACTGACAATGGGCAGTCCATGCCCCATCGCCTCGGCAAAGACGATACCATAGCCCTCATACCGCGTCGCAAGCGCAAAGAGACTGGCCCGCCGATAGAGCGCATCGAGCACGGGCTGCGAAACCTCGCCGACAAGCTGCACGCGTTGCTCCAGCCCGAGATCGACGCACATATCGTGGAGCGCGCTTGCGGTGTACGGCTCATGCGCGCGCCCCACGATCTTGGCCTGCCAGTCCAGATCGGCAATCCTCGCCAGCGCGTGCAAAAGGATGTCATGCCCCTTGCGCCGGGCCAACAGCCCGACCGACAGAATGAGCGGCGGCGTCTCACGTATGACGGTTTTGGCTGTCGGCGGATCAAAGCCGGGCTGAGCGACGCTGATCCTGTGGGGCGCCACGGCGTATTCCGCCATCAACAGTCCTGCGATATGCGGGCTTGTGACAACAATATGCCGGGCGAGCGCCAGGTTAGCGCTCTCACGGGCGGCCATGTCCCGCGCCTGCCCCTCGCTCAGCCCCGGCTCCAGCGCCAGAGGATGATGCACCAGAGCGACCAGCGGCGCACGAACATTGGCCAGCGCCTTGGTCTCCAGCGCGCCAAAGGCCAGACCATCGACCAGCACCGGGCAATCGCGCGGCAATGCTGCAAGTTGCGCCAGAGCATCCGTCATGTCCGCCGCCGAAGGGTGCGGAAAACTGTCCCCGAAAGACAGGTACCGCACGCAATAGCCAAGCCCCGTCAGAGCATCGGCCAGCCGCCGATCGTAAATATATCCGCCAGTCAGTGTCGAGATGTCGCCCGGCACGGCCAACGCCATCCCGCCACCGCGCTCAGTCGTCATAGCGGACACGGTGACAGAGCGTTTCGGCAGATGACAGGATTTCGGCATAGTCACGCGGCAGGTCGTCAAAGTGGCTCTCGCCGGAAATCAAAGCATCCAGTGCCGGATCAACGAGCAGCCGCAGCGCCATCTCCAGCCGTCTGCGATGGGTCCAACGTGCGGCATGATCCGCTGGAATCCGGCCAACCTGCGACGACACGAGCCGAAGTCGCCGCTGGTGGAACACATCGCCAAGGCTCACGGTTGATCGCGCTGTGCCATACCAGCTTGCCTCGATTATCGGGGCTTCCAACCCTGCAAGGGCAAGCGCGGTTTCCAATCCGGCGTCACTTGCCGAGGCATGAACCACCACGTCGGCCTCTGCGCGCGCCGCCGTTGGCAGGGCAAAATCACATCCCAGAGCGGACGCGAGAGCCCCGCGCCGGCTGTCCAAATCGACCAGACAGACCTCGGTGCCCGGAATGCGAGCAGCGAGGTAACCAACCAGCGCTCCCACGGTACCGGCCCCCACCACTGCCACACGGTCACCGGGCTGCACATGCGCGTCCCACACAATATTGAGGGCGGTTTCCATATTGGCCCCGAGGATCGCCCGTGCGGGCGGCACCCCCTCAGGCACCGGAACCGCCATCGCCTCGGGACAGGGAAAGCGCACCTGATGCGGATGCAGGGCAAAAACAATTCTGCCCTCCTCCGCGTCCGAACCGAGCACGCGGCCCACAGCGCTATAGCCATACTTGACGGGAAACGAAAACTCGCCCTCTTGCAGGGGCGCGCGCATATTGGCGTGCTCCCGCTCTGGCACACGACCTTCGAACACCAATCGTTCGGTGCCTCGGCTGATCCCGGTGTAAAGCGTCTTGATGTCGTACTGCTCTGCTGCAAGTGCGTAGCGCACCGGCATGATCTCGGACCGGCGCGGACCAGTGATCCAGAGCGCGCGCGTATCAACGGGGTCAGGCATCAGCCTTGCAACACGGCGGCGGGTTCCGCATGGGGCCAGGCCCTCGCCTCGGCGCGCGCTCCGACGAGGCAATCAAAGACCACATCGCTACCAAGCCCATAGACCTGCGTCTCGGGACGGCGTGCCTCTGCCAGTTTGGCCACGGGCCGAGTGGTCAGGCCCTGCGGTCCCGCCCCGATCAGCAGTGGTGCGACCGCCACATGCAGCCGGGACAAAAGGTCAGCCTCGAGAAACCGGGCGATGGTGATCGCGCCGCCCTCGATCATCAAATGATGCAATCCCTTCTCACGCAAGCCCGACACGATCGCGGCGGGCGATATCCACTCGTTGCGTGGCAGCCTGATCACCTCGACCCCGGCAGGGCGCGGCGTATCAACGGTCTGGATCACCAATCTACGTGTCCCATCCTCGGCAAAAAGCCGCGCATCATTGGGCAACCGACCCGAGGGGTCGATCACCACACGCGCCGGATTTCGGCCCGGCACAAGGCGCACGCTCAGCCTTGGGTTGTCGTGCAGAGCGGTCTTGACGCCGACGACCACGGCATCGACCAAAGCGCGCATCCGGTGCAGATGCGCAAGCCCGTCCGGCCCTGACACATCCGCCGCGTCACCCGACACGGTGGCCACGCGTCCATCAAGTGATTGGCCGATCTGCGCCACCATGTGACACGCGCCCGGAGCCGCTATCATTGAGCCATAGAGATCAATGGCGGCACGCTCGCCTTGAGTCCAGTCGCCACAGCACAGGCATGCTTGCCCGTTGCGCGTGGACAGAATCCGTTCCCAGACCTTGGGTGTTACATCGGCAGTCTGCATCCAAAGCTCCGTTCAGGGGTTTGCCATCGCCGATGGCGGGGAAGGGTCGGAATTTTACTCATCAGCCTACCAGAGATAGATGGTTTGCAAGAAATGTCACCCTCCGACCGCCCAACCCGGCGGTTGTGCGAAAAGATCGATATGCCCTATCTCTGCGCGACTGTGCCCAAGCTTCGCTTTGCGTCGCTCGGCCCAAGCCTGCGCCTCTGATAGACCGGTTTCGCATGCAGCCTTCGCGATGCCGCTCAATAGTCTGTCATGCAAAGCCGCCTCGCCAGGTCCAAGGCGCCATGGGCTCTGCGCGAGGATCACCTCGTATCCTTCGGCGCGCAACAGATCCACGGTCGATGCCGCCGCATCCGGTCCCAACGCGGGGCCAAGCCCCTTGTCGCTACGTTGGTGCGCGTTGAATCTCTCGGTCACAGGAATGTCGGCCTCATCTGACGGAGCCCATCGCATCGCGCCATCGTAACTAAGCGCCGCGTATAGCCCGGTTCCCTCGTGCGCCAACCGCGCCACGAACTGCTCTACCCATGTATAAGACACCAGATCGAGCAGCGCCGATGCTGTCACCATCCGCACACCAGCCAATGGGATGGCGGAGATATCTGCAAGATCGCCATGGCATATCTCGGCCTGCGGATGACGCTGGGCGGCCACCGCCAGCAGATCGCGATCATTGTCGAAAAGGCGCCAATCGAGGCCAGTGGCGCCCGCACCGGCAAAAACCCGCGCCGTTGCCCCGGTGCCGCAGCCAAGATCGAGCAACACTCGGCCCTGCCCCGCATGCTGAACAGCGTGAGCAAGAATGCCCGGGTCGCGCGCACGCGCATCCGCCGGTTCGCGCAGGTCAAGCCAGTCTGCTGCAAAGCTCATCTCAGATATCAGCCTCGTACCAGCCGCGTGCCACATGGCTCTCGTGCAGCTTCACCCGGATCCGGCGAAGGCGGCTCTGATCGCCCAACCCTTCCGCCTTGGCTGTGTCACGCAGAGCGCTCCAGATGTGGTGGCACAGAAATTCGGTCGTGGTGAACTTGCCGGCAAATTCAGGTTTATCGTCCAGATTACCATACCGGAGCGGATCAAGCGCGCGGGACAATGCCTCTGTCGCCAGTCCTATGTCCACCACCAGCCCGTGTGCGTCGATGTCTTCGGTATAAAATGCAGCATCGACCACGAAGGTCGCCCCGTGCACACCCTGAGCTGGCCCAAAGACCGGCGAGGGAAGGGAATGGGCAATCATGATGTGATCGCGGACTTCTACTGCGAACATGAGGTATCCTCTCGAGAGACAAGTACGCCAGATAGCTATCATGGCAGGGGGGCCGGTCAAGCCACGCCGCACAACCGGCAATTCCTCGCGCACACACGGAGAATTCATTGGATCGCCATATGGAAGAGGTTACTTGCTGGAGGGAGCATTTGAACACTACCTTGAGTGGAATACACGGGAGGCAGTAACGTGACGAGCCTGAAGGCCATGGAAAAGAAGGGGCAGCCCACCGGCTCGTCACGCTATGGCGTACCCGCGCGGCGGCGGCTTGTGCTTGTCCTCAACATTGTGACTGTCCTGGCACTCTTTTCCGTCATGACATCTCTCTTTATTCCCTCGGGGATCACCATTGCAGAAGGCGCGATGCTCACGGCATTTGCCCTGACACTGCCATGGCTGTCCATCGGGCTGTGGAACAGTGTGATCGGCCTTGTCCTGGATCGTCGGCACGGCGCCGAGGCTGCGGCGCATGTCACGCCCGCCCTTGTGCGGATACGCGGAGATGAGCCGATCACAGCGCGCGTTGCCGTCATCATGCCTTTGCGCAACGAAGATCCGGACGCATCCATCGCGAGGCTACGACGGCTGGAGACCGAAATGGCGCGCAGCCCCTGGGCTGGTCGGTTCTCATTTCACGTGCTTAGCGACACCGATGATGCGGGTATCGCACTACGGGAAGAGGCCCGCGTGGCGCAATGGCGTGCCGCCCGCCCGAATGCGCGCATCCACTACCGTCGCAGGACCGATAATAGCGGCTTCAAGGCGGGAAACATCGCCGAGTTCCTGCACAGCCCCGAGGGCGAAAGCGATTTTTTCCTACCCCTCGATGCCGATAGTGAAATGGGTGCCGAAACGGTTTGTCGCCTGATCCGGGTCATGCAAGTCAGCCCCGAAGTCGGCATGTTGCAGAGCCTTGTTACGGGCCTGCCCTCGCGCAGCTTCTTTACACGCGCGTTCCAGTTCGGAATGCGCCACGGCATGCGCTCCTACACGCTTGGCTCCGCCTGGTGGCAAGGCGATTGCGGGCCCAACTGGGGCCATAACGTATTGATCCGCACCGCTCCATTCAAAGAGCATTGCATGTTGCCGGTGCTACCGGGGCGCGGACCGCTCTCCGGGCCAATCCTCAGTCATGATCAGGTAGAGGCCGTTCTTATCCGGCGCGCGGGCTACGAGGTGCGGGTGATGGCCGAGGAAAGCGAGAGCTTTGAAGAAAACCCGCCGAGCCTCGTCGACTTCATCCGCCGCGAATTGCGCTGGATGAACGGCAACCTGCAATATTTCAGCCTGCTGGGAATGAAGGGGCTGAAACCTGTCAGCCGCATTCAGCTTGTGCTGGCCATCCTGATGTATGTCAGCGCGCCCGCGTGGATGGCCTTCATCCTGATCGGGGCGGGCCTTGCGGGGACCGTCGATCAAATGAGTGCCGTGCCTCTGGGGCCGGGTCTCGCGCTCTTCGCCACACTAATGACACTCAGCCTGAGCCCCAAGATCATGGGGCTGGCGCAGGTGCTCGCGGTTCCCGAGCGCAGCGCCGCCTATGGCGGGCGCCCGCGCGTCATCGCTGGCGGCACGATCGAGCTCTTCTTTTCCATGCTGATCGCCCCGATTGTGGCCATGGGTCTGACTCGCTTTGCCATCGGGCTATTGTTCGGGCAGCGCATCGGCTGGAACGCACAGCAACGCAGCCGTGCGCGGCTCGGTTGGGACGAGGCGGCCCGGGTGCTCTGGCCGCAAACGCTGGCCGGGCTGACTCTTACCCTATGGCTGGCTACCATGGTGCCCTGGGCGCTTATATTCGGCGCTCCGGTGCTGTTGTCGTTGACCGGAGCCATTCCGATTGCAGTGATTTCGACATTGCCAAGGCTCAGCCGGTGGTCGATGCAACACGGATTGTTTGATATACCAGAAGATCGAACCCAAACTGCACAGGACAAAACCGCCGTTCAAGCCAACACCGCCTGACAAGGGAGAAAAAGCATGCCTAGCCACCGCCTGACCACCCTATGCACCGTCACCGCACTGAGCCTCGCACAGCCACTACAGGCCGCGCCCGCGACATGGACGATCGACCCCGAGCATACTGTGGTCGCTTTCACCATCATGCATGCAGGCTATGCCAAGGTGCTGGGGCGTTTCTCCGACGTCGAAGGCAGCTTTGTCTACGATCCCGAGACGCAGGAATTGGGAGAGGTGAGCGCGACCATCGGGGCCCAAAGCGTAGATACCGATCACGAAAAGCGCGACAACCACGTGCGCTCGGGCGACTTTCTCGATGCCGAGGCGCATCCCGACATAACCTTCGCTGCGACGGGTGCAACCGCCACATCCGAGACCACCGGCACCGTCACAGGAGATCTGACCGTCAGGGGCGTGACCCAGCCCGTGACACTCGACGTGACCCTCAACAAGCGGGCCGATTATCCCTGCTGCCACGGCAAAGAGACGCTGGGCATCTCGGCCACGACCGAAATCATGCGCAGCGATTTCGGGAGTACATATGCGCTGCCCGAATTTGTCGGAGACGCCGTCAGCATCATGCTGGAATTTGAGGCGATCCGCGCGGAGTGACGCGTACAGACGACACGACGGTCTCAATCCGCCATTGTAGAGCGCGACCCCGTCGCATGCGATTCGCACACGGTCCGGCGGCGAAACCTTTACCGGCATGCTGGCACTGTGGCCCCCATGAACGCAGAGTTGCCGCCTCGGCATTAATGAAACTATTTTGCGCGCCTTGCCTAAATGTATCCTTAATTGAAACAAAACCGCTCCACCTTTGGTTGTCATAACCAAGACACTTCAACGCTGACAGTGGAGCCACCGATGACCAAATCGACTCACAAGGTTACGGCAGGGCTAGTATTTCTCGGTTCGAGAACATTTGATATTGTCCGGATAGGAAACCAGATCAGCAAGACGCTGGACTGGCTGGACGAGCCTACAACGGGCCTGCGCATTCTGTCCGATTGCGCAGCGACCTTGCAAACAGACCGTTTCGATGTCGCGCTCGAGATCGAGACGGATCGCAAAGTGGCGACCCTTGAGGCGCCCGCCGCGCAATACCTGGCTCTGAGGCTGATTTCGAACGATGTCGCGCCACAAGCGGATGAGCACCTGACGCTTTCGATCATGGCTCACGTCTTGCGCGTGCTTCATGGATCATTGTCTCCGGACTATGTCCAATGGGTGCATCCGCTCGCCGTGTTGAGCCATGCGGAGTTTCTGGCGGCGGTCACACCGCGCGAGAGGGACGAGGAAGAGGACATTCCGCAACCTGATTTCACACCGCAAAAGGCCGCACAGGCTGCACGCAGCCGTTTGCCTGACATCGAAGCCACCAATCAGGTCTTGCAAGCACGTTTCGGCAGCCGACATGAGATGGTACAGTCGGGCGGCGGCATCAACCGCGATCTGCGGGCCGTCTTCCGAGAGCCCGAAGATGGCGATACCGCTGTCATGGCGGACGGAGAGGCTGTTCGCGAAGAAACCGCGCCCCTGCGCCTTGCGGTCTGGATGATGACCATCACGCTCGCGCTCTTTGCATTGCCGGTCGCGGCGGGTCTCGCTGTGTTCAACCTGCTGCGCGGTGAGAATCTGCGACTCGCGTCGCAGACGGCTGCGCTCACCGGTCTTTTCACCACACTACAGGTGCATGGTGCGACAGCGCAGGTTCTCGAGACGGTACAGGGCATGTTGGGATGACCTCTACAGCGGTTTTCACGCGCATCGCCCTTGTGATGGGCGCAAGGCACGTTACACTCGGATCGGATATTGTTTTTCGGGAGATTTGTAATGTTTGACACGCGCGCATTCCGCATACGCCCTCTCGCGCTAGGGCTCTGGCTGGGCCTTGCCGCGACCGGTGCCGTCGCCGCGCCCTGCAGCAATACCGCCAATGGGTTTTCGGCTTGGAAATCAGCCTTCGCCCAAGAGGCCGCCGCCGAAGGCGTTGGCGAGGCCGGGCTCCGGGCCCTCGGCGCCGCGCAATACGCCACCCGCACCATCTCTGCGGATCGCAACCAGAAGAGCTTCAGGTACAGTCTTGAGAAATTCATGCAAGTGCGCGGCGCCACCACCATTGTGGCTCAGGGGCGCAAACGCCGGGCCCGCGATGCGGCGTTCTACGATGCGCTCGAGCGGCAATATGGCGTACCGGCTGGCGTATTGATCGCGATACATGGCATGGAAACAGGGTTTGGCGGCTTTATGGGGGACAGTTCGGTGGTTTCGGCCATTGTGACCCTAACCTTCGATTGCCGCAGGTCCGATTTTTTCCGCCCGCATGCGATCGGTGCGCTGAAACTGGTCGATCAGGGTGCAATCACCGTCCAGACCAAAGGGGCGCGGCATGGCGAGTTGGGACATACCCAATTTCTGCCCGGCAACGCACTCCGCTACGGCGTCGATGCCAATGGAGATGGACGGATCGACTTTTACAACATCACCGACGCGTTGGCTTCGACTGCGAATTTCCTGCGCCAGAAGGGCTGGCAGCCCGGACAGGGCTATCAGGAGGGCCAACCCAACTTTGCTGTCATCCAGCAATGGAATGCCGCCGGCGTCTATCAAAAGGCGATAGCCATCATGGCGGCGCAGATCGACGGCGGTTGACGACTGTTTGCGGACCGGACAAACTAGTGCGTCCCCCGTTATTTATGAGTGCCGAACGGTTGCGGTTTTCAAGACCCAGTAGCAATTGAGGCATGATATGAGCAAGAAATTCCACGGCGAGATCGCCGCACTGGAATATCACGACCCTCCGGACCTCGGATTTCCCGACATTGTCGAGGAATTCGATATCGCCACGAACGCGTTCGCAACGCAAGTGCGAGGTCTGACCTGGGATGGTGAGGATATCGCGATCATCGACCGCGAAACGGTACGTATCGCGCTCGGTTGGCTACCACCTGAGCGGCCGAACCGTCCGCATTACCTCGTGATCGCTATCGGACCACCGGCGCAGAAAGGTCGGCGCGCATTAGACCAAAGCGCTTACGAGTTGCTGGTGCGGCGCGCGATCGAACGGGTACGCGGCTACCTGCCCTATGACGCCAAGTTGCTCGGCCCGGCCACGCAGCCCGTCGATGAGCTTTTGCTTGACCGTACATTCGAGCTGCTCACCGCAACCGCTCCAGAAACAGACACGTCTGACCGCCAGGCGGGACGCGCAAAGGCACGCGACGCGAAATCGCACGATTGGGCCAAGGGCGCGATGGACGCGAGTGATGCACGCGACTTGCCAAAGCAGATATCGGTGCCCATGCGGCTGACGATCATCACCTTCGGCCTGACGCTCTTTCTGCATGCGCCACCAATCGGGGCGGCCCTGCTCACCTACACCACTCTGCGCGAAGCGCAGCCGCTCATGTTCGGCTAAGTTAGCCCGCTGATAGCGGAGGTCAGGACATGCACTTGATGCTGACCTTCACACGCTGAATGAAGATGTCGCGCGCGGCGCACAGGCTGCTGCCCGGCCGCCTATCGTGCCAAGATGTAACTGTGGATGGAAAACACGCAGGCCCGCGTCTCGGGCAAGCGCAGCACACATTGCCGTTCGGACCGCAGATATGGCAGCTCTGCCGTCTCACTCGGGGTCACGCGCGAGCGGGGCTGATGCAGCACCGCATCGGCATAGTTGAGCGCGTTGAAGCGCCAGAGCGGGCGGCCGACCTGCACCCCGTCGAACAGCCGCTGCACCCGTCGCGCGATGCCGTCGTCATAGGATGGCACCGGCACATGGATTGCGGTCAGGGGGCGGCCGATCTTTTCGGCCAGCCGCCAGCTTGCCGGAAAGCACAGTACAGCCGCCGTCAGCACATGTTCCTCGCCGCGCTTTTCCAGCAGGCAGAGATCCTCCTGCACCAGATGCCCCAGCGTGCCCATCGGATCATCGCGGTCGATCGGCACGGCCACACCATCGGGGCGCTGCACCTGCTTTGCGGAAATAACGTAGCCCGCTCCGTTCTCTGCCAGCCAGTCCAGCACATATTGCAAAAGCTCGGCCATTGCAGGCCCCGCCCCTTCGGTCACGGCCAGCACATCGTCGCGCCGCTCCGACAACAACCGCGCACGTTCGGCCATTTGTGCACTGAATGCCTCATCCACCAAGAGCCAGTCGGCCATATCAAGCGGCGCGATGCCCGGCAGCGGGCGCTTGGCCTCCACGTCATAGGGCATGCGTTTCTGCAATATCTCGGTCATTCCCCCTCCGGTCTGTAGCGTGTCACCATGCGGTAATCCTTGCGCGGGCCACGCACCCGCCATGTCACGGTGAACTCGGGCCAATTGCCAAAATCATAGGCCCCGTCATATTGATCCGGGTCGCACCAATGCGCGGTCTCTCCCCCCTCGGGGGGAACATGATGGAAGAACCGGCCATCCTCGAAGGACACCGCCAGATCGCTGTCCCAAGAATACCGCCGCTCCACCTGCATCGGTGCATGGCCCGCGATTCGCATCTCGCCGGTCTCGGTATAGGCCAGCCCCGCGCCGTCGCACCGCCAGACCGCGCGGCCCGTCACCGTGGCCCTGCGCCCATCCGCCTCGACCACCTCGCGCGTGAACGCCCACGCCCCCTCGAAATCTTGTAATCGTCTTGGCCGCATGCGCCGCCCTTGCCCCCGCCTTGCCGTGCTGTCGCTTAGCCACTACAAGCGCGCTCAACCGCTTTCCATACCAATCTGCAAGGACCGCCGATGATTCCCCGCTATTCCCGCCCCGATATGGTCGCCATCTGGGAGCCCGCCACCAAATTCCGCATCTGGTACGAGATCGAAGCGCATGCCTGTGACGCCATGGCCAATCTGGGCGTGATCCCGCGCGCGAATGCCGATGCCGTCTGGACAGCCAGGGACGTGGAGTTCGATGTCGCCCGCATCGACGAGATCGAGGCCGAGACCAGGCATGACGTGATCGCCTTCCTCACCCATCTGGCCGAACATGTGGGCAGCGACGAGGCCCGGTTCGTGCATCAGGGCATGACCTCCTCGGACGTGCTCGACACCTGTTTCAACATTCAGCTGACCCGCGCCGCCGATATCCTGATCGCGGATATGGAGGGGCTTCTGGCGGCATTGAAACGCCGCGCGTTCGAGCACAAGGACACGATCCGCATCGGGCGCAGCCACGGCATCCATGCCGAGCCGACCACGATGGGGCTGACCTTCGCGCGCTTCTACGCCGAGATGGATCGCAACCTCACCCGCCTGCGCACAGCGCGCGACGAGATCGCCACCGGGGCCATCTCCGGCGCGGTCGGCACATTCGCCAATGTCGACCCGCGCGTCGAGGAACATGTCTGCGCGCAGCTTGGCCTCGCGCCCGAACCGATCAGCACGCAGGTCATCCCGCGCGACCGGCACGCGGCTTTCTTTGCCACTCTCGGCGTCGTCGCATCCTCGGTCGAGAACGTCGCCATCGAGATCCGTCACATGCAGCGCACCGAGGTGCTGGAGGCGGCCGAGTTCTTCTCGATGGGGCAAAAGGGCTCTTCGGCCATGCCGCACAAGAAGAACCCGGTGCTGACCGAGAACCTGACGGGTCTTGCCCGCCTCGTGCGCATGACGGTGGTGCCCGCGATGGAAAACGTGGCCCTCTGGCACGAGCGCGACATCTCGCATTCCTCGGTCGAGCGCAATATCGGCCCCGATGCCACGATCACACTCGATTTCGCCCTCGCGCGGTTGACAGGTGTCATCGACAAACTGATCGTCTACCCCGACAACATGCTGGCCAACATGAACAAATTCCCCGGCCTCGTGATGTCGCAGCGGGTACTTCTGGCGCTGACGCAGGCCGGTGTCAGCCGCGAGGACGCCTATCGCCTCGTGCAACGCAACGCGCTCAAGGTCTGGGAGACGGGCTGCGACTTCAAGACCGAACTGCTGAATGACGCGGAAGTCACAGCGGCGCTCAGCCCGGCGGAAATTGATGAAAAATTCGACTTGGGTTATCACACCAAGCATGTGGACACGATTTTCGCACGGGTTTTCGGGACCGCCGCGTAGGCGCACGGATCAACCTGCAGGGTTGAGGTCGCAGACGATCGCCGTCGCAGGGGTGTCGCCGCGGTTGTAGAACCAGTGGTCGGTCTCCGCATCCTCGCGGATGCCGTCCTTTCCCTCCGCGCTGTAGGTGACTTCGCCCTCGGGTCGACCCTCGACCCACTCACCCGAGATCACCTTGACCAGCCCGGGGCGGTTTGCGTGATCATGCTGTGCGATCTGCCCACCGGGCTCAATGGTGATCGCGCGCAGCTGCATCATGTAACCCTCCAGCCCTGCTTGCCGTTCGATCATGCCGGCCTCCAGTTTGCCCAGCGCCTCGACCGACAGGCCCTTGTGCTCAGTCGGGCCCTTGGCGGCCGCCAGGGCTATCCCGGCGGCGACGCCTATCACACCCGCCAGCGCAACCATTCCGTGTTGTCCGAACGTCCGTTTCATCCTGATGCCTCCCGGATTTTGTAACTTGCGGCTTTTAGCGTAGTATTGCGGCATGGATTTCGACAACTGAAACGAATTTGCCAACGGGTGAAAGGGATTCATACGCGATGAAACGCAAGCTGCCGCCCTTCCCCGCCCTGCGCGCATTCGAGGCCGCCGCCCGGCTCGGATCGTTCCGCGCTGCCGCAGCGGAGCTTTGTGTCACCGCCTCTGCGATCAGCCATCAAATCCGCACGCTCGAAACATTTCTCGAGCGGCCCCTTTTTTGGCGGAGTATACGCCAGGTTACGCTCAACGAGGACGGCCGGCTTTATCTCGCGCGCGTGGGGCCCCTTCTCGACGAACTTGATGCCTCAACGCGCCTTATCGCAGGCAATGCCTGCGCCGGGCCCCTACGGGTCAAGGCGACCGAAGGCTTCACCAAGCGCTGGCTCATCCCACGGCTGTCCGATTTCCTCGCGCGTTACCCCAAGATCGCCGTGCGGATCGAAACCGGGGTGCCGCCCACCGATTTTCACGATGGCAAGCGCGACGTTGTCATCCACTGGGGCGACGACCCGGTTCCCGGCGTCGAGGTAAAGCCCTTCATGAGCTCCACCCGCACGCCGTTGTGCTCGCCGCGCTATCTCGCGCAGAACCCCGACCTGACCACCCCCCGCGCGCTCTTGTCAAAGACGCTCATACGCGACCAGGTCGGCGACGGGTGGAAGGAATGGTTCTCACTCGTCGGTGCCGGGGACGCCTGCCCTTCCGGTGGGCCGGAATTCGCCCATTGCGAACTGGGCATGACCGCTGCGGAAAGCGATCTGGGCATGACGCTCGGCTATGTCGCGATGATCGGTGAAACACTTGAGCGTGGCACGCTGGTCGCACCTTTTGATCTGGAATCGCCTACGCGGACGATCTATTCAGTTGCTTATCTGACCGAACGCGTCGAAGACGCGCGCATCGCAGCATTCCGGGACTGGGTGTTCGAGCAGATGCTACATAACACCCTGCCAGAGGCACCCGCGCTGCGCGTCGCGCAATAGCGCCGTCGTCTCCTGCGCCACCAAGAGTGATGAAAAATTCGACTTGGGTTATCACACCAAGCATGTGGACACGATATTTGGCCGGGTTTTCGGGGAATCGTGATATGCTCGCGCCCTGTGCAACAGGGAGACATATCATGACGTTGAAATTCGGACTTGCCGCCCTCGCCCTCGTGGCGCTCCCCTCCTTCGCGCTCGCGGCGGGGTGCAATTACGGTAAAGACAAACAAGCGATGTCCTGCGTCGACGGCACAAGCTGGGATAGCGCCACCAACAGCTGCCAGCCTGTGACATCGAGCTGATGTGCAAATGGGCGGGAACGCGCCCGCCCCGGCTTCACCGTTCTGCAAATACTCAAGTACCCCGCTCGCCTCACAGAGCGCGTACCGCGAATGTACCCGGCCCAAAACTGGCAGACACCTGCGCCAGTTCAATGCGCTTGCCCGCATCCGGCCCGTCCGCCACGCGCGCAGACGCCGGATAGACCCATTCCGAACGATCCAAAGTCACCTCTCGCAAGACCTGCTCGCCGCGCATCACCCGCAAGAGATACCGCTCGCTTTCCTCGCCAAGCGGCACCTCGGGCGTGTCCCACCGGTCGCCGCCGATGCGCGTCCGCCGGATCCAGGTGATACGCATATCACCGCCCGCCTCGACCAGCCGCAAATGCACCGGCGCATAGGGCCGCAGGCCCACCCCGTCAAAGGCGATGACCGCATGGCTGAAACTCGGATCATCTACCGGGCGCCCACCCGGCCCGATCCGGTAATGCCGCGCCTGCCCGCGCTGCGCCTCGTTGAGCTCGATCTGCTGCGGCACGCCATCCAGCCGCACGAGGATCGAGCCCACCGTCCATGCCCCGGCCCCTTCGGTCCCCAACTGCCCGCGCAACCGGTGCCGCAGGATATAGGTCTCGGGCGCAACCAACTCGGCATCGCGGAACTGGAACAGCTCCCATCCCCCCGGCGTGCCATCCCCGATGGCACACAGATTGGCCCCGTTCAGCAACGCCGCCTCGCTCACGCTCTCCAGCGTGCCGTGGCGCATCCGCACGAACAGCCCCTCGCCCCGGTCCACCAGCCCGCTGCGTGCCGGGAAAAGCGGCGTCTCGGTCAGCCCCACCGTGCTGCGCGCCGCGATCAGCGTGTTCAGCCGGTAATCGGCATCCTCGTCCGAGGAATAGACCGCCGCCGTGCCGGGCCAGGGGTCGGCGGTGATGGCGATATGCGGCGCATGCGGCACCTCGTCGCCGGTCAGCAGCGGCAGGTCGAGGAACAGCGGAGTCACCGGCCCCGGCGCGCTGAACGGGCGCAAGCGGGCCGGAGCGTCCTCGATCAGGATGGGGCGGAAGCTCTCGGGCTCGATCCGCACCGCATCGACGCGCTGCGCCGTGCCCATCTGCTCCACCCGGTCGATGCGGAACCGCGCGCCGCCCTCGGCCTCGGGCAGTTCGATCACATCCCCCGCGCCGGTCGCCAGCTGCGACGGCGGAAGCGTCAGGCGCAATGTGTCCACCGACACCCGCGCCTCCGACAGCCAGCGCTCGACCACCTGCCGCCCCTCGGCCCGCGTCAGCGCCAGCGGCATCTCGGACATCGCCACCGCGTGGGTCGCCTCATCGGGCAATATGGCCTCTTCCGAAATCGCCTCGAAGTCCGCATCTGCCTCCAGAAACCGCAGCCGCACCCGGCCCGCAAGTTCCAGATCGCTGCCCCGCGTCTCCTCGATCACGCCGCCCAGTTCCGCGTCGCGCACCACGCGCGCCAGATCGGCCACCTGATCCGCCCGCCCGTCGCGGCGGCGAAACTGCAGCACGCCGCCCCGCTCGATCGCATCCACCCCATGCGCCAGCATCAGCGGTTGCAGCGCCGACCGCGCGTCGCTCACCTGATCGACCAGGTAGCCCCGCACAAAGGCGGGGGCCGCCCCGGTCTCGGGCGCATCCAGCCCCGCGCGCCCGGTGATCTCCGCGATCACATCGGCCAGCCTGCGCCCGCTCACCCGGCCAGAGATCCAATGCCCCCGCGCATAGTTCTCGCCATCCGACCACAGGTCGAGATTGGCGGGAAAATAGGGATAGGGCCGCGCGTCCCAGGCCCAGACATAGGCGTGACCCATGTCGATCATCCGCCCGTCGAACTCCTCCGACAGGGGGTTATGCGCGAGATCGCCCCAATACCCCGCCATCGCCCGCAGATATTGCAATTGGATCAGCTCATCCCGCTGCCCCGTCGAATGGCGCGGCAGGCGCGACTCCGACGATTTCGGATCGAGAAACTTGTTGGGCTGATTGGTGCCCTTGTCCACCGCCCCGCAGCCATATTCGGTAAAGCGGATCGGCTTGGATTGCGGGACCCATGCGGTCGGCTCCGGACTGCGCGCACCGCTCACCCGGTCAAAATGCCGGTTCTCCCACCAGCCCCGCAGGTCCTTGAACCGCCAGATCCACGGCTCATCATAGGCCACGTCGGTGATCGGCACGCGGCGCTGCGCAGCCCGCGCCTCGGGGCTGGGATAGAACCAGTCATAGCCCTCACCCCCCTCGATATTCGACTGCAGGTAGCCAAGATCATGGATCGACGGCCAGTCCTGCGCGTCAAGATGGTCATACCCCTCGCGCCAGTCGCTCAGCGGCATGTAATTGTCGATCCCGATAAAATCGATGTTCTCGTCCGCCCACAGCGGATCAAGATGAAAGAACCGGTCGCCACCGCCGGGCTGATAGCCGAAATATTCCGACCAGTCGGCGGCATAACTGATCTTCACCTGCGGCCCCAGCAGCGCGCGTACCTCGGCGGCAAGATCGACCAACTGCGCCACGGCGGGAAAGCTGTTATCTGCCCCGCGGATCTGCGTCAGGCCGCGCATTTCCGAGCCGATGCAAAAGCTCTCGACCCCGCCAACGGCGGCACAGAGCGCCGCCTGATGCAGGATGAACCGCCGGTAGGACCATTCCTCCGGCCCGTGATACGCCACCGGGCTACGCTTTACCGCCCCGCCAAAGCTCAGCAGGTCGAGCACCCCGGTGCCCGCCTGTTCCACCGGCTGCGCCGCAATCGGCGTCACGGTAAAATCCGCCGCCCGCGCGGTCCCGAAAAACGCCGCGACCTCGGCCTCCGCCGCCGCACTCTGATCCGGGCTGCCCGCCTGCCCCGGTGCCTTGGAGGTGCTGATCCGCCCGCGCCAGGGCAGCACCGGCTGATCGCCTGCATCGCTCCACGGATCGGGCAACCCGTTGCCCGGCATCTGCTCCATCAGGATGAACGGGTAGTAAAGCACCTCCTGCCCGGCCTGCTGCAAGGCGAGAATGGCCTCGATCACCGCCTGATCGGTCGGCGTGCCGCCATAGACCTCGCGACCGTCGCTATTTTTCGGCACCTCACCCGCCTCTGCGCGACGCAGCCCCGACACCTCCCACGGCATGTTAGAGGCGTCGAACTGCTTTTGCTCCACACGCGGGCGAATCCGACACGCGCCACAGCGCAGATCCTCCCCGAACCAACTCACCACCAGCGAGGCCGCATGACAGGAGGGCAACTCCCCGGTCAGCCCTTCGAGGGCGGTCACGAAATCGGGCTGCCCCGAGGGCGTGTTCACATTGGCGATCCCCGACGACCCGAACCCGAAATCCATCGTGACCGGGGTGGTCGCCAACACATACTCCCCGCTCCCGGGCAGCAGCGCCACGCCGCGCACCACACGCACCGGGTCAAGGTCCGCGCCCGGCGTCTCGGCCTGCGACGGGCGGCACACCTCGAAACTGAACTGCGGGACGCGGTTGCCGAATTGCGAGATATCCAGGTCCTCGATCACCACATAGGCGGTGCCGCGATAGGCGGGCACGTTGCCCGGCCCCTCCACCGCCTCGATCTTGGGGTCGGGCAGTTGGTCGCGCGTGCCATGATAGGCCCGCATGTTCAGCCCCGAAAACGACACCTCGGTTCCATCCGCCCAGACCCGCGCCACGCGGCTGATCTCCCCCTCGCAGAGCGCGAGGGCGACGCTCACCGAATAGCTGATCTGTCGCGTGTCGGGCGTGGCGGGGCGCGGGCTGCCCTTGCCGCCGCCCCGGTTGCCTTGCGTCACGGTGACATTCTCGCGAAACTCGGTCGCCCAGATCACCTGTCCCCCCACGCGCATGCGCCCGTAAACTTGGCTGATCGCATCGCCCTCGCCCGCGCCGGTCAGGCGCAACCGGCTGACGCGCCCGGTCTCGACCACCTCCGAGCCCTGCCCCAGCAGCCGCTGATCGATCGACCGCCCGATGACGGCCCCCGCAAACCGCCCGATCGCCACCGACGACAGTCCCAGAACAGAGCCGCCCACGGCCCCGCCAATCGCCGCTCCTGCGGCGGATAACAGAATGGTTGCCATGGCTCAGCCCTCCTCGGGAAATTGAAATCGCGCCACGATGCGCCGCCGCCAGGGCGCGCTCAGCGCGGTCTCGACCACGCCATGCCCCGAATAGGCATGGATGAACGTGGCCCGCGCGCCGGTCTCGGCCATGATGCCCAGATGCTTGGCGATACCGCCCTCGCGCATGCGAAAAAGGAGCACGTCGCCCGCCGCCTCGTCGCTCAACACCTTGGCCCGCAGATGCCGCGCAGCGGCCTGCCACAACGCCTCCTGCCGCGCGGGCTCGGCCCAGTCCATCGAATAGGCGGGCGGGCGCTCGGGCTCGGCGCCCCGCACCTCGCGCCAGACCCCCCGCACCAGCCCCAGACAATCGCAACCCGCCCCGCGACAGGCCGCCTGATGACGGTAAGGCGTGCCGATCCAGCGCCGCGCCACCGCCACGATCCGCGCCCCCTGACCGCTCATCGGCGGCTCCCGCCATCCAGTGCCGGGCTCTTGGTGGGATCTGTGATCGTCCAGTCATCGCCGGGAATATCCGGGAAGCCCTGAAAATTCAGCAGGTTGTCGAACTTGAACTGACAGGTCTCCATGCGCTTGTCACAGCCCGCCTCGATCCGCAGCGCGTCACCCTGCACGACCGTCGCGCCCAGGGGATGCCATAGCTCGATCACCCGGTCGGCGCCCTCCATACGGTCACGCTTGATCAACCCGATCAGCCCGGTGGCGGCACCGCTCAACACCCGGATCACCCCATGCCGAAACCAGTCACCCGAAAACCCGCCCATCTCGCCAAAACGAAACACGCGGTTCTCCTCGACGACCTCGGCGGGGCGCTCCTCAACATACCCCGGCGTATCGAGGTCAAAAGCGCAATCGCGATCCCCCAAAACCGCGCTGCAACTCTTCTGATAGACCCGGCCCAAAGGCACGTTGAGCGCATCCGTCAACCCGCGCAATTCCGCCTCGAAGGCCCCGCCCGCGCGCCGCAACTCGCCAATCGTGCCGCGAAAGATCAGCGCCCGCGCCGTCACGTCCTGCCAATTCACCAGCCAGGCGCGCAACTCCGCCCCGTCATAGCGCCCGGCTTCGATATCCGCCTCGCGAATGGCCGCGTCGCTCAACGCGCCCAGCGCCTCGGTATTGTCCACCGACAACCCCGTCGTCTGCTGCAGGGCGAGCGCACTCAACCCGGTATCGGGACGAAACCGCACGCCTTCAAACTCCAACGCCCGGTCGTGATCGGTGAACCCCATCACCACCCCGTCGCGCCGGGTCAGCGCCCAACAGCGGCAGGTTGTCGTCACCCCGGTGCCCAGATGCGCCAACAGCCCGCTCATACCCGGATCTCCACCACCGGCACATTGGGCACTTCACCGGCCTGAAAACTGGCAAGGCTGGTCTGGATGCGGTCGGTATCGAACCGCACGGGCACGTCGAACTCATAACCCGCAGTGATCGGAACATCGCGATTTGGCGGCTCGGAAAACGTGACGATGCCGGTGGCCGTATCCACCTCGTAATGCACGCCCTCGCGCATCTCGACATTGGCCAGCCCCATACGTACGCTGCCCCGCACCGGCTTGACGATGGGCCGCACCGCCACCTGATCGCCCGAGCGATAGGTCTTGACCAGCTGAAACGCCACCGATGCATCATCGCCGAACCCGATCTCCTGATCGCGGTAATCCGGCGTGGCCTTGGCCTTCCCCGATTTGAAATCGGTCCAGTCCTTCCATCGAAACCCGAACAACTGCCCGCGCCGCGCCTCGAAAAACGCGATCAGCGCCTCGACATCGTCGAGCGAGCGCAGCGCAACCCCCGCATCATAGCGCCTGCGCGCCTGTGCCCACGGCGTGTTGCGCTCCTCGAACCCGTTGGCGAGCGTGACGATATCCGTCAACCGCTCCGGTCCGCCAAGCGAGCCGAAACTCAGGCTCGCCGGAAATCTGACCTCGTGAAATCCCATGTCCCGCTCCCTTTCAGCGATTGCGTCCGCCGCGCCCGATCACGCGGCCCAGTTGCGCCGCGATCTGCCCCTGGCTGCGGCGAAACCCGTCCACATCCGGCGTCTGGATATTCATCACCACGCTGACACTGCCACCGCCCTGCGCGCGCACCCCAAGCCGCCCGTCCGGGCCACGGCTCAGCGGCATGATCGCCTCCGGCCCCGCCTCGCCCATCAGCCCGGTGCCACCGCGCATCGGAAACGTCACCGGCCCGCTCACGACCCCGCCATTGGCAAACGGCTGCACACGGCCCTGTGAAAAACTCGCCCCCTTGGCGAACGGAAAGAATCCCTGCACGAGGCCCCCCACACCTTGCGCGATCAGCCCGCCCAACTGATCGGTCACCGGGCGCGTCGCGTCGTTGAAGGCGGTGTTGACCATGATCGTCGCCAGCCTGCGCAGGCTGTCGGACAGGCCGTCCCCCTCTACGACAGCGCCACGCAGCGCCGAGCGCAGGCCCCGGCTCAGCCCTCGGTCGAGCGTCTGCACATCTTGGCCCGCGCTCGCAAAACCGCCCCGAACCCGGCCCAGTTCCGCGTTGAACGCCGCCGCCATGCCTGTCGCCTGCCCCAGGGCATCGTCGAGTGCGGTGATCTGCGCCTCCAGATCGTCGGCGCGCTCCAGCTCATCCATCGCTCATCTCTCCTTGCTCATCGGGAAAGGCGCTGAGCAGCGCCTCCAGCCCGTCCCGCGCCATCGGGGCCACGCCCGCGCGCTCGCCCAGCATCAGGCGCAATTCCACCGGCGTCAGCGCCCAGAACTCCGCCGGGCGCAGGCCAAGCCCCTGCATCCCCGCCCGCATCAGCGCAGGCCAGTCGAACCGGTCCCTCATCCGCCCGCCTCGGGCAGGGCAAAGGCCCGCGCCAGCAACTCCGCCGCCGCCCGCGCCGCCGCCAGCGGCCCGCCCTCGATCTCGGCAC
>NZ_CAMYMD010000109.1 GCF_947259555.1 uncultured Roseovarius sp.
CGCGTGCGGCGGCGCCGGCGCTCTTGCCTCTGTGGGAGGCCGGGCCTGTCCTGCGCGCGGCGACGCGGCACCCGGCATCGGTCACCGAAGGCACGCTCGACCCGGCCCCGGCGCGCAGCAGGCTGATGCTGATGCTTCGGGCGATGTCGGGACGGTGGTAGGGCACTCAGCCGACGAGGCTGCGCACCTGCGCAAGGATCGCGGGAATCGACGGGCTGTCTTTATTGGCGCGCCGCACCACCATCAGGCCGATCAGCAGTCCCTGTAACACCTTGGCGGTTCCGATCGTGTCGGTCGGCGGGGTCTCGCTTTGCGCGAGGCATACGGCGAAGAATGCCTCGACCTTGCCCATGCTGGCATCGACCATTGCCGCAACTTCTGGGTCATGTGGGGCGAGTTCCATGGCGGAATTGATCATCAGACAACCGCCTGGCATCTGCGAATTGCCCTCTGCCGCGACATCGAATGCCGCGAGGATCGCATCTGTTGGGCTGCGCTCATGGAGGAGCTGCTCAAGAAAACCGGTGCGGTAGGTGTCGTCGTAATGCCGCAGCGCGCGCAGGAAGAGGGCACGCTTGTTGCCGAAGCCCGCATAGAGGCTGCCACGGTTGAGGCCGGTCGCGGCGGTGAGGTTGGCCATCGACGTGCCCTGGTAGCCATGCGTCCAAAAGGCGATCATCGCCGCCTCGAGCACCTTGGCTTCGTCATATGTCTTTTCCCAAGGCATGATCGCTCCGACTGCGCTGCAGGTCCTTGGCCGGTGACCGCGGCGGACCCGCAATCAGGGCTCACGTCACCCCCGACACCCTGAACAAGACTGAGTAATGGGCCTTGCACAAGGTGTCGGGTAAGACAAGGGCCGTCATCTGCTGGAGCAGTCCGACCGTCCCGGATCTTAACGCAAGTGATGGCGCGAGAGCGCTTCTTGTTGTAGGCGCGTTTGGAACGATCGGTCAAATAACAAAACCGTGGAAGTTGCGTGAACCAACTATGGGTGGTGTTCGGGTGACGGCGGCAATCCGGGCGTGCCTGCGACATCGGGGTTCTGGTACACGTGGCGCGCCTTGATCGCAGTCGAGGTCTCGCGGCTGCCGTCATGGCTCCAGCCCGGGGGCATGACGCAATAGTTGAGCCGCTCGCGCCAAGTCAGCCCCGGCTGCGTGGCATCATGGTAAATGCCGACCCATTCGTGAAAGGCAACGCGGATCGGGTTGAATGTGCCTAAGTTGTGAACGAGCCCGTAATCGACCTTCTCCTCGTCCATCTCTGGCACAAAAGTGCCGAACAGCTTGTCCCAGACGATGAACACCCCCGCATAGTTGCAATCGAGATAGCGCGGGTTGCGCCCGTGATGGACGCGGTGATGCGAGGGTGTGTTCATCACGGCCTCGAACCAGCGGGGCATCTTGCCGATGGCCTCGGTATGGATCCAGAACTGGTAGATCAGGTTGAGCCCGCCGACGAACAGCACCATGGCGGGGTGAAAGCCCAGCAAGATCAGCGGCGTGCGCACCACCATCATGAAGGTGAAGGTGCCGGTCCATGTCTGGCGCAGCGCCGTGGTCAGGTTGTAGTGCTGCGAGGAATGGTGATTGACATGGGAGGCCCAGACCCAGCGGATGCGGTGGCCAAACCGGTGCACCCAGTAATAGCGCAGATCGTCCAGCACGAAGCAGAGCGCGATGACACCGAAGGAGGTGCCGAGATCAATCGGTGTAATCTCCCACAGCAGCACGAAAAAGCCATAGGCGACGAAGCCCAGCAAGATGCCGGAGGCCACGTTGCCCGCCCCCATCATGAGCGAGGTGAGCGCGTCGCGCGTCTCGTAGCGCCCGCCACGGCCCTTGATGACGATCCACAGCAGTTCGGCGAGGATGGCGGCGATGAAGAGCGGCACCGCCCAGTTCACCACGTCGGGAAAGGCGGTCATATCGGTCATGCGGTCTCCTTCAGCGCGTCTTGCCACGCGGCGGCCTCGTCTGGATCAAGACTGAGGTGAATGCGCGGCGCGGTATAGTCGGGCAGGTCGAGCCGCAGCCCGGTCTTGGTCCGGCGTGTCCGCGCGCCGGTGAGGTAGCGCGCGGTGGTATCCGCGCCCATCGGCCAGACCACGCCGCGCCCGGTCTCGGTCTCGATCAGGGCGGCGGAGTGGTCTTGGCAGAGCGTCACATACCGGGGAGCATCGCCCGGAAACTCGCGCAGCCATGCCGCCCTTGCCGCCACCTGGTCCGGCAGTGTCGCGCGGCGCGAGAGGCCAAGCATATGCAGCAGCACCGCGATGCACGCGATACCCAGAACGACCATTGGCAACAGGATGCTCAGTGGCATGGTCCCCTCCCTTCTTGCTGGATTTAGCCAAAGGCCGGGCGCGTTTGTCAAAGGTGGCGTTACGTCACCGGTGCGCGGCGGCGCCCCTCGCGCCAGACCAGAAGGCCCGCGCCGCAGAGCACGACGGTCGCGCCGGTGACCGAGACCCAATCCGGCCAGACCCCGAAGATCACCCCGTCATAGAGCGCCGCAAAGACCAGCGCGGTGTAAAAGAACGGCGCCACATAACTTGCATCGCCGCGCGCCATGGCGTTGACGAAACAGGCTTGCGCAAGGGCCATCAACAGCCCGATACCGACCAGGGCGGCCCATTGTGCGGCTGTGGGCGCGGCCCAGACCCAGATCACTGCGAAGGTCGCTAGCCCCAGGCCGATGGCGTTGTTGATCAGCAGGATCTGCCACGGTCCTTCGCGCCCCGAGAGGCGCTTGATATAGATGAGTTCGGCCCCCATACAGACTGCGGCACCAAGTGCGAGCAATGCGCCGGTCTCGATCACGCCGCCGCCGGGGCGGGTCAGGATCGCTGCCCCGGCAAGGGCAATGACGGCGGCACCCCAGCGCAGACGCCCGACCTTTTCGCCCAAAAGCGGGATGGCGAGCATCATCGCGAAAACCGGGCTGAGAAAGCTGATCGCGGTGGCATCCGACAGTGGAATGAAGGCTGCGGCGGCGAACATCAGCGTGACCCCGCCCCAACCGAGACCCGAGCGTTTCACATGGGTGATCAGGTCGGGCCGGGTGAACACCGGCCGCACAAGGCCGACCGTGACCGCGATGGCCAGAAAGGCGAAGAGAAAGCGCCCGTGGCTGACCTGTAGCGCATGCAGCGGGGGCCCGAGCGTGTCGGTCCCCAATGCCTTGGCGAGCAGTGTCGTGCCTGCCAGCAAGGCGGCGGCCAGAAGCGTCAGCAGGGCGGCAAGGCCGGGATTGGGGGCGCGGGGGATGAACATGCGCGCAGCTTTGACCCGCTGCGCAAGGCGCTGCAAGCCGGAATGGCTCCGCCACGCGCGCCGGCACCCAATCCGCTGGCGTGGTTGCCGCATGATTTCGCTTTCTTTCAGTCGCGAAACCGGCTAACCGCATGCCATGATCACCAGCGCGACATATACCCAGACCCGACGCCGACGCACCCGCGTCTGACGTCCCGTCCCCTCGTGATCCCGGCGCAGTGTGCGCCAGTTCTCCCAAATGCCCAAATACCCAAACGATTGACTTGGCCCCGCCCTTGCGGCACTCAAAGGGCCTCTTGTTGACAAGGAACCTGCCATGATCCCGTCGATCCTGCCGACTTATAACCGCGCGCCGCTCTCGTTCGTCAAAGGCGAGGGCGCCTGGCTGATCGAGGCCGATGGGCGCCGCTTTCTCGATCTCGGCGCCGGGATCGCGGTCAATGCCATGGGCCACGCGCATCCTGCGCTGGTGGCGGCGCTGACCGAACAGGCGGGCAAGCTGTGGCATACCTCGAACCTCTACCAGATCCCTGCGCAGCAGGAGCTGGCCGACCGTCTGGTCGAGGCGACGTTTGCCGATACGGTGTTCTTCACCAATTCCGGCACCGAGGCCTGCGAGCTGGCGGTCAAGATGGCGCGCAAGTTCTTCTACGATGCAGGCCAGCCGGAGCGGACCGATATCATCGCCTTCGAGGGCGCGTTTCATGGCCGCTCCTCGGCGGGCATCGCCGCTGCGGGATCGGAGAAGATGACCAAGGGCTTCGGGCCGCTTTTGCCCGGCTTCAAACATGTGCCCTGGGGCGACCACGACGCATTCAAGGCGGCCATCGACGACACGACCGCCGCGATCCTGATCGAGCCTGTGCAGGGTGAGGGCGGCATTCGCCCGCTGCCCGATCAATGCCTCAAGGGGCTGCGCGACCTTTGTGACGAGCGCGGCATCCTGCTGATCCTCGATGAGGTGCAGTGCGGGGTGGGGCGCACGGGGCGGCTCTTCGCGCATGAGTGGGCGGGTGTTGCGCCCGATATCATGATGGTCGCCAAGGGCATCGGCGGCGGTTTTCCCCTGGGCGCGGTTCTGGCCACGGAACGCGCCGCTGCGGGGATGGGCGCGGGTACCCATGGCTCGACCTATGGCGGCAATCCGCTGGGCTGTGCCGTGGGTTGTGCTGTGATGGCGCATGTCGCCACGCCCGAATTCCTCGGCGAGGTCAACCGCAAGGCCGGGCTGATGCGGCAGCGTCTGGAGGGGCTGGTCGCGGCGCATCCTGATGTCTTTACCGGCGTTCGGGGGCTGGGGCTGATGCTGGGGCTGGAATGCAAGGCCGTCAACACCGATGTGGTCAAGGCAGGCTATGACGCGCTGGTCGCCACGGTGCCTGCTGCCGATAACGTGATCCGCCTGCTGCCGCCGCTCACCATCACTGACGATGAAATCGCCGAGGCGGTCACCCGTCTCGACGCCGCCGCCACCGCCTTGAAAACCGCCTGATCTTCTTCTGGCCCGAAATATCCCGGGGGTGTGGGGGCTGGCCCCCACATGGACCCGATTGCAAAAGCGAACACTGACATGACCCATTTCCTCGACATCCACAAAACCGATCCGGCCGAGTTGCGGGCGATCATAGATCAGGCGCGCCAGATGAAAGACGCGCGCAATGGTCACCCGCGCGGCACGCCCGATGCCGAACAGCCGCTGGCAGGGCGGATGGTGGCGCTCATTTTCGAGAAGCCCTCGACGCGCACGCGGGTGTCGTTCGACGTGGGGGTGCGGCAGATGGGCGGGCAGACGATGGTTCTGTCGGGCACTGACATGCAGTTGGGCCATGGCGAGACGATTGCCGACACCGCGCGGGTGCTGTCGCGCTATGTCGATATGATCATGATCCGCACCTTCGACGAGTCGGTGCTGCTGGAGATGGCCGAATACTCCGATGTGCCGGTGATCAATGGGCTGACCGATCGCACCCATCCGTGCCAGATCATGGCCGATATCCTGACCTATGAGGAGCATCGCGGGCCGATCACCGGCAAGAAGGTGGTCTGGTCGGGCGACGGCAACAATGTCTGCGCGTCCTTTCTGCATGCCGCCGGGCAGTTCGGGTTTGACTTGACCTTTACCGGGCCGATGCAGCTCGATCCGGAGCCGGAATTCATCGGTGTCGCGCGCAAGGCGGGCAGCACGATCACCATCGAGCGCGACCCTGCCAAGGCGGTCGAGGGCGCCGATCTGATTGTGACAGACACATGGGTCAGCATGCATGACAGCCAATCCACCAAGGAGCGCCGCCACAACATGCTGCGGCCCTATCAGGTCAATGACAGGCTGATGGCGCAGGCGAAACCCGATGCGCTGTTCATGCATTGCCTGCCCGCGCATCGCGGCGAGGAGGTGACGTCGGATGTGATGGACGGCCCGTCCTCGGTGATTTTTGACGAGGCCGAGAACCGCCTGCATGCGCAAAAGGCGATCATGCGCTGGACGCTCGGGGTGTGAGGCGGGGCGTGACGGGGCGTGACGCGAGATCCTCCGGTCGAGCCGGAGGATGACGTTGGCCTTGTGCTGTCGTCGCCCTCGGGCGTAGCCTGAGCCACGGACGATGGCGATAGCAGGGGGTGGCATGGGCAAGGCGCAGATCGGGGTCTACGGGCTTGGCACCATGGGCAGCGCGCTGGCGCTCAACATGGCAGAGCACGGCGTTGACGTGGCCGTGACCAACCGCGAGGCCGACTGGATCGCGCCCTTCATGACTGAGGCGGGCGATCTGGCGGCGCGTCTGCATCCGCATGAGGAACTGGCCGCGTTCGTCGCGGCCCTCGCCACCCCGCGTGTCATATTGTTCATGATCCCCTCGGGGGCGCCTATGGACGCGATGCTGGAGCAGATCATGCCGCTGCTGGCCCCCGGCGACACGGTGATCGACGGCGGCAATGCCGATTTTCATGCGACCCGTCGCCGGGCCGCCGCGCTGGCCAAGCAGGATCTGCATTTCGTCGGCATGGGCGTTTCGGGCGGCGAGGCGGGGGCGCGGCATGGCCCGTCGATGATGGTCGGCGGCAGCGCGCATAGCTGGCGGCAGGTGCACCCCATCCTCACAGCCATCGCGGCGCGCTACGAGGACAGCCCCTGCGTAGCGCATCTTGGCCCCGACGGGGCCGGGCATTTCGTCAAGACCGTGCATAACGGCATCGAGTATGCCGACATGCAGGTGATCGCCGAAATCTACAGCCTGCTGCGCAACGGGCTGGCGCTGCCGCCTGCCGAGATCGGCGCGCTGTTCGAGGCATGGAATGCCGGGCCGCTGCGGTCGTATCTGGTGGAGATCACCGCCAAGCTGTTGACCTATGCCGATCCCGAGACCGGCCATCCGATGGTCGACGTGATCAAGGATGCCGCCGGTCAAAAGGGCACCGGGCGCTGGAGCGTGATCGAGGCGCTGCGAATGGGGCAATCCGCGAGCATGCTCGAGGCTGCCGTGGGCGCGCGCAGCTGGTCCTCGGAGAAGGAGACGCGGCAAGCGGCGGAGGCGGTTCTTGGCGGCGCGGTTGGCGCGATCGAGGCCAGCCCTGATGTTCTGGCCGAGGCGTTTCTGGCGGCGCGCATCCTAGCCCATGCGCAGGGGTTTCGGGTGCTGGCGTCGGCGTCGGAGGAGTACGACTGGTCGCTGGATTTCGGCAGTATCGCGCGGATCTGGCGGGCGGGGTGTATCATCCGCTCGGCGCTTCTGGACGAGATCGCCATCGCCTTTGAGGGCGATCTGCCGGAGGGTCAGCTGATCCTCGATCCTGGTCTGGCGCAGACCCTTGCGCGCTGTGTGCCGGCGCTGCGGCAGGTCGTGGGCAGCGCTGTGCATGGCGGGCATCCTGTGCCCGCGCTGAGCGCCGGGCTGGCGTGGTATGACAGCATGCGATTGGGCCATGGCAGCGCCAACATGATCCAGGCGCAGCGCGACATGTTCGGGCATCACGGGTTCGAGCGGCTGGGGCAGGCGGGGCTGCATCACGGGCCGTGGTGGGACTGACGGCACGCGGCGTATTTGAGTATTTGGAGAACAGTGAAGATGGATCACGCAACGAGCTGGCCTGTGGGGTATGGACGTCGGATCCTGGACGTGACCGACAGTACCAATGCAGAAGCCGCGCGCATCGCGTCGCATCTGGCCGGGCCAGAATGGATCATGGCGCGGTCGCAGACTGCGGCACGCGGGCGACGGGGCCGGCCTTGGGTGAACCCGGAAGGCAATTTTGCGGCCACCCTTGTCATGCGTCCGACCGAGAGCCCGGACCGTGTGGCGCTTCGGTCGTTCGTGGCGGCGCTTGCGCTGGATGAGGCGCTTGTGGCGGCAACCGGGCGCGCCGAGGCGTTCGCGCTCAAATGGCCCAATGACGTCCTTTTGAACGGCGGCAAGCTGGCGGGGATTTTGCTCGAGAGTGCGGGCTCGGCAGGCGGGCTGAGCCATTTCGCGATCGGTATCGGGGTAAACCTGCGCGCCGCCCCGGACGTGGCAGAGATCGAGACGGGCGCGGTGCGCCCGGTGTCGCTCATGTCGGAGACCGGGATTGCCATCGGGCCCGAGGATTTTCTTGACCTCCTGGCCCCGGCCTACGCCCGGCTGGAAGCGCAATTCGTGGCCTACGGGTTTACGCCGATCCGCAATGCCTGGCTGGCGCGGGCGGCGCGATTGGGCGAGGTCATCACGGCGCGGACCTCGCGCGACAGCCACGAGGGAACGTTCGAGACGGTGGACGAGGCGGGTAATCTCGTTTTAATGACCGCGCGCGGGCGGCAGGCGATCCCTGCCGCCGAAGTATTCTTTTGACGAAAGGCGTGGCGGATGCTCCTCGCGATTGACTGCGGCAACACAAACACGGTTTTCTCGATCTGGGACGGTGAGACGTTTCTATGTACGCTTCGCACCTCGACCGAGCATCAGCGCACGGCGGATCAGTATTTCGTCTGGTTCTCGACCCTGCTGGAGCATTATGGGCTGAGGCCCGATATCTCTGGTGTCATCATCAGCTCGACCGTGCCGCGCGTGGTGTTCAACCTCCGGGTCTTTTCCGACCGCTATTTCAATTGCCGCCCGCTGGTGGTGGGCAAGCCTGAATGCCGCCTGCCGGTCGATGTGCGGGTGGATGCGGGCACGCAGGTGGGGCCGGACCGTTTGGTGAATACGGTCGCGGGCTATGATCTATATGGCGGTGATCTCATCATCGTGGATTTTGGCACCGCCACGACGTTTGACGTGGTCGACAGCGACGGCGCCTATATCGGCGGGGTGATCGCGCCGGGCGTGAACCTGTCGCTTCAGGCGCTCCATGAGGCGGCGGCGGCGCTGCCGCATATCGATGTGACCAAGCCGGACCGCGTGATCGGCACCAATACGGTCGATTGCATGAAATCGGGTGTGTTCTGGGGTTATGTCGGTTTGATTGATGGGATATGTCACCGCGTAAAGGCCGAACATGGCCGCGCCATGACGGTGATCGCAACAGGTGGGCTGGCACCGTTATTCCAGCAAGGGACGGACATGTTCGACATGTTCGAGGACAATCTGACGATGCACGGGCTGACCGTGATATTCGAGACCAACAAGGAGGGCTGACGCCCCATGAGCAGTGAACGTCTGATCTATCTGCCCCTCGGCGGGGCGGGTGAAATCGGTATGAATGCCTATGTCTACGGCTATGGAAAGCCGGGCAAGGAGAAGTTGATACTGGTCGATCTCGGGGTGACCTTTCCGGACATGGATGGCACGCCCGGCGTCGACCTGATCCTGCCGGACATCACCTGGCTGGAAGCGCGCAAGACTGACCTTGAGGCGGTGTTCATCACCCATGCCCATGAGGACCACGTCGGTGCCGTGGCGCATTACTATGAGCGCCTGGGTGCCCCGATCCATGCGCGCGCGTTCACCGCCAATATCGCGCGGCGCAAGATGGAAGAGCACGGCCATCCTGAAAAGGCGGTCAAGACCGTCTCGCCCTGGCCGGAGACTGTCACGGCGGGGCCGTTCACCGTGGGGTTCGTGCCGATCTCTCACTCCATCCCCGAAAGCTCGGGTCTCGTGATCGACAGCCCCGGCGGGCGCATCGTGCATACCGGCGATTTCAAGATCGACGATAACCCGGTTGTGGGCGAGCCGTTTGACCGAGATCTCTGGGCGAGCCTGGCCGAGCCGGGTGTGAAGGCGCTGGTGTGTGATTCGACCAATGTCTTCAGTCATCACGAAGGCCGCTCTGAAAGCAGTGTCGGCGATCCGATCACCGAGCTGGTGCAGCGCTCCAAGGGGATGTTCGTCTGTACCACGTTTGCCAGCAACGTGGCGCGCGTCAAGACGCTGGCCGAGGCCGGTGAGCGGGCGGGGCGCTCTGTCTGCCTGATGGGGCGGGCGATGCGACGGATGATCGAGGCGGCGGTCGAGACTGGTGTGCTGAAAGGCTTTCCCAAGACCGTGAGCCCGGAAGAGGCGGGCGGTATCCCGCGCGAGAGCCTGATGCTCATCGTGACCGGCAGTCAGGGGGAGCGGCGCGCCGCGAGTGCGCAACTCGCCAATGGCAAATACAACGGCATGGTGCTCAAGGATGGGGACACGTTCCTGTTTTCCTCCAAGACCATTCCGGGCAATGAGCGCGGTGTCATCCGTATCATCAACCAGTTTTCCGAGAAGGGTGTCGATGTTGTCGAGGGCGATGATCGCTATCACGTCTCGGGCCATGCCAATCGCCCCGATCTTGATGAGATGCACAAGCTGGTCAAGCCGCAGATGGTCATTCCCATGCATGGTGAGCACCGGCATCTGCGCGAGCACGTAAAGCTGGCCAACAGCAATCGCCTGAAGGGTGTTCTGGCGGTGAACGGCATGATGATCGACCTGAGCGGCAATGCGCCCAAGGTGGCCGAATATGTCGAAACCGGGCGCACGTATCTGGATGGCTCTGTGCAGGTGGGCGCGCTCGACGGGATCGTGCGGGACCGTATCCGCATGGCCTTGAACGGCCATGTCATGGTGAATGTCATTCTGGATGAGGACGACGAGCCGTTGGGCGAACCGTGGGTCGAGATCATGGGGCTGGCTGAAACCGGTCGGTCGCGCGCGCCGCTTGTCGATGTGCTGGAAGAAGATCTGGCGCAGTTTCTGGGCCGGGCCGGGGCCAAGACGATGACCGACGATGCCAAGCTGGAGGAGGGCTTGCGCCGTGTCGCGCGGCAGAGCAGCCAGACCGAGATCGGCAAGCGGCCCGAGGTGACGGTGGTCATAAGCCGCCTGACGGCCTGACGGGAGAGGGATGAGCGATGCATATCGCCTATGTCATGGCAGAGGGCCGGGGAGAGACGGATCTTTTGTTATATGACCTGGCCCGCGCGGCAAGGGCGCGTGGGCTGAGCCTTGCGGGGACGGTGCAGGTCAACAGCAACTGCGGCGATGATCGCCCCTGCGACATGGATGTCGAGGTGCTGCCGGATGGTCCGGTGATCCGGATATCGCAGAGCCTTGGGCCGGGCGCGAAGGGCTGCAGGCTCGATCCGTCGCAGTTGGAGCTTGCGGTCGCCGCCGCCGAGGCGCGGCTTGCGGCCGGGTGCGATCTGGTGATCGTCAACAAGTTTGGCAAGCATGAGGCCGAGGGACGTGGCTTTCGCGGGCTGATTGGGGAGGCTCTGGCGCGCGATGTGCCGGTTCTTGTCGGGGTCAACCGTCTGAATATCCCGCATTTCCTGGATTTCATTGGGGCAGGCGCCGACCTTCGCCAACCTGTGCTGCCGGATCTTCTGGAATGGTTGGATGGCGTGCACTCGCCGGCCTGAGCCGGGCCCGATAAGGGAATTGACCGGGCACGGGCCATCTGTCATGCAGCAAGTTCAGTCAGTATGAGGCAAGGGCGATGAAGGTCATCATCTGCGGGGCCGGTCAGGTGGGCTGGCAAATCGCGCGGCACCTCTCGGGCGAGCGCAACGATGTGACAGTGGTGGACAACAATCCCGATCTCGTGCGCCGGGCGACCGATACGCTCGATGTTCAGGGGATCACCGGCTTTGCCTCTTATCCGGACGTTCTGGACCGGGCGGGCGCGCGGGATGCCGACATGATCATTGCCGCCACCTATTCCGACGAGGTCAACATGGTGACCTGTCAGGTGGCGCATTCGGTTTTCGGCATCAGCCGCAAGGTCGCGCGGCTGCGCAGCCAATCCTACCTCGATGCGATCTATTCCGATCTCTACCGTCGCGATCATATGCCGATTGACGTGGTCATCAGCCCCGAACGCGAGGTGGCTCAGGCGGCGCTGCAAAGATTGGCCGCGCCTGCGGCGTTTGATACCGAGCGGTTCATGGGCGGGGCGGCGCAGCTGATGGGCATCCGCCTTGCAGAGGATTGCCCCGTGCTCAACACGCCGCTCCGGCAGTTGAGTGACCTGTTTTCGACATTGCGCGTGGTCGTTCTGGCGGTGCGCCGCGACGGGCGGCTCTTTGCGCCGGAATCGGGCGATCAGCTGTTTGCCGGTGACGAATGCTATCTGTTCGTGCCGACCGAGGACGTGCCTCGTACGCTCGACGTCTTTGGCAAGTCGCAAAAAAAGCAGGAGCGCGTGGTCGTTATCGGCGGTGGCAATATCGGGTTGGCCGTGGCGCAGGCGCTGGAGAAGCGCAGCGGCGGGCGGATTCGGGCCAAGGTGATCGAAAAAAACCGCGCGCAGGCCGAACGCGCCGCCGATGCGCTTGAGCGCACGATCGTTCTGAACGGGGACGGGCTCAACGCCGCGCTTCTGGCCGAGGCGGGGATCGCGCGCGCGGATGCGGTGCTCGTGGTCACGGATGACGACAAGACCAACATGCTTGCGGCGGTCCGCGCCAAGACCGAAGGGTGCCCGTTTGCGGTGGCGCTGATCAATGATCCGACCATGGTGCCGCTGCTCGAACCGCTGGGCGTCGACGCCTATATCAACCCGCGGGCCACAACGGTCAGTTCGATCCTGCGGCACATCCGGCACGGCAAGGTGCGCGGGGTCTATTCCGTCGGCGATGCCGAGGGCGAGGTGATCGAGGCAGAGGTGATGTCGACCTCTTCCATCGCGGGGGCCGCGTTGCGCGATATCGACTTTCCTGAAGGGGTTCTTCTGGGCGGTGTCAAAAAGGGTGAAAAGCTGCACAAACCCTCGGGCGGATTGCGGATCGAGGCCGGGGATGTGATCGTGATCTTTGCTCTCGCGGCGGATGTGGCAGCGGTTGAAAAGCTGTTGCAGGTCTCGATCGACTACTTCTGATCCGATGATTGCGCGGCTGCTCACCTTTCCATTGATCCTCATTCTCGCCGGCGTTTCTGCGCTGATGATGTTCCTGCCGGCGATTGATGCCCTGATGCGCGACGACACCAGCGTGGCGCGTGCGTTTGGCTTTTCCGGGATTCTCGGATTGTCCTTGGTGGCGGTCGTCGGGCTGGCGCTGTCGGGGCGTTTCGATCGCAAGATGAACGATACCCAGAACCTGATGTCGTTGTTGCTCGCCTATCTGGCCTTGCCGCTTTTTCTGGCCTTGCCGTTCTACGAGGGCGTCGAGAACACCACATATCTCAATGCGTATTTTGAGATGGTCTCGAGTTTGACGACGACGGGGGCCACGCTGTTTGGGGCCTCGGGGCGGCTTGTTGACAGTCTGCATCTCTGGCGCGCCTTGGTGGGATGGGGTGGCGGACTGTTGATTTGGGTGTCGGCCTCGGCGGTGCTCGCGCCGCTCAGCCTAGGCGGTTTCGAAGTCACCGCGCGCGGAGAGCCGGGGCAGGACGAGACGGTGCTTGGCCGGTTCGAGCGGGCGAGCCCTGCCAAGCGGCTGGCGCAATCCACCGCGGTTCTGGCCCCGGTCTATGTCGGACTGACCGGCGCCTTGTGGATGATCCTGATGATGGGCGGTGAGCGCGCCTTTGTCGCGGCGGTGCATGCCATGTCGACCATGGCGACAAGCGGCATCTCTTCGATCGGCGGGGTGCAGAACGGTGCGGCGGGCTTTGCCGGAGAATTCGCGATTTTTCTGTTTCTATTCTTTGCGCTGTCGCGGCTGACGTTTTCCTCTGACACGGTCACGGCGGCGCGTCCGGGCGTTCTGAACGACCCCGAGTTTCGCCTTGGCATCGTGCTCTTGATTGGCGTGCCGTCGATCCTGTTTCTGCGCCACTGGCTTGCGACGCTCGGGATTGACGATACAGAAAATTGGAGCTTGGCCCTTCAGGCGCTTTGGGGGGCGGTCTTTACGGTGCTGTCGTTTCTGTCGACCACCGGCTTTGAGAGTGCCGACTGGCAGGCGGCGCGCGACTGGTCGGGATTGGGCACGCCGGGCCTGATCTTGCTGGGACTGTCGCTGATTGGCGGTGGCGTGGCGACCACGGCGGGAGGCGTCAAGCTGCTGCGGGTCTATGCGCTCTATCTGCATGCAAGGCGGGAAACAGAGCGGCTCATTCATCCATCCTCTGTCGGGCGCGCGACGGGAGCCGGACGGCGCATCAGACGGCAGGGCGCGTATATCGCATGGATCTTCTTCATGTTGTTCGCCATGTCGGTGACTTTTGTCACTGCGCTTTTGGCGGTGTTCGGGCAAGATTTCGAATCGGGACTCATTCTCGCCATTTCGGGCCTGTCGACCACGGGCCCGCTCGTTCTGATGGCGAGTGAGGCGCCGATCCGCCTGTTGGAACTGAGTGCGGGGGCGAAGCTGGCCTATGCCGGGGCGATGGTGCTGGGGCGGTTGGAAACACTGGCGCTCATCGCGTTGCTCAACCCCTCGATCTGGCGCGATTAGCGAGTGTGACCACACAGTCGCGCAGTCTGGAATGATTTTACTTTTTGGGCTGGAAAGTCAGACGCTGGCACGACATACTCGGGTCTGAATGACAGATCACACGCGCCGGTACGCGGCGCTTGCAAGAAAAAAGGCAGGAAGGCGAATGGCTTCTGATCGACAAAATCTGCAGGATGCGTTTCTCAATCAGGTGCGCAAGACCAAGATCCCGGTGACGGTTTTTCTGATCAACGGGGTAAAGCTGCAGGGCGTGATCACCTGGTTCGACAATTTCTGCATCCTTTTGCGCCGGGATGGTCAATCGCAACTGGTCTACAAGCATGCGGTGTCAACAATCATGCCGTCGCAGCCTGTAAACCTCTATGATGGTGACGACGCCAATTGATGGACCACGCGCGCCCGATTACCCGGGCATGGGTCATCCACCCTGATATTGCCGGTGCCGATCGCACCCGTGACCCTGCACTCGCTCTGGAAGAGGCGGTCTCTTTGGCGCATGCGCTGCCCGATATCGAGGTCGTGGGCGCGGATGTGGTGCGGTTGCGCAAGCCCGATGCCGGGCGGCTCTTTGGCAAGGGCAAGCTTGAAGAGTTACATCAGACCATCGGCGCGGCGGAGGCGGATCTCGTTTTGGTCGATGGTCCGGTCACACCCGTGCAGCAACGCAATCTTGAGAAGGCGTTGGGCGTCAAGCTGCTGGATCGCACCGGGTTGATCCTGGAGATTTTCAGCGACCGTGCGGCCACGCGCGAGGGTGTATTGCAGGTCGAGATGGCGGCGCTCAGCTATCAGCGCACGCGGTTGGTGCGGGCCTGGACACACCTTGAGCGGCAGCGTGGCGGGCTTGGCTTTGTCGGGGGGCCCGGCGAGACGCAGATCGAGGCGGACCGGCGTGCAATTGACGAGCAGCTCGTGCGATTGCGCCGACAGTTGGAAAAAGTCGTCAAGACCCGGACGCTGCATCGCGCCGCGCGGGCCAAGGTGCCGTTTCCGATCGTGGCGCTGGTGGGCTATACCAATGCGGGCAAGTCCACGCTGTTCAACCGGCTGACCGGGGCCGAGGTGATGGTCAAGGACATGCTCTTTGCCACGCTCGACCCGACCATGCGGCGCATACAGCTGCCGGGTGGTGGTCCCGAGGTGATCCTGTCGGACACCGTGGGCTTTATCAGCGACCTGCCGACCGAATTGGTCGCGGCGTTTCGGGCGACGCTGGAGGAGGTGCTGGAGGCTGATCTGATCTGTCACGTGCGCGACATTTCGCACCCCGAGACGGCCGCGCAGGCACGGGATGTGGCGACGATCCTTGAAAGCCTCGGGGTGCGCGACACCACCCCTCAGATCGAGGTGTGGAACAAGATCGACCGCCTTGCGGACGATGCGCGCGCGGCCGCCATGACGCAGGCGGCGCGGCAAGACGGGGTGTTGGCGCTGTCCGCGATCACCGGGCAGGGCATCGACGATCTGGTCTCGGCCGTCACGCAGGCGCTATCTGATGTGACGCATGAAAGCGAACTGCACCTGCGGTTCGACGAGGGGCGCAAGCGGGCCTGGCTCTTTGAGAAGGACCTGGTCGAGGACGAGCGTCAGACAGAAGACGGGTTCGCGCTGAGGGTGCGCTGGTCTGCCCGGCAGGAAGCCCAATTCAACGATATGTGACCGCCGGTTGCGTGCTATTCGACGGTGACGGATTTCGCCAGATTTCGCGGTTGATCGACGTCTGTGCCTTTTGCGACAGCGGTGTGATAGGCAAGGAGCTGGGCAGGCACGGCATAGAGCAAGGGCGTGAGGATCGGGTCGATTCCCGGCATTGTAACGCTTTGCCAGACCTCGCCCCCAGCGGCTGCAACACCTTGCGCGTCAGAGACGAGCAGGATGCGCCCGCCTCGGGCCATGACCTCTTGCATGTTGGACACGGTCTTGTCGAACAGGGCGTCGCAGGGGGCCATGACGATCACCGGCATGGTGTCGTCAATAAGTGCGATGGGGCCGTGCTTCAGCTCGCCGGATGCATAAGCTTCGGCGTGTATATAGCTGATTTCCTTTAGTTTTAATGCGCCTTCGAGGGCCAGGGGAAACATAAGCCCGCGCCCCAGAAACAGTGCGTTCTGCGAGGTCGAGAGTTGTCGTGCAATCGCCTTGAGGTGGTTGTCACGCTCCATCGCGGTGATCAGCGTGGCGGGCAGGGCGCGCAAGGACGACAGGAGATCTTCCAGCCGCTCATCGTCGATTCGGCCGCGCTGATGTGCGGCCTTGAGGGCCAGGAGCAAGAGCACGGTCAACTGGCATGTGAACGCCTTGGTCGAGGCGACACCGATCTCGACGCCGGCATGAATCGGCAAGGCGAGATCGCTCTCGCGTGCAATCGAGCTTTCGGGAACATTGATCACCGAAATGATGCGCGACGCGCGGCCGGTGCAGTATCGCAACGCGGCGAGCGTATCGGCGGTTTCGCCGGACTGGCTTACGAACAGGGCGACCGTGCCGGGACTGATCGGCGGCTCGCGATAGCGGAATTCCGAGGCGATGTCGACGTCGACGGGCAGCCCCGCCAATTGCTCGAACCAATATTTGGCCGTGAGGCAGGCATAATACGCGGTGCCGCAGGCGACCATCGTCAAACGCTCGATCTGCGCAAAATCCGGCGAGGTGTCGGGCAGGACGATGTCGCGCCCGTCTTGCCCAAGGTAATGCCCGAGCGCATCCCCGATGACAGAGGGCTGTTCGGCGATTTCCTTGGCCATGAAATGCCGATGACCGGCCTTGTCGACGCGGGCGCTGTCGATCTCGATGGTTTTCACCGGGCGCATTGCCGGGTTTCCATTGATATCCGTTATCAGGAGGTTCTGGCGCGTGATGACGGCCACGTCGCCTTCTTCGAGATAGGTGATGCGGTCGGTCATGGACCCGAGCGCAATGGCGTCGGAGCCCACGAACATCTCGTCATCGCCGTGTCCGATGGCCAGCGGACTGCCCTTGCGTGCGGCGATCAGCAGATCCGGAAAGCCGTCGAACAGAAACAAAAGCGCATAGGCGCCTTCGAGTTTGGCGATGGTGGCGCGTGCCGCGTCTTCCGGGCCCATGCCCTGCGACATGTGGAAATGCGTCAGCAGCGCCACAGTTTCTGTATCGGTGTCGGTCTCGTGGCCCATGCCTGCGGCGGCCAGATCGGCGCGCAGGTTGCGGAAATTCTCGATGATCCCGTTATGGACAACGGCGACGGGGCCGGATCTGTGCGGATGGGCGTTGGCCTCGGTCGGGGCGCCATGGGTCGCCCACCTAGTATGGCCGATCCCGGCCTTGCCGGCCAGAGGCTGATGCACAAGCAAATCCGAGAGATTGTCGAGCTTGCCGACCGCCCGGCGCCTTTCAAGGTGCCCCTCCTGGAGTGTGGCGATACCAGCGCTGTCATAGCCCCTGTATTCCAGACGCTTGAGAGCCTCTGCCAGCAGGGGGGCCGCCTCATGATTGCCAAGTACTCCGACGATCCCGCACATTATTCTGCAACCTTACTGCGTCTCGACGCTTTGGATCTCAATGTTTCAAAAAGTTTGCGCGCCATGCCCGGTTTTTCGACCTGCTCGGCGCGCGCAATCGCGAGTGCACCGGCGGCTACGTCGCGGGTGATCACGGAGCCGGACCCTGTCATCGCCTCGTCACCGAGTGTAACCGGAGCCACGAGCATGGTGTTGGAGCCGACAAACACCCGCGCGCCGATGATGGTTTCATGCTTGCCGACGCCATCGTAATTGCAGGTGATGGTGCCCGCGCCGATATTGCTCGCCTCGCCGACCTGCGCATCGCCGATGTAGCTGAGGTGATTGACCTTGGCCGCCTCGCCGATGAGCGCATTCTTGACCTCGACGAAATTGCCGATGCGGGCGTCCTCGGACAGCTCTGTGCCCGGGCGCAGCCGCGCATAGGGGCCGACCACGGCGCCGCGCGCGACGTGGCAGCCTTCGAGATGGGAGAACGCCCGGATATGCGCGCCGGTCTCGACGGTGACACCGGGGCCGAACACCACGTAGGGCTCTACCAGACAGTCGCGCCCGAGGTATGTGTCATGCCCGAATTGCACCGTATCGGGGGCGGTGAGCGTGACCCCGTTTTCCAGCGCCTCGGCGCGCTTGCGGGCCTGAAAGGCCGATTCGGCGATGGCCAGCTCGGCGCGGGAATTGATGCCCATCGTCTCGGTCTCGTCACAGGTCGCCGCCGTCGCCGAGAAGCCGCGCGCGCGGGCGAGTGCGACGATGTCGGTCAGGTAGTACTCGCCGGACGCGTTGTCATTGGTCACCTGCGAGATGAGCTCGAACAGCAGCCGCGCAGGCGCAAGGATCACGCCGCTGTTGCACAGCGAGATCGCGCTCTCGGCCGGCGTCGCATCCTTGAACTCGACGATGCGGTCAAGGGTATCGCCCTCGGTGACGAGCCGCCCGTAGCGGCCCGGATCGGCCGCCTCGAAGCCAAGCACCACGATGTCATGATCCGCGCGCGCCGATTGCATTCGCTCAAGCGTTTCGGGTTGGATGAAGGGCGTGTCACCGTAAAGCACAAGCGCGTCGCCGTCGTAATCGGCAAGCAGCGGTGCCGCCTGGTCGACGGCATTTGCAGTGCCCAGTTGTTCGTTCTGGATCACCACGCGGGCGCGCGCGTCGCATTCGAGCGCGGCCTTGCGAACCGCCTCGGCGCCGTGACCGGCCACGACGATCACGTGATCGGGATCAAGGGTGGCACCAGCGGCCATCGCATGCGCGAGCATCGGGGCGCCGGCAATCGGGTGCAGCACCTTGGGGAGGTCCGATTTCATGCGTGTCCCGCGTCCTGCGGCAAGAACGATCAGTGCCGTCGCCATCTGATTTCCTTTGTATTCCATCGGCGTCCGTTTTATCGGGTTGCACCAAAGGTGCAAGGGCATAGGGCACCGCGCGTCAAACTTGATTGCCGTTTCGACAACGGCTTGAGCAAAAAGTTGCCATGCGGCGGCACAGGAAAAAGGCGGGGCGATGCGCACGGTTGTTTTTGATCTGGACGGGACCCTGGCCGATACCAGCGGCGATCTGCTCGCTGCGGCCAATGCCTGCTTTCGCGACATGGGCGTGGGGGATTTGCTGAACGCGGCGGATGCCGGTGTCGCGCTGCGCGGCGGGCGGGCGATGCTTCGCCTTGGGATGGACCGCCTGGACCGTGCCGGCGACGAGGCTGTGATCGACCGGTATTACCCGGTTTTGCTGGAGGCATATGCCGGGGCCATTGATGTGCACACGGTGCTCTATCCCGGTGCGATGGCGGCGGTCGAACGCCTGAGCGACGAGGGTTACCGCGTGGCGATCTGTACCAACAAGCCCGAGCGCCTGGCCCGGCTGCTGTTGGAGCGATTGGGTGTGCTGGATGTGTTTCAGGCGCTCACCGGGGCCGATACCCTCGCAGTGCGCAAGCCCGACCCCGAGCATTTGCGTGAGACAGTGCGCCGCGCGGGCGGCGATCCGGCGCGCGCCTTGATGGTCGGGGATACCGTCACCGACCACGATACGGCGCGCGCGGCGGGGGTGCCGTCGGTGCTGGTGGGGTTCGGTCCCGGCGGTGCCATGGTGGCCGATCTGCGGCCCGAGGCGGTGCTCGGTCATTATGACGAGTTGCCGGACGTGGTGCGCCGTCTCATCAGTTGAGCCGGAGGGGTGTTTCGGATTATCTGAATGTGAGACGCGACCCGGCTCAAAACCATTGACGAAACCCGGGCCGCCGCTCAGAACACTCCTATGACAGAGATTTTCACCGGCAATTTCACCCAGCAGGACCCGATCCCGGACGAGGGCATCGCCGCGGCGATGGAGGTGCTTCGCAGCGGTCGGCTGCATCGCTATAATCTGGTGGGGGACGAGCCCGGCGAGGTGGCGCTTCTGGAGCGAGAGTTTGCGGCGTATACCGGCGCGACATATGCGCTTGCCGTTGCCTCGGGCGGCTATGCCATGGCAACCGCGCTGCGCGCGTTGGGCGTGGCGCCGGGCGACAGGGTGCTGACCAATGCGTTCACGCTGGCGCCGGTGCCCGGGTCGATTGCGAGCGTGGGGGCCGTGCCGGTCTTTGTCGGCGTCACCGAGGCGCTGACGATTGATCTTGACGATCTCGCGGCCAAGGCGGGCCGGGCGAAGGTGCTGATGCTCAGCCACATGCGGGGCCATCTCGCGGATATGGACCGGCTGATGGAGATATGCGATGCGGCGGGTGTGTCGGTGATCGAGGATTGCGCGCATACGATGGGTGCGGCCTGGCGTGATATCCCCTCGGGCCGGTGGGGCCGGGTCGGATGCTATTCGACCCAGACCTACAAGCATATGAATTCCGGGGAGGGTGGCCTGCTCGTCACCGACGACGACGAGGTGATGGCGCGCGCGATCCTGCTGTCGGGGTCCTACATGCTATATACGCGGCATGGCACCGTGCCGCCGGATGCGGTGTTTGACGAGATCAAATACGACACCCCCAATGTGTCGGGCCGGATGGACCATCTGCGCGCCGCCATTCTGCGACCCCAGTTGCGCAGGCTGGATGCGCAATGCGAGGCGTGGAATGCGCGCTATCGCGTGGTCGAGGACGGGCTGCGCGCCACGCCTGGTCTGACACTGGTGGAGCGCGCCGCGCAGGAGAGCTATGTCGGCTCGTCGATCCAGTTTCTGCTGCTGGACTGGGAGGGGGACGGGATCTCCGAGGTTTTGCGGCGCTGTCTGGCGCGGGGCGTCGAGCTCAAGTGGTTCGGGGCCTCTGAGCCTGCGGGGTTCACCAGCCGCTATGACAGTTGGCGCTATGCCCCGTCAGAGCCGATGCCGGCCAGCGACAGGATCTTGCGCGGGGTGGTGGACATGCGGTTGCCACTGACCTTCAGCCTCGACGATTGCGCGCAGATCGCGCGTATCATACGCGCCGAAGTGAGTGCCGTCTTTCAGGCGCGGGGATAAAGGGGGCCCAGCTTTGCCGCTATTTGCAGTGCCCCGGGCGCGACGATGCTGCAACTTGATCCGTCGCACATTCGACTCGAATGTCATCGAGGTTTAAAACGTGGCAGGGGGCGCGGCCCCCGTCGCCGCGAGCGGCGACTCCCCCGAGGTATTGTCAGCCAGATGAAGGGCGCCGCGCGTCCAATGCGCCGATGAGTGCCGACAGGGTGTCTTGGCTGCCAGGTCGGCGCTGTCATCGGCCATGCCGAGGGCGCCGGTGGTGTGGTCGGCGAAGGCGGGGATCATTTGCTCCACTCTTATTTGGCCAGCGCGTCCAGCACCCGTGCCCATGATCTGATGCCCTTGTGAAAGCTTTCGACGTTGTATTTCTCGTTGGGCGAGTGGATGGCGTCATCCTCTTGGGCGAAACCGATCAGCATCGCATCGAGGCCGAGGATGTCCTTGAAAAACCCTGCGATGGGGATCGAGCCGCCCATGCCGGTCAGCACTGCCTCGCGGTCCCATTCCGCCGTAAGGGCCTGACGCGCGGCCTCGAACTCGGGGCGGTCGGTGTTCATCACGGCGGCGGGCGAGCCGTCGAGGCTTTGATCCCACGTGATCTTGGCATCCGGTGAGAGCCGGTCCTCGACATGTTTGCGGATCTTCTGACGCAGCGCGTCCGGGTCCATGTCCCCGACAAGGCGGCAGGTGAATTTGCAATGTGCCTGAGACGGGATGACGGTCTTGGTGCCGGCCCCCTGATAGCCGCCCCACAGGCCATTGATTTCGAGCGTCGGGCGGGCCCATTGCTGAACCAGCGTGGAGTAGCCCTGCTCGCCATGCGGGCGGGTCATGCCGACGGACGACAGGTACTCCTGCTCATCGAACCCGCAGGTGTCCCATTGGCGCATAAGATCTTCGGGCACCTCCCGAACCCCGTCGTAAAATCCCTCTACGGTGACGCGTCCTGTGACATCGTGAAACGAGGTGATCAGGCGGGAGATTTCGCGCAACGGGTTGAGAGCCGGGCCGCCGTAATGGCCGGAATGCAGGTCGATGCGCGGGCCGGTTATGGTGAATTCGTCCTTGAGCATGCCGCGCAGTTGCGAGGCGATGGACGGCACGCCGGGGGCGACCATCGAGGTATCGCAGATCAGCGCGAGATCGGCGGACAGTTCGGCGGCATGCTCGCGCATGAAAGGGATGAGCGAGGGCGAGCCTGATTCTTCCTCGCCCTCGAAGAAGAAGGTGATGCGGCAGGGCAGGTGACCGTGAACATCGCGGTAGGCGCGGCAGGCCTCGACGAAGGTCATCAGCTGGCCCTTGTCATCCGAGGCGCCGCGCGCGCGGATCACTTTTCCGTGCGGCGTGTCCTCGATCTCGGGGGTGAACGGGTCAGTATGCCACAGGTCCAATGGGTCGACCGGCTGCACGTCGTAATGGCCGTAAAAGAGCAGGTGCGGGCCGGTGGTGCCCTCTGGCCCGTTTTTCCCGTCGACATGGCCCACGACCATCGGGCGGCCCGGTGTGGCGCGCTTTTCTGCTTTGACACCAAGGCTTTGGAGGTCTTCTACCAGCCAGTTCGCCGCCGCCTCGCAGTCTGCGTCATAGGCTGGATCGGTGGAGATGGAGGGGATGCGGAGCAGCCCCGACAACCGGTCGAGGGCTGTGGGCAATTGGTCGTCGATGCGGGTGAGAACGGCGGAAAGGGACATGGGTGGCCTTTGGGTCTGGTCTATGTATTCTGGCGAGGGTAACAGGCCGCGCAGCACTGTCCAGCGAGTTGACACAGGTCAAGGAGGGCAGGGGCGGCAATTTGTAACCTGTTGTGCGAAAGGGATGTATATTATATGCATTCCAAATATTGAATAAGTGGCGCGATGTGCCATCAAAGACCCCAAGGGTGGCCGACCGCCACCTGAAGGTGCCGAAGGGAAGGACATGCCAGTGGATTACGCGGCCAAGCTGGATCAAGCGATCGAACGCCTGCACGACGAGGGGCGCTATCGCACCTTTATTGATATCGAGCGCCGCAACGGCAATTTCCCGCATGCGACCTGGCGCAAACCGGATGGCAATGAGCAGCCGATCACGGTGTGGTGCGGCAATGATTATCTGGGCATGGGGCAGCATCCGGTCGTGCTGGCGGCGATGCACGAGGCGATTGACGCCACCGGGGCCGGATCTGGCGGCACGCGCAACATTTCCGGCACCACGGTCTATCACAAGCGGCTGGAGGCGGAGCTTGCCGATCTGCATGGCAAGGAAGCGGCGCTGCTCTTTACCTCGGCATATATCGCCAATGATGCGACGCTGAGCACGCTGCCCAAGCTGTTTCCCGGGCTGATCATCTATTCCGACGCGCTCAACCACGCGAGCATGATCGAGGGCGTGCGCCGCAATGGCGGGGCCAAGCGGATCTTTCGGCACAATGATGTCGCGCACCTGCGCGAGCTGATGGCGGCCGACGATCCGGACGCGCCCAAGCTGATCGCGTTCGAGAGCGTCTATTCGATGGATGGCGATTTTGGCCCCATCGAGGCGATCTGCGATCTGGCGGACGAGTTCGGCGCGCTGACCTATATCGACGAGGTTCACGCGGTGGGCATGTACGGCCCGCGCGGCGCGGGGATCTGCGAGCGCGACCGGCTGATGCACCGTCTGGACATCATCAACGGCACGCTGGCCAAAGCCTATGGCGTGATGGGCGGCTATATCGCCGCGAGCGCGAAAATGTGTGACGCGGTACGCAGTTATGCGCCGGGCTTCATCTTTTCGACCTCGCTGGCGCCGGCGCTGGCGGCGGGTGCAACGGCCTCGGTCGCGTTTCTGAAGACCTCGGAGGGGCGCAAGCTGCGCGAGCAGCATCAGACGCAGGCAAAAATCCTCAAGACCCGGCTGAAGGGCATGGGATTACCGCTGATTGATCACGGGTCCCACATTGTGCCGGTGATCGTGGGCGACCCGGTGCATACCAAGAAACTGTCGGACATGCTGCTTGAGGGGTATGGCATTTACGTGCAGCCGATCAACTTTCCCACCGTGCCGCGCGGCACGGAACGGCTGCGCTTCACCCCCTCGCCGGTGCATGGTCCCGACGAGATGGATGCGGTGGTGCATGCCATGGACGAACTCTGGAGCCATTGCGCGCTGAATCGCGCCGAATTGGCGGGCTGACCTCGACGCGCGTGCAATAGAACTTGCCTTGTGCTAACGTGTAGGAAAGAAACGTCGAGAGCTCGAATCAAACAGGTCGAGCAACAGGGCAGCACTTGCAAGAGGCAGGGATCGCATGATTGGGCGGCGATTTTCGCGGAAGGCCGAAGAGGAGGACGTTGAGGCCCGCGGCTTTGACGCTTTCGAGTTACGCCTTGGCGATCTTATGCGCGGAGAGCGCGCGACCCTTGGTAAATCCCTGCTCGATGTCGAACGCGAACTGCGGATCAAAGCCACATATGTCGCGGCGATCGAGAATTGTGATCCTTCGGCATTTGACACGCCCGGTTTCATTCCCGGCTATGTAAGATCCTATGCGCGTTATCTTGGCATGGACCCGGATCACGCATTCAAGGCGTTTTGCGTCGAATCCGGTTTTTCCATTGCACATGGGATGTCCGCAGAGGCGTCATCTATCCGAAAGTCCGGGCCGACCAAGAGCCGCAAGGCCGTGTCGCAAGACCCTCTTATGGCCCCGAACACGCCTTTTCTGCCGGCCTCTGAAAGTTTTCTTGCGCGGATTGAACCGGGCGCGATCGGGTCGGCATTGGTGCTTGTGGCCCTGATCGGTGCGATTGGCTATGGAGGCTGGAGCGTCCTGAGGCAGGTGCAGCAGGTGCAATTGGCACCTGTTGAGAACACTCCGGTCGTTCTCGCCGATCTTGATCCGTTGAATGGTGCAGCACTGAGTGGCACGGTCGAAGATCAGGGTGTCGACAATGCGGCCGGTGTGTTTCAGCCCCCGCGCGACGAGCGGTTGAGCAGGCTTTATCGCCCGAAAGCGTTGGATGTTCCGGTCATGGTTGCGCGCGACGCGCCGATCTCCACGCTGGACCCGCGTGAAGTGGGGACGCTTAGCCCCAACACACCGGAGGCGGATCGCGACAGCAGCATCGCCCTTGCCCTGCGTGAGGCACAAGGTGCCGATGCGCCTGAGGCGTCGGTGCCACCTCAGGTGGTCGCCGATACGCGGGACGGGCTGCGACTGGTGGCGGTGCGTCCGGCTTGGGTCAGGGTGCGATCAGGGGATGGCAGTGTGATCTTTGAAGGGATCATGAATGCCGGCGACAGCTACGACGTTCCGGCGACCGAAGAGCCGCCAACCCTTCGGGTCGGCGAATCGGGGGCGGTCTATTTCGCAGTGAACGGGTCGCATTACGGTCCGGCAGGCGAGCGTGGTTCGGTGACATCCGGTCTGGCGCTGACGGCTGCGGATCTGACCGAGCGGTATGCGCTGGCTGATATCGAAGCAGATCAGGATCTGATGCGTTATGTGGCCGAGCTCCAGGTGCCTGCTGACGCACAAGAGTGACTGACGCACGATTGCCCCGGAGCGCTGGTCGTATTATCTAGAGGCGAAAGCCACTCTCAGACCGAACGGGGGCAACGCCATGTCGCTCAATCATATCCGCCCGTGGCGCAATATCTATCGCCGCAAAAGTCGTCAGATCATGGTGGGGAATGTCCCCGTCGGCGGCGATGCGCCGATTTCCGTGCAGACCATGACCAATACGCTCACCACCGATGTGGCGGGCACGGTGGCACAGGTGCAGGCCGCCGCCGAGGCGGGCGCAGATATCGTGCGGGTGTCGGTGCCGGATGAGCCATCTGCCAAGGCGCTGAAGGAAATCGTACGCGAAAGCCCGGTGCCGATCGTCGCCGACATTCATTTTCACTACAAGCGCGGGATCGAGGCCGCTGAGGCCGGGGCCGCCTGTCTGCGGATCAACCCCGGCAATATCGGTGATGAACGCCGCGTGCGCGAGGTGATCTCGGCGGCGCGGGATCATGGCTGCTCGATGCGGATCGGGGTGAATGCCGGGTCGTTGGAAAAGCATCTGCTGGACAAGTATGGTGAGCCGTGCCCCGATGCGATGGTCGAGAGCGGGCTGGAACATATCCGCATCCTGCAGGATAACGATTTCCACGAGTTCAAGATCAGCGTGAAGGCGTCCGACGTGTTCATGGCCGCCGCCGCCTACAGCCAACTGGCCGAGGCCACGGATGCGCCGATCCATCTCGGGATCACCGAGGCGGGAGGGCTGACCTCGGGCACGATCAAGAGCGCGATTGGTCTGGGCAATCTGCTTTGGATGGGCATCGGCGATACGGTTCGCGTGAGCCTGTCCGCCGACCCGGTCGAGGAGGTCAAGGTCGGCTACGAGATCCTGAAATCTCTCGGGCTGCGGCATCGCGGCGTTAACATCATCTCTTGCCCGTCCTGTGCGCGGCAGGGGTTTGACGTGATCAAGACTGTCGAGGCGCTGGAAGAGCGGCTGGAACATATCAAGACGCCGATGAGCCTCAGCATCATTGGCTGCGTGGTGAATGGCCCCGGCGAGGCGCTGATGACCGATGTCGGCTTTACCGGTGGCGGGGCCGGCAACGGCATGGTCTATCTGGCGGGCAAGCAGAGCCACCGCATGGATAACGCGCAGATGATCGATCACATCGTCGAACAGGTCGAGAAGCGCGCCGCTGAGATCGAAGCGGAGAATGCAGCGCAGGCGGCGGAGTAGGCCGGTTCACAATCGTGCTCTGCGCCTGTGGTGAATGTTAACAAAATGTAATTAGTACGGGCGCTTATCAGGCGCTCTTGATTGACTTTGCGCGCGGTGTCGCGTATAGGTTGTGCCATGATCGACGAAATGGGCGAGCGGCCCCGGGGACCCCCGGAGGCCGCTTTTTCATGTCGACACGGCGGAGGCGCGCAATACCCACCATCAGACAATCGCATGAGGCAAGAGCACGCATGGTTTTGATCACCCCCGACGAGGGGCCTACGGGCCTGACCACCTCCATCAACGCGCTGGAGGGCCAATTGGCGGATATGCGTCAGGAATTGGAAGACCTGTATCACCGGATTAAGGCCGGGGATGTCGATGAATTGAGGAACGCGACCAAGGCCACCGCCGAGATCCGGCAATGGCTGAAGATTGCGATAGAAGCGGAGGCACAACTTGATAAACGCAAACGACAAGAGCGTGGCATTGTCCATGGATATGCCATTGATTTCGACGCCGCACGGGACGCGATCGGGTGCCGCATGGATCGTCTCAGGAGGGCAAGATGTTCAGGACCAGTTCCTGGATGCCCTAAGTGAAGGGGAATTGCTGGCGCTGCCCTACCTGTTCGAGTTCTGGGCGCTGGAGCATCAAATGCCGCCCGAGGGCGACTGGCGGACCTGGGTCATCATGGGCGGGCGCGGCGCGGGCAAGACACGGGCCGGGGCGGAATGGGTGCGCGCGCAGGTCGAGGGCGCGCGGCCATTGGACGAGGGGCGCTGCACGCGGCTGGCGCTGGTGGGCGAGACCATAGATCAGGTGCGCGAGGTGATGATTTTCGGCGAAAGCGGAATCATGGCCTGTTCGCCGTCCGACCGGCGGCCGGAATGGCAGGCGACGCGCAAGCGGCTGGTCTGGCCCAACGGGGCGATCGCGCAGGCGTTTTCGTCGCATGATCCCGAGGGGCTGCGCGGGCCGCAATTCGACGGGGCCTGGGTGGATGAGCTGGCCAAGTGGAAGAAGGCGCGCGAGACCTGGGACATGCTGCAATTCGGCCTGCGGCTGGGGGATGATCCGCGCGTCTGCGTGACCACGACGCCGCGCAATGTGGGCGTGCTCAAGGATATTCTGGCGGCCTCCAGCACGGTGGTGACAAGTGCTGCGACCGAGGCCAATGCCGCCTATCTGGCCGAGGGATTTCTGGAAGAGGTGCGCGCGCGCTATGCGGGCACCCGGCTGGGGCGGCAGGAACTGGATGGCGTGCTGGTCGATACTGCCGAAGATGCGCTCTGGACGCCTGCGATGCTCGAGGCGGGCCGGGTGCAGGCTGCGCCCGATCTCGACCGGATCGTGGTGGCGGTCGATCCGCCGGTGACCGGGCATGCGGGCTCGGACGCATGCGGCATCGTGGTGGTGGGCGCGGTCACGCGGGGCCCGGTACAGGACTGGCGGGCCTATGTGCTGGCCGATGCCAGCGTGCGCGCGGCCAGCCCCGCAAGCTGGGCCAAGGCCGCGATTCGCGCGATGGAGCACTGGGGGGCCGAACGGCTGGTGGCCGAGGTCAACCAGGGCGGTGATCTGGTGGAACAGGTGATCCGGCAGGTCGACCCGCTGGTGCCGTTCCGGTCGGTGCATGCCAGCCGGGGCAAGGTCGCGCGGGCGGAGCCTGTGGCGGCCCTCTACGAGCAGGGGCGCGTGCATCACCTGCGGGGGCTTTCGGCGCTGGAGGATCAGATGTGCGCGATGACCACGCGCGGGTTTGAAGGCAAGGGAAGCCCCGACCGGGTCGATGCACTGGTCTGGGCGCTGAGCGAGTTGATTGTCGAACCGGCGGCAAAGTGGAAAAGGCCCCGAGTGCGCGGTGTATAGGGTATGGCCAAGGGCGACTGTCAAAGCCTGAAAGGGGCGTTTCATGATAGGCCAGGACGGTGGCGCACGTGCACAGGCACCTCATTGATTGTCCGCGCGACCCATCATGTCGTGTCGTGCTGAACCACAGGTCAGAACGGATTTAACTGATTAAAAACAGTAATTTATGCGCCGTACATGATGTTCTTGGGCGCGGTTTCCAGAGGCACGGCAGCGCGGCGGATCAGCCGGCGTTCACGCGCAGCACGTCAAACGGGACGATATCCAGAGCGCGCACGTGCGTTGCAGCCAAATTCACTTGGGGCGCGCATCCTTCGTCATGCGCCTGCAGGAACCGCGCCGCGCATAGACACCATTGATCGCCCGGTTTGAGACCGGCAAAGCCGAATTCCGGGCGTGGGGTGCTCAGGTCATTGCCGACATATTTCGAATAGGCCAGAAATTCTGCCGTCATCAGGGCACAGACTGTATGGCTGCCATGATCCTCGGCGCAGGTGTTGCAATGACCGTCCCTGAAAAAACCGGTGAGCGGCGCGTTGGAGCAGGGCTCCAGCACGTCACCCATAACGTTGCGCGCTTCGTCCATGATCGTCATTGGCCTATCCCTCTCTTGATGCCTTACCGAGTCTCTCCTGTTACGCCGCGTCTCGCAAGACGCGATCAGGCGCGCTCTTCTGATTTAGCCTGATCCCACAGGCCGTCCATCTCGGCGAGATCCGAATCTTCCGGTTTGCGCCCGTCGGCTGCGAGCAGCGCCTCTATGCGCTCGAATCTGCGCGTGAACTTGGCATTGGCCCGGCGCAGCGCCGTTTCGGGGCATAGCTTCATGTGACGCGCCAGATTGGCCATGACAAAGAGCAAGTCTCCGAATTCCTCCTCGACCTTGTCATGGCTCAGGTGCTCCAGAGCGTCATGAAGTTCTTCAGCTTCTTCCTGTATCTTGTTGAGAACATGGGAGGTCTCTGGCCAATCGAACCCGACACGCGCGGCCCGCTTCTGGAGTTTGACGGCACGCAGAAGTGCTGGCAAACCCATCGCGACCCCCTCAAGCGTGCCGGACCTGTCTTGCGCAGCGCGCTCTGCCGCCTTGACCGCCTCCCAATCGCGGGTCTGCTGTTCGGCGGTCTTGTCTCGGGTTTCGCTGCCAAACACATGCGGGTGCCGTGCCACCATCTTGTCGGAAATCGCGTTGGCCACGTCCTCAATGTCGAACAGCCCCCGGTCCTGCGCGATCTGCGAATGAAAGACCACCTGCAACAGCAGATCGCCAAGCTCTCCGCGCAATTCCGGCCAATCCTGCTGTTCGATGGCATCGGCAACTTCATAAGCTTCTTCAATGGTATAGGGCGCGATGCTCGCAAAATCCTGCTCGATGTCCCAAGGGCATCCCGTCTCGGGGTCGCGCAGCCGGGCCATGATGGCAACGAGGCGACGCATGCCACCTTTGGGATCGTGAATAAGCTTATCTTCGGGCATTGCAGCGGCCTCGTCTTTGGGGTTGAGTGGACCCTGACGCGAGATGAAAAGGATGTCCAGAGATGGCCGTGATCAACCGCATAGCGGGATTTGCAGATGAAATGACGGAATGGCGCAGGCATCTTCATGCGCATCCTGAAATCGGGTTTGATTGCCACGAGACGGCCGCCTTTGTCGTGGACAAGCTGCGCATGTTCGGTATCTCGCAGATCGAAACCGGGGTCGCGACCAGCGGAGTCATCGCGGTCATCGAGGGGCAGGGCGATGGCCCGTGCATCGGCTTGCGGGCGGATATGGATGCGCTGCCGATGACCGAGGTGACGGGGCTCGACTATGCCAGCAAGACCCCGGGCAAGATGCATGCCTGCGGCCATGACGGGCATACGACGATGCTGCTCGGTGCGGCCAGGTACCTGGCGGAGACGCGGAATTTTGCGGGGCGCGTGGTGCTGCTCTTTCAACCGGCCGAAGAGGGGCCGGGCGGCGGGCGCGTGATGGTCGAGGAGGGCGCGCTCTCGCGCTACGGGGTCGATCAGGTCTATGCGCTCCATACCCTGCCCGGTGCCGCAGCCGGCACATTCGAGACCACCCCCGGGCCGATCATGGCCGCCGTGGATACGCTCCATATCGACGTGATCGGACAAGGCGGCCATGCGGCCATGCCGCATGAGACGCGTGATCCGGTCGTGGCCACGGTGGCTATTGTGCAGGCCATTCAGACGATCGTGAGCCGAAATCGCAACCCCTTGGATGATCTCGTCATTTCGGTGACGCAGATCCATACAGGCACCGTCGATAACGTGATACCCGAGACCGCCTATATCAATGCGACGATCCGCTCATTCACCCCCGAAGTCCAGAAGATGGTGCATCGCCGTCTGCGCGAGGTGGCCGAGGGCACCGCGGCCGCGCATGGTGTGCGGGCCGATGTCCGGATTGAATTGGGCTATCCGGCCACCCTCAACGATGCCGACAAGACCGAGTTTGCCGCTGCCATCGCCCGGGACGTGGCAGGCGACAGCGCGGTGATCGCGGACCGGCCACGCGAGATGGGGGCGGAGGACTTTTCCTACATGCTGCAAGAGCGACCTGGCTCTTACCTGTTTCTGGGACAGGGTGAGGGGCCGGGCCTGCATCATCCGGGGTTCAATTTCAACGATGCGGTGGCCCCTGTGGGTGCCTCGTTTTTCGCACGGCTCGTCGAGCGTGCACAACCTGTCGGCTGAGGGATGCTTTATGGCGCTTGAAGACGCGAAAGTACACATAGATCAAGCTTTTACACGCGACTCTTTGCGTGGTCCGAGTTTTGAAAACACGTTTGGCGGCGCGCTCTCTTTCGGGCGCAGGCGGTATACCAAGGATTTGACGGGCGTCGATGTGGCGATGACCGGTGTGCCATTCGATCAGTCGGTGACGAACCGCCCCGGCACGAGGCTGGGGCCGAGGGCCATTCGCGAGGCAAGCGCGTTGCAGGTCTTCGACCCGCCCTATGGCTGGGATGGCTATGATCCGCTTGCGGCGCTCAATATCGTGGATTATGGAGATTTAGCGTTTGATTACGCCAAGATAGCGGACTTTCCTGATGCGTTGACAGCGCATATCCGGGGAATTCTGCATGCCGGTGCCGCGACCATCGCGCTCGGCGGCGATCATTATATTTCTCTTCCGATTTTAAAAGCTTACGCAGAAAAGTTCGGGCCGGTGGCGTTGATTCAGTTCGATGCGCATTCCGATACCTGGGCCGATGACGACATGGACCGGATCGACCACGGCACGATGTTTTACAAGGCGGTCAAGCTTGGGCTGATTGATGTGGAGCGCTCAGTGCAGGTTGGGATTCGGACGGTCAACCCGGACACGATGGGGATCGCGACGATCGACGCGCGCGAGGTTCATTTGCAAGGTCCGGTCGAAACTGCCCGTAAAATCAGAGAGATCGTGGGCGACGCCAATGTTTACATGACGTTTGACATCGACGCGCTGGACCCGGCCTTTGCCCCCGGAACCGGCACACCGGTCTGGGGTGGTCTGACCTCGGCGCAGGCCGCGATCCTGCTGCGCGACCTCGCGGGCATCAACCTGTTGGGCGGCGATGTGGTCGAGGTCTCGCCGCCGTTTGACACGTCCGGAGCGACGGCAATCGCAGGCGCGCATGTGGCGATGGAAATGCTGTGTCTTTGGGGCTGGACGCGACGGTAAGGCGTTGAGAGGACGGTCTTTACCCCGTCCTCGATGCCTCATGCTCACGCTTGGCCAGGCGATCTGTGGAACGCCGGGATCCTCGGGTCAAGCCCGAGGATGACGTGGTGCGGTCCGTGGATGACGAGAGACTTGCTCAGGCGTTGGCTTCGCGGATCTTCTCGGCGGCGTCCTTGTCATAGGTCACGCCGGATTTCTCGAACAACTGATCCAGCTCGCCGGACAGGGTCATCTCGGTGATGATGTCGCAACCGCCGACGAACTCGCCCTTGACGTAGAGTTGCGGGATTGTCGGCCAGTCGGAATAGTCCTTGATGCCTTGGCGGATGTCCTCGTCAGCCAGAACATTCACATCGGAAAATTCGACGCCCATGTAGTTCAGGACGCCCGCGACCCGGGAAGAGAAGCCGCATTGCGGCATATCCTTGGTGCCCTTCATGTAGAGAACCACGTCGGCTGATTTTACGGTGTCATCAATTCGGCTCTTGGCGTCGGTCATGGTGGGTGTCCTATCGTTCATTGCATCGGCATCGGCCGGGGTGTCGGTGTCGTCGGGGTCGTACCCCGTTTCGTCCTCGCTCAGAATTGTCACATGCGTGCTGTTTGTCTCGGGATCATAGCTCAGACCGTATTCTGCGCTGCCATCGCGCCGGTATCGTCGAAATTCATGCCACATCGTATATACGAAGATAATCGCAAATGGCAGAAGTAGAATGATGACGATCAGGCGGAGTTCCATGTATCAGGCAGGGGCTTTCGTTGTGAGGGCCAAAGCGTGCACCGCACCGTTGGGCCCGTCCATCCGGCCCTTGAGAGCCGCGTACACGGCGCGTTGCTGTTGCACGCGATTCATCCCGCGAAAACTCTCGTCGATGACTTCGGCTGCGAAATGCACGCCGTCATCGCCTTCGACGGTTATCGTGGCATTGGGAAGGGCCTCGCGGATCAGGGCTTCGAGGTCAGAGGCGAGCATGGCCATTGCGACATCTCCTTGTCATGTCATGCCCGAGATGTAGAGCGCGCGTCGCGCGAGTGCAAGGGAGCGCCGTCAGCCAGCGCCGTGATCCTTGCCATTCCGGTCAGAAATCGTTGTCTGACGGGCAACCTCATCGGGATCAGATCTCCTCGCCTCTCCTGAGCAGGTCGTCGATCAGCGCGCGTTGCAGCGCGCCGCTGTCGCCGCCGCCGTATTGGAGCGCGCCACCAGAGTAGAGCGTGCCGTAACTCTCGGCGAGATTGACAACCTGCCCAATCCCCGAGATCAGTTGATCCTTTTCCAGCGGCGCGAGAGGATGAATGAACGCTGACCACAGGATGTCCTTGGCGATGGCATAGCGCGCATCGAGCGCGGTATCGAAATTGGCCTGCATGACGCGTTTGATCTCTTCGGGTGTCATCCCGTCGGTTTGGCGTACCGGGGTGATGGCACGCATGCGGTCGGCCTGAACGTCCGTGACGATAAGCACCTGAACTTCGTTAACGGTGAGCTGCCACATCGACCCGTTGCTTTGCATCTCCGGGTCGAGGGCGCGCAGGATGTTGTCAAGACGCTCAAGCGTCATCGCCGCGTCGGAGTGTATCTCCGGGGCGGGCGCCGGTCCGGTTTCGGGGGCGGTCTCCTGCGCGCTCAGCCCGATTGGCAACAGGCAGAGAAACGCAGCGAGCGAAACGTGGCGAGACATCAAGACATCCTTCCAAGACATCTTGCAAGCCTGCCACAGACCACGGACCGGCGCCACGGCGCTCAGCAAAACGTGATCCTCGCGTGTGCCGGTGGCCTGACCCATGGGACAGGTCAGGCCGACACTGTTATGCCTTTTTGGACATGCGCTTGCGCTCATGCGGGTCGAGATGGCGCTTGCGCAGGCGGATGGCGTTGGGCGTCACCTCGACAAGTTCGTCATCGTCGACATAGGCGATCGCCTCTTCGAGGCTGAGCGTGACCGGTGTTGTCAGGCGCACGGCCTCGTCGGTGCCCGAGGCCCGCACGTTGGTGAGTTTCTTGCCCTTGAGCGGGTTCACTTCGAGGTCATTCTCGCGGCTGTGCTCGCCGATGATCATGCCGGTATAGACCTTGGCCTGCGCGCCGATGAACATGCGGCCGCGGTCTTCGAGGTTCCACAGGGCAAAGGCCACCGCTTCGCCGTTTTCCATCGAGATCAGCACGCCCGCGCGGCGGCCGGGGATCGGGCCCTTGTGCGGGGACCAGCCATGGAACACACGGTTGAGCACGCCGGTGCCGCGTGTGTCGGTCAGAAACTCGCCGTGATAGCCGATCAGACCGCGCGACGGGACATGCGCGATGATCCGCGTCTTGCCTGCGCCCGCCGGTTTCATCTCGGCCAGCTCCCCCTTGCGCGGGCCGGTGATCTTTTCGATCACTGCGCCGGAATATTCGTCATCGACGTCGATGGTGACCTCTTCGATGGGCTCCAGCCGCTCACCGTTCTCGCCCTCGCGCATCAGGACCTGTGGCCGTGAAATGCTGAGCTCGAAGCCTTCGCGGCGCATGTTCTCGATCAACACGCCCATCTGCAATTCGCCGCGCCCGGCGACTTCGAATGCCTCGCCCCCCGGCGTGTCGGTGATGCGGATGGCGACATTCGATTCGGCCTCTTTCATCAGGCGTTCGCGGATCACCCGGCTCTGGACCTTCTTGCCGTCACGGCCCGCGAGCGGGCTGTCATTGATGCCGAAGGTGACGGTGATGGTGGGCGGATCAATTGGCTGGGCCGCGATTGCATCCTCGACGGCAAGGGCGCAGATCGTGTCGGCGACAGTGGCCTTGGACATGCCCGCGAGGCTGACGATATCGCCTGCCACGGCCTCGTCGATGTCCTGGCTGGCAAGGCCGCGGAAGGCCTGAATGCGGGTGACGCGGAACTGTTCGATCTTTTGGCCGATGCGGCTGAGGGCCTGCACCGTTTGCCCGACCTTGAGCCGGCCCGATTCCACCCGGCCCGTCAGCAGGCGGCCAACGAAGGGGTCGGCGCCGAGCGTGGTGGCGAGCATGCGGAAATCATCGTCGGCCTGCGCGATCTGCTTGGGGGCCGGGACGTGGTTGATGATCAGCTCGAAGAGCGCCGAGAGGTCCTTGCGCGGGCCGTCAAGCTCGTGATCGGCCCAGCCGGAGCGGCCAGAGGCGTACATATGCGGAAAATCGAGCTGATCCTCGCTGGCGTCGAGCGAGGCAAAGAGATCGAAACATTCGTCGAGCGCGCGGTCGGGCTCGGCATCGGGCTTGTCGACCTTGTTGAGCACCACGATGGGCCGCAGCCCGAGGGCGAGCGCCTTGGAGGTGACGAACTTGGTCTGTGGCATCGGGCCTTCGGCAGCATCGACGAGTAGGACAACCCCGTCGACCATGGACAGGATACGCTCCACCTCGCCGCCGAAATCGGCGTGGCCGGGGGTGTCGACGATGTTGATGCGGGTCGATTTCCACATCAGGCTTGTCGGCTTGGCAAAGATCGTGATGCCACGCTCGCGTTCGAGATCGTTGCTGTCCATGGCGCGTTCATCGACCGCCTGATTGGCGCGAAAAGCGCCCGACTGTTTCAGCAACTCGTCCACGAGTGTGGTCTTGCCGTGGTCGACGTGGGCGATGATAGCGATGTTGCGCAGATCCATTTGGAGGTGTCCTGTTCCTTGATGGTCCGCGCCCTATACGCCGCAGCGCCGAAACACCAGAGGCAAAGCGTGCATAGCTCTGCTTCATGCGGCGCATGTGTGTCGGCGGTGAAACAGCGCGAAGCGTGGCAGGCCGACATATGTCGCATCTCCGGGTGCCACGGTTGCGCCGCTCCGCTGCTTGAAACGGGTAAGGCCGGGAAGGTGTTGGGCGTCGATGAGGCCAAGATCGAGCCAGGCAAATCCGCGCCTCGCGAGATGCTCTGATATCTGCCACAAGAGCAGATGATGCGCCGACAGCGCCCGCCCGCGCCCGCCACTCCAGCCGATATGGTAGGTGGCGGTGCGATCATGTGTCAGGATCAGCATTGTCGCGATGCAGTGGCTCGCCTCCCACGCCGACCACAGACGCGCCGCGCCGGGGGTCTGGCTGGCGTAGGCCGTGGTGAATGCCGCGGGCAGGCCCCGATAGCCCAGCGCACGGCGCTGCACGCGTTCACGGGCGAGCATACCGGCGTCGAGCAGCGGATCGAACGCGCGCTCCCGGATCACGAGGCCGGTGCGCCGTGCTGCGCGCAGCCGGTTGCGCCATTTGCCATGCAGGCTGGCGAACCGGTCTGCGGACGGGGCGCGCAGATCGAGCAGGGCGTGATGTTGCGCGCGGGCCAGTTGGCGGCAACCCGCCGATGCCAGCTGCGCGCGCTCTGCGGGTGTTCCCCCGATGAGCCAGAGATCATGCGGGCGTGCCCTGCGCAAGGCACGGTAGATCGCGATGCCGGTTTCAGGGCCAAGCGTGGGTGCGCAGACCGGCCCCCTTGGTATCCACGACACGCGGAGCGGCCCGAAGCGCCGTTCGACCACGAGCGCCTGCGCCATCACATCGGCGCCAGAGACGATCCGCGCGGTGTGCACCTTGACCCCAATCGCCCGCAGGGCGCGGCCATATTCGGGGCATTGTTGCATCAAGGCCGGGGCAGGCGGCGGGTGCAATTCAGGATCGAGCGTGAGGCGCATGCGCCAAATTGAAGGCGATTCGCGTTGCGCTGAGGTTAAGACGCGCATGAAAAAGGCCGCACCCTGCGGAATGCGGCCTCATGCCTGCGCCGTGCTGTTGGCTCAGAACGGGATCTCGTCGTCCATGTCGCTTGGGGGCCGGCTGCTGCCGGGTCCACTGCTCTGACCGCCGCCATAATCGCCACCGCCATAGCCCTGATCCTGACCGCCGCCATAGCTGCCGCCACCACCGCCGCCGCCATCACTGCGGCCGTCGAGAAATGTCATTTCTCCGGCATAGGGGCGCAGGACAACCTCGGTCGAATAGCGATCCTGACCGCTTTGATCCTGCCATTTGCGGGTTTCCAGCTTGCCCTCGATATAGACCTTCGAGCCTTTCTTCAGATATTGCTCGGCCAGTCGCACAAGCGCCTCGTTGAAGATCGCCACCGTGTGCCATTCGGTGCGCTCGCGCCGTTCGCCGGTGTTGCGGTCCTTCCAGTTCTCGGAGGTGGCAATGCGCAGGTTGCAGACCTTGCCGCCATTCTGGAACGTTCGCACTTCGGGGTCGCGACCCAGATTGCCAATAATTATTACCTTGTTCACAGAGCCGGCCATCGCGCTCTCCCTTTGTCATGCTGTGCCTTGCGTTGTGTCGGTTACACCACCGCATCGCCGTGAAGGAAAGGTTAAAATTTTGGATAAATGCGCCAGATCCCGCCAACCTCGGTGCGTGGGGCAAACAAAGGGTCGATTTCGCCCATGAAATCCATATAATACGCGCCAAGCTGGGGAATGAGGGCAGAACAAGCATGCAAAAGATCGCAAGCGCGGTTTTGGCGTTGGGGCTGATCGGGCCGGGCGTGACATCCGCTGACGTTTTGTCGAGCAAGAGCAGGGTCAGCCTGTTTCAATCGCAAACCAAGGTTTTGGATACGCGAGCGCGCGAACAATACAACAATTCGGTGAGATTGCAGCCCGAGCGGGTAAAGACCCCGACCATGTGGGATGATCTCGCGCCCGCGTTCCGTGGTACATATAGCGGGCCCTATCTGGCCCTCGCCAAACAGGCGGCGCGGCGGCACCGCGTGCCGGAGGATCTGTTCTTGCGTCTGGTGCAGCAGGAATCGGGTTGGCGGGCCGATGCACGCTCTCACAAGGGGGCGATCGGATTGGCTCAGTTGATGCCGATGACGGCCCGCAAGCTGGGTGTAAACCCGCACGACCCGCGCGAAAATCTAGAAGGTGGTGCGCGCTACCTGGCGGCGCAGTATCGCACGTTTGGCTCGTGGCGTCTCGCGTTGGCGGCCTACAATGCCGGGCCGGGCGCGGTGCAGAAATACGGCGGCGTGCCGCCCTACAAGGAAACACGCAATTACGTGAAGGTCATCATGGGCATCTGAACCCGCCCTGAGATCAGGCCGAAAACCCGATCTTGTAGAGATGGATCTCATTCGAGGGATGTTTCTCGGCGTTCACAAGGCGGCCGTTGTGGTGGTTGAACAGCGCACGCCAATAGGGCTGAATGATCACGCCTTCTTCACGCAATATGGTTTCAAGCCGTGCCATCACACCGCGCCGCCTGTCCGGATCGGCGAGGCGATTGGCCTCGTCAAGCAGCCGGTCGAATTCGGCATTGGCAAACCCTGTCTCGTTCCACGCCGCGCCGGAACGGTACGCGAGACTGAGCACCTGCACGTCGAGCGGACGGTGATTCCATTGCGTGGCGGAAAACGGGAAATCGCGCCAACTGTCCCAAAACGCTGAACCGGGCAAGATGTTGCGGCGCACGTTCAGCCCCGCGTCGCGCAGTTGGACGGCGACCGCGTCGCCGGTATTGCGCTGCCATTCGTCATCCAGCGTGACCAGCTCATGCTCAAATCCGAGCAGGCCTGCGGCCTCGATCTGCGCGCGCGCGGCGGCCGGGTCGTGAGGTGCGGGGCCGATATCGGCATAGGCGGGGTGGATCGGGCTGACATGGTGATTTGCGGCCAGCGTGCCGCGCCCGGAATAGCCCAATTCCAGACAGATCGCATTATCCACGGCGAGCGCCAGTGCGCGGCGCACGGCGACCTGTGTATAGGGGTTGGTTCCCACCATCCGCGCCGCCTGCGAGGCGCGGATGACCATCGTTGCGGCGGTCTCGGTGCGCGTTCTGGTCCAGCCGATGGCGTCCATTGCGTCAATGAAATCGCCCACGGTTTCATAGAGCAAGTCGATCTTGCCCCCCTCTGCGGCGGCCAGCCAGCCCGACGGGTTCGTGCCAAGGTCTATGAATTCGACCCGGTCCAGCCACGGCCCGCCAAAGACCGCGCTCCCCCACCACCGGTGATCGGGGTTGCGTTCCAGGATACAGCTTTGCCCGACGTTCAGGCTGACCGGGCGGAAGGGGCCCGTGCCGATACCATGCGCAAACGGATCGCCCCCGTCATAGCTTTCGTGCATGATTGCAGCCGGATAATCGGACATGTTGGCGATGATGGCGATGTCGGGCTGCGAGAGCGACAGGGTAACCGTGTGATCGTCAATCACCGTGATCGCGCCTGCGCGGGCCTGTCCGGTCTCTGGGTCTATGAGCCCGGCAAACCGGCCCGCCATCGAATTGCCCACAGCGCCCGTATCGCACCACCGCGCGATGTTGTGGGCGACATCCTGCGCGGTGAACGGCTCGCCGGTGTTCCACTCTACGCCGGGTCGGACATGCAAAAGGTAGCTCGTCGCATCCTCGTTGACCTGCCACCGGTCCAGCAGCATGCCGCGAAATGTGCCATCCGCCTGATACTCGACAAGATATTCCAGAAAACCGCGTGTCTGATTGGCGAGCTCGCTCCAGTCATAGCTGCGCGGGTCCTTGAGGGGCTTGACGTTTTGCTGAATGCGCAATGTGCCGCCATCCGCGATCGCGGGATCCGCGCGGGCCGGGCTGCCGAGACCGCCCATCTGGTAGGCGGCTGCCACACTCAGGCCAAGCGTGGTGGCGCGGCCCAAAAATTCGCGTCGCGTCATTTGTCCCCGTTGGAGGGCGCGCGCATCGTCAAGAACTGCGGCGTGCGGCGGGGGAAGCATCTGGCGCGTCATTGGTGGCTTTCACAAAGGAGGGCAGGGCCCTGTCGCGGCGTTCGGTCTTGTGCCCATTAGATAATGCACAGGGTCAGAGCGCAACCCGTTCCGGTGCGGCCCGTGAGCGCCTGTGGTTCAGCCGGTATGCGCGGGCACCGGACGCGCCGCCGCAGCCGTGCGCAGCGCCGATGGGGTTTGACCCGTGTGCTGTAACACGAAGCGTGAAAAATAGGCTGCGCTGCCAAATCCGAGGCAGGCCGCGATCTGTCCGATCGGTTGCTCGCCCGCCTCGAGCATGTCCCGCGCGGCGTGCAGGCTGCGTTCGGTCAGCATATCGGCTGCGGTCAGACCAGACGCCTGCTTGCAAACCCGCGTGAGATGGGTCGGTGTAACGCCGAGCGCGCGTGCGTAGACGGCCATTGATCGACCATTGGCAAAGTCACGCGCGATGAGCGCCGCGTAGGCCCGCATCAGGCGCGTGCTGGCGCTAGGGCGCTCCGGCGTGCCATAGGCGATCATGGCGCGGCGCAGCCAAACCGACATCAACTGCGCCTGCGCGTTCAGCGCCTCGTCCATAAAGTCACGCTGGTTGGATTGTTCGCGCTGCATCGCCTCGAAAATCGCGGTCAATTCGTTCTGGTTTGCGACATCCCGGATTCGAAGGTGGTTGGCCGTATCCGGCATCAGGATGGGACCGCCGGCAGGTACGAGACACACCATGCCAAACCCGGTTTTCCCCAGATCGAGCGAGAACATGCTGCCGGCCGGGATCGCGAGGGCGTTGTGCACGCCCATGCCGCGCCGCACCCCGTCTATCACGGCGATTCCCTGGCCTCTTGTGATCCAGACCAGGGCGTGATTGGCGCAGCTGTGTTGCAATGACAGGCGCCAATCTGTCCCCCGAGCCCACTGTGCCACGGTCTTTATTTCGGCATGCGCCATGGATGGGATTCCCAAAAAGTTGCGTTTCGGCAAGTATTACATGGAAAACATGGTGAGTCAGGGGAGATAATCTGAGAAATCTAAAACTTTACCGATTCTAGGCGACACGCCGCTTACACGCTCTTGATCCGACGATTGACGATTGGGGGACGCTCGGTTTATAAAATGAACAAGCGTTCAATAAATGCGAGCCGAGGAGGAGAGGCGCGATGTTCAATGCCGTGATGCAGTTTGACCTTGGCGAGGATGTGAACGCCCTGCGCGAGATGGTACATCGGTGGGCGCAGGACCGCGTCAAGCCGATGGCGGCGGACGTGGACCGCGACAACGTCTTTCCGAATGAGCTGTGGCGCGAGATGGGCGATCTGGGCCTGCTGGGGATCACCGTGCCGGAGGAATACGGCGGCTCTGGCATGAATTACCTCGCCCATGTGATCGCGGTGGAAGAGATCGCGCGCGCCTCGGCGAGCGTGTCGCTCAGCTATGGCGCGCATTCCAATCTGTGTGTCAATCAGATCAAGCTGAACGGGACGGACGAACAGCGGGCGAAATACCTGCCCGGGCTGGTCAGCGGCGCACAGGTCGGCGCGCTTGCCATGTCCGAGGCGGGGGCGGGCAGCGACGTGGTCGCCATGAAGCTGCGCGCCGAGAAGCGCAACGATCATTACAAGCTCAATGGCAACAAGTACTGGATCACCAACGGGCCGGATGCCGACACGCTGGTGGTTTATGCCAAGACCGACCCCGAGGCGGGCGCGAAGGGGATCACGGCGTTTCTGATCGAGAAGGCCATGGCGGGGTTCAGCACGTCCCCGCATTTCGACAAGCTGGGGATGCGGGGCAGTAACACCGCCGAGTTGATCTTTGACGATGTCGAGGTGCCGTTCGAGAACGTGTTGGGCGAAGAGGGCAAGGGCGTGCGCGTGCTCATGTCGGGCCTCGATTACGAGCGCGTCGTGCTGGCGGGCATCGGCACAGGGATCATGGCCGCCTGTCTTGACGAGATCATGCCATACCTGGCCGAGCGCAAGCAGTTCGGTCAGCCGATTGGCTCGTTCCAGCTGATGCAGGGCAAGATCGCGGATATGTATACCGCGATGAACTCAGCGCGCGCCTATGTCTACGAGGTGGCCAAGGCCTGTGACCGGGGCGACGTGACCCGGCAGGATGCGGCGGCCTGCTGCCTTTATGCGAGCGAGCAGGCGATGGTGCAGGCGCATCAGGCGGTGCAGGCGATGGGCGGGGCGGGCTTCCTCACCGATGCGCCCGTCGCGCGGCTGTTCCGTGATGCCAAGCTGATGGAGATCGGCGCGGGCACGTCGGAGATCCGGCGCATGCTGGTGGGCCGTGAGTTGATGGGGGCGATGGCGTGAGGGCGGTTGCTTGTGTGATATGTCTGGCGTCAGCGGCAAGTGCGCAGGAGGTTCCCGTTGATCGGGAAGCCGTCGAGGCCTGTTTTGAGACGGCCCAGTCCGAGAGGGTTGCGCTTCCGTCTTGCGTGGGGGATGCGGCGGCGCGCTGTCAGGAGCGGCCCGGCGGCGACACGACACTTGGCATCAGTGAATGTCTGATGGCGGAAACCGGGGTCTGGGCCGCGTTGATGCAAGAGGCGTATGACCAGAAACTCGACACCCTGCGCGAAACGGATCAGAGCCTGCCCGAGGCGTTGCGCCAGTCGCAGGAGGCGTGGGCCGCCTATCGAGACGCTGCCTGCGGATTGCAGTACCAGATCTGGCTTCAGGGCTCGATCAGGGTGATCATCGCCGGCAACTGTCATTTGCGGAAAACCGCCGCGCGCGCGCATGAACTCAGCGGGCTGGGGGAGCTGGATTGATGAGCTTTTGCGCCCGTCATATCCTGGCGTTGGTCGTCTGCTGCGCCCCGCTGCCGCTTGCGGCGCAAGAGCTGGTGTTCGACATCGCGCCGGTCGCGGCCTGCATTCGTGCCGGTGGCGGCGAGAGCTGTGCGGGCAAGGCCGCCGAGCACTGTATCGAGGCCACACCCGGTGGCTATACGACGATTGGCATGAGCGGTTGCACGGATCGTGAGCGCGCGGCTTGGGATGGCTGGCTCAACACCGTCTATCAGCAGCTTTACGCGAAACTGGCCGCGCAGGATGCGCAGGCCCCGTCCTATGCCCCGCAACAGGCCGAGGCGCTGCGCGGGATGCAGCGCGCCTGGATCGGGTTTCGCGATGCCAAATGCGGTTATGAGGCATCGCAATGGGGCGGTGGTACAGGCAGCGGCCCGGCCACCGTGAGCTGTCTTTTGCACGAGACCGCGCGGCAGATGCTCTACCTGCAATCGAGCCAGTTGGGAGAGTGAGCTGATGCCGCGGCGTGTCATCTTTGCCCCTATTCTGGCGCTTGTCGCGCTTGCCGGGGGCATTGGCCTCTTGCTCGGGGGGCGCGCCGTGCTGACGACCGAGACAGAGGTGATCGAGCGTATGGCGGCGCGCTATCTGGAGGAGGCGGGTGCCGGGGCCGCGCGCAGTGATTGCGCGGCGCGTCCAGCGGTGAGCGATGATCTCTGGCTGGTCGTGGCCTGCGGAGACTATGAGTATTTCGTTGATGCCTATGGGCGGCTGGTGCATCGCAACGCGCCCAAGGTGGCGTCATGAGCGGCATGCGCCCCGTGTTGCGGCGCGCGCCCTACGAGGTGCTGCGCGACGCATTCCGGTGGGACATTCCCGCGCGGCTGAACATGGCCGCGCAGGTCTGCGACGATTGGGCCGAGGCTGAGCCGGAGCGCGTGGCGATCATCGACCTGTCGGGCGATGGCCCGCGCGAGATAAGCTATGGCACGCTGCGGCGCATGGCCGATGGGTTGGCGCAGGCATTGCTTGCGCGGGGCGTGATGCAGGGCGACCGCGTGGGTGTGTTGCGGTCGCAGGGCGCATGGTGCGCCGCAGCCCATATCGCGATCTGGAAAATCGGCGCGGTTTCAATCCCTTTGTTCAAACTCTTCAAGCGGGATGCGCTGCTGAGTCGGGTGGGTGATGCCGGGGCTCGGGTGGTGGTCACCGATGCAGAAAGTGTCGATCTGCTGTCGCATTTGCCCGGGGTCGCGGCGCTCATCCCCGAGCGGCAAGCGCTGCCCGAGGGACGATTCGAGACGGTCGACACGACACCGGAGACGCCTGCCGTGCTGATTTACACCAGCGGCACCACAGGCAGCCCCAAGGGCGCGTTGCACGGCCACCGGGTGCTGACCGGGCATTTGCCGGGGGTCGAGATGAGCCACGATTTCCTCGGCCAACCCGGTGATTGCCTCTGGACGCCCGCCGATTGGGCGTGGATCGGCGGGCTGTTCGATGTGCTGATGCCGGGGCTGGCTATTGGTGTGCCGGTTGTGGCGGCGCGGATGAGCAAGTTCAGTGTCGGGGAATGCATGAGGATTGTCTCTGATGGCGCTGTTCGTAATGTGTTTTTCCCGCCTACGGCCCTTCGGATGCTGAAATCTGAGGATGCGCGCATTGACGGCTTGCGTAGTGTGGCAAGCGGCGGTGAGCCGCTCGGGGCCGAGATGCTCGACTGGGGGCGGCGCGCCTTTGGGCTGACGATCAACGAGTTCTACGGGCAGACCGAGTGCAACATGGTGGGATCGTCCTGTGGTGCGCTCTTCGATCCGCGCCCGGGTGCCCTGGGGCGCGCCGTGCCGGGGCACGAGGTGGCGGTGATCGACGGCGAGGGTCGTGCAACAGCCGGTGAGGGCGATATCGCGATCAGGAGAGGTTCGGCCTCGATGATGTTGGAATATTTCGGAAAACCGCGCGAGACGGCGGAGAAGTTCCGGGGCGATTGGCTGCTGACCGGTGACCGGGGCGTGATCGAGGACGGGTTCATCCGCTTTGTCGGACGCGAGGATGACGTGATCACCTCCGCAGGCTACCGCATCGGCCCGGCCGAAATCGAGGATTGTCTGTTGACGCATGACGCGGTGGCCACCGTGGGCGTGGTCGGCAAGCCCGACAGCCTGCGCACCGAGCTCGTCAAGGCCTATGTGGTCGTGCGCGAGGGCTGGGAGGCGTCCGCGTCCTTGGCTGAAACCTTGCAGGCGCATGTCAAGGAACGCCTCGCAAGTTATTCATACCCAAGAGAAATAGAGTTTCTGGATTCGTTGCCGATGACAGTGACGGGCAAGGTGATCCGTAAGGATCTCAAGGCGCGCGCGGCTGCGGAGGGGGTGCAATGAATGCGGTGCACGCAATGAAAAGGGCCGGTGCGATGCCCGGCCCTTTGATGCGTGACCTCTGGCGAGGTTCAGAACTTCATCACGTAGGCCACGTTGAACACCCAAGGGTCGATATCGACGTTGCCGATATTGACGCCGCCGACCGTGGCTTCGGTTTCGATGTCGATATAGCGCACGTCTGCGCGGAAGGCCGATTTTTCATTGATCGCGAAATCCGCACCGGCATGCAGGGCAAGACCCCACGAGTCGTCAAGCTGGACAGAGACACCGTTGAGCGGCCCCTGGCCCTCTTCGTCGAAGAAGTAGGTATAGTTGATACCCGCGCCGACGAAGGGCGTGATGCTGCTGGAATTGGTGAAGTAATATTGCAGCGACAGGGTGGGCGGCAGGTGCTTGGTCTCGCCCGCGTTCGTGCCGTTGAGGTTGATGTCATGCTTGAAAGGCCACGCGGCCAGCAACTCGATCCCGAGGTTGTCGGCAACGAAGTATTCAAAGGTGACGGTTGGGCTCAGGGCGCCGTCGGCATCGACCTGGCCGGCAGCCGTGTTGCTGCCATCGCCGGGCTCGACCCAGCCAAGGCCGAGGCCAAGCAGCATGTCGCCTTGTTCCTGTGCGAGCGCCGGAGCGGCGGTCGAGGCCATCAAGGCAGCGAGGGTGAGGGCTGTAATCTTTTTCATGGTCTTTCCACTCTTGTTCGTACAGCGGCGGGTATGCGCCTGAATCGCCTGTCCGACCTTGATGTGGGTCAAGTTGTGCGGCCGGCCCCGTGCTGTGGTGATATTGCAACAGGCGGGCCTAGCCCCGCCGTCATGCGAGGATTTGCGTCATGCAACTGAAATCGGCAATTCTGCCCGGCTCCGAGGCGTTCAAGGCCAATGAGGCGGGCCATCTTGAGGCGCTGCGTCTGGTCGAGGAGGCGGCCTTACAGGCGGCGGCGGGCGGCGGTGAGCGCGCCCGCGAGCGACATCTGTCGCGCGGCAAGATGCTGCCGCGCGACCGGGTGGCCGCGCTGCTTGATCCGGGAAGCCCGTTCCTTGAGGTAGGGGCGACGGCGGCGCATGGTCTCTATGACGGGGCGGCACCGGGGGCAGGGGTGATCGCCGGGGTCGGACGGGTGCAGGGGCGTGACTGCATGGTGGTGTGCAACGACGCGACGGTAAAGGGCGGCACCTATTACCCGATGACCGTCAAGAAGCATTTGCGCGCGCAGGAGATCGCCGAGGAATGCCATCTGCCGTGTATTTATCTGGTGGATAGCGGCGGCGCGAACCTGCCCAATCAGGACGAGGTGTTCCCGGATCGCGATCATTTCGGGCGGATCTTCTACAATCAGGCGCGGATGAGCGCCAAGGGTATCGCGCAGATCGCCGTGGTGATGGGCAGCTGCACCGCCGGTGGGGCCTATGTGCCCGCCATGTCGGATGTCACCATCATCGTGCGCGATCAGGGCACGATCTTTCTCGCCGGGCCGCCACTGGTCAAGGCCGCGACCGGCGAGGTGGTCAGCGCCGAGGATTTGGGCGGCGGCGATGTGCACACGCGCCTCTCGGGCGTGGCGGATTATCTGGCCGAGGATGACGCGCACGCGCTGGCGCTGGCCCGGCGGGCGGTGGGCAATCTGGGCGATGGGCTTGCCCCCGTCCGGGGCTGGCAGACACCCGAAGAGCCCGCCTATGATCCGGCGGAATTGCTCGGCGTGGTGCCTGCCGATCTGCGCACGCCCTATGACATCCGCGAGGTGATCGCGCGGCTGGTGGATGGCAGCCGCTTTGACGAGTTCAAGGCGCGGTTCGGCGAGACGCTGGTCTGCGGGTTCGCCCATGTGAAGGGCTGCCCGGTGGGGATTGTGGCCAATAACGGCGTGCTCTTTTCCGAAGCCGCCTCGAAAGGCGCGCATTTCATCGAACTGTGCAGTCAGCGCCGTATCCCGCTGGTGTTCTTGCAGAATATCACCGGCTTCATGGTGGGGCGCAAATACGAGAATGAAGGCATCGCGCGGCACGGCGCCAAGATGGTGACGGCGGTGGCGACGACAAGCGTGCCGAAGATCACCATGCTGGTCGGCGGCTCGTTTGGGGCGGGCAATTACGGCATGGCGGGGCGCGCCTATCAACCGCGATTCCTGTGGACCTGGCCCAATTCACGGATTTCCGTGATGGGCGGCGCGCAGGCGGCGGGGGTTCTGGCCACTGTCAAGCGCGACGCGATGGAGAAACGCGGTGAGACGTGGTCAGCGGAAGAAGAAGAGGCGTTCAAGCGGCCCACGGTGGAGATGTTCGAGCGGCAGGCGCATCCGCTTTATGCCAGCGCCCGGCTGTGGGACGATGGCTGCATCGACCCGCGCAAGAGCCGGGATGTGCTGGCGCTCTCCTTGCGCGCGGCGCTGAATGCGCCGGTGGAGGAGACGCGCTTTGGCGTCTTCCGGATGTGAGGGTTTGGTTTCGTGTCGAGGAAAAAGGTCACTCGCTTTTACAAAGGTGCGCGTCGGCACCCGAAATGGGATTTGGGAACGCCGCCGGACCAACGCAAGCGTGCGGTACGTGACAAGATTGCCGATCCCCGTTTTTACCTTCGCGCCGTTATCGTTGTGTGCGCTATGGCCTTGATCGCGCTACCTTTGACGTCGGATGTGTTCGTCACGAGCAAGACGCAGAACACCGTCACTGGCTGCCGTGTTGTTCATGTGACAGATGGCGACACGGTCCGGCTCTATTGTTCCGGTCGTGGATTTCTTTCCGGGCGCTTGACCGGATTTGACACGCCCGAGCTCTTTAGCCCGAGGTGTTTTACAGAGTTTGCTATGGCGTTGCGGGCAAAGTGGGCCTTGCGGTGGCTCCTCCTGACGACCGAGGACATCACCGTGGTGCGTGAAGGCACTGACAGGTATGACCGCGCATTGATCTTTCTGGCGGCTGATGGCGTGCCCGTGGCACGCACGATGATCGAACGTGGACATGCGCGCGCCTACGATGGCGACCGTCGAAAAGGGTGGTGTGATGCGTTGCAGGGGAACGCGGCGTGACGGGTGTTGATGGAAACCAAGAAGAAGCGAGAGGCGCAAGCGATGTTTGAACGTATCCTGATCGCCAACCGGGGCGAGATCGCGTGTCGCGTGATGCGGAGTGCGCAGGCGATGGGGGTCGAGGTGGTGGCGGTCTATTCCGACGCCGACCGGGGCGCGGCGCATGTGGCGATGGCGGATGTCGCGGTGCATATCGGCGGGTCGGCCCCTGCCGAAAGCTATCTCAAGGGCGAGGCGATCATCACGGCGGCGCTGGAGACGGCGGCCGAGGCGATTCATCCCGGCTATGGGTTTCTGAGCGAGAACCCCGATTTCGTCGAGGCGGTGGAGGCGGCGGGGCTGGTGTTTATTGGGCCGTCGGCCAAGGCCATTCGCGCAATGGGCCTCAAGGATGCCGCCAAGGCGCTGATGGAAGAGGCGGGCGTGCCGGTGGTGCCGGGCTATCACGGCAGCAATCAGGACCCCGAGCATCTGGCAGGCGCGGCCGACACCATCGGCTATCCGGTCCTGATCAAGGCCGTGGCGGGCGGCGGCGGCAAGGGGATGCGGCTGGTGGAGCGGCCACAGGATTTTGCCGATGCGCTGGAGAGTGCGCGCGGCGAGGCGCGCACGGCCTTTGGCAATTCGGACGTGCTGATCGAGAAATTCGTCGAGAAGCCGCGCCATATCGAGGTGCAGGTGTTCGGCGACGGCACCCGCGCGGTGCATCTTTTCGAGCGCGACTGCTCCTTGCAGCGCCGTCATCAGAAGGTGATCGAGGAGGCCCCGGCACCGGGCATGACGCCTGAGATGCGCGCCGCGATGGGGCAGGCTGCGGTACGGGCTGCCGAGGCGATCGGCTATAGCGGGGCGGGCACGGTGGAGTTCATCGTCGATGGCTCGGACGGGCTGCGCCCTGATCGGTTCTGGTTCATGGAGATGAACACGCGGTTGCAGGTCGAGCATCCGGTGACCGAGGCGATTACAGGTGTCGATCTGGTGGAATGGCAGTTGCGCGTGGCCGCTGGAGAGGCGCTGCCCGCGCGTCAGGAGGACCTGAAGATCACCGGCCATGCCTTTGAGGCGCGGCTCTATGCCGAGGATGTGCCCAAGGGGTTCCTGCCTGCGACCGGGCGGCTGTCGCATCTGGCCTTTCCGGCAGGTTGCCGCGCCGATAGCGGGGTGCGGGCGGGCGACGAGATCAGCCCGTTCTATGACCCGATGATCGCCAAGGTGATCACCCATGGCCCGACCCGCGGCGTGGCGCTGCGGCGGCTGGTGCGGGCGCTGGAGGGCACGGAGGTGGCCGGGACGGTCACCAATCTCGGCTTTCTCGGTGCGCTCGCGCGGCATGAGGGGTTTGCGCGCGGCGATGTGGATACCGGGCTGATCGCGCGGGATATCGAGACGCTGGTGGTGGCCCCGTTGGCCGGGCCGGGCGAGGCGGCGCTGGCGGCCTTGGCCGGGTTGGGGCTGTTGGAGGAGGCGTCGGAGGCGGCGGGCTTTGTCCTCTGGCAGCCGTTGGAGCGTAACGTGGTGCTGGTGCAGGACGGGGACGAGGTGACGGTGCGGCTGCGCACGCTGTCGGGCACCGCCCACGATCTGCGGGTGGGCGAGACATGGGTCGCGGCGCGGCGCGTCGACGGGCAGTGGCGGCTGGACGGTCGGCCCGCGCCCGGGGTGGCGGTGGACGGCACGCGGATCACTGTCTTTGCGCGATACGGGCTGGCCTTCGATCTGGTCGACCCGTTGGCGCGGGACAGCGTGGCGGGCGGCGATGCGGCGCTCATCGAGGCGCCGATGCCGGGGCTGGTCAAGGCGGTCTTTGCGCGCGCCGGGCAGGCGGTGACCAAGGGCGACCGGCTGGCCGTGCTGGAGGCGATGAAGATGGAGCACAGCCTACTGGCTGCACGTGACGGCGTGGTGGCCGAGGTGCTGGTCGCGACAGGCGATCAGGTCAGCGCGGGGGCGGCGCTGGTACGGCTGGAGGAGGAGGTATGATTATCCTGCATCATGTCCCGCTGGCGCGCTCGCTGCGGGTGCTGTGGCTGCTGGAGGAGTTGGGGCTCGAGTATGAGCTGCGCTATTACTCGATCCGCGACGGCTCGATGCGCAGTCCTGAGTTCCTCGCGCTGTCGCCCGCGGGCCGCGTGCCGGTGCTGGAGCATCACGGTGCTGTCTGGGTGGAAAGCGCGGCGATCGTGCAGATGCTCTGCGAGAGCTACCCGGATGCGCGGCTGATGCCGGAGCCGGGCCATCCGGAGCGCGCGCGGTTTCTGGAAATGCTGAGCCTGTCGGAGACGGTGGGCTGTCTGCTGGAAAACCTCAACCTCAATCAGGTGTTCCTGCGCCCGCCCGCGCGCCCGTCGCCCACGGTGGTTAAGCTGCTCAATGCCCGGCTGCGCGCGGCGCTGGCGGCGATGGAGGCGCGGCTGGAGGGCGATTATCTATTGCCGTCGGGGTTTTCGGCGGCGGATATCATGTTTGCCTACGGGTTCGAGCTGGCGCGCTATTATGTTGATCTGAACGCCTATCCGCGTCTCATGGCCTATTGGGACCGGCTGCGCGCACGGCCCGGCTACGGACGGGCCAAGGCGCGGGACGGCGCGCAGGATATCTATGCGCAGGCGTTTTATCCTGTGCCGGAGGAATGAGCATGGCAGAGCGCGTTGAAATCTTCGAGGTCGGGCCCCGCGACGGGTTGCAGAACGAGGCGGCGCGGATCGCCACCCGCGACAAGATCGCGTTTGTGAACCTGCTGAGCGAAGCGGGGTTCTCGCGCATCGAGGTGGCGAGTTTCGTCAGCCCCAAGTGGGTCCCGCAGATGGCCGACTCGGGCGAGGTGTTGCGCGGGATCACCCGGGCGAAGGGCGTGCGCTATGCCGCGCTGACGCCGAACATGCGGGGGCTGTCGGATGCGCTCGAGGCCGGGGCCGATGAGGTGGCAATTTTCGGCTCGGCGTCGGAGGGGTTCTCGAAGGCCAATATCAACGCCACGATCGACGAGAGCCTTGCGCGCTTTGCCCCGGTGCTGGAGGCTGCGGGGGCCGAGGGGCTGCGGGTGCGCGGCTATGTATCCTGCGTGGTCGAGTGCCCCTATGACGGGCCGGTGGACCCGGCGGCGGTGGTGCGCGTGGCCGAGGCGCTGTGGCAGATGGGATGTTACGAGATCAGCCTTGGCGACACCATCGGGCAGGGCAGGCCCGAGGCGGTCGATGCGATGCTGGCGGCGGTCTGTGATGCGCTGCCGGCGGAGCGGCTGGCCGGGCATTTCCACGACACGGCCGGGCGCGCGCTTGACAATATCGAGGTGGCGTTGGCGCGTGGCCTGCGGGTGTTTGATGCCGCGGTCGGTGGTCTTGGAGGCTGTCCCTATGCGCCTGGTGCTGCGGGCAATGTGGCGACGGAGAAGGTGCATGAGCGTCTGACGGTGCTTGGATGCGAGACCGGGCTCGACCCCGATATATTGTCCGAGGCGGTGGATATGGCGCGGGCGATGCGGGGTGCGGCGCAAAAATCTTGAAAAGATTTTTGGCAAATTTCTTTTGAAGAAATTTGGTGCGAGAAGGAGAGGGCATGACCGAGACGATCAGCATCGAGAGGGACGCGCGCGGCGTGGCCACACTGTGGCTGGACCGGGCAGAGAAGCACAACGCGATGTCGGCGCAGATGATCGCCGAGTTGCATCAGGCGGCCACGGACCTGGGGGCTGACGATTCCGTTCGGGTCGTGGTGCTGGCGGCACGGGGCAAGACATTCTGCGCCGGGGGCGATCTGGGATGGATGCGCGATCAGTTCGAGGCGGACCCGGAGGTAAGAGGCCGCGAGGCGGCCAAGCTGGCGCATATGCTTCAGGCGCTCAACACCCTGCCGAAGCCGCTTATTGGCCGGGTGCAGGGCAATGCCTTTGGTGGCGGTGTCGGGTTGATGAGCGTCTGTGATGTGGTGATTGGCACGGAGGCCGCGCAATTCGCGCTGACCGAGACACGGCTGGGTCTGATCCCCGCGACCATCGGGCCTTACGTGGCCGCTCGAATGGGCGAGGCACGGGCGCGGCGCGTCTTCATGTCAGGACGGCGGTTTGATGCGACGGAGGCAAAGGAGCTGGGTCTGCTGGCGCAGGCGGTGCCCGAGGGCGAGCTGGATACAGCCATCGAGCAAGAGGTTGTCCCATATATGGACTGCGCCCCTCGTGCGGTCGCGCAGGCAAAGTCGCTCCTGCGTGACCTGGGACCGAAAATAGATGACGAAGTGATCGGGCACACCATCGCGGCGCTCTCGGCATGTTGGGCCGGAGAAGAGGCGCAAGAGGGGATTGCCGCGTTTTTCGACAAGCGGATGCCGCATTGGCGGGCCTGAGTCGGCTTGGGATGCCGGAATGCGGGGATGTGTGGTAAGAATTTCGGTCCAATTTTGATACCATTTAGCATACTATCGCATACTAAATGGCAGATTCCGTCCTCGCTACGCATCAAACCCGTGCGCTCTTGGTTGACCCCACCAAGGGGCGGGTTTAAACCCGGCATAGACATGCAGCCATCTTGATGCGCCCGCGCCCGCGCATGAAAGGAGCCACCTCGTGGAAGAGATGCTGAGGGAATATCTCCCCATCCTTATTTTGCTGGCAATCGCCATCGGGCTGGGCCTCGTCCTGATCCTTGCGGCCGTGGTTCTGGCCGTTCGCAGCCCGGACCCGGAAAAAGTCAGTGCGTATGAATGCGGCTTCAATGCCTTTGACGACGCACGCATGAAGTTCGACGTGCGCTTTTATCTGGTGTCGATCCTCTTCATCATCTTTGACCTTGAGATTGCCATGCTATTTCCATGGGCAGTCGCCTTTCAGGATCTGAGCATGGCGGCATTTTGGTCGATGATGGTGTTTCTGGCCGTCCTGACTGCCGGATTCGCCTATGAATGGCGCAAGGGAGCGATGGAATGGGAGTGAACGATCAAGACGACGCGGTCGTGACCGAAACACAGGGGCAGGGCCAGGGTATGCAGAGCCCGCGCGTGAAATCCTCGCCGTCGAGCCTCGCCCCGGTTGAAGCCTACGAGCCGGGCGAGACGCGTGAGCCCGCGATGCAGGCGCTGAATGCCGAATTGCAGGACAAGGGCTTTCTGGTCACATCCACCGAGGATATCATCAACTGGGCGCGCACCGGCAGCCTGCACTGGATGACCTTTGGTCTGGCCTGCTGCGCGGTCGAGATGATGCACACCGCGATGCCGCGCTATGACGTGGAGCGGTTCGGATTTGCGCCGCGCGCCAGCCCGCGTCAGTCCGATGTGATGATCGTGGCGGGAACACTGACCAACAAGATGGCCCCGGCGCTGCGCAAGGTCTATGACCAGATGCCGGAGCCGCGCTACGTGATCTCGATGGGGTCCTGCGCCAATGGCGGGGGATATTATCACTACAGCTATTCCGTGGTGCGCGGCTGTGACCGGATCATCCCGGTCGACATCTACGTGCCAGGCTGCCCGCCGACCGCCGAGGCGCTGGTCTATGGTATCCTGCAATTGCAGCGCAAAATCCGCCGGACAGGGACGATTGTGAGATGAGCAAGGCACTCAAGGAACTGGGCGCATATATCGAGCTGAAGCGCGGCGATTGCGTGCTGGGCTGGGATGTCACGCATGACGAGCTCAATGTCGATGTGGCGCTGCCGAATATCGCCGGTCTGATTGAATTTCTGAAAACCGATCAGAACTGTGCGTTTTCCACACTCGTCGATATCACCGGCGTCGACTATCCCGAGCGGTCGCGTCGGTTTGACGTGGTGTACCATTTGCTGAGCATGTATCAGAACCACCGCATTCGCTTGCGCGCCGCAGCCCGTGAAGAAGACATGGTGCCGTCGATCACCGGAATATTCCCGGCCGCGAACTGGTTTGAGCGCGAAGTCTTTGATATGTTCGGCATTCTTTTTTCGGGCCATGCGGATCTGCGCCGCATTCTCACGGATTATGGATTTCGCGGGCATCCGCTGCGCAAGGATTTCCCGACCACGGGGTATACCGAGGTGCGATATGACGAGGTGCAAAAGCGTGTCGTCTACGAGCCGATCAGCCTTGTTCAGGAATACCGGCAGTTCGATTTCATGTCGCCGTGGGAAGGGGCTGAATACATCCTTCCCGGTGATGAGAAGGAGGGCACGAAATGATGGGTGGAGGCTATGGCATGGGCGGTGGTGGCGTGATCTTCATGCTGATCTTTGCCGCGTTGGTCATCATCCCGTTCTGGAAGCTCTTACCCAAGTTCGGCATTCCAAATTGGGTGAGCCTCGTGTCGATCATCCCGTTTGGGGCGCTTGTCCTGCTGTGGGTCATTGCGTTCCGCGACAAGCTTGACGGAGGACGTGGATAATGGACGGCTCCAAATTCGAAGACGCGCTCACAGGCGAGCAGAAAATCCGCAATTTCAACCTCAACTTCGGCCCGCAACACCCTGCGGCGCATGGGGTTTTGCGTCTGGTGTTGGAGTTGGACGGCGAGTTGGTCGAGCGTTGCGACCCGCATATCGGCCTGCTGCATCGCGGCACCGAAAAGCTGATGGAGAGCCGCACCTACCTGCAGAACCTGCCCTATTTCGACCGCCTCGATTACGTCGCGCCGATGAACCAGGAACATGCCTGGTGTCTGGCCATCGAAAAGCTGACCGGCGTCGAGGTGCCGCGCCGCGCGAGCCTCATCCGGGTGCTCTATTCCGAAATCGGTCGTATTTTGAACCACCTGCTGAACGTCACCACGCAGGCGATGGATGTCGGCGCGCTCACGCCGCCGCTCTGGGGGTTTGAAGAGCGCGAAAAGCTGATGGTGTTCTACGAGCGGGCCTGTGGCGCGCGGCTCCATGCGGCGTATTTCCGGCCCGGCGGCGTGCATCAGGATCTGCCGCCGGAATTGCTCGACGATATCGAGGAGTGGGCCAAGGACTTTCCACGTGTTCTCGACGATATCGACGGCATGCTGACAGAGAACCGGATCTTCAAGCAGCGCAATGCCGATATCGGTGTGGTCAGCCAGCAAGAGGCGCTTGACTGGGGCTTTAGCGGCGTGATGGTGCGCGGCTCTGGCATGGCGTGGGATCTGCGCCGCGCGCAGCCTTATGAATGCTATGACGAGTTCGACTTCCTCGTGCCGGTGGGCAAGAATGGCGACTGTTATGACCGCTACCTCGTGCGGATGGAGGAGATGCGCCAGAGCCTTCGGATCGTGCATCAGGCCATCGAAAAGCTGCGTGCCCCCGAGGGGCAAGGCGATATCCTCTCACGGGGCAAGGTGACGCCGCCCAAACGGGGCGAGATGAAGCGCTCGATGGAGGCGCTCATTCATCACTTCAAGCTGTATACCGAAGGGTTCCACGTGCCCGAGGGCGAGGTCTATTGCGCGGTTGAGGCCCCCAAGGGCGAATTCGGTGTGTATCTGGTGGCCGATGGCACCAACCGGCCCTACCGTGCCAAGCTGCGCGCGCCGGGCTTTCTGCATTTGCAGGCGATGGACCATATCTCCAAGGGGCACCAACTGGCCGATATCGCGGCGATCATCGGCACGATGGATGTCGTCTTTGGGGAGATCGACCGGTAATGAACGCGGATTGGTCCGGTATTACGCTCTCGCGAGCAGGAGGCTGGCTGGCTGGTGTCCTGTCATCCGTCTTTTTGGCCGGTGCCGCGCAGGCCGAACCCGTTCCGTCAGAGCGGATCGAGACCTTTGTCGGCGTAATGGCCGAGCATGGCTGCCGGATGTCGCCGTTTGAGGCCGACCGCGTGATGCCGGAGGCGGGTTTCGTCGACAAGGCTGAGACCAAGGCGATCACCGAACAGTTGATAACCGAGGAGCGCGCGCGCATTCTTGACGGGCAACTCGTGGTCTTTGGCGGGGCCTGCGGTGGCAGGCTCGATTATTCCGGGCGCGAGCGGTTCTTTGCGGCGATTGCCGACAACAACTGTGTGATGACCATTGAAGAGGCCAAGTTGCTTTTGCCCCGCGTCGGTGTCGAGATGACCGAGGTGCAACTCTTGATGGACAAGATGCTGCGCATGTCTGAAATTCGCCTGTCTTCGGATGAAAAGGCCGTGTTTCTGGAAGAAAGCCTGTGCGAGCGTTTCAAGGGATTGTCCGCGAGCATGATGAACAGCGCGCCCGAGGTCTTGCAAGCATCGCGGACCCCTGCTCAATTGCGTATCGACTTCATTGCCTACATGGCCGGGGCGGGCTGCCGTCTGAGCCGGGCCGAGGCTGATGTTCAACTGCCTGCTGCGGGGTTCACGACCAAGGAACTACGCCCGGTGATCGCGGCGATGCTGTCGCGCGGTGAGGCGCAGATGGATGTCGAGGAGGACAGCCTGTCACTTTCCGAGGAGTTGTGTTCCCAATGATGCGAATGAATGTAGTGGCTATGGCCTCTGTTGGCGTGCTGACCGCCTGCGCCTTGCCGCCAAAGGGGATCAGCGAGCAGGATCTGCTCAACTACGATGCCGCCGTGCAGAGCCTTGGCTGCACTATGGTGACAGAGCCGGACTATATTGCGGCAGGGTTCCAGACGGGCCTTACGCGGCAAGAATTGCTTGATATAACTGCTTATAAACTGTCCGCGGGCGGGGCCGAACGGCTGCCTGCCGGGGGCGTGAAACTGACCACAGGAGCCTGTGCCTGAGAATGCTACGTCGTCTCTATCATGAACAGCCCGAGAGCTTTGCGTTCAGCCCTGCAAATCAGGATTGGGCGGAGGGTCAGATCAGCAAGTATCCCGAGGGCCGGCAGGCAAGCGCGATCATTCCGCTCTTGTGGCGTGCGCAGGAGCAGGAGGGCTGGCTCAGCCGTCCGGCGATCGAGCATGTCGCCGACATGCTCGGCATGGATTATATCCGTGCGCTGGAGGTCGCGACCTTCTACTTCATGTTCCAGCTACAACCTGTTGGTAGTGTGGCGCATTTCCAGATTTGCGGCACGACAAGCTGCATGATCTGCGGGGCCGAGGACCTGATCGGCGTCTGCAAGGACAAGATCGCCGCCAACCCGTATGAGCTGTCGGCGGATGGCAAGTTTTCGTGGGAAGAGGTGGAATGTCTCGGGGCCTGTGCCAATGCGCCGATGGCGCAGATCGGCAAGGATTATTATGAGGATCTGACCGCCGAGCGGTTCGCCGAGATCATCGACGAGCTGGCGGCGGGCGATGTGCCCACACCCGGGCCGCAGAACGGGCGCTATGCGTCGGAGCCGAAGGGCGGTCTGACCAGCCTTGCCGATTTCGAGAGCGGGCGCGCGCAGTATAACGGCAGTGTGCAGCGTGCGGCGGATCTGGGCGATACGATCAAGCGAATTGATGGCACCGAGGTGCCGCTGCTGACACCGTGGCGCGACAAGGGGGCGATGCATCAGCCCGCCGCGCCTTCGGTCAAGATCAATGACGAACCGGTCGAGATACGTCCGAAGGTCGATCCGGCCACGCCGGTGGACAAGACCGGCTCGACCATTCGCGAGGCACAGGCCAAGACCAAGGCCAAGCCCGAGGCGTCTGCGGCCGCGAAGCCGGTTAAGGCGCCCAAGGAGCCCGAGGTCGAGGCCGGCCAGGGCACCAAGCCCGAAACGCTGGACGCCCCGCGCGACGGCAAGTCGGATGATCTCAAACTGATCAAGGGTGTGGGCCCGAAGCTCGAGGCGCTTTTGCACGAGCTTGGCTTTTATCACTTTGATCAAGTGGCAAACTGGACGGAGGAAGAGGTCAGTTGGGTCGATCAGAACCTTGAGGGATTCAAGGGTCGGGTCAGCCGTGACAACTGGGTTGAGCAGGCGAAACTGTTGGCAGACGGCAAAGAGACGGAGTTCTCTGCCCGGGCCAAGAAAGGCGAGGTCTATTGAACGCGCCTGCTTGAAAAACACAGGGGGTAATTGTCATGTCTGATACGTCAAAACTGAGCACCTGCCAGATCGTCTGCTGGGGCCTAGCGGTGCTTAGCGGGATATTGGTCCTATGGTCCGCGGCCGGATCTGTCGGCTTTTTCGCGGCCTTGCTCTTGGGAGCGGCCTTTGCCGTCTTTGTCGGGCTTGTGATAACCCGGCTCGTTTGTACGGGCTACCTAGACGAAGATAGCGGGATCAAGACCAGCGACCTGAAAGAGACGGTGCGCCAGGTCACCGGGATCACGGGGTACAAAGCCCCGTTTGACGAGGACGACGACAAACCGACACCAGCCACGACCGCACCGGCCCATGACACGGCACAACCGTCGGCAACAGCGGCATCGGACAGCGCCACGGAAAGCGTCGCAGTCAAATCCGGCACCGTGCTCGAAGGCGAACAGGAGCTTGCGGAGCGTAAGGGCGAATGGCGTTACGGTGACGAAGACGCCGCGCCGAAGCAAAGTGAGGCCGGTGAGGCCGGTGAGGAAAGTGTCGGCACCCGCCCCGAGGCGCTGAGCGCCCCCAAGGCTGGACAGGCCGACGATTTGAAACAGATCAAGGGTGTGGGCCCGAAGCTGGAAATGCTGTGCAACGAGTTGGGCTTTTACCACTTCGACCAGATCGCCGGCTGGAGCGCCGACGAGGTGGCGTGGGTTGATGCCAATCTCAAAGGGTTCAAAGGCCGGGTGAGCCGCGACAACTGGGTTGAACAGGCCAAGATCCTCGCTGCGGGAGGAGAGACCGAGTTCTCCAAGCGTGTCGAGGGTGGCGACGTATACTGACGAAGATGAATGATGCCGGACAAGGACGCAGAGATAGCACGCAAGGGCCGCTTCACCGCGCTGGTGATCGCGGGCACGGCTGTATTCTGGGTGCTGGCCACGTTTATCGGCGGCGAAATGGGGCTCAGCCAGCGCGTGCGCGCGCTGTTTGACCTGATGGCATTGGCGGGGTTCATCTGGGCCTTCGTCTTGATCTACCAAATCTGGCGTGCGCGCCAGAGCAACCAGGGGTAACGGGATGCTGAAAGACCAAGACCGTATCTTTACCAATCTTTACGGGATGCATGACCGCAGCCTCAAGGGCGCACAGGCGCGTGGCCATTGGGATGGCACGGCGACGATCCTGCAAAACGGTCGCGCCTGGATCGTCGATCAGATGAAGGCGAGCGGGCTGCGAGGGCGCGGCGGCGCAGGCTTTCCCACCGGGCTCAAGTGGTCGTTCATGCCCAAGGAAAGCGACGGGCGACCGGCCTATCTGGTGGTCAATGCGGATGAGTCGGAGCCCGGCACCTGCAAGGACCGCGAGATCATGCGCCATGATCCGCACACGCTGATCGAGGGCTGCCTGATCGCCAGTTTCGCGATGAACGCGCATGCCTGCTATATCTACATTCGCGGCGAATATATCCGCGAGAAAGAGGCGCTTCAGGCCGCCATCGACGAGGCCTATGAGGCCGGGCTGGTGGGCCGCAATGCCTGCAAGTCGGGCTGGGATTTTGACATCTACCTCGTGCATGGCGCGGGCGCTTATATCTGCGGCGAGGAAACCGCGCTGCTGGAGTCGCTCGAAGGCAAGAAGGGCATGCCCCGGATGAAGCCGCCGTTTCCGGCGGGGGCGGGGCTTTATGGCTGCCCCACGACGGTGAACAACGTCGAATCCATCGCGGTGGTGCCGACGATCCTGCGGCGCGGGCCGGACTGGTTTTCGAGTTTTGGCCGGGCCAACAACGCGGGCACCAAGATCTTCGCGGTCTCGGGCCATGTGAACACTCCCTGCGTGGTCGAAGAAACCATGTCGATCTCCTTTGAAGAGCTGATCGAGCGGCATTGCGGCGGCATTCGCGGCGGTTGGACCAATCTCAAGGCGGTCATTCCCGGCGGCTCTTCGGTGCCTTGCGTGCGCGGCGAGAACATCAAGGACGCGATCATGGATTTCGACGCGCTCAAGGAGGTGGGGTCGAGCCTCGGCACCGCCGCCGTGATCGTGATGGACAAGGACACCGACATCATCAAGGCAATCTGGCGTCTGTCGAAATTCTACAAGCACGAAAGCTGCGGGCAATGCACGCCGTGCCGCGAGGGCACCGGCTGGATGATGCGGGTGATGGACCGGCTGGTGCGCGGCGAGGCCGAGGTCGAGGAGATCGACATGCTGTTCGACGTGACCAAGCAGGTCGAGGGCCATACGATCTGCGCGCTTGGCGATGCGGCGGCCTGGCCGATTCAGGGCCTCATTCGCAACTTCCGCGACGAGATCGAGGACCGGATCAAGGCCAAGCGTACTGGCCGGGTCAGTGCGGTTGCAGCTGAATGAGATTGCGGCGGGCATATATGTGCGCGGGCTGTGTCGTGCTGATGATCGGCGTTCTGGCTGGCTGTGCAAAGCGTGAAGAACGGGTGTATTTCAATGGCAACTACTACCCCGGCAAGTCGCGCGCCGAGAAAGAGGATCGGCAGAACTTTACGGCATCCGTGAGCCGTGCCTCCAGCGGTCTGGAGGGCGCGCAGCTTGCCGCCGTGCATGAGGCGACGCGCTATTGCCTTGCGAATTACGGCACATCCGAGATCACATGGAGCGGCGTAGCTTCGGGCCAAGAGGGTCCGGTTTATGCGCGCTCCGGGGATAGTCTGTCTGTGAGCGGACGCTGCGAAATATGGTGAAACCACGCGTCATATCAGGGGCTTGTCTTGCGTGTTATTGCATGACAAAGGTCCGAATGACCATCTCTGACAGAGGTGAGGCGCAGCGTCTTGCGCGCCTCGACTGCCTTTGGAAAGGAGATCTGAGATGCGTGTGATGGTGGGGGCTATTGTGGTCCTGACGCTTGGCAGCGGCGCGGTGCAGGCAAAGCCCGGATTGTCGGCTGAGGACGATATAAATGGCGGGCTGCTGGCCGTTGGTATCGCGGATGAGATCCGCAAGAAGTGCGACAGCATTGACGGGCGTGTTTTCAAAGCCCTGTTTTACATGAACGGGCTCCGCAAGCTGGCGCGCGAGCGCGGTTACAGCAATGCCGAGATCAACGCCTATGTCGATGACAAGGAAGAAAAACGGAAGATGCGCCGCAAGGGCGAAGCCTATATGGCCGCCAAGGGCGTTGATCCTGAAAAACCCGAAACATTCTGCGATCTGGGGCGGGCGGAGATCGCCGCGGGCACTCAGATCGGGAAGTTCTTGATAGAAGAGTAGACGGATATGGCTGAGCTACGCAAGATCATCATCGACGATCAGGAGATCGAGGTCGAGGGCGCGATGACCCTTATTCAGGCCTGCGAAGAGGCCGGCGTCGAGATTCCGCGTTTCTGCTACCACGAGCGTCTGTCTATCGCGGGCAACTGCCGGATGTGTCTGGTCGAGGTCGTGGGCGGCCCGCCGAAGCCGGCAGCCTCCTGCGCCATGCAGGTCAAGGATCTGCGGCCCGGGCCCGAGGGGCAACCGCCGGTGGTCAAGACCAATTCGCCGATGGTCAAGAAGGCGCGCGAGGGGGTGATGGAGTTTCTGCTGATCAATCACCCGCTCGATTGCCCGATCTGCGATCAGGGCGGTGAATGCGACCTGCAGGATCAGGCGATGGCCTATGGCGTGGATTTCAGCCGCTACCGCGAGCCCAAGCGCGCGACCGAAGATCTCGATCTCGGCCCGCTGGTCGAGACGCATATGACGCGCTGCATTTCCTGCACCCGCTGCGTGCGCTTCACCACCGAGGTGGCGGGAGTGCATGTGATGGGGCAGACCGGGCGCGGCGAGGATGCCGAGATCACCACCTACCTGGGCGAGATCATTGATAGCAACCTGCAGGGCAACATCATTGACCTGTGCCCGGTGGGCGCGCTGGTGTCGAAACCCTATGCCTTTACGGCCCGCCCGTGGGAATTGACCAAGACCGAGACGATCGACGTGATGGATGCGCTTGGAAGCAGCATTCGTGTTGATTGCAAGGGTCGTGAAGTGATGCGCATCCTGCCGCGCAACCACGACGGCACCAACGAGGAATGGATTTCCGACAAGACGCGCTTTGTCTGGGACGGGCTGCGTCGTCAGCGTCTGGACCGCCCCTATATCCGCGAGAACGGCAAGCTGCGCGCGGCCACCTGGCCCGAGGCTCTGGGCAAGGCCGCCGAGGCGATCAAGGGCGCGAAAAAGCTGAGCGGTCTGGTCGGCGATCTGGCCCCGGTCGAGGCCGCGTATGCGCTGAAAGGTCTGATCGAAGGGCAGGGCGGGTCTGTCGAGTGCCGCACCGACAAGGCGCGGCTACCCGCGGACAACCGCAGTGCCTATGTTGGCAATGTCGCCGTTGAAGAGCTTGATACGGCAAAGAATTTCATCCTGATCGGTACAGATCCGAGTGTCGAGGCGCCGGTGCTGAACGCACGCATCCGCAAGGCCTGGATCAACGGGGCGGATGTCACCGTGGTCGGCCCCAAGGTGGACCTGACCTACGACTATACCCATGCGGGCACCGACCGGGCCGCGTTGGATGGATTGAAGGTTCCCGAGGATGCCATCGTGATCGTGGGCCAAGGCGCGCTGCAAGAGGCCGATGGCGAGGCGGTGCTGGCCACAGCACAGGCGCTGACCGGTCGGATGCTGGTGCTGCACAGCGCTGCGGCCCGTGTTGGCGCGCTGGACGTCGGGGCCGTGACCGAGGGCGGGCTGGATGCCGCCATCGACGGCGCGGACGTGATCTATAACCTCGGGGCGGACGAGGTCGAGATTGCTGACGGCCCCTTTGTGATCTATCAGGGCAGCCACGGCGACCGGGGCGCGCATCGCGCCGACGTAATCCTGCCGGGCGCCGCCTATACCGAGGAGCAGGGCCTGTTCGTCAACACCGAAGGCCGCCCGCAACTGGCGCTGCGCGCAGGCTTTGCGCCCGGCGAGGCCAAGGAAAACTGGGCGATCCTGCGCGCGCTCTCGGGCGAGATTGGCGCGACACTGCCCTATGACAGCATCGTGCAGCTGCGTCAGGCGCTGGTCAAGGACGTGCAGCATCTCAAGAAAATCGATCAGGTGCCGGAGAACGACTGGCAGCCGCTGCCCGAGGCCAAGCTGGGCAAGGCCGAGTTCCGGCTGGCGGTCAAGGATTTCCACCTGACCAACCCGATTGCGCGGTCGAGCGAACTGATGGCCGAGCTGAGCGCCAATGCCAAGGCCCGCGCCAACCAGCCGATGGCGGCAGAGTGAAAATGGCCGCTGCGATCATAACGCCTCTGGCGCTGGCCCTTACGGGCTGTGCCGAACCGGGCAAGGAACCTGCGTTTAAGCCCGAGTATCAGGGTATCGAGACGCGGCTTCTGGCTGGGGATCTGGTGAATTTCCATGTCGCCATGCGCGGCGCGCGGGATGCCGGGGACGTGGATCGCTACGCCGAATGCGCCGCGGCGCAGTATGCGCTGATCCGGGGCTACGGTTTTGCGCGTCACCTGCGCACAAATGTAAGCGAAGAGGGTGGCATCTGGCAGGGCGATGCGGTTTATACGGTCTCGGCGGCGCTGCCGCGTGGCCTGAAGACGATCGACGCCGAAGTCACGGCCGCGAACTGCGCGGAAAACGGAATACCGATGGTGTGAGGACCTGATGGCTGAATTCTTTACAACCCCGCTCGGGACCCTTGTTATCATCGTGGCGCAATGCCTTGCGGTGGTGGGTTTCGTCATGGTCTCGCTGCTGTTCCTCGTTTACGGTGATCGCAAGGTCTGGGCCGCTGTGCAGATGCGGCGCGGTCCGAACGTGGTCGGTGTCTGGGGCCTGTTGCAGACCATCGCGGACGCGCTCAAATACGTGGTGAAAGAGGTCGTCGTGCCTGCGGGCGCCGACAAGGCGGTGTTCATGCTGGCCCCGATGACGAGCTTCGTGCTCGCCATTCTTGCCTGGGCGGTCATTCCGCTCAACGACGGCTGGGTGCTGTCGGACATCAACGTGGCCGTGCTCTTCGTCTTCGCGATCTCCTCGCTGGAAGTATACGGCGTGATCATGGGGGGCTGGGCGTCGAACTCGAAATACCCGTTCCTCGGATCGCTGCGCTCGGCCGCGCAGATGATCTCTTATGAGGTCAGCATTGGCCTCATCATCATCGGGGTGATCATCTCCACCGGCTCGCTCAATTTCGGCGCCATCGTGGCGGCGCAGGATACGGCCTATGGTTTCTTCGGCTGGTACTGGCTGCCGCACCTGCCGATGGTCTTCCTGTTCTTCATCTCGGCGCTCGCCGAGACCAACCGCCCGCCGTTCGACCTGCCAGAGGCCGAATCGGAACTGGTGGCAGGCTATCAGGTGGAATATTCCTCGACGCCCTTCCTGCTGTTCATGGCCGGAGAGTATATCGCCATCTTCCTGATGTGCGCGCTGACCTCGCTGCTGTTCTTCGGCGGCTGGCTGTCGCCGATTCCCGGGCTGCCCGATGGCGTGGCGTGGATGGTCGGCAAGATGGCGTTCTTCTTCTTCATCTTCGCCATGGTCAAGGCGATCACACCGCGGTACCGCTACGACCAGTTGATGCGCATCGGCTGGAAAGTTTTCCTGCCGCTGTCGCTCGGCTGGGTCGTGATCGTGGCGTTCCTTGCGAAATTCGAAGTGTTCGGCGGGTTCTGGGCCCGTTGGGCGATTGGAGGCTGATCCATGACGCAGATCGATTACGGACGCGCGGCGGGGTATTTCCTGCTGTCGGACTTCTTCAAGGGGTTCAGGCTGGGGCTGAAATACTTTTTCGCGCCCAAGGCGACGCTGAATTATCCGCATGAAAAGGGCCCGCTTTCCCCGCGCTTTCGCGGCGAGCATGCGCTGCGCCGCTATCCCAATGGCGAGGAGCGCTGCATCGCCTGCAAGCTGTGCGAGGCGATCTGCCCGGCGCAGGCGATCACGATTGATGCCGAGCCGCGCGATGACGGCAGCCGGCGGACCACGCGCTATGACATCGACATGACGAAATGCATCTATTGCGGCTTCTGCCAAGAGGCGTGCCCGGTCGATGCCATCGTCGAGGGCCCGAATTTCGAGTTTGCCGCCGAGACCCGTGAAGAGCTGTTTTATGACAAGGCCAAGCTCCTTGAAAACGGCGACCGCTGGGAGGCGGAAATCGCTCATAACCTCGAACTGGATGCACCCTACAGATGACCGATTCAGGCAACCCCTTCGAGATGATGATGCGTCAGGCGCAGGAAATGGCCAAGGCGATGAACCCCGCGCTTGAGAGCTTTTCGCCCAAGGGGTTTGAATCGCTCTGGCCGACGATGCCCAAGGAATTCATGGAAATGAGCTTTGGCAAGGGCATCAACAAGGAGGGGCTGGACGCCAAGACCCGGCTGTTGATCACGCTCGCGGGGTTGACGATGCTGGGCGCGCAGAGCGATACGCAGATCCGAATGACCGTGCGCCACGCGCTTGAGGCGGGCGCGACCAAGGATGAGATTGCCGAGACCATCGCGCAGATGGCGATGTTTGCCGGTATCCCCTCGATGACCCGCGCGATGGAGTTCGCGCGCGAGGTGATGGACGGTGAAGACGAGAAAGGATCAGAGAAATGACGATTGCGGCGATGTCCTTTTACCTCTTTGCCGTCGCCCTGCTGACCGGGGGGCTGTTCACCGTGATCAGCCGCAACCCGGTGCATTCGGTGCTCTGGCTGATCCTGTCGTTCATCAGCGCGGCGGGGCTTTTTGTCCTGCTTGGCGCGGAGTTCGTGGCGATGCTGCTGATCATCGTCTATGTCGGCGCGGTCGCGGTGCTGTTTCTCTTCGTGGTGATGATGCTCGACGTGGATTTCGCCGAGTTGAAGGCGGAGATGGCGAAATACATGCCTTTGGCGCTGCTCATCGGGGTGATCTTGCTGATGCAGTTTGGCCTGGCCTTCGGCAATTGGACAATGGCCGACGGGGCCGAGGCGGCGCGCCGCTCGGTGACGCCTGAGGGGGTCGAGAATACCGCGGCCCTCGGGATGCTGCTTTATGACAAGTACTTCATCCTGTTCCAACTGGCCGGGCTGATCCTGCTTGTGGCGATGATCGGGGCGATTGTCCTGACCCTGCGGCACCGCACCGATGTCAAGCGGCAGGACGTGCTGGCGCAGATGTATCGCGACCCCGCCAAGGCGATGGAGTTGAAGGACGTGAAGCCGGGTCAGGGCCTCTAAGCGGCCCTGACCCGCCCCGGACTTGATCCGGGGCCTCGTCGGTCTGGTTGAACCGGCGACGAGATCCCGGGTCAGGCTCGGGATGACGATGACACCAAGTGTTCCGGCACCGCCCGGAATGACGCGTAAAGACGACAATCGGGCACGGCCCGGAGGGACAGACATGATCGGACTTGAACATTATCTCACGGTGGCGGCGGCGTTGTTCGTGATAGGCATCTTCGGCCTGTTTCTCAACCGCAAGAACGTGATCATCCTGCTGATGTCGATCGAGCTGATGCTCTTGTCGGTCAATATCAACCTTGTCGCCTTCTCGTCGTATCTGGGTGATCTGGTGGGGCAGGTGTTCACGCTCTTCGTGCTGACCGTCGCCGCCGCCGAGGCCGCCATCGGCCTTGCGATCCTCGTCTGTTTCTTCCGCAATCGCGGCACCATCGCCGTCGAAGACATCAACGTGATGAAAGGCTGAAGCCATGGAATCCATCCTCCTCTTCGCGCCTCTCGTCGGGGCGATCATCGCGGGTTTCGGCTGGCGCATCATTGGCGATCAAGGCGCGCAATGGCTGACCACGGGCCTCTTGTTCCTCTCCGCACTGCTGAGCTGGATCCTGTTCCTCGGCCATGACGGGGTGACCGAGCAGATCCATATTCTGGATTGGGTGCAGTCGGGCACGCTCGATACCGCATGGGCGATCCGGATGGACCGGCTGACGGCGATCATGCTGATCGTGATCACCACCGTCTCGGCCCTCGTGCATCTCTATTCCGTCGGCTACATGGCGCATGATGAGAATTTCCGGGATAACGAGAGCTACCGGCCGCGCTTCTTCGCCTATCTGTCGTTCTTCACCTTCTCGATGCTGATGCTGGTGACCTCGGACAACCTGCTGCAAATGTTTTTCGGCTGGGAGGGCGTGGGCGTCGCGTCGTACCTGCTGATCGGGTTCTACTATCGCAAGCCAAGCGCCAATGCCGCCGCGATCAAGGCCTTTGTGGTCAACCGCGTGGGCGATTTCGGCTTCGCGCTCGGCATCATGGCGCTCTATTTTCTCGTCGACTCGATCAAGCTGGACGATGTCTTTGCCGCCGCACCCGAGCTGGCCGAGACGCAGCTCACCTTCCTCTGGACGGAATGGAATGCGGCCAACCTGATTGCTTTCCTGCTGTTCGTAGGCGCGATGGGCAAATCGGCGCAGCTCTTCCTGCACACATGGCTGCCCGACGCGATGGAAGGCCCGACGCCGGTTTCGGCGCTCATTCACGCGGCCACCATGGTGACGGCGGGCGTATTCCTTGTCTGCCGCATGTCACCGCTGATGGAATACGCGCCGGAGGCGATGAACTTCGTCGTGTTCCTTGGGGCCACAACGGCGTTTTTCGCCGCGACCGTGGGTCTTGTGCAGAATGACATCAAGCGGGTGATCGCCTATTCGACCTGCTCACAGCTTGGCTACATGTTTGTGGCCGCCGGTGTCGGCGTCTACTCGGTGGCGATGTTCCATCTCTTCACCCACGCGTTCTTCAAGGCGATGCTGTTTCTCGGGGCCGGGTCGGTCATCCACGGCATGCATCACGAGCAGGACATGCGCAACTATGGCGGTCTGCGCAAGAAGATGCCCTATACGTTCTACGCCATGCTGATCGGCACGCTGGCGATCACGGGTGTGGGCATTCCGCTCACCCATATCGGCTTTGCCGGGTTCCTGTCGAAGGACGCGGTGATCGAGAGCGCATGGGCGGGCACCGAAGGAGGCTACGCCTTCTGGATGCTGGTGATCGCGGCGCTTTTCACATCCTTCTATAGCTGGCGGCTGATGTTCCTCACCTTCTTTGGCGAGGCGCGCGGCGACAAGCACACCCATGAGCACGCGCACGAGAGCCCGATGGTGATGGTCGCGCCGCTTGGTGTGCTGGCGCTTGGCGCGGTCTTCGCGGGCATGATCTGGTACGGCAGCTTTTTCGGCAGCCATGCACAGGTCAACAGTTTCTTCGGCATGCCGGAGCATCACGCCGAGGCGACTGAAACGCCCGAGGTGGTGGCGCATGGCGAAGAGGGCCACGACCACGAAACGATGCACGAGGAGACCGGCACCGCCGCCCATTCCGGCCCGCCGCAGGGCGCGATCTTCATGCATCCCGACAGTACCGTGCTCGATGATGCGCATCATGCACCGACATGGGTCAAAGTCAGCCCATTCATCGCCATGCTGATCGGCCTGATCACGGCGCTTTGGTTCTATGTCTGGGATCCGGCGATGCCGGGGCGCGTGGCCGCGACGAACCGTCCGCTTTACCTGTTCCTGCTGAACAAGTGGTATTTCGACGAGATCTACGATTTCCTCTTCGTCCGGCCCGCCAAGGCGCTCGGCCAGCTGCTGTGGAAGCGCGGCGACGGTGACGTGATCGACGGCTCGCTCAACGGCGTCGCCATGGGGCTTATCCCGCGGCTCACCCGTCTCGCGGGGCGGGCGCAGTCGGGCTACATCTTCACCTATGCCTTTGCCATGGTGATCGGGATCGCGATCCTGGTCACCTGGATGACGATCTTCGGGGGGGCCAACTGATGGACAACCTGCTTTCCATTGTGACCTTCATCCCGGCGGTGGCCGCAGCGATCCTTGCGATCTTTCTGCGCGGCGAGGATGAGGCGGCGCAAAAGAACGCCAAATGGGTGGCGATGATCGCCACGACGCTGACCTTTATCGTGTCGCTGTTCATCCTGTTTGATTTCGACCCGTCGAATACCGGCTTTCAGTTCGTCGAGGAGCGCGAGTGGCTCTTGGGTCTGAAATACAAGATGGGCGTTGACGGGATCAGCGTGCTCTTCGTGATGCTGACCACCTTCATGATGCCGCTGACCATCGCGGCCTCGTGGAACGTGAAGAGCCGCGTCAAGGAATACATGGTCGCGTTCCTGATCCTTGAGACGCTGATGCTGGGCGTCTTCATGGCGCTCGATCTGGTGCTCTTTTACCTGTTCTTCGAGGCGGGGCTTATTCCGATGTTCCTGATCATCGGCATCTGGGGCGGTGCGGCGCGCATTTACGCGTCGTTCAAGTTCTTCCTCTACACCTTCCTCGGCTCGGTGCTGATGCTTGTGGCGATGGTTGCGATGTTCTCGGATGCGGGGACAACCGACATTCCGTCGCTCCTGCGGCATGAGTTTGCCTCGGACAGTTTCTCGCTGTTGGGCATTCACATCGTCGGCGGCATGCAGACGCTGATGTTCCTCGCCTTCTTTGCCAGCTTTGCGGTCAAGATGCCGATGTGGCCGGTGCATACCTGGCTGCCCGATGCGCACGTGCAGGCCCCCACGGCAGGCTCGGTCGTGCTGGCGGCGATCCTGCTGAAGATGGGCGGCTACGGCTTCCTGCGATTTTCGCTGCCGATGTTCCCGGTGGGCTCCGAGGTGCTGACGCCCTTGGTGCTGTGGATGAGCGCCATCGCGATTGTCTACACCTCGCTGGTCGCCCTCGCGCAGGAAGACATGAAAAAGCTGATCGCCTATTCGTCGGTCGCGCACATGGGCTATGTCACGATGGGTATTTTCGCGGCCAATCAGCAGGGGCTCGATGGGGCGATTTTCCAGATGCTCAGCCACGGGTTCATCTCGGGCGCTCTGTTTCTCTGCGTGGGCGTGATCTATGACCGGATGCACACCCGCGAGATCGACGCTTATGGCGGGCTCGTGAACCGGATGCCGGCCTATGCGCTCATCTTCATGTTCTTCACCATGGCAAATGTCGGCCTGCCGGGCACCTCCGGGTTCATCGGGGAATTCCTGACGCTGGTGGGCGTGTTCCAGGTCAACACATGGGTGGCGGCGGTAGCGACCACAGGCGTGATCCTGTCGGCGGCCTATGCGCTCTGGCTCTATCGCCGGGTGGTGTTTGGGGATCTCATCAAGGAGAGCCTGCGCACCATCACCGACATGACCAAACGCGAGCGGGCAATCTTTGCGCCGCTGGTGGTGATGACGCTGCTGCTCGGGGTCTATCCCCGGCTGGTCACCGATATCACCGGCCCCTCGGTTGAGGCGCTGATTTCCAACGTAGAGACGGCACAGGCGGTGGCACAGGCCACCAGCCAGGTCGCCGTCGCGGACCACTGAACCGGAGGCCCTGAGACATGCAGGCTGATCTGAACGTAATCCTGCCGGAAATCGTGATTTCCGTCTATGCCATGGCTGCGCTGCTGTTCACGGCCTACACCGGCAAGGACAAGATGGCGGGTATGCTGGTCTGGCTCACGGCGGCGCTCTTTGCGGTGATGGCGCTCTGGATCGGGGCGTCGGGTGGCGGCACGCGCACCGCCTTTGACGGCATGTTCAACGATGACGGCTTTGCCCGCTTTGCCAAGGTCACGATTCTGCTCTCGGCGGGGGCTGTTCTGGTGCTGGGGCAAGATTACATGGCCCGTCGGAACATCCTGCGGTTCGAGTATCCCCTGCTGGTGGCGCTTGCCACCGTGGGCATGATGGTGATGGTCAGCGCGGGCGACCTGATGGCGCTCTACATGGGGCTGGAGCTGCAATCGCTGGCGCTCTACGTCGTGGCCTCCCTGCGCCGCGACAGTGCCAAATCGACCGAGGCGGGGCTGAAATATTTCGTGCTCGGCGCGTTGTCGTCGGGCCTGCTGCTCTATGGGGCGTCGCTGACCTATGGCTATGCGGGCACGACGCTTTTCTCGGGCATCATTGCCGCGGCAGACGGACAGGCCCCGATTGGTCTGTTGCTGGGGCTGGTGTTCGTGCTGGCCGGTCTCGCGTTCAAGATTTCCGCCGTCCCGTTCCACATGTGGACGCCCGATGTCTATGAGGGCGCACCGACGCCGATCACCGCGTTTTTCGCCACGGCACCCAAGGTCGCGGCGATGGCGCTGGTCGCGCGGGTGGTGCATGACGCCTTTGGCGACGTGGTGGGTGACTGGCAACAGGTGCTTGCGGTGCTGAGCCTGCTGTCGATGTTCCTCGGTGGCATCGCGGCGATCGGGCAGACAGATATCAAGCGGCTGATGGCCTATTCCTCGATCGCGCATATGGGTTATGCGCTGATGGGGCTGGCGGCAGGCACGGTGTTTGGCGTGCAGGCGATGCTCATTTACATGGCGATTTATGTCACGATGAACGTGGGCACCTTCGCCTTCATCCTGTCGATGGAGCGCGACGGTCAGCCGGTCACGGATATCCGCGCGCTCAACATGTATTCCAAGGCGCAGCCGGGGCGGGCGCTTGCGATGCTGATCCTTCTCTTCAGCCTTGCCGGTGTGCCGCCGCTTTTGGGCTTTTTCGGCAAGCTCTACGTGCTGCGCGCGGCCTATGAGGGCGGGCTGGCCTGGCTGGCGGTGGCCGGGGTGATCGCCTCGGTGATCGGGGCATTCTATTACCTGCGCATCGTGTTCTACATGTATTTCGGCGAAGAGGGTGAGGGGCTGGAAACCGGCCGCGCGCCGGTGCAATGGGCCTTTCTGATGGTCTCGGCAGCGGTGATGCTTCTCGGTATCGTCAACATGTTCGGTGTCGAGACAATGGCGCAGGCAGCAGCGGCAACGCTGGTAAACTGACCCGCGTTTTCTTGACGGTCATTGCGATGGGCGTACCCGCGTGGTGCGCCCATTTCGGTTTCTCATGGCGAGAGATAACGCTCCAGCACGATGGCGGGCATGTGGCCCCGCAGCAGCATCTCGGGCAACGCATAAGACGGTGCCATGTCGAGCCCCAACGCGCGCGCCAATGTGGCCTCGGCCTCGATGTCGAGAAGCGTGACACGCACACCCAGCCGTTTGGCCAACTGGCGCAGGTCGGCCTCTGCCTTTGCACATTCCGCGCAATCCTTGCGGGTGAAAAGAGCGATTGCTGCGGGTTGGTTCGCGGGGCCAAAGCCGGGAAGGTCCGGCGCTAAAAGGCGTGGTTCGGCCGCCTCCAGCATGTCCAGATCGCGCGCGGCGTCCTCGGCATAGAGATCGGGGGCAGCGCGCGACGCCGGATCGCGCAGCTGTGAGAGCAACGACGGCGTGTTGACGAGCACGTCACGGATCGTCTCTCCGAGTGCGTCACGCGTTTGGATGGGGTGTTGCTGTGGCCAAGCCGGGACGGCCGCCCCCTGTGCGAGGACGGCCAGCAAGAGAAAGCCGCGCATGGTTATTGCGCACGGATCTCGTTGGCGATCTCTTGCATGGCATCTTGCGGCAGATAGCCGCGCAGCATCTGGTCTCCCATCACGAAGGAGGGTGTGCCGTTGATCTGAAGCCGCTGACCAAGAGCATGATTGGCGGCAATCACCTCGGTCACGGCGTCGCTGTCCATTTCGGAGACGATGCGGTTTGCATCCAGCCCGAGCGTGTCGGCCAAACGGGTAAAGCCGGTCTCGTTCATGCTTCCGTCATAGGACATCAGCGCGTCATGCACGGATTTGTAGGCGTCGTCACCCGCGACCTGACGGGTCGCGATGGCAAAGCGTGACGCGCGCACCGACTCTTCTCCGAGTATGGGAAATTCCTTGATGACGAACTTGATGTTGCCATCAGCCGCCAGCAGACCTTTCACGTCGTCAAATGCGCGGCGACAGTAGCCGCACCGATAATCCATGAATTCCACGAGTGTGATATCGCCTTCGGGATTACCGCCGACCCAGGAGTTGGGATCGTTGAACAAGGCCTCGGCGTTGGTCTTGACCAGGTCGCTGTCGGCATTGGCCTGACCCTGCGCCTGACGGTCCTCAAGCACCGCCACCGCCTCCATGATCACCTCGGGATTCTCCAGCAGGTAGGCGCGGATCTCTTCGCGCAGCAGGGCGCGGTCCGAGGCGCTCAGGCTTTCGAGATCGAGGGCTGGGGCAGGCGGTGCCAGCGAGACACAAAGGCCAAAGGCGGCGGCGGACAGGAACTTGCGGGACATCGGGGTCATTTTCTCCGTTTTTCTTCAGCTTCAGCAGCAAACAGCACATCCTGCGCCCGTTGCCATGCGGCAGAGCCGCGCGGCAAGAGGGCCGATGCGCGCTCTGCATGTATCTTAGCATCTTTGAGCCGGCCGACCATCGCATATCGCTCTGCCGTCAGCGCCGATGCCATTCCGTTGTTGCCCAGTTTGGCATTGGCTTGTGCCAGATCTCGGAGCAGGCGGGGGTCCCGCCCGTCGCGGCTCCGGGCAGTCTCAAGAAATTTGGCGGCCTTGCGCACCTGTCCGTCCGCCAGCAGCGCCCGCCCGTAAGAGCCAAGGATGAGCGCGTTGCGCGGTGCGAGATTGGCGGCGCGCGCGTAGGCCGCGACAGCGGCCTTGGTCTGGCGGCTTTCCATCAGGATCTGGCCGCGCAGCTCGTGCAGGTAGGCATCCTTGGGGCGCAGTGCGACCGCGCCGTCGATGGCCGAGAGCGCCCGGCGCAGATCGGCTTGCCGGTGATGCGCGATGGCCTGCCGCATCAAGGTCACATCCTTGTAGCCGTACTCGCCCGCCCGGGTCAGCGTCCATTTCGGCGAGCGCTGAAAGGCCGAGAGCTTGCTTTTGGCGCGGGCAAACCAATAGGACGATTCCGGGTCCGGCTTGACAGACTTGGATTGCGACGCCGCCAGTTGCTGAACGCGGCGATACCGATCCCGCGACAACGGGTGTGTGCGGGCATAGGCATCCTGACGACTGACCGAAAGCGCCTCTTGTCCGCGAAAGAGATCCATCACCTGCACGGCGCCCCGCATATCGACCCCGGCGGCATTGAGAAACCGCATGCCGCTGGCATCGGCGGCGTTCTCCTCGGCGCGTGTATGCGCGAAGAAACTGCGCATTGCCGCACCCTGAAGCCCTGCCGCCGCACCGGCGGCGAATTCACCGCTGCCGGTCGCCGCGCCCGCGGCTGCGGCAAGCGCGGCGCCGAGGGC
>NZ_CAMYMD010000110.1 GCF_947259555.1 uncultured Roseovarius sp.
GCCCCGGCCCTTTCGGCCGCGGCGGCGATCGCGGCGGGGCCGTGCGGGGCATCCCAGAGATAGCCCTCAATGAAGAGGATATCGAACGCCTCGGGCATCGCAGCGCGCACCTCGGCGGGCAGGATCTCGACCGCCGCGCCGAGATAGGTGCTCATCGTGCGCTCGCCATCCGGCGTCACCAGCACGACGCAGCGACCGGTGCCCGGATCGGTCTCGCGGGCGACGGCGACTGGCGCCGCGACGCCGAGCGCGACCAACTCCTCGCAAAAGGTGCGGCCGAGATCGTCATCGGCGACCTTGCCGAGATAGGTCCCGCCAACGCCCGTCTCGGCGAGATGCGCAATGGAATTGGCGACCGAGCCTCCCGACTGGCGGACGCCCGGCCCGACCTCGTCGAAGAGTGCGTGCGCCGCCGCGGCATCCACGAGGTGCATGCCTCCGGGCACAAGCCCGTGGCGCGTTACCACGTCAGGCTGTACAGCGGCAACAACATCGACCAGCGCATTCCCGAGGCCGACGATATGCGGGGTTCGTTCGGTCATATCTCTCTCCTCAATACCGGTAATGCTCGGGCTTGAACGGGCCTTCGGGGCCGACGCCGATATAGTCGGCCTGATCGGGCTTCAGCCCGGTCAGTTTCACGCCGATGCGGTCGAGATGCAGACGCGCGACCTTTTCATCGAGGTGCTTGGGCAGGACATAGACCTCGTTGCCGTAGGTCTCGCCCTTGGTCCAGAGCTCGATCTGCGCCAGCACCTGATTGGTGAACGACGCCGACATCACGAAACTCGGATGCCCGGTGGCATTGCCGAGGTTCAGCAGACGGCCCTCGCTGAGCAGGATGATACGATTGCCCGAGGGCATCTCGATCATATCCACCTGATCCTTGATGTTTGTCCATTTGTGATTCTTCAGGCTGGCCACCTGAATTTCATTGTCGAAATGGCCGATATTGCCGACGATCGCCATGTCCTTCATCGCGCGCATGTGCTCGATCCGGATCACATCCTTGTTGCCGGTGGTGGTGATGAAGATGTCGGCGCTCTCGACCACATCCTCCAGCGTCACCACCTCGAACCCGTCCATCGCCGCCTGCAATGCGCAGATCGGATCGACCTCGGTCACCTTGACGCGCGCACCGGCGCCGCGCAGGCTCGCCGCCGACCCCTTGCCGACATCGCCATAGCCGCAGACCAGGGCGACCTTGCCGGCCATCATCGTGTCGGTGGCGCGGCGGATACCGTCGACGAGGCTTTCCTTGCAGCCGTACTTGTTGTCGAATTTCGACTTGGTCACTGAATCGTTGACGTTAATCGCCGGGAACGGCAGGTGCCCCTTTTCCATCATCTTGTAGAGCCGGTGCACGCCGGTGGTGGTCTCTTCCGAGACACCCTTGATCATGTGGCGCTGTTTCACGAACCAGCCGGGGCTCTCCGCCATGCGCTTGCGGATCTGCGCGAAAAGCGCCTCCTCCTCCTCGGAGGTCGGCGTCTCGATCAGGTCGGTCTCGCCCTCCTCGACGCGGGCGCCCATCAGGATATAGAGCGTGGCGTCACCGCCATCGTCGAGGATCATGTTGGCGCCGCCCTCGGGAAACCGGAAGATCCGGTCGCAATAATCCCAGTATTCCTCGAGGCTTTCGCCCTTGATGGCAAACACCGGCGTGCCGCCCTCGGCGATCGCCGCCGCGGCGTGATCCTGGGTCGAGAAGATGTTGCAGCTGGCCCAACGGACATCCGCACCCAATTCCACCAAGGTCTCGATCAACACGGCGGTCTGGATCGTCATGTGCAGGCTGCCGGCGATGCGCGCGCCCTTGAGCGGTTTGGCCTCGCCATATTCCTTGCGCAGCGCCATCAGCCCCGGCATCTCGGTTTCGGCGATATCAAGTTCCTTGCGGCCATAGCCCGCGAGCGCGATATCGCGGATCGCGCTGTCCGTGGGACTGACTCTCTCTGGCTTGTTCATGTCGCGTCTCCCTTCTTCATTCTCGTGTTTCGGGTCACTCGGCTGCGGCGGACACGCCGAAGGTGCGGGCCAGTTCATCGGCGAGGTCCGTGCGCTCCCAGCTGAATCCGCCATCGTCGGTCGGCGCACGCCCGAAATGGCCATAGGCCGCGGTGCGCGCATAGACTGGCGTCAAGAGGCCGAGATGCTCGCGGATGCCACGCGGCGTGAGGCGAACCATGTCACGCAGGACCGTGGCGAGCCTTGTTTCGTCCACCCGACCGGTGCCCAGCGTGTCCACGTAAATGGCGACAGGCTCCGGCACGCCGATGGCATAGGCGAGCTGGATCTGACATTTGTCCGCAAGACCCGCAGCCACGACGTTCTTGGCCATGTAGCGCGAGATATAGGCCGCCGAGCGGTCCACCTTGGTGGGGTCCTTGCCCGAGAACGCCCCGCCGCCATGCGGCGCCGCACCGCCATAGGTATCGACAATGATCTTTCGGCCCGTCAGGCCCGCGTCGCCGTCAGGCCCGCCAATCACGAACTTGCCGGTCGGGTTGACAATGATCCTGTCGTCGGAGGGCAGGTTCCAACCCTCTTCCTTGAAGCAGTCGGTGATATACGGCTTGACCAGCTGGCGCACGTCGTCCTGGCTTAGTCCTTCGACATGCTGGGTCGACACAACGACCGTGTCGATGCCCACCGGCTTGCCGTTCTGGTATTGCAGGGTGACCTGGCTCTTGGCATCGGGGCCGAAATGCGGCTGCGTGCCGGATTTCCGGTCATCGGCCATATGGCGCAAGATCTTGTGGGCGAACTGGATCGGAGCCGGCATCAGCTCTTCGGTTTCGTTGCAGGCGTAACCAAACATGATGCCCTGATCGCCGGCACCTTCCTCACCCTTGTCGCCTTCATCGACACCCATGGCGATGTCGGCCGATTGCGCATGCAGGCGACACACGATCCCGGCGGTCTTCCAGGAAAAGCCCGGTTGATCATACCCGATGTCGCGGATCGCGTCCCGGACGATCTGCTCGACCTCCTTGAGCACGCTTTCGGGGCCGCGCACTTCGCCGGCGATGGTCAGATGATCGGTCGTTGCCAGCGTCTCGCAGGCCACGCGCGATTGCGGGTCGGCGGCCAGATAGGCATCCAGCACGGCGTCCGAAATCCGGTCGCAGACCTTGTCGGGGTGTCCTTCAGACACCGATTCACTGGTGAAAAGCCATGACTTGTCGCTCATCTCGTTCCTTTCTCCTCGGTTGAGGGGTTTGGTCAGTATTGGCAGGCAAACCTTGCTGCAGGGGTCAGGCGATCTTGCGATCCGCCGATGACTTGTCGGGCCGGTACGCGAGGCTTGGCTGAAGCCAGGCTTCCACCTCGGCAATCTCCATCCCCTTGCGCGCCGCATAGTCGGCCACCTGATCGGGGCCGATCCGCCCGATGCCGAAATACGATGAACCGGGATGCGCGAAGTACAGGCCGGAGACCGCCGACGCCGGCCACATCGCGCAGGATTCCGTCAGCGTGACGCCGGTATGCTCGGGTGCCTCAAGCAGGTCGAACAGCGTGCGCTTCTCGGTGTGGTCCGGGTTGGCCGGATAGCCGGGCGCGGGACGGATACCGCGATATTTCTCCTGAATGAGCGCCTCGTTGTCGAGCGTCTCGTCCGAGGCATAGCCCCAGAGGCTGCGGCGCACGCGGGCATGCAGCGCCTCGGCAAACGCCTCGGCGATCCGGTCGCCGAGCGCCTGCACCATGATGGCGTCATAATCGTTGCCCTCTGATTTCAGCCGTTCGGCGATGTCATGCACTTCGGGTCCGGCGGTGACGGCAAAGCCGCCCACCCAGTCCTCGGTGCCCTCGGGCGCCACGAAATCGGTAAGGCACATCTGCGGCCGACCGTTGGACTTGCTGCGCTGCTGGCGCAATTGCGGCATCCGGGCGCGCGCGGTCTGGCGGCTTTCGTCGGCCCAGACGACGATATCGTCACCCTGCGCGTTGGCGGGCCAGAGGCCGACGACACCGCGCGGGGCGAACCATGCCTCGGCCTCGATCCGGTCCAGCATCTCCTGGGCGTTGTCATAGAGCTCGCGCGCGGCGGGGCCCTTGTCGGGATCATCGAAGATCCTGGGGTACTTGCCCTTCATCTCCCAGGTGTTGAAGAACGGGGTCCAGTCGATGAAATCGCGCAGGGTGGCGACATCCATGTCGTCGATCACCGTCAGGCCCGGCGTCTGCGGCGCGGGCGGCACGTAATTTTGCCACTCGCCGTCGAATTTCGACTGGCGGGCCTCGGCCAGCGCGGCGGTGGGGCGATCGCCCGTGCCGCTCATGCCGTCGCGCATCGTTTCCTGCTCTTGCGCTATTCCGGCCAGGTACTCTGGCCGCGCGGTCCTGGACAAAAGCCGCGAGACGACACCGACCGCCTTGGAGGCATCATCGACATGGATCACACCATTCTCGTATTCCGGCGCGATCTTCAGCGCGGTATGCTTCTTCGAGGTGGTGGCCCCGCCGATCAGCAGCGGCAAGTCGAAGCCCTGGCGCGTCATCTCGGCGGCCACGTCGACCATCCGGTCGAGTGACGGCGTGATAAGCCCGGACAGGCCGATGATATCGGCCTTCTCTTTCTTCGCCGTGTCGAGAATGTCCTCGGCGGGCACCATCACGCCGAGATCCACGACGTCGTAATTGTTGCACTGCAACACGACGCCGACGATGTTCTTGCCGATGTCGTGCACGTCGCCCTTGACGGTGGCCATGATGACCTTGCCCTTGGCCGAAGTGTCTCCCGAGAGGCGTTTTTCTTCCTCCATGTAGGGAAGCAGGTGGGCCACGGCGGCCTTCATGACGCGTGCCGACTTTACCACCTGCGGCAGAAACATCTTGCCCTCTCCAAAGAGATCGCCCACCACGTTCATCCCGTCCATCAGCGGGCCCTCGATCACGTCGAGCGGCCTTTCGGCGCGCTGACGGCACTCTTCGGTATCCTCGACGACGTAATCGGTGATGCCATGTACCAGCGCGTGCTCCAGCCGCTTTTCGACCGCCTGCTCGCGCCATTTCGGATCCTCCTTCTTGGACGCCTCGCCGGACCCCTTGTACGTGTCGGCGATGTCCAGAAGCCGCTCGGTCGCGTCGTCGCGGCGGTTCAGGAGCACATCCTCGACACGCTCGCGCAGTTCGTCGGGTATGTCGTCATAGACGGTGATCTGTCCGGCATTGACGATCGCCATGTCGAGCCCGAGCGGAATGGCGTGATAAAGGAAGGCCGAGTGCATCGCCTCGCGCACGGCATTGTTGCCGCGAAAGCTGAACGAGACATTCGACAGCCCGCCAGACACATGCACATCGGGCATCGCGTCCTTGATCATCCGCGTTGCCTCGAAGAAGGCGTTGGCATAGTCGTTATGCTCTTCAATCCCCGTCGCCACGGCAAAGATGTTGGGGTCGAATATGATGTCCCAGGGCTCGAATCCGGCCTTCTCGGTCAGAAGGTCATAGCAGCGCTTGCAGATGTCGAACTTGTGCTGCGCGGTCTCGGCCTGGCCGTTCTCGTCAAAGGCCATCACGACCACTGCCGCGCCGTAGCGGCGGACGGTGCGGGCCTGTTCCAGAAACGCCGCCTCGCCCTCCTTGAGCGAGATCGAGTTGACCACCGCGCGGCCCTGCACGCATTTCAGCCCCGCCTCGATGACTTCGAATTTGGAACTGTCGATCATCACCGGTACGCGGGAAATGTCCGGCTCGGACGCAATCAGGTTGAGAAAGGTCTGCATCGCCTCCTCGGAATCGAGCAGACCCTCGTCCATGTTTACATCGATGATCTGGGCACCGTTCTCGACCTGCTGGCGCGCCACATCGAGCGCGGTGGCATAGTCGCCCTCCATGATGAGTTTTTTGAAGCGCGCCGAGCCCGTGACATTGGTGCGCTCGCCGATATTTATGAAGTTGGCAACATCCGTTGTCATGCCGCGCCCTCCTTGATGTCAGCGCCTTGCGTTTCAAACATCTCCAGCCCGCTCAGCCGCATGTGCCGGACCGTATCGGGAACCTTGCGGGGTGCCTTGCCCTCCACCGCGCGGGCGATCGCACGGATATGATCCGGCGTGGTGCCGCAGCAGCCGCCAACGATGTTGACAAGCCCCGCATCGGCCCATTCCCCAAGATGCTGTGCGGTCTCTTCCGGCGTCTCGTCATAGCCGCCCATCTCGTTAGGCAGGCCGGCATTGGGATAGGCGCTGACCCGCGTGTCGGCCACCTGTGACAGCGTCCGCACATGCTGGCGCATCTCGCCTGCGCCCAGTGCGCAATTCAATCCGATGGAAAACGGCCGCGCATGGCTCATCGACACCCAGAACGCCTCGGGCGTCTGGCCGGTCAGTGTGCGCCCCGACCGATCGGTGATCGTGCCCGAGATCATCAGCGGCGGGATGGTCAGCCCCTCGTCGGCCAGGCTGTCAATGGCAAACAGCGCGGCCTTCGCATTGAGCGTGTCGAAGATCGTCTCGATCAACAAGAGGTCGGCACCCGCCTCGATCAAGGCCCGTGCCGCCTCGCCATAGGCCTGCGCCAGATCGTCGAAGGTGACCGACCGGAACCCCGGATCGTTGACATCGGGCGAGATGCTTGCGGTCTGGTTGGTGGGGCCGATCCCGCCAGCCACCCAGCGGGGGCGGTCCGGCGTGGCCACGGCGTCGGCCGCTTTCCGGGCGAGACGCACCGACTCTGTGTTCATCTCCACCACGAGATCGGTCATCCCGTAATCCGCCTGGCTGATCGCGTTCGCGCCAAAGGTGTTGGTGCACAGAATATCCGCGCCCGCTTCGAGAAATTCCTCGTGAATGTTGCGGATCATGTCCGGACGGGTCAGCGACAAAAGCTCGTTATTGCCGCCGACATCGCTCGGATGGTCGGCGAACCGCTCCCCGCGATAGGCGGCCTCGTCAGGCTTTTCCTGCTGGATCATCGTGCCCATCGCCCCGTCAAGCACGAGGATCCGGCGCGCGGCGGCGGTTGCAATGTCGGGTGTGTCGGTCATTCGTATCAGCGTCCTTCAGGCGGCGTTTTCTGCCGGTATGTCTGGTGTCAGGCCCAATGTCCGGCAGACGGCAAGACTGACTTTCGGTTGGTTGAGCGTGTAGAAATGAAACTCCGTGAGACCGGCCTCGATCAGACGTCGGCATTGCTCGGTGGCGACGCCGGTGGCGACCATCGCGCGCGTTTCGGGCGCGTCGTCCAGACCGTCGAACATCTGGCTCATCCAATCCGGGATCGAGGCGCCGCACCCGTCCGAGAACCGCTTGAGACTTGCGAAATTGGCGACAGGCATGATGCCCGGAACAATCGGCGCGTCAATGCCCGCCGCCCGGGCCCGATCGACGAAACGCAGAATCGTATCCGTGTCGAAGGTATACTGGGTAATCGCCCGCGCCGCGCCTGCGTCCAGCTTTCGCTTGAGGTGGTCCAGGTCGGCGCCCGCGCTCGCGGCCTCCGGGTGCACTTCAGGATAGGCCGCGACGGAGATGTCGAACGCTCCGGCACGGCGGAGCGCCGCGACAAGATCCGCCGCATCGTGATAGCCGTCTTCCGGCACCTTTTCACCCTTGGGCAAGTCTCCGCGCAGAGCGACGATCCGGCGAATACCAGTCTCCCAGAGAGTTTCGACCTGGCGGTCGATCTCGGCGCGGCTCGCGCCAACGCAGGTGAGGTGATGCGCCACGGGCCGCCCCGTGCGGTTGCGTACCAAGTCGACCATACGCGCCGTTCGCTCGCGTGTCGTGCCCCCAGCCCCGTATGTGACCGAGAAATACTCCGGGTTGGCCGCGCTCAACTGGACCACGTTGTCGCACAGTCGGGTCACGCCTGCCTCGGTCTTGGGCGGGAACAGTTCGAAGGAAATCGACAGATTATTGGACGGACCTGTCATGTGCCGGTTCTCCATCTGGATGATTGGGGAAATCGGTGAAGCGGCGGAGGCGCCCGGCGCCTCCGCCCTTCGGATCAATGCCGGACAGGCTTGCGGAAGTGCTGGATGCCCCAGGCAAGGTGGCCGTCATCCGCCGCGTTGACCCAGTTTTGCAGCCCGACCACCATCTTGTCGAGATACTCCACAGAGCATCCTTTCTGGCGCAGTTGATCGTAATGGGCGAGCAATTCCTCGCGCACCCGGTCGTAATGCGCCCGCAGATCGGCCAATGCGTCTTCCTGTTGGACCGTTTCAAACCCGAGGGTTTCGGCGGTTTCGCGGTAAAACCGCGGCGAGCCAAGACTATTGAGCTGAAGGCGATCGTAGACCGGCTGCAGCACGCCGTCGGGCACATCGTCGGCCTGCATCGGATCGGTGAAGATCAGATGACCGCCGGGCTTGAGCACGCGCCAAGCCTCGGCGAGCACCTTGTCACGCTGATCGGAATGGAGCAATGCATCCTGGCTCCAGACCACGTCGCAGCTCTCGTCGGCTTCCGGAACATCCTCGAACACGCCGTGCCGGATGCCGATCTTGTCCACCAACCGCGCGGCCCGGACCTTGCCGAGATTGTACTCGTTCTGCGTCTCCGAAATGTTCAGACAGAGCGCCTCGCAGCCGGTTTTCCGCACCAGCATGCGCATCGCTCCGCCGTAGCCCGCACCGAGGTCGAGCACGCGCGATCCCGCGTCCAGTTTCGGCAGGGCATCAATCATCGCGTCGATCGACAAATCGCTGGCGGTCCGGATATCCGGCGTGTCGTCATAGCGCCCGATATGCAGATCCTCACCGCCCCAAATCGTGGAATAGAAGGTATCTGCGTCATCGCTGTCGTAGTACGTTTCGGTGATGTCGCGGATGTCGCCCGCTTCGGTGCCGCCATTACCGCCCCAGCGGGTGACGTGCCGCGCCGATTTCTCGGCCACGTGAATGAAGAAGTCGGGCTCGTGCTCGGCGTAGGTGTCTTGAAAGTCGCCATAGGTGCGCACCCGCTCGAAACCGGCCTCGCGAAACAGTCGGCGCATGTAATCCTTGCGGATCGGGCACAGGTTCAACGTGAACTCGGACTTGTCCGGAAAGCTGTAGCGCATCCGCACGAGCCCTTCGTCGATGTGATCCGGCTCGGCGCTTACCTTGTCGCCACAGTAATAGAACTTGTGCTTGCTCGAAAAGCCGTGATCCAGCATCGCATCGTAGTTGCGCTGATCCAGAATGAGCACACCGTCATGCTTGAGCGCGGCATAGAACTCGGCCAGCGCGCGGCGGCGGTCCTGCTCGTCATGCAGATGCGTGAACGAGTTTCCGAGGCAGATAATCGCGTCATACTTGCCGTGAATGTCCCGGTTTAGCCAGCGCCAGTCCGCCTGCGCGGCCTTCAGGATCAGGCCGTGCCTCTGGCCGTTCTCGAAGGCCTTGGCGACCATGGCCGCGTTGCCATCAGCCGCGGTCACATCGAATCCGGCCTTGGTCAGCCGCACCGAGTGGAACCCGGTGCCACACGCCACGTCGAGCACCCGCTCCTTGCCGCGCGCCTTCAGGATGTCGATAAAAAACTGGCCTTCGCTTTCGGCCCGCCCTTCCCAATCGATCAGCTCGTCCCATTTGTCGACAAAGCTTGTGACGTATTCCTTGCGGTAATGTCCCGTCTCGCGATCCTTCAATGGATCCCTGCTATAGGCCTGCTCGGTCATTGTCAGTTCGGCATTGCCGGCGACGTCGCTCGTCATGTCTCTCTCCACATCACATTCCGCACCCCGCCGCCGGACGTATCCCGCCGCCGGACGCACCGGGAGACCCCGCCTGACGCGCGATCGCCCTGATCCCATTTTGCTGTTCGCGGGCGCTGAGCGTCCTGTGGACACGCCGCCCTGTCTCGCCTCGTTCCCTCTGCGACACGTCCGGTCGCGGCCCGGTGGAATTTCGGGGAACAAAGCAATATGTCCACGGGCGTTCGCAGGTGCAGCATGCCCAAAGCACCTGCGACATTTCAAGTCTTGTGAGCGACATATTCAGAGAAATTTTTGCTTCGAACGCCGAGGCATTACGCCCCAGCGTGGCGGACCGACCGCGTCGGAGCACGCTCTGAGCGGGGTTTCGCGACCCTGCGCCGCCGCGCGCGGGCGATCGTGGGAACGGCCTTGTCCCTCACCTGCTTACAAAAGCAGCAGCGAGAGGCGTCGTCGGTGCAGCAAACTCAGCCCGGGCACGGAACGTGGATTAATACGATTTTTTTCAAGCAGTTACCCTTTGTCCGCCGCCTCGCGGTCGAAAAACGGCTGTGGGACCGACCATCGCGAATCACCCTGCGGCACCTGAAGCGCTGTGCGCGAAACAGTGCTCGGCCGCCAAAGGTCACAGGCTTGGATCTGGCGAAAGTCGCAGAATTGCGGAACCATCATCGTCGATCTCGAACGGCGCACCGTTATCGACATTTTAGAGGATCGCGGGGAGTGCCCCACGTGGTGGTGTACGGAAGAGTCGGCCCGGAATGACGCCGAGCCCGGATACTCCCCCGCTGTCGCGTAGCCCTTAATTTTGAGATGAGAAATCCAAAGAAATCAACGGCCGTGCTTTGCCCTTAAATATGAGACAGGGTTCACAGACTTGTGCGACGAATATCGATGGAGAATGATTGCGAAGACTTCGTTCTCGTTGGTGCTGAAGAGGCGCGGAGGGCGGCCGTGCTGCGCCCGCTAGTTCAGGCATTTCTCAAAGGTGCTGGCCGTCTGGAAAGTGGCATCAATGATGCTGTTTGGGGGCTTAGTGTCAGCAGGGCGACGGTCTGGCGTTGGAGAAAGCGGCTGGCCGAAGAGGGTGGGCGCACCAGCGCTCTGGCTCCGGGGAAACGGGGCCGCTCGGCCGGTACGACCTTGATATCCAGCAAGGTCGAAGCGGTGATCGAAGAGCATCTTCGCCGTTATTTCTTGCGCCGGGTGCGTTCGAGCCTCTCGCGCGTAGTGACCAAGATCCGCAGCGCCTGCTGGCAACAGGGCTTGCAGTCGCCGGCACGGCGGACGGTTCAGCATCGTCTGGATGCAATGGATGCGCGTGAAGTTGCGAAGGCCCGAGAGGGCGCAAAGGCGGCCCGCCAAAAATTTGCGCCCGTCACAGGCGAGAACAGGGCGAACCAACCAATGGAGGTCGTGCAAACCGACCATACGCCTACGGACATCATTCTTGTCGACAGTTTTGATCGCCAGCCAATTGGCCGGCCGTGGGTCACCTTGGCGATCGACATCGCAACGCGGATGGTAACCGGATACTACGCCTCTCTCGAGGCACTTTCGCGTCTGTCAGTGGTGCTTTACCTGACGCAGGCGGTGGCCCCCGAGGCAGAGCTTCTGGCGGAACTGGAGTGCAGTGTTCCTTGGCCCGCACAGGGTAAACCGCACAGCATCCACGTCGACAACGGCCGCGATTTCCGGTCACATGCCTTTCGGTCGGCATGTGCGGAATGGGGAATAAGTCTGGTCTATCGACCGCCAGGAAGTCGTCACTTCGGAGGTCACATCGAACGGTTGATCGGGACGATGATGGGAGCCATGCACCTGTTGCCGGGGACAATGCAATCGTCGATCGCGGCCAAGGGCGACTATGACGCCGAGGGCATGGCCACGATGACCTTAACCGAATTCGATCGCTGGTTTGCCCTGGAAATCTGCCGACACAACAACAGAATTCATTCAAGTCTAGGCTGCACGCCCGTTGCCAAAAATGGGAGGCGCTCTCAGAGGAAATGACGGGCGACATCCCCTTCGAGATGGAAGCCTTTCGGGTGAGCTTCCTGCCGAGCGAACCGCGCAAGATCAGGCGAAACGGCATCCATCTGTTCGAGATACGGTACTGGTCCGATGCCCTTGCAGGCCATATTGGGCGCGGGGATGGGAAGGTGGTCGTTCGCTACGATACTCGCGACCTCTCGGACATCTGGATCGGCTTTCCGCGGGCCGAACAAGTGCTGGACCGTTTGCAGGGTATGATCAAGCACCAAGGCAAACCCGTATGCCAAGCCTTCTTGTGCATGGCGCGTCCGGGATCGGAAAGACGATGATCGCCCGTAACCTGTCGCGCAAGTACGCACCAGAATACGATCCGCCGTCAGGCATCACACGCACACAGTTGCTGCTGTTACAAGCACCGCCAGCCCCCGACGAGCGGCGCTTCTATTTGCACATCCTTGCGGCCGTCGGGGCACTGGCCACGGCACTGAGCGCGCGCGCTCAAAGTGTAGCCTCCCTCGAAGTTCGAGTCATCGCGCTCTTGCGCGACCTTGGCCTGCGGATGGTCATGATCGACAAGGTCCACAACCTCTTGGCCGGCCCCCATCGCGAACAGCGCCGCTTTCTCAACGTTCTTCGATATCTCAGCAATGAATTCGAGGTGTCGCTGGTCTGCCTTGGGGTTAGCGAGGCCGTCGATGCCATTCGCGGTGATATCCAGCTTGCCCGACGGCTAGACGAACATCATCTGCCAAACTGGCGCGACGATGCCGAGTTCTCCGACAGGATTCAGACCTTTATTGCCGCCATGCCTCTCGAAAAGAAATCCAACCTGAAGGTCACATCTCTCAAACAGGTCTTGGCACTGACCGGTGGGGTGACATCGCGCATCCTCGCTCTGGTCAAGGATCTAGCCATCGATGCCATTATCACAGGCGAGGGATGCATCAATGATGACGCAATCGCCAGATGGACGCCGGTTTGGTCGCGTCACGCGACCGTTGGGCGGCAGCTCGAAAAGTCCGGGGTTTGATGCCACGCCTGCTGCAGAAGACTGTCGTGCCTCTGCCAGACGAGCTGTTGTCAGGTTGGTTGCCTCGATTGGCTGCGGCCAACTTCTGTGATCTCACAAAACTGCTGGCCCATATCGAAATAGATGTTCGACACAGTAACGCCTTGAACTTCAACGTAGACGCGGCTGCGGCGGAGAGAGTCTCCGACGCCGCACAATCCGACCTCGATATCGTGCGGTCATTGGCCTTTCCGACAAGGACGCCTCCAGAAACCCTTGCTGACGGCCCAGGTCCCCTTCCAGTCTTGTCCGGAGTGCTCCGACGGGGTCTTTCGCTCAGGCATTGGAGGCGTGCCTGGGCATTCGACTGCCAGGTTTGCGGGACGAGACTTGTGCAGACCCTTGGCAAGCCAGGTGACGAACAGATATCCGAAAAACTGGTAAATCGTGCGCGCTGCGGGGCAGGGATGCTTGAATGTGCTGCGCGATTAGGCAGCCCCAATCAACTCCGGCGCGCAATGCGCGCGGTCACCTTTGCCATGTCAAAAAAGGCCTTCTGCGGGGATCCGTCATACGCTCTTCAGAACCCAAAACCGGAGGTGAGGCTATTCTGCCTCGCCGCAATCGCTGCCGCTCGATCTCGTCCCTTGGCCAAAGCAGCTATCTTCAGCTCCGGCATCGACGCCTATGAAAGGGTGGCTTTATTGCGCGCCTTCGAGAAGGAGCCGCGTTTGCTTGCTGCGGTTGACCACATCGCGCAAAGGCGCGCGAGAAGCATAGACCCGCTGGCAGCCTAATCTCGCAATCAAGGGCATGAAATGTCGCCAAGCGCGTCGTGTCTCATATTTAAGGGCAACGCGACAGGGGGGCTTGCAGCCAGGTTATAGGCCGCGCGCGCGGCGGGGTGACAACCAAGATTTTGCCGCTCATCGATGCGCTTGGAAACCTTGCCGACATTTGCCTGTTGCCCGGCCAGGCCCACGATTTGCGCGGGGTACCTGACCTCATCAAGGGCCTGAATGCAGGCCACATGATGGCCGACCGCGCTTTCAATGCAGATTGGCTGCGCAAGACTTTGTTAGAGCACGACATCGCCCCCGTCATCCCACCACGCAAAAACCGCGAGAGCCCGCCGCCTACGACGAAGAAATGTACAAATGGCGGAATCTGGTCGAGAACTTCTTTCAGAAGATCAAGGATAACAGAGGCATAACAACGGGCTACTGCAAAACAGACAGCAGCTTTGCGGCATTCGTATCCATCGCGGCAACCGCCTTGCGGATCAAGTGAACGTCAAAAGACCCTAAACAGTCTCCGTTAAAGCCGGGGCGGTTCAATCTGTTTTCCGAGGTCACATTCCCATAGACATCGTAATCAGCCGTCAGAACGCGTTTGCCGCCGTTTCCGAAACTCCCATTCCGTAAGCATCCGGCGTAGGTCACAGCGAGGTCAACGCGCGTGCTCACGGTCCATTTCGATGATCTCTTGCAGGTTTTCAATCCCGAACGGAGTGAAGGCGATGACGCTGTCGTCGCGAGGGCCGTAGACCCAGATCACGCCAACTTTCGGTTTCCATGTTGATGGCGAGATCGAAGATCCGGTCGACGGTTTCGTCCAGTTCGGCTGCAAC
>NZ_CAMYMD010000111.1 GCF_947259555.1 uncultured Roseovarius sp.
ATGGCGGAAACTCGATGGCGCAAACCGCCTGCCCGAGATCGTCCAGGGGATTGCCTTCAAGGACGGGATCAAGCAACTTCGAGCCGCCGCCTGATCACGCCGTCACCAACTTTAGGGCATAGCTCGTTGTATTATTGTGTGCTGGTGAGCGAGATTTCCGAGTCCTTTTGCAGCTGAACCCGCTGCTCGAGAAGTTTCACGCTATGCTCGGCGAGGTCCGCGAAGATCAGTTGGCAGTGTTGTGCAGCCATGATCTTCATACATCACACTCAAACTGGCACTGCCACGTTGCAACAGGCGACATCGAAAGAGTGCTTCCGGGGGTGACGCGAGATCGCGATACGTTTCGATTTTGGCCGAGCTATACTGGAGAATGCACGGAGGATTTTGACGTTACGCCTCACACTGCAATGATGATCGCGTCGAAGCTCTACCGATTTGCCCCTCCGGCTCAAGGAGAGATGATTTTATGACCGTGCAGAAAAAAATCTGTTCTGCCTTCTGTGAGGGTCTTTCTATCAGAGAGATACCGCTTGGCTACGCGATCAAAACTCCCTTTAGCTGGCTGCACGGCGAACCGTTGGTCATATTCGGTGAGAAAACAGATGGTCTGGTCCGCATGCGAGATGGTGGCGATACGCTGGCTATTCTTGAGGACGTTGCTGGTGACCTGACAACCGATACCAAGATGGGAGCGATGAGGCAGCTCGCGATCGAGCACGGTATCCTATTTGACGAGGAGAAATCCCTCTTCCTGAGCGATTGGACTGAGGAAGCGAACTTGGGTGGGGTAGCCATCAGGTTCATGTCATTCCTGAACCGTATCCAGGACCTTGCGTTCTTGTCACGCGAGAGGGTCACCAACGCGTTCCGCGAGGAGCTTTTTGAAGCAATAAAGGAGCGCTTTGGCACGCGTTTCTATGTTGGCGAGCGAGAAGCCATGTCGGAGGAGCACAAGGAATACACAGCAGACATAATCATCCGCGATGCCAAGATTCAGGCGGCTGTGTACGCTGCGACGAGCGAAGTGAACGTTCTCGAAGCACTTTTGACAGAGCAAGTTTTCAAGGACGGGCATGAGGTTAGGACGGTACCGGTGGTGGTCTTTGAGGACTTCATGCAAAGCAGGGTAAAGTCTAAGACACGCCGCCGTGTCATAAACAGCTCTGGCATCGAGATAGCAGACTGGGCCGGAGGGGCAGATGACGTTCTTGCGAAGATCGCACAGCTTTTGGAGCCTTGAAGGGCAGAAATTGGCAACCTCATAAAGCGGCCGTATTGAACATCTTAGCCGAATGGGCTAGCGCGCCTGCAAACAGATTTGCTTCGCTGCGGAACGTCTGAATGTCGCTGATGTAAGCGGCCATCGTTACCCTTGATCTCACGCCGCTGCACCCCGCCCCACCTCGTGGTCACCCCGCCGCCGTGCCGTCCAGCCACCGCCGACACGCCCGGTCCACGCTCATGTGCAGCAGAAGCGTGAACACCGCCAGCACGATCAGGGCGGCGAACATGAGGTCGATCTTGGCGCGGCCGTTGGCGAGGAGCATGAGGTAACCCAGCCCCTTGGAGGCCCCCACCCATTCGCCGATGATCGCACCTATGGGGGCGTAGACCGCTGCCAGGCGCAGCCCCGAGGCGAAGCCGGGCAGGGCGGCGGGGACGCGGATATGCCACATCAGGCGCGGGCCGTTGGCGCCCATGATCCGCCCCAGATCGAGCCAGTGTTGCGGGGTGCGCATCAGCGCGTCGAAGAAGGCCGAGGTGACGGGGAAGTAGATGATCAGCAGCGCCATGGCGACCTTGGACCAGAGGCCGTAGCCTAGCCAGAGGGTGAGGATCGGGGCCAGCGCAAAGACCGGGATCGCCTGGGAAAAGACCATCATCGGGCGAATGAGGCGGCGCGCAAGGGGCGAGGCGGCGAGGCCGATGGCCGAGAGACCACCGAGGATTGCGCCGAGGGCCAGCCCGATCAGCACCTCGGCGGCGGTGATGCCTGCGTGTTCCAGGATGAGTGCGCGGCTTGCCCACAGGGTCTCGGCCACGCGGGCAGGACCGGGCAGGATGAAGGGCGGGAGTGCTGCCAGCACCACCAGCGCCTGCCAGAGCGCCAGCGCGAGCGCGGTGGAGGTGGTGATGGTGATCAGGCGGCTCATGTCTCGGGATAGCCTGCGAGGGCGGCGTCGAAGAAGGCGCGCTCCAGCCGGGTGGCGTGGGTGAATGTCGCCTCGACGGCTTGCTGTTCTTCGGGTGAGAGGCCGGGCCAGACCGCGTCAAGCTGGCCGCGCAGGTAGGCCACGACGGACTCAAACCCGTCGCCGCTGTGGAGCGTGATCCATTCGCCGAACCAGAACGGCAGGTCACCCGCCTTGTCGGCATGCGGCGTGGCCCAGTCGAGATAGGACCATTCGGCGACCACCAGCACGGCGAGCATCTGTTCATAGCGGCCCGAGTGCGCAGCGTCGCGCATGACGGTCTGGAACTCCGCCGTCACCGGGTGCGCCGGGGCGGGCGGCTCTGCCTGACCGCCCATGGCCTCGATCGCGCGGAGGAAATAGGTGTTTTCGGGGCCCGAGATCAGCCCGAGGAACTGCGCAGCCGGAATCGCGTCGGGCAGGGTAGGCGCATGGGCGATGGCCGAGGCCAGAAGCCGCACGAAGCCGTCGATGAAGAGATAATCCTGCCGCAGATAGGCCAGCATCCGATCCTCGGGCAGGGTGCCGTCTGCCAGTTGATCGGTGAAGGCGTGGCGGGTGGCGGCCTGCCAGTCCTCGGCGCAGAGCGATTGCAGGTGATCGGTGGGGCGCATGGGGGGTCCTTTCAGGCGGGGGCGCGCAGGCGCGACAAGAGCCTGCCCTGCGCGGTGAGGGTTTCGGGATCGTCCACGGGCCGGGGCACGGTGCCGGGGGGCGGTGTGACGTCCTCCAGCCCGGTCTCGGTCAGGATATGGATGGCGTGGCCCATGCGCGCGGCCTCGGCCGGGTCGTGGGTGACCATGAGCACGGTGCGGCCCTTGAGGTGCTCGGCCGTGAGATCCTGCATCTGCGTGCGGGTGCGGGCGTCGAGCGCCGAGAACGGCTCGTCGAGCAGGATAATGGGGCGGTCCTCCATCAGGGTGCGGGCGAGGGCGACGCGCTGTTTCTGCCCGCCCGAGAGCGCGCCGGGGCGTTTATGGGCGTGATCCTCGAGCCCGACGCGGGCGAGCATGCGCATGGCGCGGTCGCGGTCGCGCGCCTCGCCGCGGAGGCGCGCGCCGATGGTGACATTGCCCAGCACGTCGAGCCATGGCATCAGCAGATCGCCCTGCGCCATCAGCGCCATGCGCCCGGCAAGGGAGCGGTCGTCGGAGGCGGTGATGCTGCCGGTGAACTCGGTGACGTCATCGACGCCCGCGATCAGGCGCAGCAGCGTCGTCTTGCCCACGCCCGAGGGGCCGAGCAGGCAGGTGATGCGCCCGGCGGGCACGGTGAGGTGCAGCGGGCCGAAGACGTGCAACCCGCCGATCCGGGCGGTGCCGTCGAGTGTGAGCGCGGGCGCGTCGGGGCGCATGGGCGGCCTCTCTTCTCGGCCGGAACGCGGGCATGGGGGGAGGGGCGCGCGAGCGCGGTCTCCGTTCCCTACGCCGGTGCGAGCCGGATCAGGTTCGGTGGGTTGGCGCATCGCCTCTCAGCCCCGGCAAGCGGGGCACCCCAACGGATGCGACAGATGTAGCAAGGCCGTCGCAGCCTGACAAGCCCCCGGGCTAAATGGATGCGGCTGGCAAATTGTAGAGCATTTTAGTTGTTCAGCGCTTCTTAAGGCGGGCCTGACAATCTGGCCGAAATGAAGGGGAGAGTGTCATGCACGGGCTGGTAAATCGGGCCATCGAGCGGTTCGTTCGGGATACCTATGGGCGAGATGTCTGGATTGCCACGGTGCGGCGTCTTGACCTGGGCGTGACCGGCTTTGAGGCGATGATGACCTACGAGGCGGATGTGACCGAGCAGGTCCTGGAGGCGGTTGGCGAGCGGCTGGATCGTGGGCGAAACGATCTGCTTGAGGATATCGGCACGTATCTGGTCTCGAACCCGGCGACAGAGGCGGTGCGCAGGCTGATGCGCTTCAGCGGGGTTGATTTTGTGGATTTTCTGCACTCCCTCGATGACTTGCCTGACCGCGCGCGGTTGGTCGTTTCGGATTTCGACTTGCCCGCGCTCGTGCTTCATGACCACGGTGCAGGTACATATTGCCTGCATGTTGATCTGCCACAGGGACATGGGCTGCGCTTTGGCCATGTCGTGATGGGGCTTTTGCGGGCGATGGCGGATGACTACGGCGCCTTGGCAATCGTTGACCATAAGGGCAGTGACGCGCGGTGTGAATTCATCGAAATTCGCCTGCTGGACGAGGGATTTGCAAGTGGGCGCGCTTTTGATCTTGGCGCCAGACGGGCGACTTCATGACCTGGACAAACGCGACATTGGGGCGACTGTTGGACGAGCTGTGCCCGATGCACGCTGTTCTGAGTAAGACCGGGCATGTGATCGAGGCCGGGCCGACGCTGAGAAAGGTATTCGACGGGAGCACGCTCGCAGGCGCGCGATTTCTCGATCTGATCGACGTACGCCGTCCCCATTCTGTATCGGATATGGCGGCGTTTCGCGCGTGCGAGGGGGCCCGGCTTCGACTGCGGCTTTGCGCGGCACCGCACACTCCCCTCAAGGGCGTATTGCTGGGTTTGTCCGATGGTGCTGCCCTGGTCAACCTGTCGTTTGGCATTTCGATTGTCGATGCCGTGCGGGACTTCGGGTTGACCGGCGCGGATTTTGCCGCGACGGATCTCGCGACGGAGATGCTCTATCTGTTCGAGGCGAAATCGGCCGCCATGGACGCGTCGCGCACGCTCAACATGCGGCTGCAAGGCGCGCGGGTCGAGGCGGAGGAGCGCGCGTTCACGGATACGCTGACAGGATTGCAGAACCGGCGCGCATTGGATCATGTGCTTGATCGGCTGACGCAGAGCGAACAGGATTTCGCGCTGATGCATGTCGATCTGGATTTCTTCAAGCAGGTGAATGACACGTTGGGGCACGCGGCCGGGGATCATGTCTTGCGGGCCGTGGCGGGCCGGCTGCTTGGGGAAGTGCGCGCCGATGACCTTGTCAGCCGCGTTGGGGGCGATGAATTCGTCGTCATCCTGTCGGGGCTGACGGATAGATGCCGGCTGGATGACATGGCACGTCGCATCATCGAGCGTCTCGAAGAGCCTGTGCCATATGAGGGCCAGGATTGCCGGATTTCGGCAAGTATCGGGGCGACCATGAGTTGTGAATATGACATTCCCGATTCCCATCGCATGATGGTCGATTCCGACCGCGCGCTCTACGCGGCCAAGGGGCGGGGGCGCGGATGCCATGTGATCCACGAGTGGCTGCCTAACAGGGATTGACCGGCGCGCGGGACGGCGTGACCGTGCGCTACGCGGCATTGTGCCGGTTTCGTGGCCGGACGCTTATCGGAGCAAACCTGCCTCGACATAGTACCGTTTTGCCCCGGGGTGCAGAGGTGCATCCAACTGCTCGAGCCTGAGTGTCGTGGTTGCGTGAGCAGGGCGCGAGCCAGACCTGTCTTGGCTGACAAGCAGTTCCCGCCCGCGCGCAGACCACAGAGCACGGGTGATTGCATGGATCAGGTCCTCGGATTGATCGGCGTGCGTGATCAAGAGCCTTGCGATCGCGAGGGTCTTGATGTCGCCGTCGGTCCCTGAAGCGCTGTCTGCGGGGATGACGACCCTGCTGGACTGCGGCACCGCCGCAATGCCGGTTTCAAGCTCTGCCGCGGTCCAGTCGTGGAGCCGTAAATCAGTCTTCGTGCCAAGATGACTGATCTCATCGGTGAAATATGCATCCAACGCGCCGGTTGTAACGCGTTGGGCACTTTGAACACTGCCCAGAAGCGCCTCTTTATAGTGGTCGCGGGTTATGCCAAGCGCGGCGAGGACCTGCTCGGCGACGACCTGCGTGCCAGAGCCATCCTGCCCGATCCCGACACGCTTGCCCCGGAGGTTCGCCAGGCCGGCAAGCGGCGACGCACCGGGCAAGACCAGATAGAGCGTTGCCGATGGCAAAGTGGTCACGACCCGCAAGCCGTCTGCTGGTTCTCCCTTGAACGGGCCGGTGCCGGTCAATGCGGCGTCGAGCGTCGCCGCGTCGGTTACGCCGGCCTCTACTCCACCGGTCTGAACGCGGTGTACGTTCAGGGCCGCGCCGCGTGTCGATTGGGCGATTGCCACGAGGCCCGGCACCCCGCAGGTCTTGCCCGCGTCGCAGGGCGGCGAGCCGGGCGGGTGCGCAATAGCATCGACGATGCTGCTGCCAATCTTAAAATTGGAGCTCTCGGTGCTGCCTGTCCCGATCCGGAAAAACTGCATCTCCTGCGGAAAGGCCGGGCCGCAGAGCAGTATCGCGGCCATGAGCGCGGTGCAGGCTGTTGTGATCCGGGGCATCTGTCGGGGCTCCATTGTCGTGGTCGCAGGCTTGGGCGTCTTTGTCCCCTGCATAGCATGTGATCCGGCATATGCCACGCACCGCCCGAGCACTTGCCCGGCGCGCTGGGATCATGCGGGCCAGTTGGCCGGATCGCGCAGGACCGTCGCGAGGCGCGCGGGGGCTTCTTCATGCGCCAGGTGTCCAAGCCCGTCCAGTGTCAGGGCGCGGGCGCATGGCAGGCGCGAAGCGGCGCGGGTTGACGTCTCGGGCGGCACCGCGCGGTCCTCGGCGCCTGTCAAGAGCAGGCAGCGATTGGGAATGTCGCGAAAGCGATCGAGCAGCGGGGCGACATCCCACTGTGACATCATCTGTAGCGTCGCATCGACATGCGGACGATCCGCGATGAGCCGGGCATAGAGCGCCAGGCCATCAGGCGTGAGGGTCGAGCCGGTGCTCTGGATCAGGCGACGGGCGCGCGCGGCCTTGTCGGTGCCGAAGGTAAAAAAGGTTGCCGTCAACGGGTTGAGCGCCAAGAGCTTTGCCAAAAGCGGGAACAGCCACCCGGCGACGCCCTCGAAACGATCGAGGGCCGCGTTGATACAGGCGATGTCGGGTGGGCTGCCGTCTGGTGTGGTGAGGCGCGTTGCGAGATTGAGGGCGATCGCGCCTCCGGCGGAGTGGCCGAGAATGAGCGCGGGTTTCCAGCCCTCAGACGCACAGAGCGCGGCGATATCCTCGGTCATGCCCGCGAGCCCCAGACGGCGTTTGGCGCCGGCACGGGAAAAGCCCTGACCGGGCAGGTCGAGCGCGATCACGCGGTGGGTCTCGGCCAGCCGGGGCATCAGGTCGCGCCAGCTATGGGTCGAGGCCCCCGCGCCGTGCAACAAGAGCGCGAGCGGGCCGCTGCCCATGTCCTGTATGTGCCATTGATGGGGCGGGTGGTGGATGCGCCGGGAGTGGTCGTGATGTGGCCAGTCAGGAAGGTCTCGCTGCCAATCCATCGCTCACGCTCCGAGTGCCGTGGTCACCGCAGAGGATATAGCGCGCGCGTCGGCACGCGGCAGCGGCAGGTGGCGCGCGCCCATCTCTGCGGCGAGCTTGGCGGGGTCCGGGCCGGGGCGTGCGGCGG